>NZ_JBSPTN010000002.1:0-669636 GCF_053850495.1 Pseudomonas sp. CFBP 5748
ATCACGTTATTGGCGATGAAGAGGCTGTAGTAGCGGTAGGCGACCAGGTAGATGGCCACGGCTGCGACGACGATCCAGAGGGCGTTGATGGGTTCGCCGCGGCGCAAGGCCACGACACTCAACGCACAGGCTCCCAGAACAGCCACGGCAAACCAGGCGAGGTGTTTAACCAGACGGGTTGTCATTGCGTGTCTCCTGCCGATATCCAGTGGATTGCGGCGATTGTTTTTATAGTGTGCCCCGGCTATTCGGAGCCGGCCCAATATCCCTGTAAGTCGTCAATAAATAAATCCGCAGTACTACGTACGGGCCATCTACGTAGTTCTACGTAGATGGCCATATTCCACAGGTTTATGCCTCGCACATGGGTTTGACATATGATGCCCGCCATCCACCTCCCCGCCGCCGAATCCGGACAGGAGTACAGATGCTGCTCAAACACAAAATCGTCGCCCTCGGGATCCTGCCCCTGGTCCTGGCGATTGCCGTCATCTGCGCACTGGTGATCTCGCTCAATCGCCAGTTAGGCGATCAACAGGCCCAATTGATCGAAGACAGCATCCTGGCGAGCAAGCGCGCCGAGTTGAAAAACTATGTCGAGATGGCGCAGAGCCTGATCGCCCCACTGTATAACGGCGGTTTGGGCGACGAACGCGCGCAGCAGCAAGTCCTGGAGGAACTGCGCAAGCTCAGCTTCGGCATCAACGGCTATTTTTTCGTGTACGACCGCCAGGGCCGCAGCCTGATGCACGCCCGGCAGTCGGAACTGGTGGGGCAATACCTCTGGGACATGAAGGATCCCCACGGCCTGCCGGTGATCCAGGCGCTGCTCAAGAGTGCCGAATCCGGCGAAGGTTTCCAGCGCTATGCCTGGAACAAGCCCTCCTCCGGCCAAGTGACCGACAAGCTCGCCTACGTGGTGATGCTCGATCGCTGGGGCTGGATGCTCGGTACCGGGATCTATCTGGAGGATGTCGAGCGCGCCACCCAGCAAGCCCGCGATGAAGTGGCCCAGGGCATCCACACCACCATGCAGGCCATCGCTGCCATCGCATTGGTCGCGGTCCTGCTGGTGTTTGCCGGCGGCATGACCCTCAACGTCAGCGAACACCGGCTGGCCGACAAAAAGCTGCAGCGGTTGAACCAGCGCATCGTCAGCTTGCAGGAGGAAGAGCGTTCGCGAGTGTCTCGCGAACTTCACGACGGCATCAGCCAGTTGCTGGTGTCGATAAAATTCCAGTTCGAACTGGCCAGTCATGTGCTTGAAAACGGCCAGGAAAACGGCCTGGGCATTTTGAAAAACGCGACAGACCGACTCGGCGAAGCCATCGGCGAGATTCGCAGCATCTCCCACGACTTGCGCTCTTCCCTGCTCGACACCCTGGGCCTGCCTGCCGCCATCGGCCAACTCGCAGCAGAGTTCCAGCAACGCAGCGGGCTGGAGGTGTCCTACCGAAGCAACGAATTCGATTGCCGCCTGGAAAATGGAGCGCCGGTCTCGCTGTTTCGCATTGCCCAGGAAGCCCTGACCAATATCGAGCGTCACGCCGGTGCGAAAAGCGTCGGCATCACCTTGTTCGGCTCCGGCCAGTCCTTGCGCCTGACGGTGGTGGACGACGGGATGGGTTTCAACGTCCCACAGGTCGAACGTGGCCATAGCGGCATCGGCCTGCGCAATATCCGCGAACGGGTCGAGCATTTCGGCGGACGACTGGAGTTGACGTCGGTGCCGGGGCGAAGCGAGCTGGACATCCTGCTGCCCATGAACCTGTCGGCGACAGAAAGCTGATGCGCGCCCACTCCCACAAGAGCACCTGCCAATGAACCTGCCCCCCGTAATCCGCGTCGCGCTGGTCGACGACCACTCCCTGGTCCGCGACGGCATCAGGGCCCTGCTGTCCGTGATGCCCCGGCTGGAGGTGGTGGGCGAAGCCGAGAACGGCGCGCAAGCGATCGAGATGGTCGGTCGCTGCCAACCGGACCTGCTGTTGATGGACATCAGCCTCAAGGACATGAACGGGCTGGAACTGACTCGTTTGCTGGGCAAGCAATACCCCAGCCTCAAGATCCTCATCCTCAGCATGTACGACAATTATGAGTACGTCAGCGAATCCGTGCGATCCGGCGCCAGCGGCTACGTGCTCAAGAACGCGCCGTCGCGGGAGATCATCGCGGCCATCGAAGCCATCATCAGCGGCGGCACCTTCTACAGCGCCGAGATTGCCCAACGGCTCGCCACAGACCAAAACACCGATAACGAACTGACGCCGCGGGAGAGCCAGGTGCTGTCCAAAATGGTCCAGGGGCTGAATAACAAGGAAATGGCCCGGGAGCTGGACATCAGCGTACGGACAGTAGAAACCCACCGCCTGAGCATCCGCCGCAAGCTCAACATCGACAAACCCGCGGCGCTGGTGAAATACGCGATCGATCACGGGATCATTTCGCGCTGATAGAGAAACCCGCTGTGGCGAGACGATTTATCCCCTCACCACAAGGCTCAGTGTTCAGCAGATCGTATGCGTTACTTCGCAAACAACTGACTCATATCCTTGAACGCCTTGAACTCCAGCGCGTTGCCACAAGGGTCGAACAAAAACATCGTCGCCTGCTCGCCCACCTGCCCCTGGAAGCGGATATAAGGCTCGATCACAAACTCAGTACCAAAGGACTTCAAGCGCTCGGCCAGTGCTTCCCACTCTGCCCAACCCAATACCACACCAAAGTGCGGAACCGGAACGTCGTGGCCATCGACCGGGTTGCTGTGGACGCTTTCCTGGGACGCCGTCTTCGGGTGTTCATGGATCACCAACTGATGACCGTAGAAGTTGAAATCGACCCATTGCGCACTGGAACGACCTTCTGGCAGTCCGAACACATCCGCGTAAAAAGTACGGGCTGCCGCAAGATCGTAAACGGGAATAGCCAAATGAAAGGGAGAAAGACTCATCAGGACACCGGTCGTTTTCGCAAGAGAGAAACAAGCCTAGCGCCGCACTTGAAATAATAAAATCAATATAAATTAGTCAGAAACACAATTATTCTTTGTGAATGATCAAAGAACTGAAAACCCTCATCGCCGTCGCCCGCGAAGGCACTTTCGCCGCCGCCGGCCACCGCATTGGCCTCACCCAGGCAGCCGTGAGCGCCCAGATGCAACGCCTGGAGGCCGAACTTGGTTTCGAGATCTTCGATCGCAAGGGACGCTCGGCCCACCTGAACCGCAGGGGCCATCAGATCCTGCTGCAAGCCCAGGAGCTGCTTCGCCAATACGACAACCTGGGCTCCTCCAGCGTCGGCACACCGGCCAGCGTATTGATGAACATCGGCGCCATCGCGTCAGTCCAGCGTTCATTTCTGCCGGACGCCTTGGCACAGTTCCACCGCCAGTGCCCACACTGCCGGACGCGGGTGATTCCCGGTCTGTCGATCGAGCTGATCAACTTGGTGGACGTCGGCGAAATCGACCTCGCAGCCATCATTCGCCCACCTTTCTCATTGCAGAGCGATCTGCGCTGGACCACCCTGATCCAGGAACCCTACCGCCTGATCGTACCCCGCGATGTGCCGGGGGATGACTGGGCCGGATTGCTCGCCAGTCAGCCGTTCATCCGTTATGACCGCTCATCCTTTGGTGGCCGGCAGGTGGACCGCTTCCTGCGCCAGATGCACATCCCCCTGCGGGAGGTCTGCGAGTTGGACGAACTGGACGCGATCATCAAACTGGTGGAAAGAGGCGTCGGCATCGCGTTGGTTCCCCAGACCGCAGCCCATCACGACTGGCCTGCCGGGGTGCGGGTCCTGGACCTGGGCTCACATACCTTCCATCGCGACATCGGCCTCGTCCACCGCGCTCCGCAAAGCCTGACCGAGCCAGTGCGCCTGCTTGTACAGCTGATGGCCGAGCAGGCCCAGGGCAGCTGACGAGCCCCCCTGCGCCGGGAGTTCCGATCAACCACCGTAGATCGCGAACCGCTGTGCCCCATGGATGGCTCAAGATTTATAGTGAACGGGTACGGCCTGCTTCCCATCGGCCCGCCCCATCAACAACATCAAGGCGACCCCAAAGGAAAGTGCGACAGTCACGGCGCCGCCAAGGTAAACAGCCTCGATGCCCCAGCCACTCGCCAACACACCGGCCAGCGGACTGGTGAGGCCCAGGGAAATATCCAGGAACGCAACATAAGCCCCCATGGCGAGGCTGCGAGTTTGCGCCGGCGCGCGCCGCACCGCTTCCACCCCGAACCCCGGGAAGGCGAGCGAATAGCCAAACCCGGTCAATGCAGTCCCCAGGTAAGCGACAAGCGCGGTGTCGGCCCCCCAGATCAGCAGCAGCCCGACGGCCTCGATGACAACACAGACCAACGCCACCTGCGCACCGCCAAGCTTGTCCGGAAGATGCCCAAACAAGAGGCGAGCGCCAATGAACGCCAGGCCGAACGCGGTGAAGGCCAGCGACGAGTTGCCCCAGCCCCTGCTGGCGAACAACAGAGCGATGAACGCGGTGACAACCCCGAACCCGACACTGCAAAACGCCAGCCCCAGGCCCGGGGTCCATACAGTGCCCAGCACTTGGTAGAACGGCGTGCGCCGGGTCGCCGTGGGGGCGACAGCGGTGACATTGGCAACAACCAGCAGTGCCAGCAGCGGGATGAATACCGAGCTCACGGCAATGCCCATGAACCCCCACGCAGCATTCAGAAACACGCCCGCCGGCGCCCCCAAGGCAAAGGCGCCGTACATGGCGATGCCATTCCAGGCCATGACCTTGCCCGCATGTTGCGGGCCGACCAAACCAATGCCCCAGCCCAGCGCGCCGGTGACGATCAGGCTTTCGCCCATGGCCAGGATGACTCGGCCCAAGAGCAGCAGCCAGACTGAAACCACCGGCACCTCGACAAACGCCAGGGAAACCAGGTACATCAGGCCGGAACAGGCCGCTGTCACCAGGCCGGCAATCACCGCACGCTTGGTGCCGCGGATATCGGCGAAGTTGCCGGCCCAGGAACGCGAAAACAGCGCCGCGGCGAACTGCGCGCCCACCACCAGGCCTATCACCAGCGTGCCCATGCCCAGCGTGTCGTGCAGATGCAAGGGCAAGACGGGCAATTGCATGCCTATCGTCAGGAAGCCGATGAACACCGTCAGGGTCAGTGGAAGTAGCTTCAACACCGGATTGGCGCCGGCGTCCCCAGAGGTCGCCGAAGAAGCAGGATGCGTATGTTTGTGAGTCATGAGAGTCATACCAGAGGAAGTCGTTGAGTGCCGTTTGGGGGACGACTAAAATGCGATCAATTCGTCGCATTCAGAATACAAACACCTCGTCGCATTTCCTATTCGCATTCCCCCTACAAGGCTCATCCATTCATGTCCGAGCGCTCAAGCCCACAGATTTCCTCGAGAAAACAACCCCGACAGGCACGCTCGACCGAACTGGTCTCCGCCGTTCTGCAAGCCGCTGTTCAGGTTTTGGCAACGCAAGGCGCGCGGCGCTTCACCATGGCGCGCGTGGCTGAGAGGGCCGGGGTGAGCGTCGGTTCGGTGTATCAGTACTTTCCCAACAAAGCGGCGATCCTGTTCCGACTGCAAAGTGATGAATGGCGCCAGACGTGCGAGATGTTGCGCAATATCCTTCAGGACAACGGCAAATTACCCTTCGAACGGCTGCGTACACTTGTGCAGGCGTTTATCCAATCGGAATGCGATGAGGCGCTGATCCGTGTCGCACTCAGCGACGCCGCGCCGCTTTACCGTGACGCCCCCGAGGCGCAAGAGGCCAGGGCTTCGACGGAACAGGCGATGGGACTCTTCATGCAAGAGGTGCTGCCCACGGCAGCGGCGGAACACCGAACACTGGCCGCCGACTTGATCACCACGACGCTCAGTGCCGGAGGTAAACAGTTTTCAGCAACGCCTCGCTCGCCTGCGGAGATTGAAAAATACGCGCAGGCAATGGCCGATATGTTTTGCGCCTATCTGGCCAGTCTTGAACAGCCCTGAACCTCATCGTCCTTGGACCAGGGCGCTTGCTCAGGACTCAACCTCAGCCTGCCTGTCGAACCGATGTGACAACTCATCCGCCACCGTCTGGTTACGCCCGGCTCGCTTCGCCTGGTAAAGCAAGCTATCAACGCGTTTGTACAGGCTCTGCCAGGTTTCCTTGGGGCCTAGGCTGCCGACACCAAAGCTCGCGGTGACCGGCCCGACAGCATCCAGTGTGGCGCAACCACCGTGCTCGATGGCCATTCTCAAGCGCTCCGCGCACTCATGGGCTTCCCGGGCATCGGTGTCCGGCAGGAGCACGGCGAACTCCTCGCCGCCGAGCCGACCGACGATGTCGCGTTTGCGTGCCGAGGCACGCAGAAGTTGTCCAACCTCGCGCAGGACGTTATCGCCCACGTCATGACCGTGGGTGTCGTTGATGCTCTTGAAATTGTCGATGTCGCACAGTGCAAGCGACGTCGTGCCACGCGGGCTCTTCATCAGTAGCAACGACACCTGGTCCTCGAAGCCGCGCCGGTTCAAGACACCGGTCAACGGGTCGAAATCGCGCTCGCGCCGCAAGTCATCGATCACATCGGCAATGGCAGCGGCGAGAATCGTAAAGGCAAGCGCAACACCCAGCACCGCCAGGGACAACTGGAGCGCCTGCCAAAACACCGAGTTGACGAAAGTGATCCGGTCGACAGGCGCCGAAAGCCCGACGGTCAACAGGGTTCGCGGAAAGAAATGTAACGAGAAGACCAGCAACACCCAGAACAGTGCCTTGTCGACGAGTCTGCCGCCCACCAGGGATCTGAGCTTGAGCGCAGCCACCAACAGAATCGCGCCGTAGCCAAAGTTCTGGATGTAGATGCGCGCAAGGAGGTTACGGTCAATATAAAAAAACCAGGCCAGCGCCAGCGTGAGGAGACATACCACACCGACATCCAGCCGCCAACCGAAGCGCTTCTGCGAGCGCAGCAAAACGCCTTCGGCCACTGCCAGGACCGCCGAGGTATACAGTGCGCCGGACACAACAGCGTTGGGCCCGATGCCGGGCGGCAGGCCGAAAATCTGTGACATCGCGCCACACGCGAACAGGCCGCAACCAGCAGCCAGAAGCAGTAAGTAGTCGCGTTTTTTGTCAATGAACCACGCGCAGACGAACGCAACCCCAAAGACCGACAGGATCCCGGGGACCATCAACATAAGCGTGACTCTGACGACTGATGCGTCCATTGGAACTGGCTCTCGCCGATCAAGGTGTGCAATTGGCCATGATGACAGAGCTGAGGGAAGGAAACCTGTGAAGTTTGAGCAACTCGCTCGTGGCGGCGAGTTCCACGACGCCCGTGACAGCCCGCAAACACTTTTACTACACTGGCCCGTCTTGTCCCCTTCCCTTGCGAGACGTCCCTTCCATGAAAACCATAACAAGCACGATGACGATCTGTGGCCTGCTGGCGTTCTGCGGCAGCGCCCTGGCGCAACCTGCGCCCTCGCATCTGGACCAAGTGCTGCAACGCGGCGAACTGAAGGTCTGCACTACTGGCGACTACAAGCCCTATACCTATAAAGCTGAAACCGGCGAATACGAAGGCATTGACATCGACATGGCGCGCTCGCTGGCCACCAGCCTGGGGGTCAAGGTGCAATGGGTGCAGACCACCTGGAAAACCCTGATGCCGGACCTATTGGCGGAAAAATGCGACATCGGCATGGGCGGCATTTCAGTGACCCTGGAGCGCCAGAAGAAAGCCTACTTCAGCACCACCCTGGACGTGGATGGCAAGATCCCGCTGGTACGTTGCGAAGACCAGGCGCGCTACCAGACCATCGAACAGATCAACCAACCTTCGGTGCGCCTGGTAGAGCCGGCCGGCGGCACCAACGAAGCCTTCGTCCGGGCCTTCCTGCCCAAAGGGCAGCTCAACTTTCACGACAACGTGACCATCTTCCAGGAGCTGCTGGACAAGAAAGCCGACGTGATGATTACCGACGCATCAGAAGCGCTGTATCAGCAAAAACTCAAACCCGGCCTGTGCGCCGTCAACCCGACCCACTACCTGCAATATGGCGAGAAGGCCTACCTGCTGCCACGGGACGACACCACGTGGAAAATGTACGTCGATCAGTGGCTGCACCTGAGCAAGGCGAATGGCAGTTATCAGAAGGTCATTGGGCAGTGGTTGGCGGTCCCGGGCGCTCAGTAACAGACTGACAATAATCCTGTGGGAGCGGGCTTGCTCGCGAAGGCGTCGGGACATCCAACATCACTGCAAGCTGATCCACCGCTTTCGCGAGCAAGCTCGCTCCCACAGGGTTGAACTGTTTGAGGTCTGATTCAGCGTCAGGCCTTGGCTAACGACACTTCAACTCACTGCGCCGCCCGCACCTTGGCGATTTCGGCGTACATCATCTTCACCAGGTCGCCATCCAGGGATTTGGCGAACTTGTCGATCACCGGTTGCACGCGCTCACGGAAGCGATCTTTCTCCGCCGGGGTGATTTCGTTGACGGTCATCGCGCCGGCCAGCGTAGCTTTCGCCTTGTCCATGCTCGCCGCAGTGACTTCGCGCTGGAATTTTTGCGCCTCGGCAGCGGCCTGGCGAATCATCGCCTTCTCATCGTCGTTGAGGCGATTCCAGGTTTTCTGGCTGATGATCAACGACTGCGGATTGAAAATGTGGCCGGTCACTGAAAGGTACTTCTGCACCTCGTAGAACTTGTTGCCTTCGATCACCGTGAAAGGGTTTTCCTGGCCGTCGATGGTCTGCTGCTCAAGGCCGGTGTAGACCTCGGGAAACGCCATCGGCACAGGGTTGGCGCCCAGGGCAGTGAAGGTTTCCAGGTAGATCGGCGACTGGATGACGCGAACTTTCAAGCCCTGCATGTCTTCAAGTTTGGTCACTGGATGCTTACTGTTGGTCAGGTTGCGGAAACCCAGGTCCCAGTAGCCCAGGCCCACCAGACCTTTGCTGTCCAACTGCGCCGCCAGTTTCTGGCCGACCGGCCCGTCGATCACCGCATGGGCTTCTTCAGCGTTATTGAACAGAAAGGGGAAGTCGAGCATTGCATAATCCGGTGCCTGGGCCGCCAGGATGCCGGAGTTGAGCACGGTGATGTCCAGCGTGCCGCCTTGCAGGGCCGACACTGTTTGCACGTCGCCGCCCAAGGTACCACCGGGGAACAGGCGGACCTTGATCTTGCCGCCGCTCTTCTCGCTGAGCAGGTCGGCGAACTTCTGCGCGCCCTGCCCTTGTGGATGCTCCTTGACGTTCTGGAACGCGAATCGCAGGGTACGCTCGCGGATCTCATCGGCGTGGCTGGCCACGCTGCCCAACAGCAACCCGGTTGCACAGGCCCCGGCCAACAGGGTTTTCATCAGTTTTCGCATGTCACTCTCCGGTCATTATTGTTTTTAATCGAGCTACTACGGCTTGCACCGGCATCAGCCAGTGAAGAATTTCAACGGTCCCAGGACCAACTGAGGGAACACCACCAGCAGGAACAGCACCACAAACTGCGCGAACATGAACGGCCACACGCCGCGGACGATTTCCTCGAAGTCCAGTTTCGCCACCCCACACACCACATTGAGCACCGTACCCACGGGCGGCGTGATCAGGCCAATGGCCGTATTGATCAGAAACAGCACGCCGAAGTACACCGGGTCGATCCCCGCCTGGATGACCGCAGGCATCAGCACCGGGGTGAGGATGAGAATGGTCGGGGTCATGTCCATCACCGTCCCTACCAGGATGATCAGCACCATCATCACCAGCAGCAAAAGGGTCTGGTTATCCATGAAGGGCTGCAGCAGTTCCGCCAACTGGCCCGGCAGATCCGCGATGGTCACCAGCCACGATGAAACCATGGCCGCCGCCACCAGCAGCATCACCACCGAGGTGGTCTTGGCTGCGGACAGGATCACTTCGTACAACTGGCTGACTTTCATTTCCCGGTAGATCACCAAGGAAACGAACAGCGAATAGACCGCTGCGACCACTGCGGCTTCGGTGGGAGTGAAGATCCCGAATTTAAGGCCCAGGACGATGATCAAGGGCAGGCCCATGGCCCAACTGCCGTCGAGCAACGTGCGCAGCACTTCGGCGCGGGAACGCTTGGGCGGCGTCTCGACGTTCTCGCTGCGAGAGATGTACCACCAGGCCACGGCCAGCGAAGCACCAAGCATCAGCCCTGGCACGATACCGGCCAGGAACAGTTTGGATATCGATACCCCGGACGCCACACCAAAGACGATGAAGCCGATGCTCGGCGGAATAACCGGCGCGATGATGCTACCGGCGGCGATCAGGCCGGCTGAACGCCCACGGTTATGCCCAGCCAGCACCATCATCGGCACCAGCAACGCCGCCAGGGCCGCTGCATCGGCCACGGCCGAGCCGGAGAGCGACGCCAGCAGGCAGGAAGCAATAATAGCCACGTAACCGAGACCACCGCGCTTGTGCCCCACCAGCGCCATGGCAATATTGACGATGCGCTTGGACAGGCCGCCGACATTCATGATCTCGCCGGCCAGCATGAAGAAAGGCACTGCCATCAGCGGAAAGCTGTCGGCGCCGTTGAGCAGGTTCTGGGCGATGATTTGTGCGTCAAACAGATCCAGATAAAACATCAGCGCCACGCTGACCACCAGCAAGGCAAACGCAATGGGTATACCCAGCGCCATGCTGCCCATCAACGACCCGAGGAAAATAACCAGCGTCATGGGCGTGTACTCTTGATGGGGTTATGGGCGATCGCCTCGGCGGCGTCGTTGTCCTTGACCATGACCAGTTCGTCATCCCCCAGCTTGCCGAACAACGCCAGGTAGAGTTCATAAACCAGGATGGCCGCGGCGCTGGCACCGAACACCAGGCCGGCGGCGTAGAACAGTGCCATCGACAGGCCTGAGGCGGGTGCGACCACGTCCAGGTTGATGACCGCCTGCTGCCAACTGCCACTGAAAATCAGCCAGCAGATGTACAGCATCAGTAGATGCCCGATGACCAGGCAGAGACGCTTGCCGGCCGGCGGTAAACGCTTGACCAGGCTGTCCATCCCCAGATGAGCACGGTCCTTGAGCGCCACCAAAGCACCGAGAAAAATCATCCAGACGAAGAACCAACGCGACAGCTCTTCCGACACGCTGATACCGGAGTTGAAGGCGTAGCGCAGCACCACGTTGCCGAACACCAGCACGATCATTGCGAGCATGCACAACACAATCAGCAGCTTTAGCAGCTTGAAATACAGATCGACGACTTTTGCCATCTTGAAGACCTCTCGGATTGTCGAGTGCCGGGGTTCACCCGGCGCGATAGAACGGCAACGCAGGGATCGCTATTCGATCGAACCAGAGGTGTTGAAAGGTGCTTCAGGGCTCAAGCAGCGAAGCGGGGGGAAGGCGAAGGGCGCTCGCAGACGGGTACGCATAGGGTATTCCTCTATTTTTATTATGGTCTTGGTCATGCTGAAGAAGCGTGCTGCAGACAAAATGTACCACCCAGTTAATTTGGTCAATAACCCCGTCAGGTGTTCGACACAAAACGTTCGATTATCGGTTAGCTGCGCGGATGACCTGTCTACCCCCCGATACATGTCCAAGTCTGTTAGAGGGACTTTCCTTATCGGAAATAAATGATTGGCCTCATGAATCTTCAGTCACTCACTAGTTCTTCCCATCGGGAATTACAAAATGAAATTGAACTTCCTCCAACATCTAACTTTACCTAACCACTACTTACAATAAGGCCTCACACTTCCTGACAACATACAGGCGCCATTCCAATGACAACCCAAGTCAATCGCTGCACATAATACGGCGCCAAAAATACATCAATTCGATTTTCCGGGGTATTCCTAGCATCAAAAGCAAACATCTAAAACATAAAAAATCCTTATATTTCAATAAGTAATAAACCATTCACATCCACTAACACACTCCCCTTACCCACCCCCATCGAGCCTTCTAAAAAAACATTAATCAAACTTATGCATATAAAACTTTGCGATAACGGACTTTGATGTTATTAATTTGCCGCGCCAAGCTGCGAGATGCCACTACACCACTTCCCGTGGACGTAAAGCCCCTGCCTGACATCTACCAGTTGGACAATCAACTCACTTAAATCGCTTGTTTGCTCAAACGCGTGGTCGCGCCTGGGCGGGCTGTTGTGCTGCGCAGAAAACTGCGCGAGGAAGGGCGTTATCGCTATTCAAGACTCACGGATCAAGGTCCTTTCGATCTTCGGTACCCGTCCAGAAGCCATCAAGATGGCACCGTTGGTCAAGGCCCTCGCAGCCGAACCCGGCATTGAGTCGCTGATCTGCGTCACCGGCCAGCATCAAAGCATGCTCAAGCAGGTGCTGGATCTGTTCGATCTCGAGGCCGACTTCACCCTTGACGTGATGACGCCGCACCAGACCCTCAACTCCCTGACCGCCGCATTGTACGGTGCCATCGACCCGGTGCTGGAACAGACCCGGCCGGATCGGGTACTGGTCCATGGCGACACCACTTCAGCCATGGTGGCCTCGATGGCAGCCTTCCATCGGCGTATCCCCGTGGGTCATGTGGAAGCCGGGCTGCGCACCGGTGATATCTACAGCCCATGGCCGGAAGAAATGAACCGTCGCTGCATCGATCTCAGTGCCGACCTGCTGTTCGCCCCGACCGACCAATCTCGCGAAAACCTGCTGAGTGAACGTTTGCAGGGCCGTTGCCTGGTGACGGGCAACACGGTCATCGACGCGTTGCAGATGACCGCTCAACGCATCAATGCGGATACCTGGTTGCGTGACAAACTGGACCAACAGTTCCCGTTCCTGCAAGCCGGACGCAAACTGCTGCTGGTGACCGGCCACCGCCGGGAAAACTTCGGCGAGGGTTTCCTCGACATCTGCAAGGCCCTGCGCCACCTGGCTCAACGTCCGGATATCCAGATCGTCTACCCGGTGCACCTCAATCCCAACGTGCTTGGGCCAGTGACCGAGCAGTTGGGTGACCTGCCCAACGTGCACTTGATCAAGCCCCTGGATTACCTGGCGTTCGTGCGCCTGATGCAACACGCCCACGTCATCCTCACTGACTCCGGCGGTGTGCAGGAAGAAGCGCCATCCCTGGGTAAACCGGTGCTGGTGATGCGCGACGTCACCGAACGCCCCGAAGCCGTGGCGGCGGGCACCGTGCGCCTGGTGGGCACCTCCCCGGCCTCGATCGTTGCCGGGGTGGACGCGCTGTTCGACGACCAGGCCTTGTGGCGGCGCGCATCACAGGCGACCAACCCCTATGGCGATGGCAAAGCCAGCCAACGCATCGTCGACACCCTGATGGGGCGTCCGGTCAGCGATTTTGTCGTGGGCCAGGTGCATTCGTTCCAGGCGCTGACACACGCCCCGATGCCCGCACTACACGAGTTACTCGCCGATTTCACCTCATAACTGCTACCCACCCTTATCAGATCGAGATTTGCCTGAATGAAGCCTTCCGTTGCCATCTCTACGGGCGCGCTCAGCGCCCTTGCCTGTGGCCTGAGCCTGCTCGCGCTCATGCCAACCTTTGCCCTGGCTGCGGACAGCCCGCTCACCCAGGCAATCCATCGACTCAACGCCGATACCCGCCAGGAGCGCGAAATTCGCTTGCGGGATCTGGGTATCACGGCTCCGATCCTGCTGGGCGCCAGCGATGCTCGACGCGAGCTGTATTTGCCCGTCCCTGCCGGCGTAACCCTCAACGATGCGACGCTGCAGCTGGACGCCAGTTACCTCAATGGTGAAGGCGGCCGCAACACCATGCTGCTGTCGCTCGACGGCTATCCGGTGCGTGCCGAAGGGCTCAGCGAGGCGCAGGGCGATGCCAGCGTCAAGCTGGGCGTAGACAAGACCCCGCGTGACAACGGCCTGGTGCGCCTGGGCATTGCCTGGTCTTCGATCGTCTCCCGACCATTGTGCGAAGACGATCGAGTCATCGGCAACGTGTTGCGCATTCAACCCGACACGCGCCTGAACTACAGCTACGACGCCAGCCAACTGCAGGATGTCGGCGCGGCCTGGACGACACTGCCCACCAACCCCGGCATCCTGGTCGCACCGGGCTCGCTGTCCGCCGGCAGCTATGATGCAGCCTGGCGATTGGGCGTGGCCCTGGAGCGCATTGGCAAACATAGCCGCATCCTGCCCTTCCCTGCCGTGCAGGACAAAGTGGACCTGAGCGGTCTGCGGATCCCGGCCGAGCTGCTGAGCATTCCAGCCTTCGCCAGCCTCAACGGCAAAGGCCAGCACACCCTGGCCAACCCCGCCGAAATTGGCGCCCTGCTGATGCTCGGCCAGACACCGAATGTACAGGCCGACCTGGCCATCAATGACCCACAACTGCTCAAGGCCATCAACCAGGCCCTGGACGCCTTGCAGAATCAGGTCCAGGGCGTCGACGCAACAGCGGCCAGCGCATTGACCCAATGGCGCGATCAGCACGTCAACGCAGCCATGGCGAGCGCTGGCACTGACAACGTGCGCCTGGCACTGCTGGGCGCTCGCCCGGTACTGATCATCGCCCCGGATGCGACCGGCAAAGCCTTGTCCTTGCTCGGTTCGGCGTGGAACAAACTGGCCCGCAGCCGTCAGTTGACGGTGACCGAAGCCCAAACGCCGTTGAGCGACGATGGCCGCGTGGCCTTGTCGCGGCTGGGCGGCGCCCCGGGCACATTCGACGTGGCCTCGCGCTTCGACTGGAGCACCTCGTTCCCCCTGGGCAGCGTGGCGTATGACGGCCGCCTGCCCGTGACCGCGGTGGTGGACATTTCCGCAGCGCCGGGTGCTTCGCACACCCCGCCCGTGGCCTCGCTGTACTTCAATGACTTTCTGATCGGTGCCCAGCAGTTGACCACCGACGGTGAACCGCAACGCATCCAGGGGCATGTCCCACGCTACGCCCTGAGTTCGAAAAACGTCTTGCGCGTCTCCTTCCAACGTCAGCCGGTCAGCGACCGCTGCCTGGAAACCCCGCAGGCTTTCCCGGTGTCGGTCCTGCCAACCAGCCATATCGTGCTGGAAAAAACCTCGTTGGATGACGATTTTTCCGGTATCGCCGCACGCTTCGCTGTAGACACCCAACTGCTCGTTCCCCAAGCGTACCTCGACCATCCGGCCAGCAGCCTGGCCCAAGTGATCTCGGTGGCCGATGCATCCGGTGTATCGCCGCTGCGCGCGCAGTTGAAGGTCAGCACCGATCCAAAAGCCGTCGTCAGCCCGGATAAAGCCTTCCTGGCCTTCGAACTGCCACTCAAGGACACCAAGGAATCGGTGCAGGTCGATGAGCAGGGTCACCTGCGCATCAACCATAAGGACCAGGTGATGCTGGATGTGCAGCGCCTCGACCAATTGGCGTCACTGCAAGTGGTGCAGAGCTCGGGCCAGTACGGCCTGGTCTATCGAACCCTGGGCAGCCAGCCACCAAGCCTGGCCAAACCGATCGTGCTGACCCGTGGCGACGTGGCGATCCTGGGTGACAGCGGTGCCGTGGCGATCCTCGATATCCAGGATCCGAGCGGCAGCCAGTTGATCGGCCGGGAAGAACCCAAAGGCCTGGATGCCTGGCGCAAACCTTCGCTGCTTTGGCTGATTCCAGGCGCCATTATCCTGTTTCTCCTCTTGTTGCTGGCTGGCCGTAGCGCCCGTCGCAATCGCCAGTAACGGTAACCTTCGATGACGTCGCTTTATTGGCCCTATTGGCTGGCCCACTACTACAACTACCTGGAAGCCGCGACCATCGTGGTCGCGGTACTGATCCTGATCTCCAGCCTGGACGATCTGATCATTGACCTGTGGTACTGGTCTCGCCGCCTGTACCGCAAGTTTACCGTGGGCCGTAAATACCGGCCGCTGACCGTCGAGCAACTGTTGGCCCGGGACGAACAGCCCCTGGCGATCATGGTGCCGGCCTGGCTGGAATACGACGTCATCGCGCCGATGATCGAAAACATGGTCTCGACGCTCGACTACCAGAACTACGTGGTCTTCGTCGGCACCTACATCAACGACCAGCGCACCATCGACGAAGTCGAGCGGATGCGGCGACGCTACAAACAGTTGCACCGCGTGGAAGTGCCCCATGCCGGGCCGACCTGCAAGGCCGACTGCTTGAACTGGGTGATCCAGGCGATTTTCCTGCACGAGAAAACCCATGGCATGACCTTCGCCGGCGTCGTCCTGCACGACAGCGAGGACGTGCTGCATCCGCTTGAACTGCGTCTATTCAACTACCTGTTGCCGCGCAAGGACATGATCCAACTGCCAGTGGTATCGCTGGAGCGCAATTGGTACGAATGGGTGGCGGGTGTCTACATGGACGAGTTCGCCGAATGGCATGGCAAGGATCTGGTGGTGCGTGAAAGCATGACCGACACCGTGCCCTCGGCCGGCGTCGGTACCTGTTTCTCCCATCGTGCCCTGCAGGTATTGGCCGGTGAAACCAAAAATCAGCCGTTCAACACCGACAGCCTCACCGAGGACTACGACGTCGGCGCGCGGCTGTCCAAGGTTGGCATGAACGCGATATTCGTGCGTTTTCCGGTGCAGTTCCGGGTGCTGCGCAAATCCTGGTTCCGCAAGCCCTACGAATCGACCCTGACGATGCCTCTGTGCGTGCGTGAATTTTTCCCCGACACCTTCCGCACCGCGTTTCGACAAAAAGCCCGCTGGACCCTCGGCATCGGCCTGCAAGGCTGGGAACAGATGGGCTGGAATGGCTCGCTAGCCAACCGATACCTGCTGTTTCGCGACCGCAAGGGCGTAGTGACAGCGTTCATCAGCATCATCGCCTACGTGATCCTGGTGCAACTGCTGGGCCTGATTATCCTGCGCAACAGTGGCTGGTGGGACATCAGTTTCCCAACGCCGTTTGAAACCAACAGCGTGATCAAATACCTGCTGGTGGCCAACGGCATTGCGCTGGCCTGGAGAATCCTGCACCGCTACTACTTCACCACCGTGTTGTACGGCTGGCAGCACGGCTTGCTGTCGATCCCGCGCATGCTGGTGGGCAATTTCGTCAACTTCATGGCGGCCTCCCGGGCCTGGCGCATGTTTTTGGTGGGCAAGGTGATGAATCGCAAGCTGGTCTGGGACAAGACCATGCATGACTTCCCTTCCACCGACCTGGTTGCCATCGCACCGCGCCGATTGGGCAGCGTGCTGCTGTCGTGGCAGGCCATTACCGACACCCACCTGCAGAGCGCCCTGGATGAACAACAGTCGCGCAACGTGCCACTGGGACGGATTTTGCTGAATAACGGCTGGCTGGACGATGAAACCCTGGCCGAAGCCATCGCATTCCAGAATGACCTGCCCCGGGTCTTCGACGTGGCCGAAAAAGCCGCTACCTCAACCTCATCACTGACCAGCGAGTTTGCGTTGCGCTGGCGGGCCATTCCCTTGGGACCCAATGGCGAAGGTCGTGAACAGATCGCCGTCGCCAACCCGCTTTCCGACGAAGGCCTGCAGCAGGTCAGCGCCGAATTGGGCAGCGAACCGGTGCAATTGATCGCCAGGGAAAGTGAAATTCTCGCGCTGTTGCGCCGATTGCCGGAACGCAACGGCCATGCCGTACCGAATGCCAGTGCGCCGCTGTTGGGTGATTTGTTGATCGAAATGGGCTTGCTCGATCGTGATCAGTTCAGCCGCGCCATGTTGCAGTATCGGCCGCAGCACCACGGTCGGATCGGCGATTACCTGGTCGACAGCGGCGTGCTGCCCCGGGCGACTATCGAACAGGTGGTGGCACGCCAGCACAGCCTCTACCCGACGGAGCTTCCGGCATGAACCGCCCCTTTTTGACCCTCTTGGCCACGGGGCTGAGCCTGATCCCGGCGCTTGCGCCCGCCGAGACGTTGCCACTGCCGCTGACCGGTCCGGCCTACAGCGCCGCCAACGAGGCCTACAGCGCCTACGAGCGCAAGGACTACGACCTGGCCATCGCCAAGGCGCGCGAAGCCCTGCGCCAGCGCGCCGACGTGCCACGCCTGAACACGTTGATTGAGTTGGCCGAACGGGACAAGAAACTGCGCGACCAACCCCGGCGCGCCGCCTCTTCCCGCGCCGCCGCTTCACCGGGTTTCGCGGCGGCGTCCCAGGGCTTCAAGGCCTATGATCGCGAGCAATTCGGCCTGGCCGCGCAATCGGCCCGCAAGGCCATCGCCCAAGCGCCCCGTCGTCGCGATTATCGGTTGTTGCTGGTCGACTCCCTGGAGCGTCAGCAACATCTGGAAGACGCCGATCAGGCCGTCAGCGATGCCCTGGGCACCTTCGCCAACGACGCGACCTTGCTGATGCGGCGCAAAACGATCCGTCGCCAACTGGCCGTACCGCTGGCGACCCAAGGCTACCGCGCCCTGGAACAAGGCAATGCGGCCCTGGCCGTGGACCGGGCGCGCAAAGCCGTAGCCTGGGCTCCGGAAGTTTCCGCCAACCAGCAACTACTTATCAGCGCCCTGCTCTCGGCCAAGGATTACCCCGCTGCCGAACAGGCCGCGTCAGACGCGTTGGCCGTGGACGACCGTCACGCCGCCCCTTGGGTATTGCGCAGCTATGCCCGTAATCGCCAGGGCAAAACGCAGGCAGCCCAGGACGATCTGAACCGAGCCCAGTCCCTTGCTGGCCTGTCGGCAAGGGAAGTTCGCGACCTGCGCTCTGCGCTGGCCCAATCTTCGCCACCCGCCCTGGAGTGTCAGGAAAGCACCTACGGCCTGACCTGCGCCCTCTCGGGTAACACCGGCGCGTTGGCACCGGTGAGTGATCTACAGCTCGCTTATGATCGGGTTCGGGCCGGCGACGATGGGGCAGCCCATGCCGCGTTCCGCAAGGCCGATGCTGCCACCCCACTGCCGTCGGCGGCGGCCCAGGACGCTGCCTACAATGCCATGCGTGTCCACGAAGACGACGAAGCGGTGGCGTATTTCAAGCGCGTCATCGATGGGCAAAAAACCGCAGAAACGCCGATGTCCGCGCAACAACTGTTCGATACCCGTCGTACCGTGGGTGACGTTTCGCGCGCCATGGGCCTGACCAGCACCACCAGCTATCGCGGCTCCAGTGGTCTGAGCGGCGCGCCGAGCACCAATAGCAGCAGTGGCAGCGAAAGCAACGACCTGCTGCAAAACAGCACCGAACTGTCCTGGCGCCCGTTGGGTTATCGCAACGCCCGTTTTGTCGAACTCTACGGGCGCATCACCGACACCTTGTGGAGCAAGAACAGCGACTCGGACACCGGCGCGGATGCCTTGCAAGGGGCGCTCGGCGTGCGGGTCAAACCCTTCAGCTCCGTCAACATCATGGCCGCCCTTGAACGGACCTTCCCTCTCGGGTCTTCCAATGTCGACGGCGACTGGCTGGTGCGCCTGGGCTACGGCTCGAGTATCGGCACCGACCTGCGGGTTGATGTGCCGAGCTGGTGGACTTCGCAGTTGTATGCCGAAGTCGGTCATTACATCAATGACTCGCGCAACTACTTCAACAGCGAATGGCAAGTGGGTCGCAGCTATGCCATCGGCGGCACTGGATCACGCTGGGTGACCTTCCCCCATGTCGTGGCAGCGATCGACTACGATTCGAAGATGAAGAGCGGCTCCAACGGCGACTTCTCGTCCGGCGACGCCGGGGGGATCGGGGTCGGGAACAACGTGCGCTATTGGTTCCGCGAAGACGCCTACAATGCGCCGCGCTCCTACGTGGACTTTTCCCTGCAGTACCGGGCCAGGGTGTTTGGCGAGGACCGCGCCAAAGGCGTGTTTGCCCGCCTGACCTACTCCTATTGAGGACGCTGACGTGATATTCGACGCACGGGTACGAAAGGCGGCTCGCCTGGCCGAGTCACGACTACACTGCACCAGCAAGGGGCGTGCTTGAAAAGCTTCGCCAAATTCGTCAGTCGCAAGATCGGCGCGGTGCTGCTACTGGCCGCGTTCCTCGGCGCAGGTACAGGGACGTACTACATAATGACTACCACTGCGGCACCGAACCTCGTCGGCATCGTCTGGCAGCCGGATAACCAGACCGTCGGCATCAGCGGCAATTGGGAAGAACTGGGGGTGCATGAACTGCTGGTGCAATGGACGGTGGTGGACGACCAGGCCTTCGTGCCCGGCACCGGCTTGACCAGCGTTCCGGTGTTGCCGGACTGGGCGCGCATCGCCAAGACGCCTTGGGCCCAGGATGTCATCCTCGGACTGGCCGGCTATTTCAGCGAGAACCGCACCCGGGACAACATCGAGCAACTGGCTGCGCTGTCGGAACGCATCGCCGGGTTGCCGACGCCGCTGCATGTCACCGGTTGGTATTTTCCCGCCGAAGTCGATCCCAGTTGGGCACGTGCCACCGAGCTGCCGGCCTTGCTGGCCAAACTGCCACGCCCGCTATGGATCAGCGTCTACGACGGCGCCAATATCGGCCCTGCCGCCACCGCCGATTGGCTCAAACAGTGGTTGCCGAACGACATCGGAGTGTTTTTCCAGGACGGCGTCGGCGTCTACGCGCGCACCGCCCCGGTGGCCCGCGACTACGCCGATGCCTTGCGAGATCGACTGGGCAAGGATCGCGTGCGGATCATCGTCGAAGCCTTCCGCCCTAAATACGGCGGTGGCTTCCGCTCAGCCACCGTGGCCGAACTCACGCCGCAATTGGCAGCCTATGACGGCTATCCGCTCTACCTGTTCGACGGGCCGCATTACATGACGCCCGAGTTGGTGAAGCAGTTGAAGCAATCCTTGGCCAATCCTTGATCAAGGCTTGATGTTTTTCAGCTCATTGAGCAGAGCCAGCAGTTGCTGCATTTTTTCCTCGCCAAACTGCTCTTCAATCCGCCGATAGTTGCTTTCCATTCCCTCACTCATCGACACAAAGCACTGCTGGCCGCGTTCGGTCAGGCCGACGAAGACCCGACGCTGATCCTGGCTCGACTTCTGTCGCCGCACCAGGCCATCGCGCTCCAGCCGGCTGAGCACGCCGGTCATACTCGGCTTGAGTATGCAGGCCTGGTGGGCGAGCTGGTGGCTTTCCAGCTCTCCTTGCTGATGCAGGATGCGGATCACCCGCCATTGCTGTTCCGTGAGGTCATGCTGGTTCAACGCCGGGCGAAAAAACGCCATGGCCGCTTCGCGGGCTTGCAACAAGGTCAAGGTCAGTGAAGGTCTCGGGGTGGCCATGTTCGGACTGTTTGGATGGGCGAGTCGGCAGCTTAGTGTTGCCGCCAGGTTGCTGCAAGAAGCATGGCCACGCTATGTCACTGTGGAAGGGGATTCTGTGGGAGCAATCCCCCTCGCCACCAATCAGCGCAACCCCGATTGCCGCTGACGATACTCCCCAGGAGTGAGTTGCGAGTAACGCTGGAAAAACCGACTGAAATAAGCCGGGTCCTTGAATCCAAGCTGGTAGCAGATTTCGTTGACTGAACTGCCGGTGAATAACAGCAGTCGCTTGGCCTCCTGCATCAGCCGCTCCATGATCAACCGCTTGGAAGGCAGGTCGGCAATACGTCGGCAGACATCGTTGAGGCGCGCCTCGGTGACGCCGATGCCCTCGGCGTAACGCGACAGTGGCCAATGTTGCAGGTAATGAGCCTCGATCAGCTCATTGAAGCGGTGAAAGATCTTCAGGTCTTCATGCCGGGCCGGCCTGGCCTCCAGGGAATTGGAGCACAAGCGCAGCAGGCTGATCATGATCAGTCGCGTCAAAGCGTCGAGTGCCGCGCTACGCCCCGGGCGCCCGGCCGTCACCTCCTCGCTCAATTCCTCGAACAGGTATTCCAACCGCCGCACCTCCCCCGCCTGCCCAGGCCCCAATTGCGCCAGCGCAACGCAGGTTGCCGGCAACTGCACACCGGCTGGCGCCAGGCTTGGATCGGCGTCGATCAACTGCCACACCAGTTGCTGGCGCACCGTCAGCACATGCCCATCACTGTCGGCCTCAGTCACGAAGGAATGGGGGATGGTCGGCGGCGTGAGAAAGAACATCGGCCCGGATTCGACGTACTGCTGATCGTCCAGATACACCCGCACAGTACCGGTCTTGACGTAGTGCACCTGGAAAAACCGATCGTGACGATGCACCGGCATGTTGCGCCCGAAAAAACCCGCCAGGTTGGCGAGCCGGTCGTAATGCACCTCGGCGTCGCTGTAGCGCTGGTCGTACACCTGACCAATGTTGATGTTCGGGATCGGCTGGCGGTCGGTCATCACGCAGTACTCATTTTTATTCTGATTCAGGCACCTGCTCGCGCTCATCCTGCACCCAATTTGGCAAGGCAACCAGCGCCCGGCCATTTTGCCACGCTTGACGATAGTTAACATCTTAATTATAACTGTTAACACATTAACAATATGTGCAGAGCCCTCATCACTCTGCCACTGCCAGGAGACAAGCATGAGCCGTGCCCTGCATGACGTCGCGACCGGCACCCTGTTCGGGGTCGCGCTGAACTTTCAAGGGCTGCTGAAGCAGCGCCTCGCCGAGTTCGAGCAACCGCCCTACCAGAAGCCACCGATCAAGCCGGTGTTGTTCATCAAGACGCCCAACACCCGTAACCGCCATGGTGCCGAGGTGGTTCATCCTGGCCACGGCGAACGGCTGCAAGCGGGACCGGCGCTGGGGGTGGTGATGGGTAAATCGGCCAGTCGCGTCAGCGCCGCCGAGGCACTGGACTACGTGGCCGGCTACACGGTCGTCAATGAATTCAGCCTGCCGGAAGACAGCTACTACCGCCCCGCCGTCAAGGCCAAGTGCCGGGACGGCTTCTGCGTCATCGGCCCGGAACTGGTGCCGAGTGCCAACGTTGCCGATCCCCACAGCCTGGCAATCACGCTGTATGTAAACGCTGAGATTTGCCAGCAAAACAACACCGCCAACTTCGTTCGCAACATTCCCCAGTTGATTGCCGAGATCAGCGAATTCATGACCCTGCACGCCGGCGACGTGCTGATCACCGGCACGCCCGAGGGGCGGGTCGATGTACAACCCGGCGACCGCGTCGAAGTCGAAATCAGCGGCCTGGGCCGCCTCGTCAATACCGTCGTGGCCGAGGCAACAGGAGCACGTTCATGAAACACGCGCGCATTCGTTTTGAAGGACAGAACCACGCCGTCACCGTTGAAGCTCACAATGCCGTGCGCCTGGCTGACGGTCGCTTGTTGACCGAGGATCAGGTCCAGTGGCTGCCACCGGCCACCGGCAGCATGTTCGCCCTCGGGCTGAACTACGCCGACCACGCCGCCGAACTGGCGTTCAAACCGCCGACCGAACCCCTGGTGTTCATCAAGTCGCCCGGCACCTACACCGGCCACAACCAAGAGACCTGGCGCCCCGACAACGTCGCCTACATGCACTACGAGTGCGAGCTGGTGGCGGTCATCGGCAAAGCCGCGCGCAACGTCAAGCGCGAGGATGCGCTGGGCTACCTGGCCGGCTACACCGTGTGCAACGACTACGCGATCCGCGACTACCTGGAAAACTACTACCGCCCCAACCTGCGAGTGAAAAATCGCGATGCGACGACGCCTGTCGGCCCATGGATCGTCGATGTGACGGATGTAGCGGACCCGAGCAACCTGAAATTGCGCACCTGGATCAACGGCCAATTGCGCCAGGAAGGCAGCACCAAGGACATGATTTTCGACATCCCCTACCTGATCGAATACCTGTCCAGCTTCATGACCCTGCAACCCGGCGACATGATCGCCACCGGCACGCCGGAAGGCCTGGCGGACGTCGTGCCGGGTGATGAAGTGATCGTGGAAGTGGAAGGCGTCGGCCGCCTGGTCAACCACATTGTCAGCGAAGCCGAGTTCTTCGCATCCCGTAAAGAGGCGTGAGCAGCATGATCAAGCACTGGATCAACGGCCGCGAGGTCGAAAGCAAAGACGTTTTCGTCAACTACAACCCGGCCACCGGCGAAGCCATCGGCGAAGTCGCCAGTGGCGGTGCCGAGGAAGTTGCCCAGGCCGTGGCGGCGGCCAAGGACGCTTTCCCGAAGTGGGCCAATACGCCGGCCAAGGAGCGCGCCCGGTTGATGCGCAAGCTCGGCGAGCTGATCGAGCAGAACGTGCCGAAACTGGCCGAACTGGAAACCCTCGACACCGGCTTGCCGATCCACCAGACCAAGAACGTGCTGATCCCGCGGGCGTCCCACAACTTCGATTTCTTCGCCGAAGTCTGCACCCGCATGGACGGTCACACGTATCCGGTCGACGATCAGATGCTTAACTACACCCTGTACCAACCGGTGGGCGTCTGTGGGCTGGTATCGCCGTGGAACGTGCCGTTCATGACCGCGACCTGGAAGACCGCGCCCTGCCTGGCCCTGGGCAACACCGCCGTGTTGAAAATGTCCGAGCTCTCGCCCCTGACCGCCAACGAGCTGGGTCGCCTGGCCGTCGAGGCCGGCATTCCCAACGGCGTCTTGAACGTGATCCAGGGCTACGGTGCCACGGCCGGCGACGCGCTGGTGCGTCACCCGGATGTGCGGGCGATTTCCTTCACCGGCGGCACCGCCACCGGCAAGAAAATCATGCAGACCGCCGGGTTGAAGAAGTATTCGATGGAACTGGGCGGCAAGTCGCCGGTGCTGATTTTCGAAGACGCCGACCTTGAGCGGGCCCTTGATGCGGCCCTGTTCACCATCTTCTCGCTCAACGGTGAACGCTGCACCGCCGGCAGCCGGATTTTCATCCAGGAAAGCGTCTACCCGCAGTTCGTCGCCGAGTTCGCCGCCCGCGCCAAGCGCCTGATCGTCGGCGATCCGCAGGACCCGAAAACCCAGGTCGGCTCGATGATCACCCAGGCCCACTACGACAAGGTCACCGGTTATATCAAGATCGGCATCGAAGAAGGCGCCACCCTCCTGGCCGGTGGCCTGGAACGTCCGGCCAACCTGCCGGCCCACCTGAGTCGCGGCCAGTTCATCCAGCCGACGGTGTTCGCCGACGTGAACAACCAAATGCGCATCGCCCAGGAGGAAATCTTTGGTCCGGTGGTCTGCCTGATCCCGTTCAAGGACGAAGCTGAAGCCTTGCAACTGGCTAACGACACCGAGTACGGCCTGGCGTCGTACATCTGGACCCAGGACATCGGCAAAGCCCATCGCCTGGCCCATGGCATCGAGGCCGGCATGGTGTTCATCAACAGCCAGAACGTGCGCGACCTGCGCCAGCCTTTCGGCGGCGTGAAGGGTTCCGGAACCGGCCGCGAAGGTGGACAGTACAGCTTTGAAGTGTTCGCCGAGATCAAGAACGTTTGCATCTCCATGGGCAGTCATCACATTCCGCGGTGGGGCGTATGACTGTAGAAAAAATCTGGTGATTAACCTTGTGGCGAGGGGCTTGAGCCATCCAGAGCATCAAGCTGTGACTTACCGATTGCTCGTACTCAACAAGAACAATTTTTCAGGAGAATCATCATGGGCGAAGTCGTCCTGGCTGCGAAAATCTGCCACGTTCCCTCGATGTACCTGTCGGAGCTGCCCGGCAAGCACCACGGCTGTCGCGCCGCGGCAATTGCCGGGCACAAGGAAATCGGGCGCCGCGCCCGTGAGCTGGGCGCCGACACCGCCGTGGTGTTCGACGTGCATTGGCTGGTCAACAGCGCCTATCACGTCAACAGTGGCGAACAATTCAAAGGCATCTACACCAGCAACGAGCTGCCGCACTTCATCAAGAACATGGAGTACGAATACTCGGGTGCCCCGGAGCTGGGCGAGTTGATCGCCGCCGAGGCCAATGCCGCCGACGTGCGCACCCTGGCCCACAACATCCCGAGCCTGGAGCTGGAATACGGCACGCTGGTGCCCATGCGTTACATGCACATGGACGTCCCGCAAGAACAGAAATTCAACGTTGTGTCGATTGCCGCCTGGTGCGCCTGGCACCGCCTGCAAGACAGCTTCACCTTTGGCGCCGCCGTACGCCGGGCCATCGAGAAAAGCGATCGCAAGGTGCTGGTGCTGGCCTCCGGCTCGCTGTCGCACCGGTTCTCCGACGATCGCAATGCCGAAGCCAATATCCATAACTGGACGCGCGAGTTCGACAAACAAGTCGACCTGCACGTCGTCGAGCTATGGCGCCAGGGCCGCTGGAAAGAGTTCTGCGCCATGCTTCCGGACTACGCCGAACACTGTTTCGGCGAAGGCAAGATGCATGACACCGCCATGCTTCTGGGGCTGCTCGGGGGGCCGGATTACGACAAGCCTGCCGAAATCATCACCGAGCCTTTCGGCAGCTCCGGCACCGGCCAGATCAACGCCATTTTCCCCGTTTGAGCAACAGCTTCACGCTGTCGTCGCAGGAGGCTTCCATGCCGCACTTCATCGCTGAATACACCGACAACATCGAACAACAGGCCGACCTGCCCGGCCTGTTTGAAAAGGTCCACACCTTGCTGGGCGACAGCGGCGTGTTTCCCCTGGGCGGCATCCGCAGCCGCGGCGTGCGCCTGGACACCTGGCGCATGGCCGACGGCAAGCACGACTACGCCTTCGTCCACATGACGCTGAAAGTCGGCCATGGTCGCGATTTGGCCACGCGCCAGAAAGTCGCGGAAAAACTCTTCGAGGTGATCACCGCGCACTTCGCCGAACTCCAGGCTCAACGTTTGCTGGCCCTGTCGTTCGAGATGATCGAGCTGCACGAACAGCTCAACTTCAAGGCCAACAACGTCCACGCCTTCCTCAAGGCCCAGACGCGTTAAGCCTGCCGACCCGCTCGTCCCTTCGGCCTCTCTGACAAAAAGTACAAAACCATGAGCACAGCCAATACCGCCGACACTGCCGGCACCATCGCGCACGACCGCACCCATGCCACCATCACCTGGCGGCTGATGCCGCTGCTGTTGGTCTGCTACCTCTTCGCCCACCTGGACCGCATCAACATCGGCTTCGCCAAGATGCAGATGAGCGCTGACCTGCAATTCAGCGACACGGTCTACGGCTTCGGCGCCGGTCTGTTCTTCATCGCCTATGCGCTGTTTGGCGTGCCGAGCAACATGGCCCTGGACCGGATCGGCCCGCGCCGTTGGATCGCGACACTGATGGTGATCTGGGGTGCCTTGTCCACCGGCATGTTCCTGATTGAAAGCGCAGCTGGCTTCTACGTCTTGCGTTTCCTGCTGGGGATGGCCGAGGCCGGTTTCTTCCCGGGGATCCTGGTGTTTCTCAACCGCTGGTACCCGGCTCGGCGCCGGGCCCAGGTGACCGCGCTGTTCGCCATTGCCGTGCCGATGGCCGGGGTGATCGGCGGGCCATTGTCCGGTGGTATTCTCGAGCATTTCCATGATGTTGGCGGTTTGCGCGGCTGGCAGTGGATGTTCGTCATCGAAGGGCTGCCGGTGATCCTGCTCGGCCTGGTGGTGCTCAAGTGCCTGCCGGACAGTTTCGAGGTGGTCAGTTGGCTAACGCCGCAAGCCAAGCAGCAACTGCGCGAACAACTGAGCGTTGAAGAGCAAGGCAAATCCATTACCTCGTTCTCGGCGATCCTCAACAACCCGCAGGTCTGGTTGCTGGTGGCGGTGTATTTCGCGGTGATGCTGGCGGTCAATACCCTGGCCTTCTGGATGCCCACCTTGATCCACGGCGCCGGCATCGGCAGCGACGGCAAGGTTGGGCTGCTCAGCGCCGTGCCCTACCTGGCGGGCTGCTTCTTCATGATCGGCTGCGGACGGTCCTCCGATCGTAATCGCGAACGGCGTTGGCACCTGTGTGTACCGCTGCTGATGGCGGCGGCCGGCATCGCGCTCGCCGGGCTCTCGCCCAGCAACCCGACCCTGGTGCTGGCTGGCCTGATTGTCGCCGGCATGGGCGCCAGCGCAGCGTTGCCGATGTTCTGGCAACTGCCACCGGCCTTCCTGTCCAACAGCACCCAGGCCGCCGGCATCGCCCTGATCAGCTCCTTCGGCAGCATCGCTTCGTTCTTCGCCCCCTACCTGATCGGTTGGATGCGCGACACCACCCAGAGCGCCAGCCTGGCCCTGTATGTGCTGGCGCTGCTCATCGCCCTTGGCGGCCTGCTGGTGCTGCGCACCCGGGCCGCCATCGTCAATCCTCACTAAGAGATCCTTGCCATGCTCGACCAGAACCTCATCCAACAAGCCGCCGCCCGCCTCGACCACGCCGAACGTTCGCGCGAACAGGTGCGGCAATTTTCCCTCGACCACCCGGACATCACGATCGATGATGCCTACGCCATCCAGCGCGCCTGGGTCGCGCAAAAGATCAAGGACGGCCGCAAGCTGGTCGGCCACAAAATCGGCCTGACGTCCCGGGCCATGCAGGTTTCGTCGAACATCACCGAACCAGACTACGGCGCGCTGCTGGACGATATGTTTTTCGACGAAGGCACCGACATCCCATTCGAACGCTTCATCGTGCCACGGGTGGAAGTCGAACTGGCGTTCATCCTCGGCAAGCCGTTGAAGGGCCCGAACGTGACCGTGTTCGATGTGCTGGACGCCACCGAATGGGTGATCCCGGCGCTGGAAATCATCGATGCGCGCATCCAGCAAATCGATCCGCAGACCAAGGCCACCCGCAAGGTCTTCGACACCATTTCCGACAATGCCGCCAACGCTGGCGTGGTGATGGGCGGGCGGGCGGTACGTCCCACGGAGATCGACCTGCGCAAGGTGCCAGCGGTGCTCTACCGCAACGGCGTGATCGAAGAATCCGGAGTCTCGGCGGCGGTACTCAATCATCCGGCCAAAGGCGTGGCCTGGCTGGCAAACAAGTTGGCGGCCTACGACGTGACGTTGCAACCGGGGCAAATCATTCTGGGTGGCTCTTTCACCCGCCCCGTGGCGGCCAACCCGGGCGATACCTTCCATGTCGACTACGACATGCTCGGTTCCATCGCTTGCCGTTTCGTCTGATCGGAGACCGGTTCATGGACATGCCTATCAACACCTTCAAACAACGCCTGCGCAGCGGTGAAGCGCAGATCGGCCTGTGGCTGGGCCTGGCCGATGCCTACTGCGCCGAACTCGCCGCCAACGCCGGCTTCGACTGGCTGCTGATTGACGGCGAACACGCGCCCAATGACCTGCGCACGATGCTCGGCCAGCTCCAGGCCTTGGCCCCCTACCCCTGCCAACCGGTGATCCGCCCGGTGATTGGCGACACCGCGCTGATCAAGCAAGTGCTCGACATTGGCGTGCAAACCTTGCTGGTACCGATGGTGGAAAGCGCCGACCAGGCGCGCGAGCTGGTGCGTGCCATGCACTACCCACCCCACGGTGTGCGCGGGGTCGGCAGCGCACTGGCCCGGGCGTCGCGCTGGAACAGCATCCCCGGCTACCTCGACAAGGCCGATGAACAGATGTGCCTGCTGGTGCAGATCGAAAGTCGCGAGGGCCTGGCCAACCTGGACGCCATCGCTGCGGTGGACGGTGTTGACGGGGTGTTCATCGGGCCGGCGGACCTGAGCGCGTCCATGGGCTTTCGTGGCAATCCCGGCCACCCGGATGTGCAAGCCGCCATCGAGGACGCCATCGGCCGGATCCGCCAGGCGGGTAAAGCCGCCGGGATTCTCAGCGCCGATGAAAAACTGGCTCGGCGATACATCGAACTTGGCGCCGCGTTTGTCGCGGTGGGCGTCGACACCACGGTGTTGATGCGCGGTTTGCAGACCCTGGCCGCGACGTTCAAAGACACACCAAAGCCTGCGGCGGGTGGTGTGTACTGATAGCAACACAAACCTCTTGTGGCGAGGGAGCTTGCTCCCGCTGGGTCGCGAAGCGGCCCCGCTTTCTTACGATTGCTACGCAATCGAGCGGAAGCAAGCCCCCTCGCCACAAAAGCTGAGTGGAGCCGCCTGGATGTCTCAGCGCCTGATCGCTTTCAAGTCATTGAGCAACCCCAGCAACGTCTGCAGCTTTTCCTCCCCCAACTGGCCCTGCAAGCGCTGGTAATTCTCCTCCATGCTCTGGCTCATCGAATCGAAGCATGCCTGCCCCTGGGGGGCCAGGCGCACCAGCACCCGCCGCTGATCCTGTTCGGCCTTGCGCCGCTCCACCATGCCCGCCGCTTCCATGCGCACCAGCACGCCGGTCATGCTGGGCTTGAGAATGCAGGCCAGTTCGGCCAGGCGATTGATCTCCAGCTCGTCGTGCTGGCTGAGAATACGGATGACCCGCCATTGCTGTTCGGTCAAGCCGTGCTGATTGAGGGAAGGACGGAAAAACCCCATGGCCGCTTCACGGGCCTGTAGCAAGGTCAGGGTCAAGGATTGGCGCGGTTTGGGCATGGAGGGTGTTCGCGAAAGGGGATTTAGTTAATGAGTTAACTAAATCTTAACAGCTTCCAGCCAATACCGAACCCTCCATTCAAAGAGTCTGGATCAGGATCAAGTAGCCATGAACCCGAAGTCCCCATGGCGAGGGAGCTTGCTCCCTCGCCATGGGATTGCTGTCGATACAGGCTCAAGCGCCTTTGATCACGCCCTTGAGCACCTCCTTGAAATGCTCGACCTGCTCCTCGCTGAACTGGCCGAACACCTTATCCTGCTGTTCCTTGGCAATTGCCCAGAGCCCTTCGGTTTCATCGACACCTTTGACGGTCAGGCGCACTCGATCGCCTTCATCGCTCACCAGGCCCTTGCGCTTGAGGTTGGCCACGGCTTCTTCGATCTCGCGCACCGGCATCGCCACTTCCCGCTGCAGATCGCAGAGGCCCAGCCCGGCGTCGTTCTCCAGCACCATCAACATCCGCGCTTCACTGGTACGCAACCCAGTGGACAACTGGCGAGGCTGGTAGCTGGCCTGGTAGGCCCGCAACGCCTGGGTCATCAGGTAATACAGATTGTGGCTCAAGCGACCTTGGAAGTGACTACTGGGGGACTGCCCCTCTTCCCGTTTGGTCATGCGGGTGTGGGGCAAGACCATCGAGTAGGCACCCTGGTGATAGAGCAATGGCGAACGCCCAAAATCGTCAAAGGCCACGACCTTGCCGATCATGATCCAGTGATCGCCGCCGTCAACCTGTTGGAATTTTTCACAATGAAAGCGCGCCGAGCAGTCCACGAACACGGGGGCCCCACCTTCACCGGCCTCGAACTGGATCTCGGCGAAGCGGTCCTCCTTGGGCCGGGCGAAGTTGTTCGACAGGTCGATCTGGTCGGCGGCCAGCACGTTCACGGCAAAATGGCTGGCCGCTTCGAACACGCCGTGACTGCTGGAGCGTTTGTCGATGCTCCAGAGAATCAGCGGCGGGTCCAGGGACACCGAATTGAAACTGTTGGCCGTCACGCCGACCTTGCGGCCATCGTCAGTCGCGGCGGTGACCACGGTCACGCCCGTGGCAAAGTTGCCCAGGGCGCGACGGAACGCGCGGGTGTCGAAAGCGGTATCGCAAACATTAGACATGCAAGACTCCCGGCCGCCTCAGGCGACGGCCTCGATTGTTGTTATATGAGCCGGGCTCGGTGAGCAGGCGGTCAAACCATGGTGGGATCGGGCTCCAGGCCCATCAATTCACGACCGAGGATCTGCGCACAGACGTCGTAATCGGTGTAGGCGTGAGCGCCGGTGAGGTGGGCATCGCGGAACAGTCGCTGCAGTTCGTTATTCTCGAACCACGCGCCACCACCGGCCGCCTCCATCAGGCGATCCACTGCCTGGATGCACATCTTGGTGGCATACGCCTGGTTGGTCCGCCAGAACGCCAGGGTTTCACGGCTGGGGTATTGCTGGCGCTCACCGTGTTCGGCGTGCTCCTGCCAGGTTTTCTCCAGGAAGGCCCGGGCCGCCGCGACTTGATGGGTAGATTCGGCCAGCCGCATCAACGCCGGGGTGGCCGCGCCTACCGCTGCACCGGTGTAGGCGCGCACGCGGTTGCGGGTTTTCTCACGAAAGACCTCCAGCATGCGTTCGGCCACGCCCAGGCTGACGGTGGAAAACCCACTGGCGAAATACGGACGATACGGCGAGTAGAAAATCTTGCTGTCGGGGTACAGGCCAAACCCGCCGGATTTGCCTTCCATCATGTCCTTGGCTTTCTGGATCCGATGCTCCGGCACGAACGCGTTATCGACGATCAATGTCTTGCTGCCACTGCCGCGCATGCCCACCGCGAACCAGTCATCGCGAATCTCATAATCGCTGCGAGGCAACACGGCGAAGCAATAGTCCTGGGTGCCTTCGGCGTTTTTACGGCGAAACCCCATGATCGCCCACTCGGCATGGTCGCAACCACTGCTCCAGCCCATCTCACCGCTGAACGTCACACCCCCCTCGACTTCCTCGGTGCGGCCAAACGGCGCGATGCTGCTGCTGGCGGTGGCATCGGGATCATCGCCCCAGACTTCCTCCTGAGTCTTGGCCGGGAACATTGCCAGTTGATGGCTGTGGGTGCACAACAGGCTCATGGCCCAGGCGGTGCTGGCGCAGGAACCGGCCAGCAACGCGATGCAATCGGCGAACTGCGGCAGGGAAATCTCCATGCCCCCGTACTTTTTCGGCTGGAAGGCCTTGTGCATGCCGATGCCTTTGAGCAGGGCTATATTCTCGGCAGGGACGCTACGGTCCTTTTCCGCCTGGAAGGCATTGGCGGCAATCGCCGGCAGGATAGGCTTGAGGTCTTCGAGCAGCGGATTTGGCTTTTTCATGGACGGGCTCTTTTATTATTTGACATCTACCGATCCCGCGTTTTCCCGGCAACCTGAGGGTGCGGAAACGGCGGGATCAATGATTAAGGCCGCTCCAGTATGGGTAATCGAGAGCCAGCGAAAAATGCACCTTCCAGATCCAAGATTGTACTTTTCATGGCGCCGGTTTCAGCCACATGGCGCGCTCGATCAAATACCCCGGCACGGATGATCAAGACAGGCGTTCCCGCCAGGGCTCTTAATAGGGCCAACGCATGCAGCGCTTTGCGAAGGCGCTGCAACGGAGTTTCCTTTCACTTTGTCAGGTTGCGTCATGATCAATATCGAAACGCCCACCTATTACACGGCCACCAAGAAATACAACCTCAGCTTCCCTACCCTGGAACAGGATGTGGAAGCCGACGTTGTGGTGATTGGCGGCGGTTTCTCCGGCATCAATACCGCGCTGGAGCTCGCCGAAAAAGGCATCACCAACATCGTGGTGCTGGAGGCGCGTTACCTGGGCTTCGGCGGCACCGGGCGCAACGGCGGGCAGATCATGGCCGGCATCGGTCATGACCTGGAAAAAATCAAGAAGGACGTCGGTGAAGAAGGCCTGCGCCAGATCTTCGAGATCAGCGACCTGGGCGCGGACATCATCAAGGACCGCATTGCCAAGTACGCCATCGATGCCGACTTCTGCCACGGCTACGGCTATATGGGCTTCAACGCTCGCCAGGAAAAAACCCTGCGAGCCTGGGAAAAAGACTTCAAGTCGGTCAATAGCAAGCACGAGATCCGCTTTCTCGGCGGCTCCGACGTGCAGCAGATCATCGGTTCCAAGGCCTATGGCAGCGCCTTGCTGCACATGGGTGGTGGGCACGTGCATTCGCTGAACCTGCTGCTGGGTGAAGCCAAGGCGCTGGTCAGCCACGGCGTGCGAATTTTCGAAAACAGCCCGGCCCTGGAGGTCAGCTATGGCGAACGGATCACCGTGCGTACCGGCCGCGGTTCGGTCAAGGCCAGCAAGCTGCTCTGGGCCTGCGACAGTTTCCTCAACAAGCTGGAGCCGGAGCTGCACCGCTCGACCATCAACACCTACGCCTTCCAGATGATGACCGAGCCGTTGTCGGACGAACTGATCCAGCGCATCAGCCCGATTCGCGGCGCCTACAGCGATATTCGCCCGGTGATCGACTACTACCGCGTCACCAACGAAAACCGCCTGCTGTTCGGTGCCGCCACGCCCTTGGTGGAGCATATTCCCCAGGACCTCAAGGCTTGGAACCGACGCCTGATGCTGAAGATTTTCCCGTATCTCAAGGACGTGAAGATCGACCTGGCCTGGGGCGGCCCGATGGCGTGCAGTCCGAACCTGTTCCCGCAAATCGGCACCCTGCCCGGTCGCAGCAATGCGTTTTTCGTCCAGGGTTACTCAGGCTTTGGCGTCACGCCGAGCCACATCATCTGCAAGGTGCTGGCCGAAGGCATGAGCGAGGGCTCGGCGCGCTACGACCTGGTCAGCTCGATCCACCGCCCGACCATCATCGGCAAAGACGCCATCCGCCCACTGCTACTGACCGCCGGCAAGTCCTGGCATCAGCTGTCGGGTTACTGGAATGGCCGTCGCTGACGGCCAGACACCCCTGGATGTCGGTCAGTTAAGCAACCCCTTGTGGGAGCGAGGTTTAACTGACTGGCACTGGACACACCCCACCTTTGTTATTTCAATCACCAGGAGTCACTGCCATGCCCCTCATCACCCTCAAAAAAGACATCCAGCTGTCCGAACTGGACGCCTGGGGCACCGTCGCCGATCTCGGCTCACAAATTCTCGAAGGCGAAGTCAAAGCCTTCGGCAAGATGACCTTTGGCGCACCGAACGACCCGATCAGTAGTGCCTACTTCGGCACGACACAGGGCAAGTTCCGAATGGTTTATCCGTTCTGCGAACAAGCCACCGTGGTCACCGGCGAAGTGGTGCTCACCGACGAAGCCACCGGCCAAAGCACCCGCTACCAGGCGGGCGACAGCTGGTTCGTGACCAAGGGCACGCCCGTGCTGTGGGAAGTGGTCAGCGAAAGTTTCGTCAAACACTACTTCGCGGTAGCCTGATCGGACCCGGCCGCCGGCCCCAGCGGCGGCCCTTTTGACGAAGGTCGCGACCATGAACGTCATCCCCACCCAGGACATCGCCGGCCACTGCCTGCACGCGTTCACCCAGCTCATTCCCGCCAGCCGGGCGGCCTTCTACTGCGTCGACCGGCACCTGCAGGCCCATGACTTCAGCTTGCAGGGCATGAGCGGCGAGATGCATCGCGACTATCTGGACCACTACCGCCAGTTCGACCCGCTGCAACCGCGATACTGCGTGTCCAGCGACCTGGCCGTGGTGCCGCTGGGCCTGGCCATGGCCCGCCAACCGATGCGGGACAGCGAGCGCTATCGCAGCTTCTTGCAGCGCTACGGCGTGGTAGATGTCGTGGAAGTCTTCGCCCATCGGGACGGTCAGCCTCAAGCTGCCATTTCGTTATTGCGCACTGTCGACCAAGGCGTTTTCACCCACCAGCAGTTGACCCAACTCAACGCGTTACAGGCCTTGCTGCAACTGGCGGTCGCCCATCTGCCGGCCCATGAGGACGCATTAAGCGACCTGACGCCCAAGGAACGCCAGATTGCCTTGCTGCTGCGCCAAGGCGTAAGCAACAAACAGTTGGCTCGGGAGTTGGATGTGGGCTTGCCGACCATCAAGACTCACCTGATCAACCTGTTCCGCAAGGTTGGCGTGAGCAGTCGTACCGAGTTGGTCAGCGCCCTGTTTCTCTAGCGCAGTTCAACCATACGGTTGATAGGCCGCCGTTGCTCAGAACCGCATGATCCGGGTGGCTATCTCACCCAACCGGAGCCTTGCAATGAGCACACCTACAGACTGGATCACCGTCGGCGCCCTGGCCGACGGCTTCGCCCCTGAAGCCTTCATCCTGCCCAACCTGGCGGATCTGAAGGGCAAGACCTTCACCCTGAATTTCGCCAATGGCTGGCAGATCGAGCATCGATTTGAACAAGACACCGTGTCCTGGGACGCGGCTGACGGGCACTCCAGTGGCACCGCGGTCTATCGGGCCACGTCGGTACGCCCAGGTCTGTACCTGGTGGATTTCCTCAAGGGTGAAGGCACGCAAACCTTTTCGGTCAGCCTTGTGCTCGATACCGCCAGCGCTGCATTCACCGCTGTGATCGGCCGTATGCCCGCGCCGGAGCAAACCCGTGAAGGCCTTTACAGCCGCGCCTTGGCCGGCAAGCCACTGACCTCGGTTGAAGTGCAGTTCCTCCACGGCAGCCTCGACCGCCCCTGGCAGCCAGGCCTGTGCCCGCACGCCCCGACCAGCGAACTGGTGGGGCTGCGCAACCTGTATCGCTACAGCCCGAGCGAGGTCTATGAACACATTTACCTCAACGACCAGTTCTATTCGTGGCAATGCCTCAAGGGCGTTGAACAAGGCCTGTGCGACACCGATCGCTGCGACACCTACAAGATCGCCGATCAGTTGTACCTGTTCGTCTGGCGGGAAAAGATCATCCCAACCCTGGGCCTGGTGCTGATCGACCTGCAACAACACCGCAGCGACGGCAAGATCTTCGGCTACGCCGGCGCCTCCTTCGATGAGTTTTCCAATTTCCCGGTCAGCTCCTACTGCCAGGTGCTCAACCGGACGGAGTATCCCGATGCCTGAATTACGCACCGTCGTGATCACCGGCGCAGGCACCGGCATCGGTGCCGCCTGCGCCCGATCGTATGCCGCCGAAGGCGCCAACCTGGTGTTGATCGGCAGGCGTCGCGAGCCCCTGGAGCAACTGGCCAGGGAAATCGGCGGCCTGGTGCTGGTGGGCGATGCGGCCTGCCCGACGACCTGGGACGCCTTCATCGCGCAGATCCGCGAGCACTATGGCCGACTCGATGTGTTGCTGGCCTGTGCCGGCGGCATGGGGCTGGGCAGCGCCACCGAGACCAGCCCGCCGTCCTGGGAAGCGGCCCTGCGCAGCAACCTCGACAGCGCCTTCTACAGCGCCCGGGCTTGCCTGCCGCTGCTGCGGGAAAACGCTGGCAACATTGTGCTGATCGCCTCCATTGCGTCATTGGCGGCAGGCCCCCAAGTCTGCGGCTACACCACCGCCAAGCATGCGCTACTGGGCCTGAACCGCTCCCTGGCACGGGACTATGGTCCCAAAGGCGTGCGGGTCAACGCCGTCTGCCCTGGCTGGGTCCGCACGCCGATGGCCGATGAGGAAATGCAGGTATTGATGCAGTTTCATGGCGAGACGCTGCAACAGGCCTACGACCGGGTCTGCGCCGATGTGCCATTGCGCCGCCCCGCCAGCGCGCAGGAGATTGCCAATGTCTGTCGCTTCCTGGCTTCGGAACAAGCCTCGATCATCACGGGTGCGACGTTGGTGGCCGACGGCGGTTCCAGCATCGTAGATGTGCCAACCCTGGCGTTCAGTCGGATGGAGCAAACTCATGCCTGAGGATCTGGATTTCAGCGGTAAGACCGTGCTGGTGACCGGCGGCGCCCAAGGTATTGGCCGGGCCATCGTTGAAGCCTTCGCCCTGCGCGGGGCCTGCGTGGTGATCGCCGACCTGGGCCTGACGCAAGCCGAGGCCGTGGCGAGCCAATTGACTGCCGAGGGTTGTCAGGTGGAAGCCGTGGGCGTCGACCTGGCCGACGCTACGGCGATCTCCGGGATGATGGCCGGACTGGAGCTGCGCCTGGGCAGGCTGGATATCCTGGTGCACAACGCCGGGTATTTCCCGCTGACGCCCTTCGCCCGGATCACGCCGCCGCTGCTTGAGCGAACGCTGGCGGTGAACCTGTCGGCGCTGTTCTGGCTGACCCAGGCCGCGCTGCCGATGTTCCGGCGCCAGGGCCAGGGTTGCGTGCTGGTGACCTCCTCGGTCACCGGCCCGCGGGTCGCGTATCCGGGCCTGAGCCACTACGCGGCGTCGAAGGCCGGGGTCAACGGTTTCATTCGTAACGCGGCGCTGGAACTGGCCGCTGAGAATGTGCGGGTCAACGGTGTCGAGCCCGGCATGATCGCAACACCGGCCATGGCCAACCTCGGGGACGATGAAGTCAACCAGGACATCGCCCGCCGGGTACCGCTGGGGCGCCTCGGCAAGCCGAGCGACATCGCTGGGGCCATGCTGTTCCTGGCCTCGGACCTGGCCGCCTATGTCACCGGACAAACCCTGGTGGTCGACGGCGGTTCGACGTTGCCGGAGGTTTGAGTTTGGGAGCCGGGCTCTTCCGGCAATAGTGGTAGAGCTGCCTGCTCAAATGTTGAATGTGCCGCCGCCATCGCGAGCAAGCTCGCTCCCACATTGGTTTGCGGGCAATCACAAAGTCTGCTTCCACAACCAATCCCTGTGGGAGCGAGCTTGCTCGCGATCAACGATGACGCGGTCTGGTTGAAGCCCACGGCATCACCCGAAGCGTCCTTAAGGTTTGACTCAGGCCCGCACCTGGCCGAAGCTTGCGACATTTCGCGCTTCTGGTTATGGATTTCCTGCATGCATCTGCCCCGCCGCTATCTGCTTATCAGCCTGTCCGTCCTGTTGGTGATCGGTCTCCTCGCGGTGTGGCTACGCAGCACTACCCCGCAGATCCCCGAGGCGATCAAGCGTGGCTACAGTGAAGCCCTGGAAAAGGCCCGCAACGGGCAGCCGGGCGCGGCGCGAATGCTTTATCAACAACTGGGACGCCCGGACCTCTCACCCAAGCGGCGCGTGTGGCTGCACGCCGAGTTGCCCAACTACCCAAGCCCTCAGGCCCTCAAACTGGCGGCCGCGGACCTGCACAGCGAATCGCCAGATGTACGTCGAGCGGCCATTGGCAGCATCGTCGGGCTGGTGCCGACAGGCCAACGCAGCCTATTGCTGGGACCGTTGCTCGATGATGATGACCAGAGCGTCCGATTCGCCGCCGTGAACGCACTACTGGGTTCGTCACCGGATGACCTCGGCTTGTATTTCGGCGCGATGCAGCTCGCCATCGACACCTGGGAGCAGGTGCTTGAAGACGGCCCGCAAACGGCCGAGTCGCACTATCAGCTTGCCCGCCTGCACTTGCACAACGCCGAGCTGAAAAAGGCCCAGCAGGCGCTGGAACACACCTTGCGCCTGCAACCGGACAACCTGCCGGCGTTGGTCATGCAGATCGAAGTGCTGGACAAACAGGGCCAGGGCGAAGCCGCAAGACATTTGCTCGCCCGGCAGTTGCAAACCCAACCGGACTCGGCTTATCTGCAACATGCATTGGGCCTGTGGCTGCTGCAACATGGCCAGAACGAATACGCGGTACTGGGCCTGGCAAAAGCCGTGGAACTTGAACCCAATAACCGCACATACCGTTATGACCTGGCAACCACCCTGCACGCCGAGCAGGAACTGGAAGCCGCGCAGAAACAGCTACAGGAAATCGTCCAGCGCTACCCCGCCGACCGCAAGGCCCGAGTGTTGTTGATCAACTACTGGAAGGAGACCGGACAATTGCAGAATGTGCAGATCCTGCTGGCCCAACTCGAGCAGCTCAACCCCGACGATCCGGCCTTGCAGCAAGGCCTGTAGGCATCGCACCACCAGCCAGAAATTGTGCAGTAGACCTCGTTTTGCAACAGAAAGCGGAACCGCCATCATCGCAAAAGGTCAAGTGTTCAGGCAGTTCATTCTCAGGCGTACTCCAGCCTGCTGCCCACTTCCCTAGTCATGAGAGGGCTATTTTTGTCTACATCTATTGAGTTGATCAGCGCAAAAGCCGCCACCGGTATTGAAGGGTTGGACGATATCCTTTGCGGTGGCCTGTCCCGCGGCCATGTGTTCCTGCTGGAAGGGGAACCGGGGACCGGCAAGACCACGGTCGCGTTGCAATTCCTGCTGGCCGGCGCCAAAGCCGGTGAACGTTCGTTGTACATCACGCTGTCGGAAACCGAGCGTGAACTGCGCCAGGGCGCGGCATCCCACGGCTGGACCATCGATGAGAACGTTCATATCTTCGAGCTGACCCCGCCCGAAAGCCTGCTCAATGCCGAGCATCAACAAAGCCTGTTGTACTCCTCGGACCTGGAGCTGGGCGAAGCGACCCGCCAGATCTTCGAAGTGGTCGAGCGCGTCAAGCCGACCCGGGTGGTGCTCGACAGCCTGTCGGAGATCCGCCTGCTGGCGCAAAGCTCCCTGCGCTATCGCCGCCAGATCCTGGCGATCAAACACTACTTCGTGCGCTATGACGCTACGGTGTTGCTGCTGGACGACTTGACCACCGAGTCCCTGGACAAGACCGTGCACAGCGTCGCCCACGGGGTGATCCGCCTGGAAGAACTGACCCCCAATTATGGCGCCGAGCGGCGGCGGATCCGGGTGGTGAAATATCGCGGGCAAAAATACCGCGGTGGCTTTCATGATTTCACCATCATGGGCGACGGCATCCATGTTTTTCCGCGCCTGGTGGCAGCCGAACACCGCGGGCAGTACCTGCGCCAACAGCTCTCCAGCGGCCTGGATGGCGTGGACGCCCTGCTCGGTGGCGGTATCGAGACCGGCTCCAGCACGTTGATCCTGGGTCCCGCCGGCACCGGCAAGTCCTTGATTTCGATGATCTTTGCCGCCGCTGCCGTGCAGCGCGGCGAGAAAGCCGCGCTGTTCATCTTCGACGAAGAGTTGGGCCTGCTGTTCGAGCGCATGAAGAACGTAGGCATCGACCTGGAGGCGCTGAGAAGGACCGGAAACCTGGTGATCGAACAGGTGGACGCCGCCGAGCTGTCCCCCGGCGAATTCTCACATCGGGTGCGCAGCTGCGTCGATGAAGGCAACATCAAGACCGTTGTGATCGACAGTATCAACGGCTACCAGGCCGCCATGCCGGAGGAAAACGCCCTGGTGCTGCATGTGCATGAACTGCTGCTCTATCTGAACCGCAGGGGCGCGGCGACCTTCATGACCGTGGCACAACACGGCCTGGTGGGCGACATGCAGGCGCCTGTGGACATTACCTACCTGGCCGACACGGTGATTCTGTTGCGTTATTTCGAGGCGCTGGGCAAGGTCCGCCGCGCGATATCCATCATCAAGAAACGCACCGGCAGCCACGAATCCACCATTCGCGAATACCGCATCAGCCCCCAGGGCATGACTATCGGCGAACCGCTGGAAGCGTTCCAGGGCGTATTGCGCGGGGTGCCAAACTATGTGGGAGCGGATAACCCGCTGCTCAAGGATGACTTACCGTGACGTTGGCCGAGCCCCTGTCGGAGCGGGCATTGATCCTCGCACCGCTGGGACGGGACAGCCAGATCGCCCTGATGATCCTCAACGAAGCCGGCTTTGCCGGCCTCATCTGTCGCCATCTGGGGCACCTGTGCGAAGAACTGGAGCACGGCGCCGGTCTGTTGGTGGTGTCCTCGGAGGCCCTGGTCGGGCCGGACCTCGAAACCCTGCTCCTGCATATCGAACAGCAACCGGCCTGGTCCGACCTGCCCATCGTCCTGTTGACCCACCACGGCGGCCCTGAACAGAACCCGGCAGCCCGCATCGGTGCCCAACTGGGTAACGTGACGTTCCTCGAGCGCCCTTTTCACCCGGTGACCCTGGTGAGCCTGGTGACCACTGCCGTACGCGGTCGCCGAAGGCAGTACGAAGCCCGGGACCGCCTGATCGACCTCAGCAACAGTGAACTGCGCCTGCAAACGATCCTCGAAACCCTCGAGCAGCAGGTGGAGGAACGCACGGCCCAATTGCGACATAACGAAGAGGCCCTGCGCCAGTCGCAGAAAATGGAAGCCGTCGGCCAGCTCACTGGCGGCATCGCCCATGACTTCAACAACATGCTCACCGGAATCATCGGCAGCCTTGAGTTGCTGCGCCGGCGCCTGGCCCGAGGCCGCACCGAGGACCTGGACAGTCTGATCGACCTCGGCGTGACCTCGGCCAACCGCGCCGCCGGCCTGACCCATCGCTTGCTGGCCTTCTCCCGCCGGCAATCGCTGGATTCAAAAGCCGTGCAGATGAACACACTGGTGCTGTCCATGGGGGAGCTGCTGCAACGCAGCCTCAACGAGAGCGTGCGGCTGGACATGCAACTGGACGATCAGCTCTGGATCGCCGAAGCCGACCCCAACCAACTGGAAAGCGCGTTACTTAACCTGGTACTCAACGCCCGTGACGCCATGCCGGACGGCGGAGAGCTGGTGGTTCAGACGTTCAACCGACACTTGGATGCCGGTTTCACCGACGCCTACAGTAACCTGGAGCCCGGCGACTATGTCGTGCTGAGTGTCCGGGACACTGGTTGCGGCATGCCCGAAGCGGTCATCAATCGCGCATTCGACCCATTCTTCACCACCAAGCCCATCGGCCAGGGCACCGGGCTGGGCCTGTCGATGATCTATGGGTTCAGCAAGCAATCGCGTGGCCATGTGACGATCGACAGCGAAGTCGGCAAGGGCACCACGGTCAATCTTTACCTGCCACGCTTCGTCGGTGAAGCGATACAGGAGCCCCCGATCGTCACCCCGAACGCGCCGCATGCGCGGGATGGCGAGACGGTGCTGATCGTCGAGGACGATCCGGCGGTACGGGTGCTGGTCAGTGCCGTGTTGAGCGAACTGGGCTATGCGTTTGTCGAGGCCGCCGACGCCGACGGCGCGATGCCGCTGCTCCAGTCCGACCAACGCATCGATCTGTTGATCAGCGACGTAGGCCTGCCGGGCATGAATGGCCGGCAACTGGCGGAAATCGGCCGGCAGATCCGCCCGGACCTGCGGGTGTTGTTCATCACCGGGTATGCCGAGCATGCAGCGGTCCGTGGCGGCTTCCTGGACCCAGGCATGCAGATGATCACCAAACCGTTCACCTTTGATTTGTTGACGGCCAAGGTGCGGGAAATGATCCTGTAGAGGCTGCCGAAGGCGGCGATCTTTTGATCTTTCGCTTGCGACTCAATTGTCTGGGGCGAGATCGCAGCCTCGTTGCACTCGGCAGCTCCTACAGGGCAGGTGAGATGGTTATGACAGCATGGCCTGCATCATTTCCTGCAACACATCCAGGTCGAACGGTTTTGCCAGGATCGGGGCCGTGCGGGTGATTGAGCTGTCGGTCTCGCGCACTTCCTGCGGATAACCGCTGATGAAAATGACTTTCAGGTCGGGGCGCAACCGGACCGCCGGTTCAGCGATCTGCACACCGGTGATGCCGCCCGGCAGGCGGAAGTCGGTGATCATCATGTCCAGGTGGGGCTTGCTTGCCAGGATCTCGAACGCCTGCTCGCCGTTTTCCGCCTGCAGTATCCGATACCCTTCGCCCGACAGGTAGGCAGACAGCACCATCAGGATCGACGGGTCATCCTCGACGATCAGTACAACGTCTTGCGCATCTTCACTCATGAGAAGCCTTTGTTCGATCAATAGCTGCTGATACGACCTTAGGGTCACCCAGAGGTTGCGTCTGTTCGATGGTTTTGTGCAAGGTGGTTTTCAGCAAAGGCAGGCAAACACGGAATAACGCCCCTTCGTTGATGCGACTATTGACCGTGATTGTCCCCCCATGAGCGCTAACAATCTGCTCGGAGATGAACAGCCCCAACCCCAGGCCGGAGGCAACCGCCTTGGACGACACCCGCTCGAATTGCTGGAAGATACGCTTCTGGTTTTCTTCGCTGATGCCAATGCCGTGGTCCTGGACTTCGACGCAAGCATGGTCCTGCGTCTTGTAGACGCGCACCTCGATCGGGCTTCTACCGCCATAGCGCAAGGCGTTGGTCAGCAGATTCGACACCACCTGTTCGACCCGGAACTCATCCCAGAGCCCCTCCACTTCCGGCTCCGCGGTGCAGATCAATGAGCATTCGGCAGCGGCGATCTGTGGCTGGAAATTGTGCAACAGGTTCTGCACCAGCGCCGTCAGGTTGAAGCGCGAGGGACGGATGGACAACTTACCGGTGCGAATCCGCGAGACGTCCAGCATGTCTTCGATCAAGCGGATCAGGCTCTTGATCTGGCGCTCATCGCGTTCGACCATCGCCCGCACCTTGTCCAGGCTGAAGGCTGCGGCGTTGTCCCGGGCCAAGTGCATCTTGCGCAGTTGCGTCTCGAGGATCAGGCCATTGAGGGGAGTACGAACCTCATGGGCGACGATCGACATGAAGTCATCACGCATCCGCACTGCCTGCTCCAGCTCGCTGCGAGTGGCCTCCAACTGCTGCAACAAAATCTCCTGCTCCCGGCGACTCTGCTCCAGGGCAACAACCTGTTCCTTCATTGCCTTTTTCTGGCGATAGAGCTCGACGAACACATTGACCTTGCTTTTGACCGCGTGGGTGTCCAACGGCTTATGCAGGAAGTCCACCGCGCCGCTTTCATAACCGGTGAAGGCGTAGTTGCGTTCACGACCCGCGGCGCTGACAAAAATGATCGGGATGCTGCGGGTCTTTTCAGTACCGCGCATCAGCTCGGCCAGTTCGAAACCGTTCATTCCCGGCATCTGCACATCAATGATGGCCAGGGCAAACTCATGCTGCAGCAACAGGGACAGCGCTTCGTCAGCCGACAGGGCCGTGAAGACCTCGCGGTCATCGCGCCTGATCAGCGCGTCCAGGGCCAACAGATTCTCCGGCAGATCGTCAACGATCAGCAGCTTGGCTTGAATATCTCTTGGCATGTGGTTCATTCCAGCCCGGCCAGCAACTGGCCGATGTCTTGCAAAGTAAGGATATGGTCGGGCTCATGCAGAGCCAGCGCGGCTTCGGGCATGGTCGAGACGTGTGCTTCGTCAGGATCCTGGACCACCGTGACGCCGCCCAGCTCCCGGACCCTGGCCAGCCCCTTGGCGCCGTCGCTATTGGCACCGGTGAGGACCACCGCCAGCAGGTTCGCCCCGTAGACATCAGCGGCCGACTCGAACAGCACATCAATGGACGGCCGCGAGTGGTGCACCGGGTCCTCCAGGCTCAACGACAAACTGCGGTCGGCCTCGACCGACAAGTGGTAGCCGGGCGATGCCACGTACAAGGTACCCGGCACGACGTCCTGCTTGTCCCGCGCCTCTTCCACCGGCACGGCCAGCCGGTGGCCGAACACACTGGCCAGTTGGCTATCGCGCTCATCCGGCAAATGCAGCACCACCAGGATTGGCACGCCGAACCCCTTGCGCAGGTACCCGAAGACTTTGAGCAGCGCTTCGACGCCGCCAGCGGAGGCGCCAACGACAATGGCCTCGATTCGGGATCTGGATCTGTCCATCATGTAATTCATAACTTGCGATAGATCCGTTCCTGTTTGATCAGCGCGTCGAATCGATGGCCATAAGCCGAAAAATCCAGCGTCTCCTTGCTGCCCAACACCAGGAAACCGCGGTGGCAGAGGGACTCATGAAACAATCCAAACGCACGATCCTGAAGTTTTTTATTGAAATATATCAATACGTTACGACATGAAATTAACTGAGTTTCTGAGAAAACACTATCCGTTGCCAGGCTGTGATCGGCAAAGGTCACGTTCTCACGCAGGGTTTTATCAAACATCGCGTAATCGTAGGCGGCGGTGTAGTAATCGGCAAACGATTGCCGCCCCCCGGCACGCTGGTAGTTTTGGGTGTAGGCCCGTATGTTTTCCAGGGAAAAAATGCCTTGCTTGGCTTTTTCCAGTGAGCGTGGATTGATATCAGTGGCATAGATGAGCGTGCGATCCAGCAGGCCCTCCTCACGCAGTAGAATCGCCATGGAGTAGACCTCCTCGCCTGTGCTGCACCCGGCGATCCAGATCTTGATCGACGGATACGTCCTGAGCAGCGGCACCACTTCCTCGCGGATCGCCAGGAAATGCGCTGGGTCGCGAAACATCTCGCTGACCGGAATCGTCAGCAGTTGCAGCAACTGCATGAACGCGCCCGGGTCATGCAGCACGCGCTCCTGCAGTGCCGAGATGGTCCGGCACTCGAACTGGCGCAGCGCATGGTGGACCCGGCGCTTGATGGACGCACCAGAGTAATCGCGAAAATCGTAGCTGTACTTGAGGTAGATCGCTTCGATCAACAACCGAAGTTCAATATCAGTGTCACGGTCCACTAAATTCTTTCCATATTCGGCAACCACACGCGAATCAGTGAGAACAGACGATCCAGGTCGATCGGCTTGGCCAGGTAATCGTTGGAACCCGCCGCCAGGCAGCGCTCCTGATCATCCTTCATGGCCTTGGCCGTCACGGCAATGATCGGTAACTTGCGCCAGCGCGGATCCTTGCGGATCAACGCGGTGGCTTCAAAACCGTCCATCTCCGGCATCATCACGTCCATCAGCACCAGGTCGATGTCTTCGACTTCATTCAAACGGTCGATCGCCTCAAAGCCGTTACGGCCGATGATCACGATCGCCCCCTTCGCCTCCAGGGCGCTGGTCAGGGCAAAGATGTTGCGCACATCGTCGTCCACCAGCAGCACCTTGCGGCCTTCGAAAACCTTGTCGCGGCTGCGGGCGGTCTTGAGCATCCGCTGCCGTTCATGGGACAACCGGGATTCGACTTTGTGCAAAAAGAGTGTCACCTCGTCCAGCAGACGCTCTGGCGAGCGGGCGCCCTTGATGATGATCGAACGCGAATACTTGCGCAGCTCGGCCTCTTCGTCGCGGGTCAGGTTGCGCCCGGTGTAGACGATCACCGGAGGGAACGAACAGATCTCTTCGGTGGACATGCGCTTGAGCAGGTCATTGCCCAGCATGTCCGGCAGCTTGAGGTCGATGATCATGCAGTCATAGACGTTGGTGCGCAGCAGGTCGAGCGCTTGCTGGGCCAGGCCGACGGCGGTGATTTCGATGTCATCGTCGCCGATCAGGCGGGTAATGCTGTCACGCTGCAAGTCGTCGTCTTCCACCAGCAGCACGCGCTTGACCTTTTGGGTCAATTTGGCCTCCAGGCGGGCGAACACGTCCTTGAGCTCCTCGCGGGTGGTCGGCTTGACCGCATAACCGACAGCGCCCATGTGCATTGCCGCTTCGACGCGATCCTCGACGGAAATGACGTGCACCGGGATATGCCGGGTTTCGGCCTGCTCCTTGAGCCGCTGCAATACCGTCAACCCGGAATGATCCGGCAGGCGCATGTCCAGCAGAATAGCGTCGGGGCTCAGCTTCAAGGCCAGGTCAAAGCCTTCATCGGCGCCGTGGGCCACCAGGCACTGGTAACCGAGCTCATGGGCCAGGTCGAACAGGATCCGGGCAAACTCAGACTCATCTTCGATTACCAGGATGCAGCGGGTGTCGAACGGCGCCTTGTCGCGGTCATCGGCGAAGCGGGCGATGGAGGTGTCCAGCTGGGCGATCGGCGGCGCAGGCGCAGGTTTCTGAGGTGTCGGCGCCAACGTGGTGGCCGTCGGGGTGAATACTCTCGGCTGTGCCGGAGTTGGCCCCGGCTCGACATAGCGTTCAGGCAAGACCAGCGTAAACACACTGCCCTGCCCCGGTTCACTGGTCACCGAGATCGAACCACCCAATAACGTGGCCAGGTCGCGGGAAATCGACAACCCCAGACCGGTGCCGCCGTAACGGCGGTTGGTGGTGCCATCGGCCTGGCGGAACGCCTCAAAGATGCTTTGCTGCTGATCGGCGGCGATACCGATACCCGAGTCGCGCACCATGAACGCGATGCCTGAGCCCGGCTGGCCGGCAACAGACAGGCGCACGGCCCCCTGCTCGGTGAACTTCACGGCGTTGGATAACAGGTTCTTGATTACCTGCTCCAACCGCTGGCGGTCGGTGTACAACATCGCCGGCGCGTCAGCCAGCATCTCCACCTCGAAACCCAGGCCCTTTTCGGCCGCCAGTGGCTTGAACATATCGTGCAACCCTTCCACCAAGCGCGGCACACTGGTGTTTTCCGGGCGCACTTCCAGTTTCCCGGCCTCGACCTTGGAGATATCAAGAATGTCGTTGATCAGATTCAACAGGTCGTTGCCCGCGGAGTAGATCGACTCGGCAAACTTGACCTGCTCTTCGCTGAGGTTTTGCTGCGGGTTCTCCGCCAACAGCTTGGAGAGGATCAGCGAACTGTTGAGCGGTGTCCGCAGTTCATGGGACATGTTGGCCAGGAACTCGGACTTGTACTTGCTCGAACGTTGCAGCTCTTCGGCACGTTCCTGCAATTGGACCTGGGCCAGGTTCAGCTCGCTGTTCTTCTGGTCCATGATGTCGCGCTGCTGCGCCAATTGTTCGTTGGTCTGCTCCAGTTCCAGTTGCTGGGTTTCCAGGTGAACCTGGGATTCCTTGAGGATGCGTGATTGTTCTTCCAGCTCTTCGTTGGCCGTCTTGAGCTCTTCCTGCTGGACTTGCAGCTCTTCGTTCAACTGTTGGGTCTCGGCCAACACCTCCTGCAAGCGTTGACGATAACGCGCTGCTTCAATGGAGGTGCCAATATTGCCAGCCACCAGTTCCAGCAGTTCGATGTCGCGCTCGCTCAGTGGGCGCAGGAAACCCAGTTCGATGACACCGTTGATCCGGTCGTCGTCGCTGGTCGGCACCACCACCACGCTATTGGGCAAGCCCTGGCCCAGTCCCGAGCTGACTTTCAGGTAATCGTTGGGCACATCATCCAGGCGGATCGGACGTCCTTGCTGTACGGCTTGGCCAACAATGCCTTCACCGACGATGATCACCTGATGCTGTTCATCCTCCTCCCGAGACATGCCATAAGTGGCCACGCGCTTGAGCAGGCCGTTCTCCTCCCGCGTATAAAGCGCCGCCACGACAGTACCCATGTACTGCGCACAAAACTGCAGGATATTGCGCCCCAGCAGGTTCAGCGTCAGTTGCCCCAGGACCTGCTCGGCCAGCAGTGTCTGGCCATTGCGCAGCCAAGCCTGTTTCTCCAGGTGCAAGGCGCTCTGCTGCTGGATTTTGAGGCTCGCGCTGTAGTTGCTGGACAGGGTCAGCAGGTCCCGGCGACCGACGTAGGCCAGTAACCCGCTGACGGCGGCAACAAACAGCAGATACAGGGCGATGCTCCAGACGGTGGTGGCGCGCACCTCCTCGTTGCGCCGCGCGCGCAGGTGCTGCTCGGTCTCGACGATGTCTTCGAAGGTCCTGCGAATCTCGTCCGTCAGGCGTTTGCCGCGCCCACCCCTCACTATGCCCCTGTAATCGCCGCTGCTGCGTTGCAGGTCGATCAGGCTCTGGGCGTAATTGGCCCATTCCACCTGAAGCGCTTGTACCTTGTGCAGGCGGTCGGTCTGGATGGGGTTGTCGGCTGTCAATTCCAACAATGTTTCCAGCGCCACGGCAATCCGCGGTTTGGCGACTTCATAGGGCTCGAGGAAATGCTCATCGCCGTTCAGGAGGTAGCCACGCATGCCGGTCTCCAGGTCCACGCTCAGTTTCAGCGCTTCGTTGGCATTATTGATCACCCGGTCGGTATGCCCGACCAATTGAATGACCGACAGCAGATAGGTGATCAACACGATGAAGAACACCGCGCTGAGGGCACCCATGCCCAGCGGCAGGCTGATATTACGGCTCAAAAGCTTGCGAAAACTGTGCTCGTCAACCGAAGACGAAGGAGTCATGGAAAAGGCCTTGGTGGACAGTTGAAAACCATGGATTCTGCCCGAAAAACATCGGTTGGATCCACATTTCTGACGAGACAAAGACGCTAATCCTGCGGCGAACTGCCTTGTAGCCAAGAAGCGACTATCCTTGTCAGCTCTTGTACTATAGATCCTTTCTTGTACAACTCAGGGAACTTGTGCTGCCTTGCCACTTACTCATGCATGAGGCGGTTTTTTTATGCCCTTCCCGACCCCATTTTGAGAATGCCACTATGTCCATCCCCGCTCCCGCCACTCAACCCACCATTCTGGTCGTCGAAGACGACGACATTGTGCGTATGTTGATCGTCGACGTACTGGAAGAGCTGGAATACCAGGTGTTGGAAGCGGACGGTTGTGAACAGGCATTGGCGTTTCTGCGCGACGACGAGCAACCCATCGCCCTGATGATGACGGACGTCGGCCTGCCGATAATGGACGGGCGTGAGTTGGCGAAGCAGGCCTGCCTGGTGCGGCCTGGGCTGGCGATCCTGTTTGCCAGCGGTTATGCCGAAAGCATCGATATACCCGAAGGCATGGCAGTCATCGGCAAGCCCTTCTCCATCGATCAGTTGCGTGACAAGGTCAAAAGCATTCTGGCTTGAGCCCAGGCGGATTCTTGGTCACTATCGGCGCCCCCTGCTTGACTGCGCCTGATTCGCTCCAAGCTGATTCATTCCAAGGAAACGCCCGTCCATGCCTCATCCCTCCGCCACCAAGGTCCTGGTTATCGGCTATGTCTGGCCCGAGCCGCGCTCATCGGCCGCCGGTGGACACGTCATGCAACTGCTGGAGACTTTCCTCGGGCAAGGCTGGGACATCACCTTCAGCAGCCCCGCAAACCCAGGCGAAAACCGCGCCGACCTGATCGCGCTGGGCATCCGCGAAGTGCCGATCGAGCTCAATAGCAGCCGTTTCGATGCGTTCATCCGTGAGTTGGCCCCGGATATCGTGTTGTTCGACCAGTTCATGATGGAAGAACAATTCGGCTGGCGCGTCGAGAAAAACTGCCCGCACGCCCTGCGCGTGCTGGAGACTTCCGACCTGCAGAGCCTACGCCACGCCCGTCATCAGCGCCTGAAGGATCGCTTGAAGGTCGATGACGTTTCCCAGGATTTCAGCGACGTTTTTGCCCCGGCCCTGCATGAAGAGTTCGCACTGATGGCCGGCACCGACCTGGCCCAGCGGGAAATCGCCGCCCTGTACCGCTGCGACCTCAACCTGATGGTGTCCGAGGTTGAAATCGAACTGCTGGTGGAACACTTCAAACTGCCCCGCAGCCTGCTGCTCTGGTGCCCGTTGATGCTCGACCTGCCGAGTGAACCACTCGTGCCGTTCGAAGAGCGGGCGCACTTCTTGAGCATCGGCAACTTCCGCCATGCGCCGAACTGGGACGCGGTGCTCTGGATGAAAAACGCCATCTGGCCGCTGATCCGCCAACAACTGCCCGGTGCGCAACTGCATCTATACGGCGCCTACACCCCGCCCAAGGCTGCCGCGTTGCACAACCCGGCCCAGGGTTTCCACATCATGAACTGGGCCGAAGACGCCTTGCAGGTGATGTCGGCGGCACGGGTCTGCCTGGCACCCTTGCGTTTTGGCGCCGGCATCAAGGGCAAACTGATCGAAGCCATGCTCTGCGGCACGCCCAACGTCACCACGCCCATCGGCGCCGAAGCCATGTACGGCGAACTGCCCTGGCCCGGGTCGATTGCCCAAAGCGCCGAAGACATCGCCCGCGCCGCCGTGCAGTTGTACTGCGACCCGGTGCGCTGGACCGAGGCCCAGGATGCCGGCCTGGCCTTGCTGGCGAACCGTTACCAGCGTCAGGTACACGGCCCGACGCTGATTGAAAGCATCACGGCCTGCCGGGCCGAGCTTGCGCAACGACGCCGGGACAATTTCACCGGCAGCATGCTGCGTCACCACCAGCACAAGAGCACCCAATACATGTCCCAGTGGATCGAAGAAAAGAACCGCAACGCCTAGGGGCGTAAGTGCCACCTCCCCAATCAGGGTGGCACCTGTGCGGCGATGGGGGCATTATTCAGCGGCGATAACAACAAAAGACGTCAGGCACATGACCCGAACAGCGCGAATCACCGATCCTTCCTACGAGTTGATGGACGACCATAACGGGCTGTCCATCATCTACCGTCAGCACGGTTTCCCCTGCCCACTGGTGCGTTGGCATTTCCACAAGGAATACGAGCTGCACCTGATCGTCGCCAGTTCCGGCAAGGTGTTCATTGGCGATTACATCGGCAACTTCTATCCGCAGTCGCTGTTTCTCACCGGCCCCAACCTGCCCCACAACTGGATCAGCCAGGTGGCCGAAGACGAAGTGGTGCCCAAGCGCGACATGCTGGTGAATTTCACCGACGAATTGTTCGAAAGCGGCCATCAAGTGTTTGCCGAGCTCAAGACCGTCGCGCCGCTGCTTGAACGCGCCCAGTACGGTATCGAATTTCGCTGCAAGCGCACCATCCGCCAGGCCATGATCCTGATGCAGCGCATCGCCGACTCCCGGGGCATGAGCCGCCTGGGGCATTTTTTCATTCTGATGGAGCTGCTGGCCGCCACGGATGACTATCAACTGCTCTCCGGCGCCACGGCCCCGCAAACGGCGGACGAACACAGCATCGACCGCACCAACCGGGCGGTGGATTACATTTTCGCCCATTACGCCCGGGAACTGTCCCTGGAAGAAGTCGCCGAGCACCTGGGCATGAAACCCACCTACTTCAGCCGGGTGTTCAAACAGGCCACCGGGCGGTGTTTCATCGAATTCGTCAATCGGCTGCGCATCAGCAAATCCTGCGAATTGCTGGCCGATGGCGATAAACCGGTGACGGACGTGTGCTTTGAATCCGGTTTCAACAACATCTCCAACTTCAACCGGCGTTTCCAGCAGCTCAAGGGCATGACCCCTTCCCACTACCGGCGGCTGGCGGTACAGCGCTTGACCGAGCAGAACCAGGGCTGACACGCTCGAATGATCCTGTGGCGGGATTTATGTGGGAGCAAAGCTTGCTCCCACAAAGCGGAGATAAATCCCCTCGCCACGGGGTTCTTTGTTTGGCCTGAATCTTCATCAGTGCAAAAAAGTATCAGCATAAGTGCGACGGATGATTTGTCACGCCGTCCATAGAGGGCTGTAATCAGCGCACATTCTTCCCTTCATTCGGAAGACACAAAAACAATAACTGTCCTTCTGCAGCCTTCCGGGCGCGGAAAAGGAGTGCGCGATGAAACCTTCGGTAAAAGCTCTGCTTGTCTCCACCTGCATGACCCTCAGCAGCGTCAGTTTCGGCGCACAGACCCTCACCATTGCCACCGTCAACAATAGCGACATGATCCGCATGCAAAAGCTCTCGAAAACCTTCGAGGCCGAGCACCCGGATATCAAGCTGAACTGGGTGGTGCTCGAAGAAAACGTGCTGCGCCAGCGCCTGACCACCGACATCGCCACCCAGGGCGGCCAGTTCGACGTGCTGACCATTGGCATGTACGAAGCCGCACTCTGGGGCGCCAAGGGCTGGCTGGAGCCGATGAAGGATCTGCCGGCCAGTTACGCCCTCGACGATATATTCCCATCGGTACGCGAAGGTCTGTCAGTCAAAGGCACGCTCTACGCCCTGCCGTTCTATGCCGAAAGTTCGATCACGTATTACCGCACCGACCTGTTCAAGAATGCCGGGCTGACCATGCCCGAACACCCGACCTGGACCCAGATCGGTGAGTTCGCAGAAAAACTCACCGACAAGAGCAAGGAACAATATGGCCTGTGCCTGCGGGGCAAAGCCGGTTGGGGCGAGAACATGGCGCTCATCACCACCCTGGCCAACGGTTATGGCGCGCGCTGGTTCGATGAGAAGTGGCAGCCGCAATTCAATGGGCCCGAGTGGAAAGACGCACTCAACTTCTACGTCGACAACATGAAGAAATCCGGCCCGCCGGGTGCTTCCAGCAACGGTTTCAACGAAAACCTGGCGCTGTTCAACAGCGGCAAATGCGCGATCTGGGTCGATGCCAGCGTCGCCGGTTCGTTCGTCACCGACAAGACCCAGAGCAAGGTGGCCGATCACGTTGGATTCACCTTCGCCCCCCACGAAAAAACCGACAAAGGCACCTCGTGGATGTACTCCTGGTCGCTGGCCATCCCCACCAGTTCCAAAGCCAAGGACGCCGCCACGGTCTTTACCACGTGGGCGACTTCCAAGGAGTACGGCCAATTGGTCGCCAAGACCGACGGCATTGCCAACGTACCGCCAGGAACACGCACCTCGACCTACAGCGACGACTACATAAAGGCCGCGCCGTTTGCCAAGGTGACCCTGGAATCGTTGAAAGTCGCCGACCCGAAAGCGCCAACCCTCAAACCTGTGCCCTACATCGGCATCCAGTTGGTGACCATTCCCGAGTTCCAGGCCATCGGCACCCAGGTAGGCAAATTCTTTGCGGGCGCGCTGACCGGCCAGCAGACCGTGGACCAGGCGTTGACCGCCGCGCAGTCCACCACCGAACGCGAGATGAAACGCGCTGGGTATCCCAAGTAACCCGCGCCGCCGCTCTTCCTTTTGTGGGAGCGGGCTTGCTCGCGAAAGCGATCTGTCAGTCACATTGATGTTGGATGTGCTGCTCTATTCGCGAGCAAGCCCGTTCCCACAGGGGATTTTCGTAGGCCTGCACAAAATCGGTTCAATGCCATGAATAGTTCAACGACAACCGCCAAAGCACCCATCGAGATCGCCCCACCGGCGCGCAAGCTCCGCCTGGCCAACCCCGGCTGGTTCCTGGTCAGCCCTTCGGTCGCCTTATTGCTGCTGTGGATGATCGTGCCGCTGGGCATGACCGTCTATTTCTCGCTGATCCGCTACAACCTGCTCTATCCCGGCGAAAACGAATTCGTGGGACTGGAGAATTTCACTTATTTCCTCACCGATTCGGGTTTCATGCCCGGCGCCACCAACACCCTGTTGCTGGTGGGCAGCGTGTTGCTGATCAGTATCGTGCTCGGGGTGTTGATCAGCGCGCTGCTGGAGGCCAGTGAGTTTTTCGGTCGCGGCATCGTACGTGTACTGTTGATCTCGCCCTTCTTCATCATGCCCACCGTGGGCGCGCTGATCTGGAAGAACCTGATTTTCCACCCGGTCTCGGGGATCCTCGCCTCGGTGTGGAAACTGTTCGGCGCGCAACCGGTGGACTGGCTGGCCCATTACCCGCTGCTGTCGATCATCATCATTGTGTCCTGGCAATGGTTGCCCTTCGCGATCCTGATCCTGATGACCGCCATGCAGTCCCTCGACCAGGAGCAGAAAGAAGCCGCGCGCCTGGATGGCGCCGGTCCCATCGCGATTTTCTGGCACCTGACCTTGCCGCACCTGGCCCGCCCGATTGCCGTGGTACTGATGATCGAGACGATTTTCCTGCTGTCGGTGTTCGCCGAGATTTTCACCACCACCAACGGTGGCCCTGGCTACGCCTCGACCAACCTCGCCTACCTGATCTACAACCAGGCGCTGGTGCAGTTCGACGTCGGCATGGCGTCGGCCGGTGGCCTGATTGCCGTGGTCATCGCCAACATCGCCGCCATCATCCTTGTCCGGATGATCGGCAAAAACCTCACCGACAAGCACTGAGGCCGCCGCCATGACTCTTCAACAATCCCGCCGGCTGCAAAGCCTGCTGCTGGGCACACTGGCCTGGGCCATCGCGATCCTGATTTTCTTCCCGATCTTCTGGATGGTGCTGACCAGTTTCAAGACCGAAATCGATGCCTTCGCCACACCACCGCAATTCATCTTCACCCCGACGCTGGAAAACTACCTGCACATCAACGAGCGCAGCGACTACTTCAGTTTTGCCTGGAACTCGGTGGTGATTTCCTTCAGTGCCACCGCCCTGTGCCTGCTGATCGCGGTGCCGGCGGCCTACTCCATGGCGTTCTACGAAACCCAGCGCACCAAAGGCACGCTGCTGTGGATGCTCTCCACCAAGATGCTGCCACCGGTAGGCGTGCTGATGCCGATCTACCTGCTGGCCAAGAGTTTTGGCCTGTTGGACACCCGGATAGCGCTGATCATCATCTACACGTTGATCAACCTGCCGATTGTGGTCTGGATGATTTACACCTACTTCAAGGACATTCCCCGCGACATCCTCGAAGCCGCGCGTCTGGATGGCGCCACGCTGTGGCAGGAAATGGTCCGCGTGCTGCTGCCGATTGCCAAGGGCGGCCTGGCGTCCACCGTGCTGCTGTCGCTGATCCTGTGCTGGAACGAGGCCTTCTGGTCACTGAACCTCACATCGTCCAAAGCCGCGCCACTGACGGCATTGATCGCCTCTTACTCAAGCCCCGAAGGTCTGTTCTGGGCCAAATTGTCGGCCGTCTCGACCCTGGCCTGCGCGCCGATCCTGATTTTTGGCTGGATCAGCCAGAAACAGCTGGTGCGCGGTTTGTCCTTTGGCGCCGTGAAATAACGCGCTCTACACACTACTCAGAAGTGGAGGCCCATCATCATGGCCAACCTGAAAATCAAGAACCTGCAAAAAGGCTTCGAAGGCTTTTCCATCATCAAAGGCATCGACCTGGAAGTGAACGACAAGGAATTCGTGGTTTTCGTCGGCCCGTCGGGCTGTGGCAAATCCACGCTGCTGCGGCTGATTGCCGGCCTGGAAGAAGTCAGCGACGGCACCATCGAACTGGACGGCCGGGACATCACCGAAGTCAGCCCGGCCAAACGCGACCTGGCGATGGTGTTCCAGACCTACGCCCTGTACCCGCACATGAGCGTGCGCAAGAACATGTCCTTCGCCCTGGACCTGGCCGGCGTGCCCAAGGCCGAGGTCGAGAAGAAGGTCAACGAAGCGGCACGCATCCTCGAACTGGGGCCAATGCTCGAGCGTAAGCCCAAGCAACTGTCTGGCGGCCAGCGCCAGCGTGTGGCAATTGGCCGGGCCATCGTGCGCAACCCGAAAATCTTCCTGTTCGACGAACCCTTGTCCAACCTTGACGCCGCCCTTCGCGTACAGATGCGCCTGGAACTGGCCCGGCTGCACAAGGAGTTGCAAGCGACCATGATCTACGTGACCCACGACCAGGTCGAAGCCATGACCCTGGCCGACAAGGTGGTGGTGCTCAATGGCGGGCGCATCGAGCAGGTCGGCTCGCCGCTGGAGCTGTATCACCAACCGGCCAATCTGTTTGTCGCCGGGTTCCTCGGCACGCCGAAAATGGGCTTCCTCAAAGGCAAGGTTACGCGCCTGGACAGCCAGGGTTGTGAAGTCCTGTTGGACGCCGGAACCCGTATCAGCTTGCCGTTGAGCGGGGCCAACTTGAGCGTCGGCGGCGCGGTGACCCTGGGGATTCGTCCGGAGCACCTGAACCTGGCACAACCGGGCGATTGCACGTTGCAAGTCACCGCCGATGTCAGCGAACGCCTGGGCAGCGACACCTTCTGCCACGTCGTGACCGCGTCCGGCGAAGCCTTGACCATGCGCGTTCGCGGAGACCTGGCGAGCCAATTCGGCGAGCAACTGAGCCTGCACCTGGACGCCGAGCACTGCCACCTATTCGATGCCGAAGGCGTAGCGGTCACCCGTGCGCTACGCGCCGCCGCCTGATTGCCGAGACTTGTGATGAAACTCAACCGACAGAACCTGCACCACCTCAAGCCTGAGATCGCCCTGCCCGCCTACTCCTTGAGCGAGATTCGCCAGGGTATTGCCCACATTGGGGTCGGCGGTTTCCACCGCGCTCACCAGGCGTACTACACCGATGCGCTGATGAACACCGGCGCTGACTTGGATTGGGCCATCTGCGGCGTCGGCTTGCGCGCTGAAGACCGCCGTGCCCGGGACGACCTGGCCGGCCAGGACTACCTCTTCACGCTGTATGAATTGGGCGATACCGACGACACCGAAGTCCGGGTAATCGGCGCCATCGCCGACATGCTGCTGGCCGAAGACGGCGCCCAGGCGCTGATCGACAAACTCGCCGATCCGCACATCCGCATTGTCTCGCTGACCATCACCGAAGGCGGCTACTGCATCGACGACAGCAACGGCGAGTTCATGGCCCACCTGCCGCAGATCCAGCACGACCTGGCCCATCCCGACGATCCAAAAACAGTATTTGGCTTCCTTTGCGCCGCCCTGGCCAAGCGCCGCGCCGCCGGCACCCCGGCGTTTACCCTGATGTCCTGCGATAACCTGCCCCACAACGGCGCCGTAACCCGCAAGGCATTACTGGCGTTCGCCGCGTTGCGCGATGCTGAACTGGGGCATTGGATCGACCACAACGTCAGCTTTCCCAACGCCATGGTCGACCGCATCACGCCGATGACCAGTGTCGCCCATCGCCTGCAACTGCATGACGAACACGGCATTGACGACGCCTGGCCAGTGGTCTGCGAACCCTTCGTGCAATGGGTGCTGGAAGACAAATTCGTCAACGGACGCCCGGCCTGGGAAAAGGTCGGTGTGCAGTTCACCGATGACGTTTCACCCTACGAAGAGATGAAGATCAAGCTGCTCAACGGCAGTCACCTGGCGCTGACGTATCTGGGATTCCTCAAGGGCTATCGTTTCGTCCACGAGACCATGAACGACCCACTGTTCGTGCGCTATATGCGCGCCTACATGGACCTGGATGTAACGCCGCAACTGGCGCCGGTACCCGGCATCGACCTGACCGACTACAAGAACACCCTGGTGGCGCGTTTCTCCAACCAGGCCATCGCCGACCAGTTGGAACGGGTGTGTTCGGACGGTTCGTCGAAATTTCCGAAATTCACCGTGCCGACGATCAACCGCTTGATTGCCGACGGTGGCCAAACCCGCCGCGCGGCGCTGGTGGTGGCGGCCTGGGCCGTGTACCTCAAAGGCGTGGACGAGAATGGTCTGACCTATTCGATCCCGGACCCACGGGCGGCGTTCTGCCAGGCGCTGGTGGCTGACGATGCGCTGGTGACCCAGCGGTTGCTCGAAGTGGAAGAAATCTTTGGCACCGCCATCCCCCGTTCGCCAGAGTTCGTGGCAGCATTCGAATGGTGCTGCAACAGCTTGCGCGAGCACGGCGTTACACGGACGCTTGAGCGGGTGTTGGCTGACTCGGACTGAACTGCGGTCTGCCGTTGTGGCGAGGGAGCAAGCTCCCTCGCCACGGGTTTTGTGTTTGCCTGAGCATTGTTTGACCGAGCGGCTATTTCTTGCGGATATTGATCTGACGACCAAGGATTTTTATGGCAAACCAACAACTGTTCCTAGGCATCGACTGCGGCACCCAAGGCACCAAGGCGCTTGTCCTGGACACCACCACCGGTCAAGTCCTGGGCCAGGGTGCCGCGGCCCACAGCATGATCAGCGGCCCCAACGGATGCCGTGAACAAGACACCCAGCAATGGCTGGACGCGTTCACCCAGGCGACCCATCAGGCGCTGGCCGCCGCTGGGGTCGATGGCCAGGCCATCCTCGGCATTGGCGTCTCCGGCCAGCAGCACGGCCTGGTCTTGCTCGATGAGCAAGGCCAGGTCCTGCGCCCGGCCAAACTGTGGTGCGACACCGAAACCACCGCTGAAAACGATCGACTCCTGGCGCACCTGGGTGGAGAAAACGCTTCCCTGGAACGCCTCGGTGTAGTCATCGCCCCCGGTTACACGGTATCCAAGCTGTTGTGGACCCGCGAACAGCATCCTGAGGTTTTCGCCCGCATCAACAGCATCCTGCTGCCCCACGACTTCCTGAATCATTGGCTGACCGGCCGCCATTGCAGCGAATATGGCGACGCCTCGGGCACCGGTTATTTCAACGTTCGCACCCGCCAATGGGATGTAGCGTTGCTGCAGCACATCGACCCGAGCGGGCGCTTGCAAGCGGCGTTGCCGGAACTGATCGAGGCCCATCAGCCGGTCGGCCGGATTCTCCCGGCCATCGCCGCGCACCTGGGCATCAACCCGGATGCGGTGGTGGCAAGCGGTGGCGGCGACAACATGATGGGCGCCATCGGCACCGGTAACATCCAGCCCGGCGTGATCACCATGAGCCTCGGCTCCTCCGGCACGGTCTACGCCTATGCCGCAGAACCTGCGGTCAGCCCAGAGGCTTCGGTGGCGACCTTCTGCTCTTCCAGCGGTGGCTGGCTGCCGCTGATCTGCACCATGAACCTGACCAATGCCACCGGGGCGATATGCGAGTTGCTGGAGCTGGACATCGCCGCCTTCAACGCCCTGGTGGCCCAGGCCCCGATTGGCGCCGAGGGCGTGTGCATGCTGCCGTTTCTCAACGGCGAGCGCGTTCCCGCCCTGCCCCATGCCACCGGCAGCCTGCTGGGCCTGACGACCACCAACCTGACGCGGGCCAATCTGTGCCGCGCCGTGGTCGAAGGCACGACCTTCGGCTTGCGCTACGGCCTGGACCTGCTGCGGGCCAACGGGCTTGAGGCCCTGAGTATCCGCCTGATCGGCGGCGGCTCGAAGAGCCCGGTGTGGCGGCAGATCGTCGCCGACATCATGAATACCACGGTCATCTGCACCCAACAGAGCGAGGCCGCTGCCCTGGGCGCGGCGATTCAGGCAGCATGGTGCCATTCAGGCACGCAAGAACACCTGGCCGAACTGTGCGAGCGCTGCGTCAAGCTTGACCTGGGCAGTGAAACCCGGCCCATCGCCGAGCACGTCGCGGCCTCCCAACAAGCGTATGAACAGTATCGACAACACGTCGCAACCCTTTGAGAGCGGGAAACTATGTATTTGGTGTGTGGTGAAGCGCTATTTGATTTTTTCAGTGAAACCGAGACGGGTGGTCCGGCCTCGCAAGTGAACTTCAAGGCCATTGCCGGCGGTTCGCCGTTCAATGTGGCGGTAGGGTTGCGGCGCCTGGGCGTCGAGTCCGCACTGTTTGCCGGGTTATCCACCGACTACCTTGGCCGACGCTTGCAGCAAGTGCTGCTCAACGAAGGTGTCAGCGCCCGATACCTCATGGACTTTGACGCACCGACGACCCTCGCGATGGTCGCCGTCGGCGCCAACGGCTCGCCCCACTACAGCTTTCGCGGCGAAGGCTGCGCGGACCGGCAATTGAGCCAGGCTCACCTGCCGACGTTGGGCCCGGAGGTGCGCGGCTTGCATTTCGGCTCGTTCTCCCTGGTGGTCCAGCCGATTGCCGACACCCTGCTGGCCCTGGTGCAGCGCGAGAGCGGCAAGCGTCTGATCAGCCTCGATCCGAACGTGCGCCTCAACCCGCAGCCAGATATCGAACTGTGGCGCTCGCGGATCGCAACACTGGTGCAATATGCCGACCTGATCAAGGTGAGCGACGAAGACCTGAGCCTGCTCTACCCCGAGCTTGAACCGCAAGCAGTGATTGATGGCTGGCTGCAGCACCGTTGCCAACTGGTGTTCCTGACCCGCGGTGGCCAGGGCGCCACGGTGTTCAGTCGCCGCCACGGCACATGGACGATGCCCGCCTGCTCGGTAAAGATCGCCGACACTGTGGGCGCGGGCGACACCTTCCAGGCCGCATTGATTACCTGGCTCACCGAACAGCAATTGGATTCGGTCGAAGGCCTGAACACCCTGACCCGCGATCAGATCAGCGCCATGCTCGATTTCGCGATACGCGCCGCAGCGCTGACCTGCGCAAAGACCGGGCCAGACCTGCCTTACCGGCAACAATTGAGCTGAGGGCTCCAGCCCGCGAATTGCGAACAAAACAACGCCCGGCTCGGACAATGGCCGGGCCAGGCGTTGATGTGATTGAACGGAGCGCGTGGTTTAACGCCCGGTCATCCGATGTAAATGATGAAAATGATTGCCGACGGGATTGTGGTGCTGGTTGTGGTCAAGTTCGGTGCGCAGTTCGGCAATCAGGTCGTTGATTGCACGGCAACCTGTGAGTTTCTGAGCATCGATGCCCGTTTTGACCAGGGCCACGCGGTCGGTTTCATGATCGTCGTAGATTTTGATGGTCATCGACAAATCGGGTGACAAGGTGCATTGCGAGCGCTTGGGCAACAAGCTGCTTTCAATGATATTTCGCATTTCGAGGGCAGATAAAAACATGGCAACTCTCTCCTGTTGAGGCGGCCAATTCATGTACACAACGGCGGCATTCTTTTCGTCCGTTTCTTCCATGCGGACTGGGACTGCGAATACCGTGTCGTTCGTTTTTGGCGTTTCTAATAAATGAGCCCCATTAAGCGAACTCCTGAATCATCCCGCAAATAACATGCCTGAACTCACGACGCCCTGGCTTGACTCAAATCAAATACTTAGCTTCGCCTGGCGCCGGACCGGTCGTGCAGAATGCAAGGTAACGGTAAAAAAACCATGCAAGCTGCAATCGCTTTTCTCCTGTCGAAAGCTAGAGTAGACCCTATTGCAGCAGGGGGAGCGGGCATCCGTCGCCTCGTTCAAAAAAAGTGTGACAGGCAGTAAAAACTCAAATCACGCCCTCCGCCGCACGCTCGGCCACATAACGCAAACTGTCGAAGTTGATATTGGCCCCGGAATCGATCGCCACCAGGGTTTGACCTCGGGCCCCGGTTCGGGCCACGTACTGCTTGATGCCAGCCACCGCGAGGGCGCCGGAGGGTTCGGTGATTGAGCGGGTGTCGTCATAGATGTCCTTGATCGCCGCGCAAAGTTGGTCGTTGCTGACGGTCATGACCTCATCGACGCAGAAACGGCAGATTTCGAAGCCATGGGCGCCGATCTGCGCCACGGCCACACCATCGGCGAAGGTTCCGACACTTGGCAGCGTCACCCGCTCCCCGGCCACCAACGCCGCCTGCAAACAGGCGGAGTGTTGCGATTCGACACCAATGATGCGCACTTCCGGTCGCAGGTATTTGACATACGCCGCAATTCCGGCGATCAGCCCACCGCCGCCGACCGGGACAAAAATCGCATCCAGCCGGCCTGGGTGCTGGCGCAGGATTTCCATGGCAACGGTGCCCTGCCCCGCGATCACATCCGGATCATCGAAAGGCGACACGAATTCCCGTCCGGTCTGCCGGGCCAGGTCCAGCGCGTACTCCAGGGCATACGGAAAACTCTCCCCGTGCAGCAACGCTTCGGCGCCCCGGTTGCGTACGCCGAGCACCTTCAATTGCGGGCTGGTCAAGGGCATGACGATCGTGGCCGAGATCCCCAACTCCCGCGCCGCCAGCGCCACGCCCTGGGCATGATTGCCAGCCGAGGCGGTGATGACGCCACGAGCCCGCTGTTCGGGGGTCAATTGGACCAGTCTGTTGTAGGCGCCGCGGATCTTGAAGGAAAAAGTCGGCTGCAAATCTTCGCGCTTGAGCAGGATCAGGTTGCCCAAGGCTTCGGACAACGCAGGGGCCGCTTGCAGTGGCGTGCGCACGGCCAATTCGTAGACCGGCGCGGCGAGGATTTTTTTGACGTAGTGTTCCAGCAGGGCTTGGTCGGTGGGGGTTGCGGTCATGGCGGTCTCCTGGTTGGGGCAGAACCCTGGAGACAGAAAGAAAAAACCCGCCTCTAGGGCGGGTTGGGTGCAGTCGTCAGCTAGCCCGCCAAATAAGGAATGGCGGTAATAATGCTTGGCTGGCTGCGCAGTACGGTGGAAGTCATGGTTGGAAGTTAGCTGGGAGATGGGGGCCAAGTCAATCCAAAATACCCAGCTGGCCTAGTTCCGCCACAAGTTACTTCAGGCCAACTTTATACAACGACCCATCGCCTTCATCCGTCAGCACATACAGGTAACCATCCGGCCCTTGGCGAACGTCACGGATACGTTCATCGAGTTCACCGAGCAAACGCTCTTCGTGTACGACCTTATCATCCTTGAATTGCAGGCGGATCAGGTTCTTGGAAACCAGCGCACCGATGAACACGTTGTGTTGCCAGGCCTTGAAGCGATCGTTGTCGTAGAACGCCATGCCGCTGAGCCCCGGTGAGACCTGCCATACATGGTAAGGGCCGAGGGTGCCGTCGACCGTTTTACCCTGGGCTTCGGGAATCGGGGCACCGGAGTAGTTGTCGCCGTGAGTCGCCAGCGGCCAGCCGTAATTCTTGCCGCGCTCGATGATGTTCAGCTCATCGCCCCCCTTGGGCCCGTGTTCGTTCTCCCACAACGTACCGTTGCGGGGGTTGAGGGCGGCACCCTGAGGATTGCGAATGCCGTACGCCCAGATCTCGGGTCTTACGTTTTCCTGGCCGACAAACGGGTTATCCTCCGGCACCTTGCCGTCGGGGTAGAGGCGCACGATCTTGCCTTGCAATTTGTCCAGGTCCTGGGCCGTCGGACGGTCGTTGTTTTCCCCCAGGGTAATGAACAGGTAACCCTCGCGGTCGAACACCAGGCGCGAGCCAAAGTGGTTGCCCGTGGACAGTTTGGGTTGCTGACGGAAGATCACGTCGAAGCCGTTCAGCGTCTTCAAGTCTTGCGACAACTGCCCACGGCCCACAGCAGTGCCGGCCTTGCCGTCTTCACCGGCCTCGGCATAGGACAGGTAAACGGTGCGGTCCTGTTTGAAATCCGGTGACAGCGCCACATCCAGCAAGCCGCCCTGGCCCCTGGCCCAGACCTTGGGGACGCCACTCAACGGCGCCGACAACTGGCCCTCGGGGCTCACCAGACGCAGGTTGCCGGATCGCTCCGTGACCAGCATGCCTTGCTGATCCGGCAGGAACGCCACCGCCCAAGGGTGCTCCAGGCCCTTGACCACCGTGGTCACCTCCAGGGTGCCCTCCTCGCTTTTCACTTGCTGGGTTTGCACGGCAGAGGCCGGAGTAGCAAAGCTCAGAACAACGCTGGCGCCGAGTGTGGCCAAGAGTGTTTTACGCAACATGCACACATCCTTCTGTGGAGTGGAAAGAAACAGCCAGGGTTCAGCGCCTAGCGATCGCCGTTGTTGGTTTTCCTGGGCAGGGTTGGGGATTCGATGGTAGGTCGTGGCGAACCCGCAGGCTGGCCGGAACGAGGGTAGCCATTGCCGATTCCGCCGTTTTCCAGGGTGGGTGGACGAGGGACGGCAATCGTCGGGTTGTTGTGAATCATCGGCACGTTGGGCCGGGTGCCCTGCATGCTATTGGGATTGGCCCGGCGAGTCGGGCTGTTGTAGGGGTTGTTGTTGCCGGGCAGATTCTGAGCCACGAGCACGGTGCCAGCGTCAGGCGTTGCAGCCTGAACAGCGGTGGTCAGCAGTAATGTCATGATGGCGAGCATCAGCCTGTTCATCGGAACACCTCATGGATTCAGGCATATCGAAAACACGCTACGCCGCAGGTTCGCCATTGTTAAGTAAAAGATCCTCCTGAAGATGTAACTAAGCGTCTCCAAAACAGAGGGGAGCGGGCTTGCTCCCGCCATGAGCCAGACGGCGCGCGGTGGAAACTTTTCCCAAGGCCCCAAGGTCACCAGAGAGACACTCATCGGCAAGGAAAACTGCACCATGGCACGGGCAATCTGGAAAGGCGCAATCAGCTTCGGACTGGTCCACATTCCTGTGGCGCTGGTGTCAGCCACCGCCTCCCAGGGCGTGGATTTCGACTGGTTGGACAAGCGCAGCATGGACCCGGTGGGCTACAAGCGGGTCAACAAGGTCACGGGCAAGGAAGTCACCAAGGAAGACATCGTCAAGGGCGTCCAATACCAGAAAGGCCAATACGTGCTGCTCAGCGAAGAGGAAATCCGCTCCGCCCACCCGAAGTCCACACAGACCATCGATATCTTTTCCTTTGTCGACAGCGAGAAAATCCCACTGCAAAACATCGACACACCCTACTTTCTTGCCCCCGACAAGCGTGGCGGCAAGGTCTACGCCTTGCTGCGCGAAACCCTGATCAAGAGCAACAAGGTGGCCCTGGCCCTGGTTGTGCTGCACACCCGCCAGCATCTGGCCGCCCTCATGCCCCTGGAATCGGCCCTGGTCCTGGTCATGCTGCGCTGGCCGGCAGAAGTGCGTGAACTCGACATCCTGGAACTGGGCGATGAAGTGACCCACCCGACCCTGGCCAAGGGCGAGCTGGAGATGGCCAAGCGCCTGGTGCAAGACATGAGCGCCGACTGGTCTCCGGAAGAATACCGCGACAGTTTCCAGGACAAGATCATGGAACTGGTAGAGAAAAAGGCCAAGGAAGGTCGACTCGAAGCCGTGGAAACCGACCCGGGCGAAGAGCAACGCAAGAGCGCCGATGTCATCGACCTCACCGAACTGCTCAAGCGCAGCCTGGGCGGCAAAGGCAAGTCGCCGGCCAAGCCCGCGGCAAAACCGGCGAAGAGCACCAAGTCCGCCCCCGCTAAAAAAACCACAAAGACCTCCCGGGGTTGATGGCGAGGTCGGCAAGCGTCTGGGTTGTGATCTTGTCCCAATCCATTGAGTCGCTGGTAAAAGTCTCAAGATCAAAAGATCGCAGGCTTCGCCAGCGCCTGCACAATGGGTGTGGGCTCAGATCCAGATGAAGACTGCCAACAAACCACCAAAGAACGCCCATTTCTGCAAGTAATACAGCTTGCGGTTGCGCTTCTTCAGTTCCTTGCCTTGCAGACGAATCTTGTAGAGCCGGGAAAACGCCCGATTCAAGCCCCCCGTCCTGTCACCCGCGTCATTGGGCGCACCGGCGGCGGCCATGACGGTGCGACTGAACCAGCGGTTGAACGCTGTGGCCCAGCGAAACTTCAGGGGGCGTTCCACATCACAGAACAAAATAATGCGGTTATGGGGGGTGGTGTTCTCGGCGTAATGAATGAACGTCTCGTCGAATATCACCGCCTCGCCATCACGCCAATGGTAATGCTCGCCATCAACGTTGATGTAGCATCCAGCATCGTTGGGCGTTTCCAGGCCCAAGTGATAACGATAGGACCCGGCATACGGGTCGCGGTGACGAACCAACTTCGAACCTGGCGGCAACTCGGCAAACATTGCCGCCTTGATCGATCCGATGCCCTGCACCAGCTCGGTGGTGCGCGGGCAGAGCTTCATGGCCGAAGGATGGCTGTCGCCGTACCACTTCAGGTAAAAACGCTTCCAACCGGTCTTGAAGAACGAATTGAAGCCGACGTCATCGTACTGATTGGAACGCTTGATCTCCCCCGCTTGCAGCAGGCGCTGGCCTTCGGCACGGATTTCTTCCCAATGGGTCTGCAACGGGCTCAGGTCCGGGAAATCCGCCGGGCTCAGGAAAGCTTTATTAGGAAACCTCGAGCACAGGTAGAGCAAGCAGTTGATCGGAGCGAGAAACGACGAGTGATCACTCAACTGGCGTCCGAACTTGTGCCGCACGCGCCCACGCAAGTGCACATAGCCAATGGACAGAAGGTAGATCGTGGCAAAGATAAGTTTCACGGAATCCGTCACAAATCAGGAGTGAACAGGCTGCTTTCTCCCGGCCAGCCGAGCGGCAAGGGAGGTGGCGTCGGGTGAGATGGCATTTTAGCCAGAGTTTGTAAGCGAAAGTTATCCTTCAGTTGTGAAAAACTGTCATGCCCAGGCAATACCCTATCGTTAATGCGGCCATATCAGTACAATCGCCGCCAAACATCATGCGCCCCCTTTGGTCGATACCGGAAACCCGGCTTCGGCGCACGTCAACTCGGGCCAGGCGCTCCGTATGCTGCTGTCCTCTTATGCCGGATGGACCCTTGCGCTTGCGACCGCGACGCCTTTGCGCGGTCGGGCCCTGCGCAAACAGGTACTGAACAGGTACTGCCGCACCCTTAGCTACTCTGAATGTTCCGCAGGATAAACCTTTGATCTCTACAGCTAACATCACCATGCAGTTCGGCGCCAAGCCGCTGTTCGAAAACGTCTCGGTCAAGTTCGGCGCGGGCAACCGCTACGGCCTGATCGGCGCCAACGGTTGCGGCAAGTCGACCTTCATGAAAATCCTCGGTGGTGACCTCGAACCGTCCGGCGGCCAGGTGATGCTCGAGCCGAACGTGCGCCTGGGTAAACTGCGCCAGGACCAGTTCGCCTACGAAGAATTCACCGTGATCGACACCGTGATCATGGGTCACGAAGAGCTGTGGAAGGTCAAGGCCGAGCGCGATCGCATCTATTCGCTGCCGGAAATGACCGAAGAAGACGGCATGGCCGTGGCCGAGCTGGAAACCGAATTCGCCGAGATGGACGGCTACACCGCAGAGTCCCGTGCTGGCGAACTGCTGCTGGGCCTGGGGATTGGCATCGAGCAGCATTTCGGCCCGATGAGCGAAGTATCGCCAGGCTGGAAACTGCGTGTACTGCTGGCCCAGGCGCTGTTCTCCGACCCGGAAGTGCTGCTGCTGGACGAGCCGACCAACCACCTGGATATCAACACCATCCGCTGGCTGGAAAACGTGCTGACCCAGCGTTCGAGCCTGATGATCATCATCTCCCACGACCGTCACTTCCTGAACAGTGTCTGCACCCACATGGCGGACCTGGACTACGGCGAGCTGCGCCTGTTCCCGGGCAACTATGACGAATACATGACCGTGGCGACCCAGTCCCGCGAGCAGCTGCTGTCGGACAACGCCAAGAAGAAAGCACAGATATCCGAACTGCAATCGTTCGTCAGCCGCTTCTCGGCCAACGCCTCGAAAGCCAAGCAAGCCACCTCCCGCGCCAAGCAGATCGACAAGATCCAACTGGCCGAGGTCAAGCCGTCGAGTCGTGTCAGCCCGTTCATTCGTTTCGAGCAGACCAAAAAGCTGCACCGCCAGGCGGTCATCGTCGAGCGCATGGCTAAAGGCTTTGACGGCAAGCCGCTGTTCAAGGACTTCAGCTTCACCGTCGAAGCCGGCGAGCGCGTGGCAATCATTGGCCCGAACGGCATCGGCAAGACCACCTTGCTGCGCACCCTGGTCAATGAACTGGAACCGGATGCCGGTACGGTGAAATGGACCGACGCCGCGGAACTGGGCTACTACGCCCAGGACCACGCCCACGACTTCGAAGACGACGTCAACCTGTTCGACTGGATGGGCCAATGGACCCAGGGTGGCGAACAACTGGTTCGTGGCACCTTGGGCCGCATGCTGTTCTCCAACGACGAGATCCTCAAGTCGGTCAAGGTCATTTCCGGTGGTGAACAGGGTCGCATGCTGTTCGGCAAGCTGATCCTGCAAAAACCGAACGTGCTGGTGATGGACGAACCGACCAACCACTTGGACATGGAATCCATCGAAGCGCTGAACCTGGCGCTGGAAAACTACCCGGGCACGCTGATCTTCGTCAGCCATGACCGTGAGTTCGTTTCGTCCCTGGCCACCCGTATCATCGAGCTGAGCGCGGACGGCGTGGTCGACTTCAGCGGCACCTATGATGACTACCTGCGCAGTCAGGGTGTGGTGTTCTAAGCACCGCCCTTAGCTGCACGCTGCACGTGAAAGCCCTGTCCGTTGTGACAGGGCTTTTTGTCTTCCAAGGGTAAAAACCTGTGGGAGCGAGCTTGCTCGCGATGGCGGCGGCACATTCTCCACCAATGCAAACCGTTAGCCTGCTTTCTTTTATCCCCACCTCGCGCCATGATGAGGCTCTCTTACCGCTGCCCGCGAACGAGCCCCATGCCAACGCCCTCATCTGCCCCCAGCTCCCTGTCGATCACCCTGCAGATCGTCTCCATTGTGTTCTATACCTTCATCGCCTTCCTCTGCATCGGCCTGCCGATTGCGGTTCTGCCCGGGTATGTCCACGAGCAGCTGGGTTTCAGTGCAGTGGTGGCCGGGCTGACCATTGGCTCACAGTATCTGGCGACCCTGCTCAGCCGCCCCATGGCCGGGCGGTTGTCGGACAGCGTTGGCACCAAGCGGGCGATCGTCTACGGGTTATCGGGGATTGTACTCAGCGGTGTGCTGACGCTGATCTCGACCCTGCTGCAAAGCTTCCCTCTAACCAGCCTGCTGATTCTGATTGCCGGCCGATTGCTGCTCGGCGTGGCCCAGGGGCTGATTGGCGTGGGCACCATCAGTTGGTGCATGGGCCAGGTGGGCGTGGAACACACCGCCCGCTCGATTTCCTGGAATGGCATCGCCTCTTACGGGGCCATCGCCATCGGCGCGCCACTGGGGGTGGTGATGGTCGGCGAGCTGGGCTTCGCCAGCCTGGGCATCGCCCTGTCGATGCTGGCCGGCATAGCGCTGTTGATGATTCGCAACAAACCGTCGGTGCCGGTCATTCGTGGCGAGCGCTTGCCCTTCTGGGCGGTGTTCGGGCGCATTGCGCCATACGGAGCGAGCCTGTGCCTGGCCTCGATCGGCTACGGCACACTCACCACGTTCATCACGCTCTTCTATATCAGCCGCGGCTGGACCGGAGCGGCCTGGTGCCTGACGGTTTTCGGCGTCTGCTTCATCCTGGCGCGGTTGATATTCATCTCCAGCATCGCCCGCTTCGGCGGCTTCAGCTCGGCCATTGCCTGCATGAGCATCGAAACCCTGGGGCTGGTATTGCTTTGGCTCGCGCCGAACACCGCGGTCGCGCTGATCGGCGCGGGGCTGGCGGGCTTCGGGCTGTCGCTGGTGTACCCGGCACTGGGTGTGGAAGCGATCAAGCAAGTGCCCAATACCAGCCGGGGCGCGGGGTTGAGCGCCTATGCGGTGTTCTTTGACCTGGCACTGGCAATTGCTGGGCCGTTGATGGGTGCGGTGGCATTGAACCTGGGCTATTCGTCGATCTTCTTCTGCGCCGCGTTGCTGTCGGTCAGCGGGCTGGGCCTGACCCTGCTGCTACGTCGCCAAGCGACAAACGCCCATTATTGATCGGCCGTCCTCATCCCCGCCCGGGTCGGCTTGCCCAAGGCCTCGCCGAAGAAGCGGCTGGCCTCGGAAATCATGGTGCGGTGGATGTCCTTGCGGTCGACACCGTCCGCATCGGTACACAGTGCCGGCATCGCGGCGATCTGCTCTTCAGTACACGGGGCCAGGAAGACAAAGTGCCCCGCTCCGGCCAGCGTCTTGAAATCCGGTGCGGTAGGCAGCTTGCGGGCCAAGGCGGCGGCGTTTTTATCGAAAGCCACCAGCTTGTCGCCGTCGCCGCTGTACAACAGCACCGGCACATGGACCTCGGCCAGGGTGTGGCGGCCAAATTTCAGGCTCAACGGCGCCATGAGCAACAATGCCCGGACCCTGGGGTCGGCCACCGGGGACAGGTCGTCGCGGTCGGCAATCAATTCGCCTTGGGTATTGCAGGCATCACGATCGTCCGGCCGTTCCTGACAGTAGCGGCGCAGGCGATTGAGGTCTGGCGTGGCGCCCGACAGGATCAACGCCGTCTCGCCACCGGCCGAATAGCCGATCACCCCAACCTGCTCCGCATTAACAAAGGGCGAGAGCATCGGGTCGTTCAACGTCGCGGTAATGGCTTCGGAAATCTGGATCGGCCGGCCATACAGATTGCTCAAGGTCCCGAGTCGGCTGTGATCCTGGGCGTTGTCGCCGGGATGAATCACCGCTACCACCACGAAGCCCTGGCGCGCCAGCGAGGTGGCCAGGTCATGCAGGGCCAGCGGTGTGCCGGTGTTGCCGTGGGAGAGCATCAACAGCGGAAAGCGGCCGATAGCAATTTTGGCATCTGGCGCAGCATCGATCTGGTAGCCATCGAGCAGGCTGGACTGCTCCCTGGCGGTGGACGGATAAAAAGCGAAGGCATGCATCGGTTGCCGATCCAGCGGATCGAGAAAGCTCAGCTCATGAAAACCGGCGCTCCAATGCGGATGCGGTGCCGATGCGGCCTGCACTGAACCCAGGCTGGCGAACAAGCAAAGCAGTAGCCCTGCACCAAGACGTGTCATCGAATGTTCCATCCTCACCAGCCGACAGGGTCCCCTGCCGCTCGCCGCTGTGGCCGTGCATAACCTGCGCCACAAAGCCTGATGCCAGACGCGGAAAAACTCCGCACCCTGACCGTCCATGACGACCAGAATACAGAGTTTTACCAAGCTTGCCCGAAGGGCCTGGTGTTTTTACACAAGCCTTACGCAGCGGCGAACTGTTCGCTGATCTGCGACTGGGCTTGGCTCATGCCCTTGATGCGCATCTCGTCACCCTTGGCCAGCCCTTCGGCACGGACGAACTCGATGTCAGTGATGCCAAGGAAACCAAACATCACTTTCAGGTAATCCTCATGGCCGACGCCGCTCGGCTGACCAGCATGCAGGCCGCCTGCGGTGGACACGATCACCAGTTTCTTGCCGCCGCACAGGCCTTCGAAGCCGGCTTCGGTGTAGCGGAATGTCTGGCCGGCCACGGCGATGCGGTCGATCCAGGCCTTGAGCTGGGTCGGAATGCTGAAGTTGTACATGGGCGCAGCGATCACCACGGCGTCGGCGGCCTGGAACTCGGCCATCGTGGCGGCGCTGAGATCGGCCTCGTGCTGCAGGGCGGCATCGCGCAGTTCAGCGCTGGTGCCGGCGGCGACCAGGGTCTGGGCGGAGAAATGGCTGATGGCGTCAGCGGCCAGATCCCGGTAGGTCACCACGGTTTGTGGCTCAGCGGCTTTCCAGGCTTCAACCACTTCGCGGCTCAATTGGCGGGAGGCAGAGTGGTCGCCGAGGATGCTCGAATCGATGTGCAGCAGTTTCATGTGAGTGCTCTCCAAGTGAGGATCGCAACCAAGGCGATCAATTGCGGACAATCCTACCAATGAAACCAATGGTCGATAAGCCAACAAAAATGCGATAGTTCGTTCTACTGACAGGACAATCGAGCTCGATATGCAAGATCTCAATGATCTGTACTACTTCGCTAAAGTCGTCGAAGCCGGCGGTTTCGCCGCCGCCGGGCGTGTGTTGGGCATTCCCAAATCACGGCTGTCGCGGCGTATCGCCGAGTTGGAAGAGCGCCTCGGCGCCCGTCTGCTGCAGCGCACCACCCGTCAGTTGAAACTGACCGCCGTGGGCGAGCGGTATCTGCGCCATTGCCAGGCCATGCTGTTGGAGGCCGAGATGGCCGACGAAGCAGTGGCAAGCATGTCCAGCGAGCCCCGCGGGCGTCTGCGGGTCTCGAGCCCGGTGGGCCTGGCCCACCAGATGCTGCCGCAGGTGATTGGCACGTTCCTGACGAAATTTCCTCAGGTGCAACTGGAAATGAGCCTGATGAATCGCCGAGTGGACCTGGTAAGCGAAGGCTTCGATGTGGCGCTGCGGGTGCGCGACCTGGGCGACGAAGACCCGTTGCTGGTGACCCGGCGCCTGCGCCAGGCGCAACTGATCCTGGTCGCCAGCCCGGCGCTTGTCGAAGGGCGGCGAATCGACACCCCGGAAGATCTCAAGCAACTGCCGGTGCTAGGGGCATTGGAGGCCGATCGCCTGGTGCATATGCGTTTGCGTAAAGCCGATGGGCAGAGCGTCGAACTGGCCCTGGAGGCGCGGCTAGGCATCGAGGACTTCGTCGTGCGCCGCGCCTGCGCCGTCGATGGCCTGGGTTTTACCTTATTGCCGAGTATGTATTGCGAGCAGGATTTGCACGACGGCACACTGGTGGAATTGTTGCCGCAATGGTCATTGCCGGATGGCTGGCTCCTGGCGGTCTATCCCCATCGACGCGGCGTGCTGCCGGCGGTGCGCGCCTGGATCGACCATCTGGTAGAAGCGTTTGAGAGCTGTGGAGAACGAAAGATATGAGCTTGAGCGAAGAAGATGTCGCACGGTTTTGCCTGGGCTTGCCCGGTGCCCGCGAAGACTACAAATGGGGCGGCGTGCGGGTGTTCTCCATCGCCGGGAACAAGATGTTCGCTCTCCAGGGCCTGCGCAGCGATTCGCTGGCGTTCAAGGTCGACAAGGATCTGTTCCTCGGTCATTGCGACCGCCCGGGCATTCATCCCGCGCCTTACCTGGCGCGGGCCCAGTGGATCATCATGCAGGTGCCCTACCCGCTGGGTGCCGATGAACTGCGAGGCCTGCTGCAACGCTCTCACCAATTGGTGGTCAGCAAATTGCCCAAGCGCACCCAGGTCGGGTTGCTGCTCTAGAGCAACGTCAGCAGGCGCCCCAGGAACAACTGGTCGATCCAGAACACTTGGTGCAACAGCACGATGAACCAGAACACCACCTGAAACGACACCTTTCGGGTCTTGTGGCGAAACACCTGCTGGGCCAGCAGTGCCCCGGGCCAACCACCGGCCAGCTCCACCGCATGCAGCACGTTCTCCGGGGTGCGCCAGGCGTCAATGCGAGCCTTGCGCTTGTCGCTCCAGTACAGCAGAAACGCCAGCAGGCTGACGACGCCATAGGCCACCATCGGCACCCAGGACACCGACCGCAGTCCGAGCAGCAGCGACCCGAACAACGGCAAGGCACACAGCAGGACAAACACTATCAACTTGAGCCGCAGGTTCTGCACGGCGCCGTCGGTATTGCGCGCCACGCGTTTGCGGGTGCCTGGATCGTTCATGGCCGGGCAGCCGTCCAGTCCACCCAGCCGAATTGCCAGGTCGCCAGGATCAACAGGCCGAACGCGATCCGGTACCAGGCGAACACCGCGTAACTGTGACTGGCGATGAAGCGCAGCAGGCCCTTGACCGCAATCATCGCGAAAATGAATGCGGTGACGAAACCGATGGCAAACACCGGGAAATCCGCCGGAACGAACAGCTCGCGGTATTTATAGCCCGAATAGACAGCCGCACCGACCATGGTCGGCATCGCCAGGAAGAACGAGAACTCGGTCGCAGTCTTGCGCGACAGGCCGAACAGCAGCCCACCGATGATGGTCGCCCCCGAACGGGAGGTGCCGGGAATCATCGCAATGCACTGGGCCAGGCCGACCTTCAGGGCGTCCTTCCACGTGATCTCATCCACCGTTTCGGCGTGCACCTGGTGCTGGCGCTTTTCGGCCCAGAGCATCACCAAACCACCCAATACCAGCGCCGCGGCCACCGTGATCGGATTGAACAGGTATTCGTGGATCAGGTCGGCAAACAGCACGCCCAGCACCACGGCGGGCAGGAAGGCGATCAGCAGGTTGGCGGTAAACCGGCGGGCACCGGGTTGCGTTGGCAAACCGAATACCACGTCGAAGATCTTGCGCCGAAACTCCCAGACCACCGCGAGGATCGCGCCCAGCTGGATAATGATGTTGAACGCCATCGAGCGCTCGCCGCCGAACTCGAGCAAGTCGGCGACAATGATCTGGTGCCCCGTACTGGAAATCGGCAGGAACTCCGTCAAGCCTTCTACCACGCCAAGAATCAGTGCCGAAAAGGCGGTCCACAAATCCATTCATCCCCCAAAAGACTATGCTTGCGCAGGTCTCATAAAAATTTTAAGCAATATGCAGGTGCAAACAGCAGGCGCACGGTGACTGCGATTTCTCAAAAAAACCAATGAAAAAATCAGGACAGGCTCAGGTTTTGCGCTGCGGGGCCGAAATCCTATCAGACAAGCCCTGATAACGCTGCCGCGTTATGACCCAGGTCAATCACGCGTACCTGGCGGGCGCTAAAGTGCCGGCCGTCGTTATGACAAGAATAAAAACGGAGTGACAGCGTATGAATAGCTTGCGCAGTGTGTCGATCAGCCGACGCTTGTGGCTCATATTGGTCGTAGCCATCGTGATGTTATTCACGCTGGGCGCGTTCATGTTGAAACAGATCCACACCGACCTCTATCAGGCCAAGGTGCAGAAGACCCAGCATGTGGTGCAGACCGCCAGTGGCGTGCTGACCTACTACCATGGGTTGGAAACCGCCGGCACCCTGACCCGCGACGCTGCGCAAAAGCAGGCCCTGAGCGCCGTGCGCGGCCTGCGCTACAACGAAACTGACTATTTCTGGATCAACGACCTGACACCGGTCATGGTCATGCACCCGACCAACCCGAAACTTGAAGGCCAGAATCTCTCGGCGATCCGCGATCCGAACGGTTATGCGCTGTTCAACGAGATGGTCGCCATCGCCAAGGCCAAGGGCGCCGGCATGATCAACTACCTCTGGCCGAAACCGGGTGCCGAGGCGCCGGTGGCGAAGACTTCCTACGTCAAGCTGTTCGAGCCCTGGGGCTGGATCATCGGTTCGGGCGTGTACGTGGATGACGTGGAAGCCGAGTTCCAGTCCCAACTGATCAAAGCCTCGTTGATCGGCCTGGCAATCACGTTGCTCATGGGGCTGTTATTGACCCTGATCGTGCGCAGCATCGTCCGACCGCTGCAGGAAACGGTCAACGCCATGGCCAACATCGCCAGCGGCGAAAGCGACTTGACCCGCACCCTCGACACCCACGGCCAGGACGAAGTCACGCAACTGGCGCGGCACTTCAACGCCTTTACCGCCAAGCTGCGGCAAGTGGTGACCCAGTTGCAAGCCTCGGCCAGCGCGCTGGGGCAATCCTCCAACGAGTTGGGCAACGATGCCGCCCAGGCCCAGGAGCGCAGCCAGCAGCAGTCGCAACAAATGGAACTGGTGGCCACCGCGATCAACGAAGTGACCTATGGCGTGCAGGACGTGGCGAAGAACGCCGAGCACGCCGCCAGTGAGATGCGCGACGCCGAATCCCAGGCCCAGCAAGGCCAGGTCAATATCGATGGCAGCTTGCAGCAGATCGACCGCCTCTCCCAGACCATCGACCAGGCGGTGGAAGTGATTCGCACCCTGGCGAGCGAAAGCACCCAGATTGGCAGCGTGCTGGAGGTGATCCGTTCCATTGCCGAGCAGACCAACCTGTTGGCCCTCAACGCCGCCATCGAAGCCGCCCGCGCCGGTGAGCAAGGCCGTGGTTTTGCGGTGGTGGCCGATGAAGTACGGTTGCTGGCACAGCGTACGCAAAAGTCCACCGCTGAAATCCAGGCGATGATCGAACGTCTGCAAAACCATTCCGAGGCCGCGGTAAAAGTCATCAGCGACAGCAGCCGCGCCTCACAACTGACCATCGAACAGGCCGGCCTGGCGGGTGCCAGCCTTAACGCTATCGGCCAGGCCCTGCGCAACCTCAACAGCCTGAACGCTTCCATCGCCAGTGCCACCCTGCAGCAGGCCCATGTCGTGGAAGACATCAACCAGAACGTCACCCAGGCGGCCGGACTGTCCCACAGCACGGCCGTGGCGGCCGAACAGTCGAGCCTGGCGAGCACGCGGCTCAAGGCACTGAGTGAACAATTGAACGGGTTGCTCACACAGTTCCGGGTCTAAGGATTGATGGACTCTTTGTGGGAGCGAGCTTGCTCGCGATGACGGCGGCGCATTCAACACTGATGCAAGCTGAGCCACCGCTATCGCGAGCAAGCTCGCTCCCACAGGGGGGTCTACTGAGCCCAGGTTTCGTCCTCACCGCAAATCCCTTGTGGAAGCGAGCCTGCTCGCAATAGCGTCGGCACAGCCAGCATTGATATTGGAGCTGCCCACGCCATAACGTTTACAATCCCCGCCCTCTCCCTCTTCCCCAAGGAATCGCCATGTCCGGGCTTGAACTGTTTGCCGCAGCCCTCGGCGTGATTGCTGTCTGGCTGACCGTCAAGCAGAACCCCTGGTGCTGGCCGATCGGCCTGGTCATGGTGTTGCTGTACAGCTGGATTTTCTTCGAGGTGAAGTTGTACTCGGACATGTTGCTGCAGGTGATCTACGCCGTGCTGCAACTCTATGGCTGGTGGCAATGGACCCGCGCCGGGCAGCATCATGATGGGCGGCAGGTGACGCGCCTGGGTGCGCCATCGGTGCTGCTCGGGTTGGCCATCGGTGCCGCAGGCAGCTTGATGCTGGGCGCCGCCATGGCGCACTGGACCGACGCCGCCCAGCCCTGGCTCGACGCGGCGCTCACCGGTTTCAGCCTCGTGGCCCAGTGGTGGATGGCGCAGAAGCGCGTGCAATGCTGGCCCCTGTGGATCGCCCTGGACGTCATCTTCGTTGGCCTGTTCGTCTACAAGGACCTGCACCTCACCGCCGCGCTCTACGCCCTGTTCACCCTGTTGGCGATCCAAGGCTGGCGGGAATGGCGCGCCGATCCGGCCCTGCGCGCATGAAGGTGGTGGTTCTGACCGGCCCGGAATCCAGCGGCAAGAGCTGGCTGGCGGCGCAGTTGCAGACGCATTTCGGCGGTTTGCGGGTGGATGAATACGTTCGCCATTTCATGGAACAGCACCTGCGCGATACCTGCCTGGGCGACATCACCGACATCGCCACCGGCCAATTGGCCTGGGAGGACATGGCTCGTGCCCGGCTGCCGAGGTTGCTGATCCTCGACACCCATCTGTTGAGCAATATCCTCTGGAGCCAGACCCTGTTCGATGACTGCCCAGCCTGGCTCGAGCCGGCCTTGCTCGCGCGCCATTACGACTTGCACCTGCTGTTGAGCCCCGAGCAGGTCGAATGGATCGGTGACGGCCTGCGCTGCCAGCCTGACCTGGCAGAGCGCCTGCGCTTCTTCGACGCGATCGAGCATTGGCTGGTCCGGCACCAGCAGCCTTTCCAAGTAATCGAAGGTGATTGGGTGCAACGTCGGGAGCGGGTGTTCGCAGCCGTTACCCGGCTGCTCGACGCCTGACCCCCTGCGACGGGGGTGACAGCCACATTTGTTCCATGCCTGAAACACTTCCATGTGCGTCAACCCCTGCCCCAGGGCCCTTTCACACAATTGTCATCGTCACTGTCAGTTTCTTGAAACACCTCACTGCACTGCCTGGATCCAGAGCCAAGCGATAGCGCACGGCCATTAACGCCCATCAGGGCTGTCTCACGGATGAAACAGATCCGCTCTGCAGTCCATGCAAAAAAAACCTAACTCATTGAATTAACAGTCCTTCCAAAACCCGGCACAACACATGCTCCTCTTCTTCCCAACGCTGACTAGGGCCAGCCCACCGAAGAAGGAATCGATGCCGTGGGGACTTTCAAAAGAAGTTTGACCTGCCTGCTGGTGATCGGCTGCGCCGCCGGCGCGACACTCAGCCTACCGGTACAGGCCGAGGGCAACGGCGTCATTGTGCTCAACCGTGACGTGCAACCCGTGCACATTGGTCGCTACGGTGGCAAAGACCCCTACCCGACCACCGTCAACGCCAACCCATCCGACCGAATCAATCAGGCGATCACCAGCACTGAACTCAGTGATGGCGAGTTCGCCAGCGTTGCCAGCGGCTCTTCGATCCGCAACACCATCAACCCGAACACCGGCGTGCAGGGCCTGAATGTCGTCACCAATCCCAACGGCATGCCCGGCATGAGTGCCGGTCATGGTGGCGGCAGCGGAGGCGCGATCTCCGGCACCATCAACCGCTCGCTGAGTTCCGGACTGGCCCCATTGGGTCGGCTGGCGGGAGGCCAGTGACATGAAGCCTGTCTTGTTTCTGCTTACCCTACTCGGCACCTCCATTGCGCTCGCCGATCCAGGCGTGGCGGTGGTCAGTAGCGCCACCCTGCAGGATTCCGGCAGCCAGTACACCGGCAACTTCAACGTCAACCAGGCGGCCGGCGACCAGACCCAGCAAACCAACACCCGGGCCATCGCCATTGGCACCCATGCCCAGGCCACCACCCGCGTACACCAACGCCTGGACGCGCCAGCCAACCCGTCCATGAACGCAACCGCCCACATCGGCGGCAACTCATTCACCAACGGCAACGGGGTACTGGGCGTCAACCAGTCCGCCGGGGCCAACAACCAGATGGCCAATGTCATGCGAGTGGGCATCAGTGCCCATCCGCAGAGCATTGACGACAGCGCCCTTTCTCAACAGAACGTGGCGTTGCTACCGAACTCAGGAGCAACTGGCACCCCAACCGGCAGTCGCCAGGTCGCCACCAGCGACCAGGCATTCACCGGCAGCCGTGGGGTCATCCAGGTGAACCAGAGTGCCGGGGTGGGGAACCGCATGGCTAACACCCTGAGCATCCGGGTCGCTGACTGACCCGGATACAGCACCCATAAGAAAGTACTGACACTTAACCAACGACACGCAAGGAGAAACACCATGAAACCTACAATGGCACTCAAACCATTGGTTTTCGCTCTCGCCGCTGTCATGGCAATGGCCGCACAGGCCGGTGGAAACGGTAACGGCAACGGGCACGGCAATGGTCATGGCGACCATGGTCCCAAGGGCCCAACGTGGGAAGAACAACTTTCCATCAATGCCAGCGCGATGGCTACCGTGATCGATGAGCAGAGCAGCGACGGCAACGAAGTGCTCAACCAGGGCACCAAAAACACCGCCGAAGCCACCGACTCCCTCAATGGCAGCAACGGTAACATGGGGGCGAACATCGCCGCCGGCGACGGAAACCAACAAGATAACGCCGCAGCGCTGGCTACTGCCGACGAAAGCTTCATCTTCGGCTCGGCTGTCGCCGCCTCCAGTGCCACGCAAACCAACACCAACAACTATGTAAAAAACAACTCGACCCACAACAACGCCTCGCTCACCAATGCGGGCAACAACGGCTCCGGCAACATCGGCATCAACGTGACCGCCGGTAACTTCAACCAACAGAAAAACAACCTGGCCATCGCGGTATCGGGTGGCCGTGTCGCACAGGCCTCTGCCGAGGCCAATCAGTCCTCCACCGGCCTTGTGGTCGACAACAAAGGCGTGCGGACCTACAAAACCGACACCCTCACCAGCACCTACGCCGCTTCTGGCACCTTCAAGGCCAAAGGCACCGGCACCGTGGAAGATGACGACCATGGCGGATGGGGCAACAGAGGTGGCAACGGCGGCGGTCACGATGACGATAAGTTCAAGTTCTCCGCAGTGGGCACTTTCGAACTGTCCGGCACCAACACTCAGCAAGTGCTGACCCGCGACGGCTGGAAAAACCCTGTGATCAACAACGCCACCATGACCAACTCCATGAACGGCTTCTCCGGTAACGGCGGCGCCAACGTGTCGGCGGGCGTGGGCAACCAGCAAAGCAACTCGCTGTCCATCGCCGCTGGCTGCAGAGCCTGCATGTAAAAAGTACCACTGTGGGAGTAGTGGCTCTGTGGGAGCACCGTTTGCTCGCGATGAGGTCGTCACGTACGGCACCTCTGCTGGCTTTAAAATCGCTATCGCAAGCAAGCTTTGCTCCCACGGGCTCGCTCCCGCAGGGGGCTTTTTTTTCCAGGATTTCTACCAGGTGTATTGATCATGCGTGCCACTGCCCTTTCCCTGCTGCTTTGCATGGCGTGCGTGGCTGAAGCTGCGCAAATGCCGGTCGCCGCCCTGCCTGGCGGCATGCTGGTCTTCAAACAGGTGCAAAGCGTACGCGAGCGCAAGTTCAGCGACATCGTCGAGCAGAAAACCGATTTCAGCTGCGGTGCTGCCGCGCTGGCCACGGTGCTGCGCCAGGCCTATTGGCTTGACGTCGATGAAGAACACGTCATCAAGGGCATGCTGATTAATGCCGACCATGACCTGGTCCGCACCCAAGGGTTTTCCATGCTGGACATGAAACGTTACGTGGAAGCCATCGGCATGCGCGCCCGGGGCTACCGGATACCGCCCGAGAAGATCGAAGCGGTGACGATTCCGGTGGTGGTCCTGATGGAAATACGCGGCTACAAGCACTTCGTGGTGTTGCAGCGGGCCGATAAGCAATGGGTCTACATCGGCGACCCGGTGCTGGGGCACAAGCGCTACAGCCATGATGAGTTCGTCAAAGGCTGGAATGGCATCGTCTTTGCCATCGTCGGTCCGGGTTATGACAAGACCAATGCGTTGCGCAGCCCTCCGCAACCGCTGACGGCACGTAACAAGCTGGACGGTTTCAACCCGGTCAAGGATGCAGAACTGATGGATTTCGGCTTCATACAGAGCGACTTCTTTTAATCGCCGACAAACTGCCAACGCCAATAAGTACAAAAGGGGCAGGAAGCTCCGGGAGCAACACATGAAAACTTCACACTGGCTGTCGCTGGCCTGCCTGGCCGCGACCGCCTCGGGCTATGCCCATGCCGGATTCAAACCCATCGAAGTCAAGGACCAGGAGCTTGCCGAGCTACGCGGTCGTTATGTCATGCCCGGCCGCGTCATCAGCTTCGGCATCGTCATGAGCAGTACCTGGCGCAACGCCAGCGGCGATCTGATCGGCGCCAGCAGTTCCATGCAGATCCAGGCCGCCACCGTCAAACCGCAATTCTACGTCTCGACCATCCAGCAAACCGGCAACGGCAGCGCCCCGGAACAGGGCAGCGGCACGATCGCCGGTGGTGCCGGCCTGGGCAGCAGCCAGGGCGTAACCCAGAGTGTACGCGCCGCCGGCGATGGCAACAGCGCCTACAACAACGTCACCATCAACGTGAAGGAGAGCAGCCACGCGCCCGCACTGGCACCGTCCCAAGGGCAGTTGCTGACCAAGGGCCAGACCATCAGCGGCAGCAACGCCGCCGGCAGCGTCGCGGTCACTGCCACCGGCAGCGGTGTGCAAATGGCTATCCAGGCCAACCACAACCAGGGCAGCACCCTGCAACAAGTGGCCCAAGGCGGCTTGCTGCAGAACACCCGCCTGCTGGGCAACAGCAACCTGGTCAACAACATGACGCAGCTCAATGTGGTGCTGAACAATAATGGCCCCAGTGCCGGGGCTCTGGACTGCAACCTGACCCAACTACGCGGCCTTCGTAACCTCGGTTATTGAGCTACGCTGATCTGCGACCATTGGGCAAATAAGGACGGCATATTTCATGTATCGATCCGTATCGTTGCGCGCTGTCATGTGTTTAAGCACGTTGTTCCCGGCGACCGTGTTGCAAGCGGCACCGGACGCGGACATCGAGGCCCTGAAACAGGAACTTCTCGAGCTCAAGCAACGATACGAGGTCCAGCAAAAGGCCCTGGCGGTGCTCGAACAGCGGGTTCGCCAAGTGGAGGACCAACCCGCCGCCCCACCGCCCAAGCGCCTGGCCAAATCCCCGGCCGACATGAAAGGCAACCAGACCGCAGCTGGCAGCGGGGCCACGGCCGGCGGCAGCGGCTACGGGCAATCCCTGGCCGATGATTCGCAACCGGCCCAAAGTGTCTCCAACCTGTATGACGAAGCCAGTGGCTTCTTTGGCGGCGGTAAATTCAGCTTCGAAACCGGCGTGACCTATTCACGCTACGACACGCGGCAACTGATCCTCAACGGCTTCCTGGCCCTGGATTCGATTTTCCTGGGCAACATCAACCTGGACCGGATCAAGGCCGACACCTGGACGCTGGACCTCACCGGTCGCTATAACTTCGACAATCGCTGGCAGTTCGACCTCAACGTGCCAGTGGTCTATCGCGAGTCCACCTATCAGTCGGGGGGTGCGAGTGGAGGAGCAGGCAGCGTCACCAGCGAAGAAACCGTGACGCGCGATCCCACCATTGGCGACGTCAACTTCGGCGTCGCCTACAAGTTCATGGACGAATCGATCAACACCCCGGACGCAGTGGTTACCCTGCGCGTCAAGGCGCCAACGGGCAAGGATCCGTTCGGCATCAAGCTGCGCCAGTCCCCGGCCAACACCAACCTGTTCGTGCCTGAAGACCTGCCCACCGGCAACGGCGTCTGGTCGATCACCCCCGGGATCTCCCTGGTCAAGACCTTCGACCCGGCCGTGCTGTTCGGCACCCTGTCCTACACCCACAACCTGGAAGAGTCGTTCGACGACATCAGTTCAACCGTCAACCAGAAGGTCCCGGGCAAGGTGCGGATCGGCGACAGCTTCCAGATCGGCGCCGGCATCGCCTTTGCCTTGAACGAGAAGATGAGCATGTCGTTCTCGGTTTCTGACCTCATACAAAAGAAAAGCAAGCTCAAGCAGGACGGCGGGGATTGGGAATCGGTGGTCTCCAGCGACGCCAACGCCGGCTACTTCAACATCGGCATGACCGTGGCGGCCAGCGACAACCTGACCATCGTGCCCAACCTGTCCATCGGGCTGACCGACGACGCGCCGGACTTCACCTTTAGCCTGAAGTTTCCGTATTACTTCTAGCGCAGAGAATTGCTTTAAGCGCATCCCTTGTGGGAGCGAGCTTGCTCGCGAAGGCATGGTGTCAGATTAATCAATCTCACTGACATACCGCCTTCGCGAGCAAGCCCGCTCCGACAAGGGGTTTTGTGTTGGAAGCTCTAACGGATTTGATGCTTGTGCAGCAACCGATAGAAAGTCGGCCGGGACACGCCCAGCACCCTGGCCGCCACGCTCAGGTTATCGCTGTGGCGGTTGAGCACATCGCTCAGTGCCTGGCGCTCGGCGCGGGTCTTGTAATCCTCCAGGGTGCCCATCGGTGCAACGACACCCTGATGGCTGGCCAGGCCAAGGTCGCGGGCCTCGATCTGCCGCCCCTCCGCCAGCACGAGCCCACGACGGACACGGTTGGCCAGCTCCCGCACATTGCCCGGCCAGTCATGCATGCCCATCGCCACCAGCGCATCTTCGCTGAAGCTACGGGGCCGGCGGCCGGTTTCCTGGCTATAGAAATGGGAAAAGTGACTGGCCAGCATCGCCAGGTCGCCATGGCGTTCACGCAACGGCGCCATCACCACCTGCAACACGTTCAAGCGGTAGTACAGATCCTCGCGAAAACGCTTGTGCTCAATGGCCGCCTCAAGGTCGACGTGGGTGGCCGCCAAGACCCGCACATCGACCGCAATCGGCTGGCTGCCGCCGACCCGTTCAATGTGTTTCTCCTGCAGAAAACGCAGCAGGTTGGCCTGCAATTCCAACGGCAAGTCACCAATTTCATCCAGGAACAGCGTGCCACCATGGGCCGCCTCGATCCGCCCGACCTTGCGTTGGTGAGCCCCCGTGAAGGCCCCCTTCTCATGGCCGAACAACTCGGACTGGATCAGGTGCTCCGGAATGGCGCCGCAGTTGATCGCGATGAAGGGTTTATTGCGGCGGTGAGACTGGCAATGCAACGTGCGTGCGACCAGTTCCTTGCCGGTGCCGCTCTCACCCCGAATCAACACCGGCGACTCGGCGGGCGCCAGTTTGCTCAACAACTTACGCAGCTCGCGTATGGGCTTGCTGTCGCCCAGTAGCTCATGTTCGGGCTGATCAATGTGAACCGAACCCTGCCCTCGCAGACGCGCCATGCCAAACGCCCGCCCCAGTGTCACCTGAACCCGGGAGACATCAAATGGCAAGGTATGGAAGTCGAAAAACCACTCACAGACAAAATCACCCACATTTTGTAAACGCAGCACTTCCTGGCTGAGCACAGCGATCCACTCGGTACCGCTGCGACTGATCAACTCCTTGACCGCTTCCGGGCGCTCCAGGTGAAAAGGCTGCAAGCGCAAAAGCCCGACATCGCAGGTGCGATCGCCAGCATGTTCGAGTGAACAGCTGGCGACGTCCCAGCCGATGCTGCGCAGACCTGGCAACAGGCGATGACAATCATCGCAAGGATCAACCACAAGTAGACGACGCGACGTGATGGCTTCGATCATGACTGATCCTTGGCGCCAAAATTAAGAAATATTAGTAAAAACAGTCGTTTGGCAAACCTGCATGTAACAGTAGCAAGAAGTTGACACGCCCTTGTATCAATTGATTATCGAAATCGCCACAAAGCGGTTATAAGCAAGCCTTCGTTAGTTGCCCACGTCTGAATCTTTCATGCAGCTTTCAAACAAAAGCCCAAAAGCCTTGTCTGAAAGAAAGTCGAAATTTATTTAAAGATTGTGTGACCTGCCCCCCTGTTGCGGACATCAGTACAAGTAACCCGCCGCACGGTACGCCCAACCGACGGCAGATCATTTGATTGGGCACACTTAAGAGAAAATGCCATGAACGCCCCGCTCCGTATCAACGAAGCTCTTTTGATTGCCGACCGCGCATTCCGTCCTTTCCAGTGCGTGGCCTGGGCTCCACAAGACGGTAACGGCGAACTGAGTCTGACCGTCATCGACCGCACCAATACTCATATTGGTCGCACTCAGATCCCAAGCAGCGCTTATACCGACCCAGCCCAACTGGCCAACCTGTTGAAACAGGCCCGTGCCGAATTGAGCGAGGAAGGTTACACACTGCAATCCTGGTCCATGCCTGAATAACACGTCGCTAAAGCCTATTATTGATTGCAGGCTAGGTACTGGGTCGTAAAGCCATTGTTATGGCACGAATCGCCCCTGTATCTGTAGAATCTGACAGTTGTGCGCTGTCACGTTCAGGGGTTGAATGTTGCCCTCATGCAGTCGTCGCGCCCCTTCCGGGCTGGTCGACGCGCAAGGAGAGGCATGCATGCTCGATCAATCCGCGTTTGCGCTTCCGACGGCTGCGGCTCACGCCGGGCAACTCGACCCAGGCTTTGCCACTACTGGCAAAGCCTGGGTTCATTTCACCGATAGTATTTCAAGCCTGACCACCGGGGTGACCATCGATCACGTCGGGCGGATCCTGGTTGCGGCCAGGATCGAGACCGCCCACGGCAGCCGGTTCGGACTGGCGCGGCTCAACCATGACGGTTCGACCGATCCAGGTTTCGGAACCCGCGGCTGCATCATCGGCTCTTTTGAACACGACTTCGAAGCGACCGCTGGCAAAGTGATTGAGTTGCCCGACGGACATATCCTGTTGTCAGGCCTGCACTACGAAAACGCCGACCGTACCCTTCCCGCCCTGGCGCTGTTCGATCAACAGGGCCGCCTCGTCCAACGCTTCGGCAACGCCGGACGGCAGGTCATCCGGCTCAGCGGCGATCTCTCCCAAGGCCTGCGCGATCCCTGGCTCCCACCCGGCGTTCCCGGCCTCGAAGCCTGCGACATGCAAGTGCAGGCCGATGGACGAATTCTCCTGCTGGCCAACCATCATTACCAATTGTCCGACCATGTCGGCGTGCTGATCCGGCTCCTGCCGGACGCCACACTGGATACCTCGTTCAACGGTCGCGGTTTTGTGATGGTCCGGCGCTTATTGAAAAACACCTGGCTGGGTTGCCTGGCGCTCCAGGCCGACGGCAACATTGTGGTTGGCGGCGCCATCGACTTGCCCCAGCAAGGCTTGTTAGCTCGCTATGACCCCAGCGGCAAACTGGATGATAGCTTCGGCGACGGCGGCTTCATGTCCATCATGGCCCAGGATCACAGCGTGATGATCAGCCAGATCGTTCAACATGAAAACGGTGATTTGCAGGCATTCGGCAGCAGCCGCGATCCGATGCATAGCCTGTCCCTTAAAGTGCGCCCGGATGGCAAGCCAGACCGCCACTGCAACCAGGGCCAATGTCGACTTCTGAAAATCGGACGCAATCCCAGCCAGTGGACTGCCGCCGAGGTTCAACCGGACGGAAAACTGGTGACCGTCGGCGCCACTATCGGCGGAATCGATGCCGATTTCGTGCTTGCCCGGCATTTGCCGGATGCCAGCCTCGATCCGGATTTCGGCCAGGGCAAAGGCTGGGTCCGTACGCGACTGGGCTACAGCCTGGACACCGCCACCTGCGTCGCAGTGCAGGCTGACGGGAAAATCCTGGTGGGGGGATATTCGCTTCACGGCATTTATCGAGCGGTGGTGGCGCGGTATTGGGCCTGAGCCGGACGGTCCCGGATGAGTTATATCAATTCCTACGCTTGATATTCCGCATTTCTTACGGCAAGTTGCGCGCTTCTAATTAAAAGGAGCAGCCGATGTCCGGTTCAATGGCTCAAGCGTTCGCGCACAACTTTCTTGGGCACTCACCGCGTTGGTACAAGGCGTGCATTATCACCTTCCTGATACTCAATGCCGTGGTGCTGTGGACCCTTGGCCCGGTCATTGCCGGCTGGATGTTGGTAGTCGAGTTCATTTTTACCCTCGCCATGGCTCTTAAATGCTATCCGCTGATGCCCGGCGGGCTGTTAGTCATTCAAGCGGTGGCACTGGGCATGACCACGCCCAAAGCGCTGTACGATGAGTTGGTGCACAATTTTCCGGTGCTTTTGCTGTTGATGTTTATGGTGGCCGGGATTTACTTCATGAAGGACTTGCTGCTGTTTTTATTCTCACGCCTGTTGCTGGGCGTGCGGTCAAAGGCAATGTTGTCCTTGATGTTCTGCTTTCTCTCGGCATTCCTGTCGGCGTTCCTTGATGCACTGACTGTCACGGCGGTGATCATCAGCGCCGCCGTTGGCTTTTATGCTGTGTATCACCGCGTGGCCTCAGGCAACGACCCCCGTCAGGACAGCAACATTGATGAGGACCACGACCTGCCGTCATTGCACCATCAAGACCTTGAGCAATTCCGTGCATTCCTGCGCAGCCTGTTGATGCACGGTGCCGTGGGCACGGCCCTGGGCGGCGTGTGTACGCTGGTGGGCGAGCCGCAGAACCTGCTGATCGGCCATGAGATGGGCTGGCATTTTGTAGAGTTCTTTCTGAAAGTCGCACCCGTTTCGCTGCCGGTGCTGTTCGCCGGCCTGGTGACCTGTGTGGCATTGGAGAAGCTGCGCTGGTTCAACTACGGCGTCCTGCTCCCCGATAACGTACGCTCGGTGCTGGCGAATTTTGCTGAACAGGACAATCAGCAGCGCACCCCTCGTCAGCGAGCGGCCCTGATAGTACAAGGCATCGCGGCGCTGATTCTGATCGCCGGCCTGGCTTTGCATATTGCCGAAGTCGGCTTGATAGGGTTGATGGTGATTGTGCTGATCACCGCGTTTACCGGAATTACCGATGAACACCGTGTCGGCAATGCCTTCAAGGAAGCGATGCCATTCACCGCATTGCTGGTGGTGTTCTTTGCCGTGGTCGCGGTTATTCATGACCAGCATTTGTTCACGCCGCTGATTCAATGGGTGCTCGCCCTGCCCGCCGATCAACAGCCGGGCATGCTGTTCATTGCCAACGGCCTGCTGTCGGCCATCAGCGACAACGTGTTCGTGGCGACCATCTACATTACCGAAGTGAAGCAGGCCTTCGTCTCCGGCCACATGAGCCGTGAGCAGTTCGAGACCCTGGCAGTGGCCATCAATACCGGCACCAACCTGCCCAGCGTCGCCACACCCAACGGGCAGGCCGCTTTCCTGTTCCTGCTGACCTCGGCGATTGCACCGCTGATTCGCCTGTCCTATGGCCGGATGGTCTGGATGGCCTTGCCCTACACCGTGGTGATGGGTGGCTTGGGCTGGTATGCAGTGACTTATTGGTTGTAAACCACACGCCTGTGGGAGCGAGCAAGCTTGCTCCCACAGGAGCCCTTAAAAAGGTCGCTATCGAGGCAGGATGTACCGCTCGATCGCCAGTGCCGCGCCGTCGTCGACAACGGCGGCGGTAATGACATCGGCCTGACGCTTGATCGTCTCCTCCGCCTGCCCCATGGCGATCGACAAACCCGCACGATGAAACATCGCCGGGTCGTTGCCACCATCCCCCATCGCAGCGGTCTGCTCCAACGGCACGTCCAGAAACGCCGCCAGGGTTGCCAGCGCTTCGCCCTTGTTGGCTTTCATCGCCGTGACGTCCAGATAGATCGGTTGCGAACGCGACACCTGGGCCTGGCCCTTGAGCAGCGGATGCAGCCGGCCTTCCAGCTCAACCAACAGCTCCGTATTGGCGCTGGTGGCGACGATCTTGTCGATACGTTCCAGGTAGGGTTCGAAGCTGTCGACCTGTACCGGCGGATAACCCAGACCGCGGGTTTCCACCGGCACCATCGGCCCGTTGGCGTCACGCACCAGCCAGTCGCCATCGGCAAATACCCAGACCTCGATGCCGGGCTGATCGGCGTACAGCGCCAGGGTGGTCAGGGCCGCCTCAGGTGGCAGGTAATGCACGGCGAGGAAACTGCCGTCCGGATGAACCAGGGTGCCGCCATTGAACGCAGCGGTGGGCAGGTCGACGCCAAGGGCCTCGATCTGTTGCAACATCGCCCGGGGCGGCCGCCCAGTGGCGAGACTGAACAGCACACCGGCCTCGCGCAAGGCGCGAACGGCTTCGATGGTACGTTGGTTGAGACTATGGTCGGGCAGCAGCAATGTGCCGTCCATGTCACTGAGCAAAAAGCGGATGGGTTGTTTCACCTGATCACTCATCCGAGGCTGTGCCAGACGCGACCGTCGCGTGTCAGCAGATCATCGGCGGCCGAAGGCCCGTCTTCACCGGCCTTGTAAGGCTGGATCGTTTCGTCCTGCTTCCAGGCGTCAAGGAACGGCTGCACCGCACGCCAACCGTTCTCAATGTTGTCGGCACGCTGGAACAGCGTCTGATCACCCGTCAGGCAATCGTAGATCAGGGTTTCATAGCCGGTGGATGGCTGCATTTCGAAAAAATCCTTGTAGGCGAAGCCCAATTCAATGTTCGCCATGTCGAGTGCCGGCCCCGGCCGTTTGGCCAGCAGGTCGAACCACATGCCTTCATTGGGCTGAATCTGGATTCTCAGGTACGTAGGTTGCAGTTCGTCGACTTCGGTATCACGGAACTGCGCGTAAGGCGCCGGCTTGAAGCAGATGACGATTTCCGTGTCCCGCACGCTCATGCGCTTGCCGGTGCGCAGGTAGAACGGCACGCCCACCCAGCGCCAGTTATCGATCATGACCTTGAGGGCGACATAGGTTTCGGTGCTGCTGTCGACAGCCACGTTGGCTTCCTGGCGATAGCCGTTGACCGGCTTGCCCGCGACCTCACCGGCACTGTACTGACCGCGTATCGAGTTGGCGCGGGCCTGTTCCACCGACCAGGGTCGGATCGCCCCCACCACCTTGGCCTTTTCCCCACGTACCGCGTCTGCGCCAAATGCCGCCGGCGGCTCCATCGCCACCATGGCGAGCAGTTGAAACAGATGGTTGGGCACCATGTCCCGCAGGGCGCCGGTGTGTTCATAAAAACTGCCACGGGTCTCCACGCCGACGGTCTCGGCGGCGGTGATTTGTACGTGGTCGATGTAGTGGTTGTTCCAGAACGCCTCGAACAAGCTGTTGGAGAAACGGCTGACCAGAATGTTCTGCACCGTTTCCTTGCCCAGGTAATGGTCGATCCGATAGATCTGCTTCTCGCCCATGACCTTGAGCAGGCAGGCATTCAGTGCCTCGGCGGTTTGCAGGTCGGAGCCGAACGGCTTTTCGATCACCACGCGGCGGAAAGCATCCTCCTGCTCCTGAAGCAACCCGGCCGCACCAAGGCGGCTGACCACTTCACTGAAAAAGCGCGGCGCGGTCGCCAGGTAGAAAACCGCATTGCCGGTGCCGCTGGCGGCGATTTTCGCCGCCAGCGCCTGGTAGGTGCTGTCATCGAGAAAATCACCCTGAACGTAACTGATGCCCCTGGCCAACTTGGCCCACAGTTGCGGGTCGAGCGCCCGGTCGGGGTCGCCGCCCTTGTTCGCCGCCTCGCTACGGATGAAGTTCTCGAGTTTCTTGGCGAAGTCCACATCGCTGATGGCGTTGTGGTCGACGCCAATGATCCGCAGCCCATCGCCCAGCAGACCGTCACGACCGAGATGGTAAAGCGCCGGCATCAGCAGGCGCTTGACCAGGTCACCATGGGCACCGAACAGAAACAACGTGGTCGGCGGCGCGGGTTCTGCCTTGGATTTGCTGCCGATCGAGGTCATTTTTTCGGTGTCTCCACGTGACCGCCAAAGCCGAAGCGCATGGCCGAGAGCATCTTGTCGCCGTACGTGCTTTGCTGACGGGAACGGAAACGGGCAAACAGCGAGCTGGACAGCACCGGGACCGGCACCGCTTGTTCGATGGCCGCCTCGATGGTCCAGCGCCCTTCCCCGCTGTCAGCGACTTCGCCGGAAAACCCGTCGAGTTGCGGATCATTGGCCAACGCGTCGGCGGTCAAGTCCAGCAACCAGGACGAAACCACGCTGCCACGCCGCCAGACCTCGGCAATATCGGCCACGTTCAGGTCGAAACGCTGTTCCGCTGGCAGGCTTTCGCTGGATTTGGTCTTGAGAATGTCAAAACCCTCGGCGAAGGCCTGCATCATTCCGTATTCGATGCCATTGTGGATCATCTTCACGAAATGCCCCGAACCCGCTGGGCCCGTGTGGATGTAGCCGCGTTCGGCGCGGTCATCGTCAGACTTGCGGTCACGGGTGCGCGGGATATCGCCCATGCCTGGGGCCAGGCTATCGAACAGCGGATCCAGGCGCCTCACCACATCGGCGTCACCGCCAATCATCATGCAGTAACCGCGCTCCAGGCCCCAGACGCCACCGGAGGTGCCGACGTCGATGTAGTTCAAGCCCTTCTCCGACAGGGTTTGGGCGCGACGGACGTCGTCCTTGTAGTACGTGTTACCGCCGTCAATGATCACATCGCCCGCCTCTAGCAGTTCGCTGAGGACGTTGATGGTGTCTTCGGTGGGTGCGCCGGCCGGTAGCATGACCCAGACTGCCCGTGGTTTTTCCAGGCCGGCGACCAGTGCCGGCAGGTCCGCGACGCCCATCGCGCCCTCCTGGCGCAGGTTTTCGACAAAAGCGGCATTGCGGTCGTAGACGACAGTGGTGTGCCCATTGAGCATCAGGCGCCGCGCAATATTGCCGCCCATGCGGCCCAGTCCAATAATCCCGAGTTGCATGTGCTGATGCTCCCTACTACAAATAAAGGTGTGTCAAAGATGAAACGCTATCGACTAGTGGAGGTTAGTCCAGAGCATTGCTGCATAGTTTCCGGGTAATTCGAGCGATCACAAGGGATAACGCTCCAGATCCGGCCGAAGACACAGCGACCATGAAAAATAAAAAAGTTCCAATCACAAGCAAAAGAAATCAGAATCGGCGCCGATAGTAGAGGTGTCGACCAAAAGCTGGCGGCATCTCTATAGTTGATGTAGCCATTTGCGAGGTGAGCAATGGGCCCTGTCGTTACCACACGTCCTCCCCAAACCCTTTACGTGACCATTCGTCGCGACGAATTGCGCCTACTCAAAGAAGAGCGTGATCTGCTGCTCGATGAAGTGATGCAGTTGCGCATGCAGTTGCAGCACTCCCAGCTACCCCACCAAAGCCAGTCTGTGGCTCGGTAAGCGTCCCAGAGGCACAGCGCCAGCGCGTGACACTGGCCAGGCCAGTGTCACTTCCATGTAAGCCTGCCATGTGCACGTGTGGCGAGGGGATTTATCCCCGCTGGACCGCGTAGCGGTCCCGAACCTGCGTGCGCGGCCTGCCGGGCTGGCCAAGTACCTACCCTAGTAGGGTTGCTGCGCAACTCAACGGGGATAAATCCCCTCGCCACAGATAAATCCCTCTGGTGCATTCGCGCCCGCGCCAGCATTTTGTATCCAAAAAAATCACAAACTTTTCACACCCTTACCGCGATACTCCCGGCCTTTTAGGGTTGCTCGGCGTATGCCTACGGTCACCAATCCGGTGCCGACGGCTTCGTCGATAACGGCTGGAGCGCTTGATGAGCTTGTTCAAACGCAGCAAAACGACTGCGAAAGGTTTCGACTGGGCCGGATTCGGCTGGCTTTTTCTGTTCTTCTGGTATTTCTCGGGCATCACCCAACTGCTCATTCTGCTGAGCGACACTTCCGGTTTCACCGGGTTTCGCCAAGCGTTCGTGATGAGTGCGCTGTGGTTGGCGCCTATGCTGCTCTTCCCCGCCCGCACGCGCGTGCTCGCCGCCTTGATCGGCGTGGTGCTGTGGGCTTGCTCCATGGCCAGCCTGGGTTATTTCTTCATTTACCAACAGGAGTTTTCCCAGAGCGTCATCTTCATCATGTTCGAATCGAACGTGTCTGAAGCCGGCGAGTACATGACCCAGTATTTTGCCTGGTGGATGGTCGCGGCCTTCTTGGCCCACACCGCCGTCGGTTACTGGCTCTGGACCCGTCTGCGCCCTGTGTACTTGCCTCGGGGCCAAGCCTGGGTGGCCGCGGCCGTGATCGTCGTGGCCGTGGTCGGTTATCCACTGGTCAAGCAGACCTTGCGAGCCGGCAACTTCGCCAAGGGCCTGGAGAAACTCGAAGATCGCATCGAGCCCGCCGTGCCGTGGCAGATGCTGGTGGCCTATCGTCGCTACGGCGAACAGCTGGAAAACATGCAAGGCATGCTGCACAGCGCCAGCAAGATCAAGCCCCTGAGCAACCTCAAGGACACCGTGACCAACCAGCCGGCAACGCTGGTGCTGGTCATCGGCGAATCGACCAACCGCCAGCGCATGAGCCTCTATGGCTACCCACGGGAAACCACGCCGGAGCTGGACAAGCTCAAGGACCAGCTTTCGGTTTTCGACAACGTCATCACCCCACGCCCCTACACCATCGAAGCACTGCAGCAGGTGCTGACGTTCGCTGACGAGGAGAACCCGGACCTGTACCTGAGCACGCCATCGCTGGTAAGCATGATGAAGCAGGCCGGCTACAAGACCTTCTGGATCACTAACCAGCAGACCATGACCAAGCGCAACACCATGCTCACGACCTTCTCCCAACAGGCCGATGAGCAGGTATACCTGAACAACAACCGCAACCAGAACGCCGCGCAGTACGATGGCGACGTGATCGAGCCCTTCAACAAGGCCTTGACCGATAGCGCACCGCGCAAGCTGATCGTGGTGCATCTGCTCGGCACCCACATGAGCTATCAGTACCGCTATCCGCCGACCTTCAACAAATTCACCGACCGCCAAGGCGTGCCCGCCGGCGTAAGTGACGATCAGGTCCCGACCTACAACAGTTACGATAACGCAGTGCTGTACAACGATTTTGTGGTATCCAGCCTGATCAAGGACTACGCCAAGACCGACCCCAACGGCTTCCTGCTGTACCTGTCGGACCATGGTGAAGACGTGTTCGATTCGCAGGGCCATAACACCCTGGGCCGCAACGAAGCCAAACCGACCGCGCCGATGTACACCATTCCGTTCATGGCCTGGGCATCGCCCAAGTGGCGCGAAAGCCATGACTGGAGCTTTGCCGGCGACCTGTCCCGGCCCTACAGCAGCTCTCACCTGATTCACACCTGGGCAGACATGGCCGGCTTGAGCTTCGATGAACTGGACCGCAGCAAGAGCCTGGTCAGCGATGACTTCAAGGCCCGGCCGCTGTTGATCGGCAATCCTTACGAAAGTCAGCATAAAGGGCTGATCGACTTCAGCTTGATGAAGCCCAAGGCGCCGCGGGCTGAGGTTGTGCAGAAATAACCGGAACCTGCGAGGCCTGCTTTTACAGGCTGTGCTGTTTACTTAAGGAAAACGGCGCTTCTCACATTGGGGAAGCGCCGTTTTTTTGAGGAAGGTTTTTGCGTCGTGTCCAGATGCTGAGAACACCCGCAGCCCCATGTGGGGGCGAGCCTGCTCGCGATGGCGGTGGTCCGGCTACATCGTGCTCCCGCTTGTGCAGAAGCTTTTGGTCACTTTTGGCGGGTGCGGCATTCCGGCTCATCCAAAAGTGACCCGCTGCAAGAACAGAACCGTCAGCCGCCGTTACCGCGAAAATGGATATGTACCCAACATAAAGCCTTCACAACGGCTTTATCCAAAACAACATACGCCCATGGGCCGGGTCAAACATCCCAGCAGCAAAGCCGAACTTGGCATAGCTACCCTGGGCCACGGCATTCCCCTCAAGCACCTCCAGGGTGATCTTGCAGCAACCGCGCTGGCGGGCGATGTCCTCGACCTTCTGCAGCATTTTCTGGCTCAGCCCGAGCCCGCGAAACTCTTTCATCACCGCCACGTCGTGGATATTCACCAAAGGTCGACAGGCGAAGGTTGAAAAACCTTCGAAACAGTTGACCAGCCCCGCCGGTTCGCCATTGACGAAAGCCAGCACGCTGAACGCATGGGGGCGCTTGGCCAGTTCCTCGGGCAGGTGCAGCAGCACTTCGGCGGGCAGCGAGTGGCCGCCTCCCATGGGATCCTCTGCATAACCATTGAGCACGTGGCAGATTGCTTCAGCGTGAACCGGGTTGGTATAGCTCGCTTGCAATACAAGAATGTCCTTGGCTTCTTCCATGATCATTACCATCTCACTTCGGTAGTACCGGCGGCTCGATCCGGCGGCGGGATACAGTCAGGCGGGCTGACCAAAACGTTGCATTTGCATTTCCTGAAGGCGACTGAGCGTACGGCGAAACGGAAATTGCAGATAGCCCTCGGTGTACAACTGATCCATCGGCACCTGGGCCGAAAGGTACAGCGGCACCTTACGGTCATAACATTCGTCGACCAGGGCGATGAAACGCCGTACGCCGTCATCATGCACCGACAATTGTGGCAGTTCGCGATCACCGGCCACAACCCGCTCGACACCGTCTTCCGTGCCACGGGCAATCCGCCCCTCGCGCTGTTCGCCGCTCAGGCACGGCACATCACTGAGCAGGATGACGTTGAAACGATCGCACAGGGCCATGAAATCCAGCGCCGAGAACGGTTGTTCACAGAGATCCGGGTAACGGCTCCAGAGCACCGTGTCACTGGCCTGGACCGGTTCTACCTGACGATGGCCGACTGCAATCGGTTCATGACTCAGCCTCTGCCCTGCCGTCAACTGGTCGAAGATATCGCTCAACGGCTCGGGCTGTCCGGGGTCGCGCAGCCAATAACGCTGCTGCAACTGGCCCGGATGCTGGCGGTGGTCTTGCCATCCATTGACCGGCACGACCTGCATGTGTTGCTTGATGGCGGTGATGGTCGGCAGGAACCGTTCGCGGTTATGGCCATTGGCGTAGAGCTCCTCCGGCGGCAGGTTGGAGGTGCTCACCACCACCATGCCCTGCTCGAACATCACTTGGAACAGCCGACCGAGGATGATGGCGTCGCCGATGTCGCTGACAAACAATTCGTCGAAACACAGCACCCGCACTTCTGCGCTCAACTCCCGGGCCAGGGCCTGCAAAGGGTCCGCCGTACCGGTGAGCTGGAATGAGCGCTGATGCACCCAGGCCATGAAGTGGTGGAAGTGCTGACGGCGGGCTGGCACCTTGAGGCTGTCGTAGAAACGGTCCATCAGCCAAGTCTTGCCGCGCCCCACCGGCCCCCAGAGATAAACGCCCTTGATCGACTTACGGCCCTCGTGCAACGCCTTGTGGCATTGCTCCAGGGCCATGATGGCCAACTCCTGGGCTTCATCCTGGACAAAACCGTGGTGTTCAATGGCATGCTGCCAGGCACTCAAGGGGGAGTCGAAAGTCATACGGCCCAGGTCCGGGAAATGAAGGTGGGGAGTATGCCATGTTGGCAGGATCAGCGATCACGCCGGCTCCATGAAACAATACAAAACCCTGTGGCGAGGGAGCTTGCTCCCTCGCCACAACAGTGCTCACCTGACAAAGTGCAGAACGCTAAACCGAGATATCCAACCGACTGATCTTGCCCTGCTCATCAAGCCGGAAGGTATAGCGCAACTCCAGCGGGCTGCCGGGAAAGGTGCCCGAGATCAGGTTATGCACCAGCACTTTGCCGGTGCGCTGCTGCACATTGAGCACTTGCACCCTGGGCTGGAAGCGCTGGGCAGTGTCTTCCATCCATTGGGCGATGGCCTGGGCGCCAACACGGTGCTGGCCTTCATCGAATACGTTGGCATCCTCGGCGAAGAAACGCGTCACCGCCGAACTGTCACGGGCATTGGCGGCCGCAATGTAGCCGGCGATGGCCGGGGCCAGGGAAGAGACGGGATTGGACATGGTGGGGCTCCTTGTTTTATCGATCTGGCTCCATGCTAGAACAGCCTTGTGTCAGTTTTTGTCAGGAGTGAAGCGCCCGGTTTCATCCAGTTCCATCAACTTGAACCAGGCACGCAACCAGTCACTGCGCCGGCCGGGATACCGCTCCTCCTGCTCGCTGGCAGAGGCAATCCGGTCGGTGCGAAAGGTCCGATAGGCACCGCGCAATTCACACCAGGCCACCACCACCCGCGCCTCATTGAAAAAGCCCAGGGCCAGTGGCCAGATCAAGCGCTGGCTCGGAGTTTTATTCACGTCGGCGTAATCGATCTGCAACTTGGCTTGCGTGCGAATGGCTTGGCGATAGACATTCAGCTCCACCGTATTCTGCGGATAGCCATAGCCAGGCGGACCGGGCAGCACCGTCGGGTTGCGCAAGGCGTCCCGCACGTCAGGGGCCAGCACCGCCGCGACTTTGGCCAGCGCATCGGCGGCGGCCTTGCCCAACACTTCGTCGCCACGCTGATCGACGTAGCGCAAGCCCAATACAATGGCCTCGATTTCGTCGGCAGTGAACATCAACGGCGGCAGGAACAGGCCACTGCGCAACACATAGCCGATGCCCGCCTCACCCTGGATCGGCGCACCGAGGGCGGTGAGTTCGGCGATGTCGCGGTACAAGGTGCGCTCGGACACCTTCAGCTCGACCGCCAATGTCGCGGCGGTGACCGGGCAGCGCTTGCCCCGCAAGACTTGCAGCAAAGTGAGCAGCCGAGTGGTACGCGACACGATGGCGATCCGGAAGGAAAAAGTTGACGCAGATTAGCAGAGGCCGCTGTCAGAAACTGTCAGGAGCCATTTACTCAAGGGCGTAACCTGGGTGTAGCCCGCTTTTGTGGCGAGGGAGCTTGCTCCCACGCCACAGGGGCTTACGGTTGCCTTGAGAACGCGGTGGGTTATCGTACCCCGCAGTTTTCCGAGTTTTTCTCCATCTCTTGAGAGTTTATCCATGCGCAGAATCCTCGGCTTATCCCTTTTCCTGATACTGCTCAGCCTGAGCGCCTGCGCCCTTTTCCCGCACCGGGATCCGTTGAATATCAACGTGGTCGGCATCGAACCACTGCCCAGCCAGGAGCTGGAGATGCGCTTTGCCGTGAAGCTGCGCTTGCAGAACCCCAACGAAACCGCGATCGACTACAACGGCGTGGCCCTGGACCTGGAGGTCAACGGTCGTACGCTGGCATCGGGCGTCAGTGACCAGGCCGGTTCCATTCCACGCTTTTCCGAAGCGGTGCTGAGCGTGCCGGTGAGCATTTCGGCGTTTTCCGTGCTGCGTCAGACCTTGGGCCTGAGCCAGACCCAAAGCCTGAATAACCTGCCCTATGTGCTCAAGGGCAAACTCGCCGGCGGCGTGTTCGGCACCATGCGCTTCGTCGACCGCGGCACCCTCGACTTACCGGGCTCCGCGGCCACCTGGTGATCAGGCGGTAAACCGCACGCCGGGCTTGGCCCGCTCGTCCACCACCAGTTCGAACACATCCGGCCTGGCGTAATGCCCGACCACGTCATAGTCGTAGCGCGCCCGCACCAGTTCATCGGTATCGATTTCAGCGGTGAGCAACCCGGCCGTGTCTTTCAGTGGCCCAGCCAATACGTCGCCCATGGGCCCGATAATCACGCTACCACCGGCAATCAACGGTCGCTCGGCCGGCCAATGGGCGACGTCGATGCCCAATGCCTGTGGCGAGGCCTGGACCTGGCAGGCACTGACCACAAAGCAACGGCCTTCGTGGGCGATGTGGCGCATGGTCACCTGCCACATCTCTCGCTCATCCACCGTCGGCGCACACCAGACCTCAACGCCTTTGGCGTACATCGCGGTGCGCAACAACGGCATCATGTTTTCCCAACACACTGCAGCGCCCAAACGACCGACCTGGCTGTCGATCACCGGCAAGGTCGAACCGTCGCCCTTGCCCCAGATCAGCCGCTCGGTGCCGGTGGGCATCAGCTTGCGGTGCTTGGCCACCAAGCCGGCCTCGGGCTCGAAGTACAGCGCCGTGCAGTACAAGGTGCTGCCGGCACGCTCGATGACGCCGAGCACCAGGCTGGCCCCGGTCCGGGCCGAAAGTCCGGCCAGCGCCTCGGTTTCGGCGCCAGGCACGTCAATGGCATTGGCAAAATAACGGGCAAACGTCTCGCGCCCCTCGGGCAGTCGGTAACCCAGTTGAGTCCCGAACCCCTCGCCCTTGGGATAGCCCCCCAGTAAGGCTTCGGGCATTACCACCAAACGGGCGCCGGCCTGGCGGATGGCGTTTTCATAGGAAAGGATCTGCGCCAGGGTCTCGTCCTTGCCGCCGGGCAACGAACCGATCTGCAGGGCAGCGACAATGGATTTGGGCATGGCTTTCAACTCCGTGGTCATCAGGTGTTGCTGATTCTCAGGTGTCGGCCGATCATGAATAAAGCCCAGAATGCTGCTAAATGATATGAGCCTTATGAATATCGCCAATGTCGACCTCAATCTGCTCAAGACCTTCGAAGCCCTGCATGACGAATCCAGCGCCAGCCGCGCCGCGTTGCGCCTGGGCGTAACCCAGTCGGCCATCAGCGCAGCCCTGCGCAGGCTTCGAAACCTGTATGGTGATCAATTATTCGTGCGCACCGGGCGCGGCCTGGCGCCGACACTGCGGGCCAATCAGTTGAAGCCGGTGATCAGCGAAGCACTGGACAAATGCCGCCAGAGCCTGGCAATGGTCGATCCCCATGTCAGCCATTACCAAGGCCGCTCGGTCATCGTCGGGCTGTCCGACGATTTCGAAATTGCCCACGGGCGACGTCTGATTGAGGAAGTGGCACAACGTGCGCCGGGGTTACGCTTGATTTTTCGCCAGACCCACAGCCAGATCGTCGGCCAGGCCCTGATGGAGCGCAACCTCGACCTGGCGATCACGGCGGGAGGTTTCGCCCAGCGCTTGCTCAGCCGCCAGGTATTGGGCGAAGGCGACTACGCCTGCCTGGTGGACCCGGCCAGCCTGACGGAGGGCCAGCACACCCTCTCCCTGGAAGCGTTCGTGGCCCGTGAACATGTGCTGGTGTCGTCGGGTGGTTTTATCGGCATCACCGACGAAGGGCTGGCCGGGCTCGGTCTGAGCCGGCGGGTGTGCGCCTCGACCACCCACTTTGCCGCGCTGCCATTCCTGCTCAAGGGCAGCCAGGCGGTGGCAACCATTCCGGCCCATGCCGCCCGGGCCATCGCATCCCTCAGCGGCCTGGAAGTGCTGCCCTGCCCCCTCGCCTTGCCGCACTACCCGATCGAACTGGGCTGGCGAACCCCCACGCAAATGGATCCCGCGATGGTCAAGGTTCGCGAGGCGATTGTCGCAACCTTCACGTAGGGTTTACTTGTTGGCGGCCATCAGGCGATTGACTTCACTGCGCACCATGTTGGCGTATTCCGGCGGCGACATGCCGTCCAGTTCCGAGCGCACCCACTCAGACCACTTGCCCTTGCGCTTGGAGCGCTCGCCAAACAGCCGGGCAGCGTCGCCCTTGGCCTTGCCCAAATTGTTTTGCCACAGCTCAAAGAGTCGGGATTTTTCGTCTTCCAGCGCCGCACGCTCGGCCAGGGGCTTGTCAGCCAGATTGAAACTCATGGGAATTACCTGTTGCGTAAATAGGCGCCATCTTACACCTTGCAGAGAAACGTCTTAACCACGATTTGTTCAGGGGTATGCTGCCAGCGTCACGCCCTGCAACTTTTGCCCGAACGCAACACTCCATTGTTCACTGCCATCATCACCAAGGAGTACCTCAATGGCTCGTAAAACCACCGTGCAAAACGGAGAGCAAATCAAGGATCAAGCCTTCAGCGAACTGAAGGCACTGATTGAGGAATCGGAAAAACTGCTCAAGAGCAGCGCGTCACTGGTCGGCGAGGACGCCGAAGACCTGCGGGGCCAGATCTCCCAGAAACTGCAACAGGCCCTGGATTCGGTCACCAGCGCCCGGGAGCGCACCCGGCCGATGGTCGATGCCACGGAAGTTTATATTGGCGGTCATCCATGGCAAACCGTGGCGATTTCCGCCGGATTCGGGCTGGTGGTGGGTTTGTTGCTCGGACGGCGTTAAGCAGCACCCAGAAGGACGGTTATCCGTGGCGAGGGAGCTTGCTCCCGCTCGGTTGTGAAACAACCGCAAAAAAGCGAGGGCTGCTTCGCAGCGCAGCGGGAGCACGCTCCCTCGCCACAAAAATACAATTGCTTACTGCCCCGCCAACTCGCGCAACTGCGCCAACGTCTGCTCCTCCAACACAATCCCCCGCTCATTGGATTTGCTGCGCTCGCGATGCCGACGATCCCCCGGCAGCCGCCGTAGCCCCACGGCATGCATTTGCCTCACCAGCTCCTGGCTGCGCTCGGCGAAGTTCTGGCCGGCGGCCTTGCTCGGGTCGATGACGATCAGTAATTGGCCGGTCCATGGCGTCTTGGCGCCGGGATGATTGCTCCAGTCGAACTCGAACGAAAAATTCCCCCCGGTCAGGGCCGCCGCCAGCAACTCGACCATCATCGACAACGCCGAGCCCTTGTGTCCGCCAAACGGCAGGAGTGCCCCGCCTTCGAGAATCGCTTTCGGATCGCAGGTCGGTTGGCCGAGGCTGTCCACGCCCATGCCTGGCGGCAACAGCTCGCCTTTGCGGGCGGCAATCTGCACGTCGCCATGGGCGATGGCGCTGGTGGCCAGGTCGAAGACTATCGGCTCGCCGTCGGCCCGGGGCGCGGCGAAGGCGATCGGATTGGTGCCGAACAGCGGACGGTCGGCGCCGTGGGGCACCACGCAGGTCATGCTGTTGACCACGCTCAACGCCACCAGGCCTTCGTAGGCAAACGGCTCGACATCCGGCCACAGGGCGGCGAAGTGATGGGAGTTACGAATCGCCAGGACCGCAATCCCGGCGCTGCGGGCCTTAGCCACCAGCAATGGGCGCGCTGCCGCCAGGGCTGGCTGGGCAAACCCGTTTGCGGCGTCAACCGCGACAAAACCCGATGCGACGTCTTCGACCGCTGGCACGGCCTTACCGTTGACCCAACCGCTGTTAAGTGTCGAAACATAGCCCGGAATGCGAAACACCCCATGGCTATGGGCACCGTCGCGTTCGGCGCCGGCACAGTTTTCGGCCAGGGTCCGGGCGACTTCGGCCGACGTGCCATGGCGCAGGAAAATCTTCTCCAGCAAACTCACCAACGCATCAAAGGACAGGGTGGAACCAGCACGATCGGATAGCGCAGACATCTGAAGCTCCAGAGTGATTGTTGGAGGTAGCAACAGCGTAGGACCAGCCCGGTGATTAAACACTGCTTCGCCGTGGGAGCAAAGCGTGCTCGCGATAGCGGTCCCTCAGTCATATGGTCATCGCGAACAAGCTCGGCTCCCACACAGAGAGCCTGACAGGTCTGAAGACTTTCGTGCGGTAACTATGTACCACCTTTGCTCATTCATCGCTCTCTAGTCTGACCGCTTCATCCACCGATGTGCCGCCATGCGGCGCCTTGATCGAGAAGCAACGATGACCACTGAGACCATGCCACTTTTCTTTGCCCAAGTGCTGGACGCCAAGCGCCTGGACGAGTTGACCGCCGCCAATGACTTGACCCAGGCCGACCTCGACTGGCTGCACCACACTTCCCTGGCCAACCACATGCTACGCGTCGCGCAGACACCGGCGATGTCCGCCGAAACAATTCTGTTGCACGCCGAGGGTAAGGCTCCCATCCCGCTGGCAGGCTGCTTTACCCTCAGCGCCTTGTCAGGCACCAAGGCGTCAGCCCCCAAGCCTGCGTTCCTTTACACGCCGCTGGGTGGAATCAAAAAGTTCGACAGCCCGGACGCTCTCGCCAGGCGGATAGACGAAATGATGGCGCACCCGACAGAGCGTGACGACCTGTTTCAACTCCTGTCGATTGCCCAGCGCGCCGAACTGAACAGCGCAGCCACCCTTACCCAAAGCCGGCAGATCATCAACGGTGACGTGTTCAAAACCCAGGTCGAATCCATTGAGCACGCACAAGACCTCAACGCCCTGGCAATGGTGAATGAGCTGATCAAATTACCCTCGCTGACTTCAATGCTCGACGAGGTGTTGAATGAGGTGCTGTCGAACTTCGATCATAAACAGGCCAGAGTGACACTGAGTACGGGTGATCCGCAGGCAAACCAGGTAACCAAGAGCCTGTCACTGAGCGACGCGGTCCTGCTCTACTTCCACAATCAGGGACGACCTCGCGGGCATGACGTCGACTTCACTCACCCTGGGATAACCGCGTCCCCCCAGAATACCCGGCAGTGGGAAAGCATCTTGAGGGTCACGGCCAGGAACCTGATTCCCAAACTCAGCCACCGCATCAATACCTATTGGGACGCCACGGGCCCCTTCCATACTTCACGCCGGGATTTCCTGGCCCAGATCATCAAGGATTCGCTGCAATCCACGATCCTGATCCAGCGGGAGAAAAGGCAACTGACCGATGCACACAGCCGGGAACTGCTTCGACTGTTCAGGCCGTCGCGCGCGGATGAGGCGCTGCTGTTTATCGAAACGGTTCGTCTTTGGGAATATGAGCCGCTCTACGTGGAGCTCGCAGGTTCCTTGATGATCAGCGGCCGCCACCACTACCTCTATACCCCCAGCCATGGCCTGCAGAAAGTGGCCAACTACCTGGGCTTCAAGGATGCGCTGCTCAGCACCCCCACCAGTACGGTGCGCAAGGAAGAGCTCTATAGCCTTCTGAGCCTGGAGGAGCGCAACCGGTTCCTGCGCTTTGACGAGCCACAAGTGTCGGGCAAGTCGCTGAACCTGCCAGTCTCCGAGTCGTTGGCTAACGCGATCATCGGCAAGCAACTGGAGAACCTTCATTACGCACTGGAGATGTCCCGCCAGGGCGATGTGGACATCCACACGCTCATCGACAAGGCCCTGGACATCCGGGCCCTGATCAACCAAAGCCTGTTGAAGCAGAAAACCGCTGGCCACTGGGGTACGCAACCGGCCTTTTACGGAGAGATGCGACCGTCCAACTACTTGGCCGACACCTTGGAGCGCAAGGTCAAGAGCTATGCCAGTGTCGAAGACGCGTTCAATACCCTGTTCAAACAGCTGCCGCTGTCCAACGAAATCTTGCTGCGCAACGAACTGAGGGGCCTGCTGCCTCAATTGACCAATGTTTTTTCCCTGGGGATCCGGGCAGAGGCCGAGCTCAGGGAACTCAATGGCACACTGCCCCCTGCCGCGCACGACCTCATCAGCAGCGTGTTTGCCTTCGACCCCGAATACCCGCAGCGCAAGCAACGCATAGGGGTGAAGGGCTTTCGACCGGATGTCTATTCATTGCGACTGGCGTACACCGCAGAAGGTGAAACGCTTTCCCTGCCCCTCGCCAATTGTTTTTTACTGACTGAACGCGGAGGGTTGGATACGCCATATTCGGGCCTGGGCATTCTCTGGACGCCCGCCGATGGCTTGCAGGTGTTCAGCTCCGTCGAGCTGGCCACGACGCAATTGAACCGCCACCTGCTCGACGGACAAAAGCGCTTTGGATGGCTGGCAAACCTCACGCCCGCTCAACGCAAACCCCATGGACGTTATCAGCTCGAGGCGTTTGAACTGATCGAAGACAATGTGCTGCTCAATCGGATGAGTTCGTTCATCAAACACTTCGAGGCCGAGTACGGTTATTTGAGCACGTTGAAAGCCGGGGATTGGCAACTGACCGGGCCTGCCTTGGTCAAAAGCCGTGAGGCGATACGCCAGGAAGGCGCACCGACCAATCTCAAACGCGCCGGCCGTATCGCCGAGGCCATCAGGTGGCAACAGAAACTTCCCGCCTGGCTCGGCACGGCCTCTGTGGAAGATCAACGCCTGCACATTGACCTGGTTGAGCAATATCGAAACAGCGTGGTCGATGGCAAAGATTACCTCGACGGTGTCGAGCCCCTGCACGCCTATGTGAGTAAAAAACTGAAAGCGCTACTGGACGCGCGCTTTGCCGACAAAAGCCTCGACCCCGCCACCCTGCTGATCACACCGAACCTGGCGCTGGCGGGCCCAGCATGCACCTTGACCGATTTTGCCCTGAATCATATCGAGGTCACCCAGATGACCGGCTTCAAGGTGTCCTCCACCTCCCGGCAGAAGTTGCCGGACAGCTTGAACGAGGCGGCTGTCAGGCAAATGCTGCTGTCATTGGATATCCCCAGCGTTTATAAAAAACACGTACTGGACAAGCTTTCCGGGACCGCCGCCGACGTCCAGCAAAGGAAGCAGCGGTTCCGCCGGCAAATACCCTGGCAATTGTTGCAGCAGGCTCATGCACGGCACCTGCAACAGCATCTTTCACCGACGGCGTTCGACTTGATTCGCCAAGTGCTGGACATGCCGGATGCCATCGCTCGCCAAGCGGTGGAAGGCGCCAGCGCGTGGATTCGTCCACTGGAGCTGATTAAAACCGGGGGCACGGCTGCGGTCAAAGCACTGGGACTTTACCTGATCGGGTCGAGCGCCGACGCCAAGGCACCCCATGTGCTGTATGCGCCCTACCATGCCGGCCAGAACTTCACCGAGTTCAAGGATGAAGCGAGCGTGATAGCGGCATTCAATGCGCCGGGAGCGCTCCAGGATTTACTGATTCGCCGACTGCCCGAGAGCCAGCAAGCCACATTCAAAAACCTGTTCGCCGCCACGGCCGGGGCTCTCTCGGAAATCACCCTGGCCTCCAATCCTATCAAGACCAACCTGCTCGACACGCTGTTCGACGACAACACAACGTTGCTGTCCGACATGCTGACCACCCAAACAAACAAAAAACGCCAGTTCGACTGGGAAACGGTTCGGCATCTGTTCAGCGCTGGCGTCAAGCTGGTGGGTAGGCAGTTGCCGGGCAAACTGACGTTTATCGAAACGCTGTGGGAAAGCTATCAGGACTTCAAGGCCTCTGCCGAATCCCTGCGGGTGCATGACTGGAAAGCCGGCTTGCACGATTTCATCGCCGGTGCCGTCGAGATGGCCTCGCTGGGATCGCTGAATCCCGACGACACCTTCGGCCTGCTCGCCCCGGTAGGTCCTGGCTCGCAAAACAGCCCGGTGGCAACCCCGGCCCATTGGAAAGAGATTGCCTCCACGGCCCCGAGGCGCACCAACCTGCAGGCTTTCGAAGCCACCGACATCAGCCTCCAGGATCTTCAGAGAAACCCAGCCGAGGGGACCTACAAATCGATAGCGTCCGGCAAGCTCTACGCCCACGTTGCCGGCAAAGTCTTTCAGGTGGCGAAAACCAATCAGGCCTGGCGCGTTGTCCATGAGAACGGAGAAGGCCCGATACTGAAACAATCGCCTGGCAGCCCACAATGGACGATTGACCCACAACGCCATGGCATTCGCTACGGCAAGGTGATGTCGACACTGGCCAACTCTTACAGTGACTACAAGGCTTCGTTGTCAATGAATATCGAAGCGCGGGGCATGGCTGAAATACGCAGAAAGTATCCTCACCGCGCAAACGCGATCGTGCAGGCCCTGGAAACGGCGCGGTACTACTCGTTGAATGCCCTGCATAACCTCGCGCTAATCAAACGACGGATCCCTTCAGGCTCTCGAGTGGATACTTTTCTCAAGCCATTTTTCGGGGTCAAAAAAGTCGATGTCAGTCTTATCCAAAAGATACACACCGCGATCTCACCGATATGCCGGGCGTTGGCTGATCCCTCCTGGGACTCGCAGAACCCCAAGCGCGTCGTGATTGGCTCCCTCAGCCAAGCAAACGATGACCTGGTTGCGTTTGTACTGGAACCAGAAGCAACCGGAACCATTTATCTCACCGACCTTTTCTTTGATACGGGGATGGATTGGTACAAAGAAGCGGTACCAAACTCCTTTAACGTCGATGCTCATGCCCAGGGCGCAACCCTTATCCACGAAATTTCCCATCAGCTTTTCAACACCATCGATATCGTTTATCTGGAAGCCGCACTGCCCTTCCCGGATCTGATTTCCCAGGCGACTCACGAAGGCCGACGGAGATACAACGCGTTAAAAAATCAACAAACCAATGTGCTTTCGTTGACCACGCCAAGAGCCCGATTGTTTACGGCATGGGATATCGAGGACGATGCGCCGAGAAGCCTGGATCTTTTCGGCCGGTATAAGGACACCGTGAAGGAAATCCTGAAAATGACCGGCGCCAGGACTCTGGACGAAGCGCGTGATGCCTTCCTGGATCCAGACTTACCGGACAAACGCATCGACGTCATACTTCGAAACGCCGACTCCCTGACGCTGCTGATTTGTGAGTTGGGTCGCCAGCTCGATCCGCCATCACCCACGACCTCGTCTTGACGGCGACACTTGGCGCAGGCGATTGAGCGTTGATCTTTTTTTCACGACGTTTATGGGACGCTACGACTGCCGAATAACGGTGTTAAATCCTAAAAACAGGCTCATTTGATATGCAAACGCCATGATGGCTGTTCTCGGCAGCTCATGCCGAAGGTTAGAATGCGGCAAACCAGGAAGAGTCAATGACCGAACGTACCCTCTCTGAAGCCGAATACGACGCCATTACCGATGCGGCCGCGCATTGGTGCATGCGGTTGCATGCGGCTGACTGCACGCCAGCCGAACGGCTGGCGTTCAAGCAATGGCACGATGCCGATCCCCTGCACGCCTTCGAATATGAAGCCATGCTGGAAATCTGGACTGTTGCCGATCATCTGCCCCGGGTCGAATCAACGGCGGCGCCCGCTCCAGCGTCCCGACCGCGCTCGCGGTCACGTTGGAGCCGGCTGGCGGTGGCTGCGGCGGTGCTCGCACTGGGCTTACCCCTGGCCGCTTTCACTGGCTGGAACCTGGGCTGGCTGGCAAATTCGTACCAACGATTCGAAGCCGGCGCGAGCGTACGCCACATCACTCTGGACGATGGCAGCCAGGTAGAACTGAACCTGGGCAGTGAGCTGGTCTATGCCAACTACAAGCATGAACGCCGGGTCACGCTGAAAAAGGGCGAGGCGTTTTTCGACGTCAGCCATGACGCACAGCACCCGTTCGTTGTTCGCGCGGGCCAGGGCCAAGTGCGCGTGACCGGCACTCGCTTCAACGTCTGGATGTACCAGGATCAAGTGCGGGTCACGCTGGTGGAGGGCTCGGTATGGGTGACCAGCAACCAGGCACTCGCCAACAACGGCTCGCGGCTCTCGCCGGGCATGCAGGCGAGCTACAAGGCTGGCGACTACCAACCGCAAGTGCGTGAGATCGGCCCCAATGACAGCTCGCTGGCGTGGCGCAACGGCAAGCTGGTCCTGGATGATCTCGCCCTCAGCGACGCGCTGCCGCTGATCAACCGCTACCTCGACCATCCCGTCATGCTGGCCGACAACAGCACCGGCGCCTTGCGGGTGGGCGGCATCTACAACCTCAACGAAGTGCAGAACCTTGTGCCTTCGTTGCCCAAAGTCCTGCCGGTTTACCTGACGCGGAACAAGGACGGCAACCCTGTCCTCAACTCCATCGGCCAACGCCCCGCCAACAACTGAAAAAGCCGCGATCCTTTCGGACGCGGCTTTTTTGCAGGTTATCGCGCCATTTATGACCTTCGCTCCCACAATTTAGACCTGTGTCGGGCTGCGATTTCCGGACAGTCCAAAGTCCCCTGTCTAGTCCTGAAACCCAACAACAACACTTAGTGCGTCACCACCCTGCCCGCCTCGTCACGCTCACGGATAATCAGGGCCTGATAGTGCGGATCGGCTTTGATCTGCTGTTCGGTGAAGGGCAGCACACTCCACTGCTTCTTCGAAAAGGCCTGGGTCTGGTCTGCCGAGTAAGGCGATGCCGGGTCGCTGGAGATGGAAAACGCCAACAACCCCTGGGCCTGAGGGCCTTTGTCGTCAAACGTCACCACTTGCAGATAGCTGGTACCGCTGACCACTTCCCGCTGACCGTTCGCCGACGGCACACTCTGGATCGCGTTATAGATTCCCAACTCCCCTGGGCCGCCGTGGATGGGCGTCTGTCGACCACCACTGCTGGCCACCTGAACGTCCTGCCATCGACTGTCCTTCGTCAACCCGGCGGCCTTCACCGCCGCCACTGAAGCCAGCATCGCTTCACGCAGCGCCTTGCGCACTGCCGGTCGCTCGATCGCCAGGCCTCGCGGGGTATGTTGCGGGTCCTTCGGATCGAACGCGACACGCCACACATCAGGCGTCGCCTGCAACGGCTCCATGATGGACTGGAAATGAATGAACCCCAGCCCGCTGTCCAGGCCGGCAGTGCGGTCCCACGCCTTGAGGCGGGTACAGGCTTCGACCAACGCCGAGGCATCGGCCCCCAGGTCACTGGCGCAAAAACCGAGCAGGTCTGGCATCACCTGGTCAGCCAGGTAAACCTGATCGTCCATGACCATGCGCTGCAAGTCCTGCGCCTTCACCGGCCCGCCTTTGGCCAACTGGCCCAGGCGGTCCAGGGCAAAACGCGCCCGCAGGCCCAGGGGCTGGTCCTGCTGGCTGATCAAAGGCGAATAACCGGACAACGGTTGCGAAGGATTGGCCATCCAGGCCGAATCGTTGGAGTTCTGTACATAATCGCGACGCAACAACTGCGGCAACTTGTCGGCCGCGTAGATGCCTTTTTGCATGGCTTTGGCATCGATATCCCAGGCGCATTCACTGCGTGAGCCATCCAGCACGATCAGCCGCAGCCCGGCCCGGGGATCGCTGCAGCGAGCCAGTTTGTCGGCACCGACATTCGGCACCACCGACAGGTTCATGTAGAGACTTTGCCCCTGATCGTCCACTGCCAGGGTATTGACCCAGGGAATGCCCTGGATCCCATGGACCGCGTTCTGCAAATCCTTGAGCGTGACGGCCTTGTTCATCGCGTACCACTGGGCCAGCACCCGATCGTTTTCCAGGTTGGCGTCCCGCAGGCTGTAGGCGAACTGGTTATTCCAGTCCAGCCGGCCTGGCCATTGCACGATTGGACCGAACTGCGAGCCGTAAACCACTCGAGAGAGCGTTTCCACCTGACCATCGGCTTGCTGGACGTCCACCGTGATCGTCTGCTGGCTCATCGGTACGGATTTGCCATCGAGCAGGTAGCGGGTCGGATCTTTCGGATCGAGCTGCAATCGGTACAGGGTGAAGTGTTTGGAGCTGTCGACGGTGTGGGTCCAGGCCAGGTGCTGGCTGAACCCGATGTTGATCACCGGCAAGCCTGGCAGGGCCGCGCCCATGACGTCCAGCTTGCCGGGGATGGTCAGGTGCATCTGATAAAAACGCATGCCCCCCAACCAGGGGAAATGCGGGTTCGCCAGCAACATCCCGCGACCGTTGAACGAACGCTCGCTGCCGATGGCCAGCGCATTGCTACCGCGCTCCAGGGCGAAACGCTGCTGCCGGGCTGCCGCGCCGGCAAAACCCGCCGTCGGGGCGCCAGTGAGCGCCGTTGCCTTGGGTGGCTGTGCGCCAGCCAGGGCTTCGGCGAACTGGCCAACGCCGCCTTCCACCAACAGCCGACGGGTCAACTTGACCAGGTCCAACGCCGTGATCGGTCGCACCCACTCGCTGGCGCATTGCTCGGGCAGGCCTTTGGCCTTGCGCTCGGCCAGCAGGCGGTTGTAGCCCGCCACATAACCTTCGACCAGTTGCTGCACCTCAGGTGTCTGCGCTTGCCAGAAACCGGACACCGCTTGCGGCGTGTTGAGCCAACTGAAAAACAGATCGCTGACGCGGTTCTCCCGCTGCTCGACCGTCAGCTGATCAGGCCCGAAATAGCGCGAGCGCTGGCCGTTGACCGTGACGATTTCATTGGCCAGCAGGCAAAGATTATCCTGGGCGTACGCATAGCCAATGCCGTAACCCAGCCCGCGCTCATCCTGAGCCTGGATATGCGGCACGCCAAAACGGGTGCGGGCAATTTCGGCACTGGCCTGCCCCGCATCGCCTTGCGCGCTGGCAACGGTGCCGAGCCCCAGGCTCATCACCAAAAACACGCCTGCGAGGCCACGCCTCGATAACTGACCGGACATTCTTGCGTTCACTCCTGAGCGAAAACTTCAGAACCAGGACGGCGACCGGTACGACCGTTGGCCCGCCTGGACAATCACAGACCGCCTGCAGAAGCGGAATGTGCCTTCCCTGAAAACGAACCGGATGAAAAAAAATTAACGGCTAATCAACGGGCTCACGGTGAAGAAATGCAGGCTCCAGACATTTTTTTCACCTCAGGGCCCTCATTATTGCTCGCGCTCGTTCGTCCTATTACAAGAGAGTATTCGTGACCTTTTCTGAACAGGCTGGTAAGGAGTTTTTGCATGCATGACAGGCAACTGCCAATGGAAGGTAAGTCCAGGTCGAGCGGCGTCTCGATGACCGTCACTCACAACGTGTTCGGCGGGCCAGCAGAGCGCGGTGGCAATGAACACATCAGGCGGCTGCTCAAGAGCTACGGGCTCAGGACCAGCTTGATCCGCCTCAAAGTCATCGATGCCTTGCTCAGGGCCGCCAATGAGAATCGCTGCCTGGGTGTGCGGGGCGTGCACAGTCAATTGCTGGGGCTGGACATTCCCTTGTCCTTCCTCAGCGTACGCGAGGTGCTCAAGCGCTTGTGCAGCGAGGGCGTCGTCACCTTCAACCCGGATAAGAGCTACTGCCTGCACCCCAAGGCCATGGCCGTGCTCGAAACGGGTGAATAACGCTGATGCTCAGGGCTTGACCTTACGCCGCATCACGCCGTTGATCACCACCACGATGACCGCCACGGCAATGGCGATGTATTGAAACAGCTGTTCGCTGATCATGCCGTTGTTCTGCATCCAGGACAGTCCCAGCATGATCGCCAGGACGACGAGGACGATCAGGATCGAGTATTTCAAACGTTGCGAATGAGTCATTGCCAATTTCCCGAATGTATCCGTTCTGTATCCGCCTGCTTGCCAGGCTCATACCTTGTTTTGGGGATAAGCGGCAGCAAACGGGGTCCCATGGTACAGCCGAAGGAGCGTTTTCGCGCAACCACGGTGTTAAACCATGAGGATTTATTTATGTTTCGTCGCCTGACCCTGTTGCTTCCCCTGTTGTCCATCCTGACCCTGAGTGGCTGCCTCTTTTTCCCTCACGACCGCGGTCATGGCGACCATGATCGCCGTGGCGGTCCCGGTCCCGGCCCCGGCTTCGAGCAGCACCGCTAGGTGCGTTTGCCAGCCCACTGATCGGTTCAAGGTCCGCTGAACCGGTTCCATACTGTCAGCAGGTGGATACGAAACTGCCATCGGCCACATTCCCCTGCTCGCGATGGCGGATTAAGATCAGCATCAGAGTAGCTGACCCACCGCTATCGCGAGCAGGCTTGCTCCCACAGGGGTTGCCGCGATACCGGGAAGTCCTGCTTTCATTCTTCCAACCTGACAATTCTGTAATCCCCCCCTCAGCCCCCTGTCAGCTCGCACTCGCTACTCTGTTATCCTCCCTCCAAACCGTTCGACACGAGACCACTCCATGGCCAACCCCCTGCACTTGCTCGCCCTGAGCGCCCTGCTCATCACCTCCCTGGCCCAGGCCGCCGAACCGGTCACCATTGATGTGCACCGCGATGCCAATTGCGGCTGCTGCAAAAAGTGGATTTCGCATCTGCAGGAAAACGGCTTCAAGGTCAACGACCATGTCGAGGCCGACATGGGTTCGGTCAAGCAACGCCTGGGCGTGGCACCGAACCTGCGCTCCTGCCACACCGCCGAGATCAACGGCAAATTCGTCGAAGGTCATGTCCCGGCTGATCAGGTGCTGGCGTTGAGTAAACGCGATGACTTGCTCGGCGTGGCGGCGCCCGGCATGCCCATGGGCTCGCCGGGCATGGAAATGGACGGTATGAGCGATGCCTATCAAGTGATCGGCCTGAAAAAGGACGGGACGCAAACCGTAGTGGCGGATTACCCGGCCCACTGATGGGCGAGGCGTACATCGGGTTGTTCCTGGCCGCCTTCGGGGCGGCGACCTTGCTACCCCTGCAATCGGAAGCCCTGTTGGTGGGCCTGCTGCTCAGCGAGCGCTATGCGCTTTGGCTGTTGCTGGGGGTCGCCACACTGGGCAATGTCTTGGGCTCGCTGGTGAACTGGTGGCTGGGCACACGCCTGGAGCAGTTCAAGGACCGGCGCTGGTTTCCCATCAGCCCGGCCCACCTGGACAAGGCCCGCGGGCACTACCGACGCTACGGACGTTGGTCGCTGCTGCTCAGTTGGCTGCCGATCATTGGTGATCCCCTGACCCTGGTGGCCGGGGTGATGGGCGAGCCCTGGAGACGCTTTCTGTTGTTGGTGACCCTTGCCAAAGGCCTGCGTTATGGCGTGCTCGCCCTCGCGACCCTGGGCTGGATGGGTTGAACGTTCGGGCCGTGCGGTTGCCTGTGGTTAATGTCGCCATAATCGGACCGTCCCAGGATCGGCCGGATGCCCAAGGAGAGTTGACCATGTCGCGTCCCACCACTCGCTGGTTGCCCAGCCTGTTCCTGACCACCGCACTGCCCTTGCTCGCCCAGGCCGCCAATACGCCGGAAAGTCCGGCCTACGGTGCGCAACTCGAGGGGTTCGAATACCCCTATACCCTCAAGCATTTCGCTTTCCAGTCCCAGGGCCAGTCGTTGCAGATGGGCTATATGGACGTGCCGGCCCAAGGCAAGGTCAATGGCCGCAGCGTGGTGCTGATGCACGGCAAGAACTTCTGCGCCGCCACCTGGGGCGATTCGATCAGGACCCTCAGCGAGGCCGGTTACCGGGTGATTGCCCCGGACCAGATCGGCTTTTGCACCTCAAGCAAACCAGGCCATTACCAGTACAGTTTCCAGCAGTTGGCGAGCAACACCCAGGCCCTGCTCAAGGCCCTCGGCGTGCAGAAAGCCGTCGTGCTCGGCCATTCCACCGGCGGCATGCTCGCCACCCGCTATGCCTTGCAGTTTCCCGATCAGGTCGAACGCCTGGCGATGGTCAATCCCATTGGCCTGGAGGACTGGAAAGCCCTCGGCGTGCCCTACCGTACTGTGGACCAGTGGTACCAGCGCGAGCTGAAGCTCAACGCCGACGGCATTCGCAACTACGAGCGCACAACTTATTACGGCGGCCGCTGGAAGCCGGAATTCGACCGCTGGGTGGACATGCTCGCCGGGCTGAACAAGGGGCCCGGTCATACGCAAGTCGCGTGGAACTCGGCGTTGATCTACGACATGATCTTCACCCAGCCGGTCTATTACGAGTTCAAAGACTTAACCGTGCCAACCCTGCTGCTGATCGGCACCTCCGACACCACAGCCATTGGCAGCGACATCGCGCCGCCGGCGGTGAAAGCCAAACTGGGCCGCTATGAGGTGCTGGGCAAGCAGGTCACTCAGCTGATTCCCCGCTCGACCCTGGTAGAGTTCCCCAATCTGGGGCATGCCCCACAAATGGAAGAGCCGGACCGCTTCCACCAGGCCCTGCTGGGCTGGCTGAATAAACCCATTCCCTGACGAGGTGTTCCATGGCGGTGCAAATAGCAGTCATCGACGATTGGCAAGACGTGGCACGGGACGTGGTCGACTGGTCGGTGCTGGACAGCATCGGCCAGGTGACTTTTCTTCACGACTACCCCGCCGACCGCGACACCCTCGCCCAGCGCCTGCAGCGTTTCGAAGTGATCTGTGTGATGCGTGAACGCACGTCGTTCGACGAAGAACTGCTGCGCCGGCTGCCGAATCTCAAGCTACTGCTCACCGGCGGCATGCGCAATGCGGCCCTGGACCTCAAGACCGCCGCCGAGCTGGGCATCCAGGTCTGCGGCACCGACAGCTACAAGCACGCCGCCCCCGAACTGACCTGGGCGCTGGTCATGGCCCTGACCCGCAACCTGGTACAGGAAGCCAACGCCCTGCGCGCCGGCCTGTGGCAGCAAGGCTTGGGGGGTGATTTGCATGGCAAGACCCTGGCGATCCTCGGCCTGGGCAGCATCGGCAAACGTGTCGCGCAGTTCGGCCAAGTATTCGGCATGCGGGTCATCGCCTGGAGCCAGAACCTCACCGCCGAAAAAGCCGCCGAAGCCGGTGTAACCTACGTGAGTAAACAGGCGCTGTTCGAACAGGCCGACATTCTCTCGATCCATCTCGTGCTCAGCGAGCGCAGCCGCGGCCTGGTGGATGCCCAGGCCCTGAGTTGGATGAAGCCCGAGGCGCTGCTGGTCAACACCGCACGCGGGCCGATCGTCGATGAGGCCGCCCTGATCGACGCCCTCCAGCACAAGCGCCTGGCCGGCGCCGCCCTGGACGTCTTCGCCCAGGAACCCCTGCCCTCCGGCCACCCGTTCCGGACCTTGGATAACGTGCTGGCCACGCCGCATGTGGGGTATGTCAGCCGACAGAATTATCAGCAGTTTTATGCCTTGATGATTGAAGACTTGCAGGCCTGGGCGGCGGGCAAGCCGATTCGTCTGCTGACCCCGGCAACCTGATTTCAGGCACAACCTAACGCCTCCTGTGGGAGCGGGCTTGCTCGTGAAGGCGGAGCATCAGGCAGTCAATGCATCGGCTGACAGACCGCACTCGCGAGCAAGCCCGCTCCCACAAAAGAGTGTGTTTCTCGCGCCATTAGTAGCCATCAAAACGCCTCTATCCCACCCGCCCTCCAATGGTGCGTCGCGCCATTCCATCGCGCACGGCGATGAAACACCGCCTTCCCCTTACACCCTTTTGATTTCAAGAAACTGCACTTCGTCGGTGCGTATCCCCCTTTGTTGTGTAAGTGATTGCCGACAAAATCCGTGATTGTCCGACAATGCGACGAAGCGAGCCGCACCGCTCTACGTTCTGACCTAGACTGCATAACCGGGGGGAAAACCTACCGGTCACCCAGGCGAAAAAAAGTCGAAACTTTTCGCAACGGCGACAGGTCAGGTTAGAGGTAGGGCAACAGTGGCTGGTGCATTCCTTGCAACCACCCTTTCACCTGATTCGCTTTGCCGCATTGGGCAGCGCTTTGCTTTCCTTGCGTAGCGCTTGTGCGCCTGGCCGCAGGATTCGGCCAATGAAACAACAGCTCTGGCGCTTGCCGGAAACAGATCGAAAAAATGGGAGAAAGTTATGATCAGTGCTGCCTTGGAACCACAGCAAGTCCGTTCTCAATTACCGCCAGCGGCTGAATCGCTGACGGCACCGGTGCTGGCCACCGGCGGCAAGGCACTGCTCCCCGTCGTTCGACAGAATCCCAATCGCAAGAAGGTATTGTTCGTAACGTCGGAAATCGCCGACCTGGTCAAGACCGGCGGCCTGGGCGACGTTTCAGCCGCACTGCCCCGGGCCATGGCCGGGTTGCATGATGTCCGGGTACTGATCCCCGGTTATCCGCAAGTGATGAACAGCGGCAATCCGATCCACATCATCGGCGAGTTGGGTGGCCACGCAGCGCTACCGCCGTGCAAGATCGGACGCATGGACATGCCCGACGGCCTGGTGATCTACGTACTGATCTGCCCGGAACTGTTTGCCCGCGAAGGTTCACCCTACGGTGCCAACAACGGGCGCGACTGGCCCGACAACCACATTCGCTTCGCTCGCCTGGGCCTGGCCGCAGCCGACATCGCCGCCAACCTCGCGCAGATCCACTGGTGCCCTGACCTGGTCCACGCCCACGACTGGCCAGCCGGGCTGGCGCCGGCCTATATGCACTGGCGCGGCCAGCGTACTCCAACCCTGTTCACCATCCACAACCTGGCCTATCAGGGTGTGGTGAGCCTGGCGTCTTGCCCGGAGCTGGGTATTCCCGAACACGCACTGCAACAAGAAGGCATGGAGTTCTACGGCAAGTTGTCGTTCCTCAAGGCGGGCATGGCCTACTCCAGCCACATCACCACGGTCAGTGCCACCTACGCCCAGGAAATCACCACCCCGGCGTTCGGTTGCGGGCTCGATGGTTTCCTCGCGGCCAAGACCCAACAAGGCCTGCTCAGCGGCATCCCCAACGGCATCGATGAAAGCTGGGACGCGGCCACTGACACGCACCTGTTCCGCCAGTTCGCCATGGGCGACTGGGAAGGCAAGGCGGTCAACGCCGCCCATGTGCGCGATCTGTTCGGCCTCGACGATTCCACCGGCCCGCTGTTCGCCGTGGTGTCGCGCCTGGTGTACCAGAAAGGCCTGGACCTGACCGAAGCGGTCGCCGAATTCATCGTCGAATCTGGTGGACAGATCGCCATTATTGGTCGCGGCGAACCGGAAGAAGAACAAGCCATGCGTGAACTGGCACTGCGCTTTCCCGGACGGATCGGCGTGCGCATCGGCTTCAATGAAACCGATGCCCGACGGATGTTCGCCGGCAGCGATTTCCTGCTGATGCCCTCGCGCTACGAGCCTTGCGGCTTGAGCCAGATGTACGCCCAGCGCTTCGGCTCGCTGCCGGTGGCGCGCAATACCGGTGGGCTGGCAGACACCATCGAAGACGGCATCACCGGGTTTCTGTTCGATGAATCCACGGTGGACAGCTACAAACAGGCCTTGAGCCGGGCCTTCAAGGTCTTCGCCTTTCCTGACCTGCTCAACGCCATGCGCTGTCGGGCCATGTCGGCACCGTTCAATTGGTGCAAGGCCGTGGAGCCCTACGCCGAACTCTACGAACAGCTGGTGGCCAAGTCACTGGGTAAATCGGTCAGACAATGAGGTAACAATGCCGTCAAGGACGCCTGAAACCTGGACCCATGGCGCGGTCATGCTCGATGCCGAGCACACCCGCTTCGCCCTCTGGGCCCCGGATGCTTTTTTTGTCAGTGTCGAGCTCGACACCGGAGATTCAATACCGCTACTGCCCCAAGCCGACGGCTGGTTCATGATCCAGACCCGTTGCCCCGCCGGCACCCGCTATCGCTACAACATCGACGGCGAACTGGAGGTGCCGGACCCGGCCTCCCGCGCCCAGGCCGGTGACATCGACCGCCACAGCGTAGTGGTCGACCCCCATGCCTACCAATGGCGACACACGAACTGGTGCGGTCGGCCCTGGCACGAAGCAGTGATCTACGAGCTACACGTCGGTGCCCTCGGTGGTTTCGAAGGGGTCGAACAACACCTGGCACGCCTGGCCGGACTGGGCGTGACCGCCATCGAATTGATGCCGCTGGCGCAGTTTCCCGGCGATCGCAACTGGGGTTACGACGGCGTCCTGCCCTATGCGCCCCAGGCCTCCTATGGCACGCCGGAACAGCTCAAGCACCTGATCGACAGCGCCCACGGACATGGGCTGGCGGTGATTGTGGATGTGGTCTACAACCACTTCGGCCCCGACGGCAACTATCTGCACCGCTACGCCAAGGGCTTCTTCCGCGAAGACAAACACACCCCCTGGGGCGCGGCCATTGATTTCCGCCGTCGCGAGGTGCGGGATTTCTTCATCGACAACGCGCTCATGTGGCTGCTGGAGTACCGTTTCGACGGCCTGCGCCTGGATGCCGTGCATGCCATTGAAGATCCGGACTTTCTCCATGAACTGGCGATCAAGGTGCGGCAGCAGATCGACCCGACCCGACATGTCTGGCTGACCGTGGAGAACGAACACAACCAGGCCAGCCTGCTGGAACACAACTACGACGCCCAGTGGAATGACGACGGCCACAACGCCCTGCATGTGTTGCTGACCGGCGAAACCGATGCCTATTACGCCGACTATGCCGAGCAACCGACCGAACAACTGGCGCGCTGCCTCAGCCAGGGTTTCGTCTTCCAGGGCCACACCAATCGCCATGGGGAGGTCCGTGGCGAACCCAGCGGTCACCTGCCACCCAGCGCGTTTGTGCTGTTCCTGCAAAACCACGATCAGATCGGCAACCGTGCCTTGGGGGAGCGCCTGCATCAACTGGCCCCACCCCAGGCGCTGCACGCGGCGATCGCCTTGTTGCTGTTATCGCCCATGATTCCGTTGCTGTTCATGGGCGATGAAGTGGCCGCCGAAAACCCGTTCCTGTTTTTCACCAGCCATCACGGCGAATTGGCAGAGCTGGTGCGTGAAGGCCGGCGCAACGAATTCGCGGCCTTCAGCGCCTTCGCCGATCCGCAAAAGCGCGAGCGGATTCCCGACCCCAATGAGGCCAGCACCTTCGAAACCTCGCGCCCGGCGTTCGAAGCGCAGCATCCCCACCAGCACGCCACCGAGGCGCTGTACCGCCAGCTGTTGAAGATTCGCCGCGAGGAGATCGTTCCACGCCTGCCTGGTGCCCAGGCCCTGGGGGCCGATGTGCTGGGCGACGGCGCGGTCAGCGCACGCTGGCGGCTGGGAGATGGCAGCGTATTACGCATTGACCTGAACCTCAGCGAGCAGTCCGTCGAGCATACCGCCCCCGAAGAAGCGCGCATTCTTTTCGAACATCCGCAGCAGACCATGGGTCTGTTGCAACAGGGCGCCCTTGCGCCCTACAGCGCGCTGGTCAGTCTGACGCAAGCGGCAAACTTGCCCAACATCACTGGAGAGCGCCTATGAGCGATGCGCAACTTGAAATTCTCGCCAGTCGAGCGGGCCTTGCAGTGGACTGGATCGACGCTAACGGCCGGGCGCAAAAAGTCTCGCCTGCCGTGTTGCGTTCGGTCCTCACCGGCCTGGGCCATCCAGCCGGTAGTGCCCAGGAAATCGATGCCAGCCTGCAGCAACTGCAACAGGATCAGCAAAATCATCAACTGCCCCCGTTGATCACCGCCGACGCCGGGGTCAGTGTGGACTTGAGCCGCTATTTTGCAGGCGAAACACCCTGCGAAATCAAACTGGAGGACGGCGCGACACTGAACCTGAAACTGGATGCCGATGCCAAGCTGCCCGGGATAGTCCCGGTGGGGTATCAGCACGTCGCCATCGAGGACCAGCGTTTCACCCTGGCCGTCGCGCCGGCCCGTTGCTACAGCGTCGCCGATGCGGTGGACGACCCGACGCCACGGGCCTGGGGCCTGAGCGCGCAGTTGTATGCGCTGCGGCGTCCTGGCGACGGCGGTTTCGGCGACACCCAGGCCTTGGAAGAACTGGCACGGGTGGCCGGCGAACGCGGTGCCGATGCCATCGCCATCAGCCCGATGCACGCGATGTTCAGCAGCAATACGGGAAGCTACAGCCCTTACTCACCGTCCAGCCGACTGTTCCTCAACAGCCTGTACGCAGCACCCGGCACCATCCTCGGTGAACGCGCCCTGCGCACGGCCATCGACGCCACTGGCTTGACCAATCAACTGCGCCACCTCGAAGAGCAACCCCTGGTCGATTGGCCGGTGGCTGCCGAAGCCAAACACAAAATCCTGCGCGCCCTGTACGACGGTTTCAGCCAGGGCGAGCATCCGCTGCATGAAGATTTCAGCAGCTTCCGCCACACCAGCGGCGAAGCTTTGGAAAACCACTGCCGCTTCGAAGCCTTGCAAGCCGAACGCGCAGCCCGGGGAGAAAGCCTGGACTGGCGCCACTGGCCCGAAGAATGGCGTAACCCACGAAGCCCGGCGCTGACGCATTTTGCCGAAGAAAATGCTGACGAGATTGGCTACTACGCCTTTTGCCAATGGCTGATCGCCCGCTGCCTGGAGCGCGCCCAGAGCGCGGCCAAATCCAGTGGCATGGGCATCGGCCTGATCGCCGACCTGGCGGTGGGCGCCGATGGCGGCGGCAGCCAGGCCTGGAGCCGGCAGGATGAACTGCTCGCTTCGCTGACCGTGGGCGCGCCGCCGGACATTCTCAACCGTTCCGGCCAAGGCTGGGGGATCTCCGCGTTTTCCCCGGAAGGCCTGGTCCGCAATGGTTTTCGTGCGTTCATTGAAATGCTGCGGGCCAACTTTGCCCATGCTGGCGGCTTGCGCATCGACCACGTCATGGGGCTGCAACGACTGTGGGTGATTCCTAACGACGCCCCGCCTTCCGATGGCGCCTACCTGTATTACCCGCTGGACGACCTGCTGCGCCTGCTGGCGCTGGAATCGCACCGTCACCAGGCCATCGTGCTGGGCGAAGACCTCGGCACCGTGCCGGACGGCCTGCGGGAGAAGCTCAGCGCCCGGTCAATCCTGGGCATGCGCGTGCTGTTGTTCGAACAGGACAACACCCACTTCAAACCGATTCTCGACTGGCCGGACAACGCCCTGGCGACCACCAGCACCCACGATCTGCCAACCCTCAACGGCTGGTGGCATGGTCATGATATCGACTGGAACGCCCGGCTGGACCTGATCGACTCCCACACTGAAATGGACTGGCGCAAACACCGCGAACGCGAACGCGAAGGCCTGCGCAACGTATTGAACCAGGACCCGCAGAACTTTCGCGAAGAACACCTCGAAACCGACCAGGTGCTGGATGCCAGCGTGCGTTTCCTCGGCCACACCCGCGCGCCACTGGTGTTGCTGCCGATCGAGGATGCCCTGGGCATCGACGAGCAGGCCAACCTGCCCGGCACCACCGACATCCACCCGAATTGGCGCCGCCGCCTGGCCCACGAAAGCCAGGCGTTGCTGGATGCCCCGGACGCCGCCCGGCGTCTGGAAATACTCGCCTGCGCACGACTTCAGGCGAACGAGCGTGACCGATGAAACCGACGTTGATGCAACCGCTGCGGGCGACACTTCGCCTGCAGTTTCATAAAGACTTCACCCTGGACGATGCCGTACCGCAGGTGCCGTACTTCGCGTCTCTGGGCATCAGCCACATCTATGCCTCTCCGTTGCTCAAGGCCCGTGCCGGCTCCATGCATGGCTACGACGTGGTCGACCCGACCGTGGTCAACCCGGAGCTGGGCGGTGAAACCGCGCTCAGACGCCTGGTCGCGACCTTGCGTGAACACGGGATGGGGCTGATCCTCGACATCGTCTCCAACCACATGGCCGTCGGCGGCAACGACAACCCCTGGTGGCTGGACCTGCTGGAATGGGGGCGCTTGAGCCCCTATGGCGAGTTCTTCGATATCCAGTGGCACTCCCCTGACCCGCTGATGGAAGGTCAGTTGCTGCTCCCGTTCCTGGGCAGTGACTACGGCGTGGCGTTGCAGGAAGGCACGCTGAACCTGCGTTTCGATGCCACCCAAGGCAGCTTCTACGTCGAGCATTACGAGCATCACTTCCCTATCTGCCCGATGCAGTACGGCGAGCTGCTCAAGCCCGCCGAAACCCTGCCATCGGAACAGGCTGAATCGCTCAAGGCCCTGGCCGAGCGTTTCACCACATTGAACTACCAGACCAACGCCCACAGCCTCGCCCGTCCGCTGCAAGCAGAGCTGCGGGACCTGGCCACGCAACCGGGCATCCTGGCCGCCATCGAGGACAACCTCAGCGGCTACGATTCCCTGGCGCCTGAGGGGTTCGAACGCCTGCATCAACTGCTGGAGCGGCAAAGCTACCGCCTCGCCAGCTGGCGCACCGCGGCGGACGACATCAACTGGCGGCGCTTTTTCGATGTCAACGAACTGGGCGGGCTGCGAGTCGAACGGCCGACCGTGTTCGAAGCCACCCATGCAAAAATTTTCGAACTGATCGGCGAAGGGCTGGTGGACGGGCTGCGGATCGACCATATCGACGGTCTGGCGGACCCGCGCGGTTACTGCCGCAAATTGCGCAGACGCGTCGATTCGCTTTCGCCGTCGCGGCACCTGCCGATTTTCATCGAGAAGATCCTCGGCGATGGCGAGACCTTGCGCCAGGACTGGAACATCGACGGCAGCACCGGCTACGAGTTCATGAACCAGATCTCGCTGCTGCAACATGACCCAGCCGGTGCCGCCCCCCTCGCCGAGTTCTGGAGCCGCCATAGCGAGCGGCCAGCGCAGTTCATCGAAGAAGCCCGCCTGGCCCGCCAGCAGATTCTCAACGGGTCCCTGGCCGGCGACTTCGAAAGCGTCGCCCAGGCCCTGCTGCAAGTGGCCCGGGACGATGTGATGACCCGCGACCTGACCCTGGGGGCGATTCGTCGGGCCTTGCAGGAGCTGATCGTGCATTTCCCGGTGTACCGCACCTATATCAATCCGTTGGGCCGCTGCGCCGAGGACGAGGTGTTTTTCAACCAGGCCCTTGAAGGCGCCCGGCAAACCCTCAGCGAAGCCGATTGGCCGGTACTTGATTGCCTGGCCGGCTGGCTCGGCGGCATGCCCTGGCGGCAACGACCACGGGGGAGCCAGCGCAAACGTCTGCGCCATGCCTGCGTGCGTTTCCAGCAACTGACCTCGCCGGCGGCCGCCAAAGCCGTGGAGGATACGGCGCTCTATCGCTCGGCGGTGCTGTTGTCGCGTAACGACGTGGGCTACAACACCGAACAGTTCAGTGCCCCGCCGCAAGCGTTCCACAACGCCTGCGCTCAGCGGCTGGAACACTTTCCTGACAACCTGATGACCACCGCCACCCACGACCACAAGCGCGGCGAAGACACCCGTGCCCGGTTGGCGATCATCAGCGAGCGCGCCGACTGGTACACCGCCTGTATCGAGCAATGGCGCATTCTCTCGCCTTCGCTGCACAGCGATCCGGCGGCGCCTTCGGCCGGCGATGAACTGATTCTCTACCAGGCGCTGCTCGGAAGCTGGCCGCTGAACCTCGACCTGCGGGACCACAAGGCCCTGGCCGAGTACAACGAGCGCCTGTGGCAGTGGCAACGCAAGGCCCTGCGTGAAGCCAAACTGCAAAGTAGCTGGGCGGCGGTCAATGACGCCTATGAGCAGGCGACCCAGATGTTCCTCGAACGCTTGTTGCTGGGCGATGAGGGACTGCCGTTGCGCAGTGCCATCGCCGAGGCGGTCCAGGCCATTGCCGCAGCGGGCGCCCTCAACAGCTTGGCGCAGACTTTGCTGCGCATGACCGTACCCGGTGTGCCGGATCTGTATCAGGGCAACGAATTCTGGGATTTCAGCCTGGTGGATCCGGACAACCGCCGGCCGGTGGATTTCCAGGCGCGCCGTGAGGCGATGCACGCCGACAACACTCCGGCAACGCTGATACGCGACTGGCGCGACGGCCGGGTCAAGCAGGCATTGATCGCCAGGACCTTGGCCATGCGGGCCGAACACCCGCAGCTGTTTCACCAAGGCCGCTATCAGCCGCTGCAGGTAGTCGGCGAACACGCCCACCGGGTGCTGGCGTTCATGCGTGAGTACGAGCAACAACGGGCAATCATAGTGGTACCGATCCACGCAGCCCGTCTGCTGGAAAACAGTGCCGTACCACAGGTTGCTGCATCGGACTGGGGCGATACCCGCGTGTCGCTGCCATTTGCCGCCGGGGATGAAAAACTGAAGGGACTTTTTTCAAGCACGGCAGTCACACCCCAAAGGGAGCTGATGGTCAGCGCCGCGCTGGGGGATTTCCCGGTCAATGTTTTTATCCAACCTTGAGTTCAGTCAGGAGCACCGCGATGAGTACCGACGATAAACGCATTCGTGAATTCGCCTATCAAATCTGGGAATCCGAGGGTAAGCCGACAGGGCACGAAAAACGTCACTGGGAGATGGCCCGCAAACTGGCCGAAGCCGAAGCCCTGGCGCCAAGCAAACCGACCAAGGCTGCGGGAAAGCCCGCAGTTGCCAAGGCCGACGGCGCCAAACCTGCCGCAGCCAAAAGCACCGCTGCCAAGGCCGCGCCAAAAAGCACAGCCAAGGCCAAGCCTGCGGCAGCGGCGGTCACACCCGCTGAAAAACCTGCCAACAAGAAGCCACGGGCGGCACGCAAGCCGCCGGCGAGTTGATTTCCCCCTCACTGATCTCAAGCAAACAGCTCTTTGTGGCGAGGGGATTCATCCCTTCGCCACAGGGTTCATCGCACAACCACCCGTCTTAACTTGAACAGCATTGCGTATCTGTCTTTTGCAGGAGCAACTATGACCCGTCCAAACAAAACCACGCCGCCGCCCGTTATCGAGGCTTCGCGGATTCGTGAAGGGCTGCCTTTTCCGCTCGGTGCAACCTGGGATGGCCTCGGGGTCAATTTCGCGCTGTTCTCAGCCAACGCCACCAAAGTTGAACTGTGTATTTTCGATGATGCCGGCGAGGTCGAACTCGAACGCATCGAGCTGCCGGAATACACCGACGAGATCTACCACGGCTACCTGCCCGACGCCCACCCTGGGATGATCTACGGCTATCGGGTCTATGGCGCTTACGACCCGGAGAATGGCCATCGTTTCAACCCCAACAAGTTGCTGATCGACCCTTACGCCAAACAATTGGTCGGTCAGTTGAAATGGTCCGAAGCACTGTTCGGCTACACCATCGGGCACCCCGATGGCGACCTCAGTTTCGATGAGCGCGACAGCGCGCCGTTCGTGCCCAAATGCAAAGTCATCGACCCGGCCCATACCTGGGGCAATGACCAGCGTGTCAGTGTGCCCTGGGACAAGACCATCCTGTATGAAACCCATGTTCGCGGCATCAGCATGCGTCATCCCTCGGTTCCCGAGAATGTGCGCGGTACCTTCGCCGGACTGATGGTCGACGACGTGCTGGAGCACATCCGCAAGCTGGGTGTTTCATCGGTGGAGCTGCTGCCAGTCCATGCGTTCGTCAATGACCAGCATCTGCTGCACAAAGGCATGACCAACTACTGGGGCTACAACAGTATTGCCTTCTTCGCCCCGGACCCGCGTTACCTGGCCAGCGGCAAAATTGCCGAGTTCAAGGAAATGGTCGCGCACCTGCACGAGGCCAACCTGGAGGTCATCCTCGACGTGGTCTACAACCACACTGCCGAAGGCAATGAACAGGGCCCGACCCTGTCCATGCGCGGCATCGACAACGCGTCGTACTACCGGCTGATGCCCGATGACAAACGCTATTACATCAACGACTCCGGCACCGGCAACACCCTGGACCTGAGCCACCCGTGCGTATTGCAGATGGTCACCGACTCCCTGCGCTACTGGGCCACGGAGATGCATGTCGACGGTTTCCGTTTCGACCTGGCGACGATTCTGGGCCGATACCATGACGGCTTCGACGAACGTCACAGCTTCCTCGTCGCCTGCCGCCAGGATCCGGTGCTGCGCCAGGTGAAAATGATCGCCGAGCCCTGGGACTGTGGCCCCGGTGGCTATCAGGTGGGGGGCTTCCCACCGGGCTGGGTGGAGTGGAACGACAAATTCCGCGACACCGTGCGCGCATTCTGGAAAGGCGACGACGGCCAACTTGCCGATTTCGCCAGCCGCATGACCGCCTCGGGCGAAATGTTCAACCAGCGGGGTCGGCGCCCTTACGCCTCGGTGAATTTCGTGACCGCCCATGACGGGTTTACCCTCAATGACCTGGTCTCGTACAACGACAAGCACAACGAAGCCAACGACGAAAACAACCAGGACGGCAGCAACAACAACCTGTCCTGGAACCACGGTGTCGAAGGCCCTACCGACGATCCGGCGATCAACGCGCTGCGCCATCGGCAGATGCGCAACTTCTTCGCCACCTTGCTGCTGGCCCAAGGCACCCCGATGCTCGTCGCCGGGGACGAGTTCGCCCGCACCCAGCACGGCAACAACAATGCCTATTGCCAGGACAGTGAGATTGGTTGGGTCAACTGGGACCTGAGCGAGGAAGGTGCGGCGCTGCTCAAATTCGTCAAGCGCCTGATCAAACTGCGCCTGGCCTATCCGATCCTGCGGCGCGGACGGTTCCTGGTGGGCAATTACAACGAGGACATCGGCGTCAAGGACGTCACCTGGCTGGCCCCGGACGGCAGCGAGATGACCACCGAGCAATGGCACGACGGTCACGGTCGTTGCCTGGGCATGTTGATGGACGGGCGCGCCCAGGAAACCGGCATCCGACGCAAGGGCGCCGACGCGACGTTGCTGCTGGTGGTCAATGCCCACCATGACATCGTCAACTTCCTCTTGCCGGAAGTCCCCGAAGGCAGTTTCTGGACCTGCATGGTCGACACCAACCAGCCGGCGGTACGTGGCCAGGAGCGGTTCGATTTCAATTCCGAGTACTCCGTCACCGGACGCTCGCTGCTGCTGTTCGAACTGCAACGCGAGGACGATGAGTAAATTCCCGCGATAAACGGTTGCTGAAGATGAAGATCCGCAGGGACGCGGTTCTTCGAAGCAGGGCAACTCAGTTCGCAGAAAAAAATACAGTTCAGGTACACATGTGACGCGACGAATCAGCCGACATGAGCAATACTTCGTGTGCGGGCGACTCCAGGATCAGGAGCACCGCAGATCGCAGTCTGGCCCTCAAGGCCTGATCGGGCAGTAGGTCCGGTGCATGACTCAAAGATTGAATTCAACAAGGACGTCCCTCATGAAACCCGCCTCTCGCTTGCAAGGTCGGCATCATCCGCAAATATGGAACAGTGCCCCGCAACTGGCCGACATTCCCATCATCAGCACCCAGACACTCATCCCGGCCGGCGCCCGCGCGGTCATCCTCGCCCCGCATCCGGGCGATGAGGTCGGGGCCTGCGGCGGATTGCTCCAGTTGCTGAGCAACCTGGACCAGCCCATGTTGTTGATTTCGGTGACTGACGGTAGCCATGGCCATCCCAGTTCGCCCTTGTGGAGCGATGAGCGCCTGCGTACGCACCGCCCTCACCCCCAGGAAAGCGTGGACGCCCTGCATCGCCTGGGCGTACCGACCCATGGCCTGCAATGGGTGCGCGGCGGCTTCCCGGAAAAGACCCTGGTCGAACACGAGGCCCAAGTGGCCGCCTTCATTGGTCAATATCTACGGCCCGGTGACGTGGTGTTCAGCACATGGCGCAAGGACGGCGACGCCGACCACGAAACAGTCGGCCGCGCCGGTGCCCTGGCGGCTGAGAACATCGGGGCAGTATTTAACGAACTGCCAGTGTGGGCCTGGCACTGGCCGGTCCGCGAGCAGAACAAAATACCCTGGCACCGGGCACGCAAACTGCGCCTCGATGTCTGGACCACCGCCCGCAAGCGCCACGCGATGCACGCCTACGCCAGCCAGCTCAACGGCGAACCCGCCAGCGGTATCTCACCGCTGGTACCGCGGGTCATTCTTGATCGCATGGGCATGCCGTACGAGATCGTTTTCATCTGAACCCGAGTGTTCCCACAGAGCCCTGTGAGGGTTGCTTGCGAAAACGGTGGGTCAGCCAAACCGATATCGACTGAGCTGGCGCCCTCGCGAGCAAGCCCGCACACAGTTAGAGATCACCGACGACAAGCGTTGACCGACGGCACCCGGCCACGCCACGGTTGGGCGCGTTCCAGTTGTGCGGCCAGTGCCAGCAAGGTGCTTTCCTCGCCGAAGCGAGCGGCGAAGTGCGCCCCCATCGGCAGGCCGTTGGCACTCCAGGACAACGGTACCGACATCGCCGGCTGACCACTGGCATTGAACAGCGCGGTGAACGGCGAGTAGCTGTGGTAGCGCTCCAGCAGTTGATCGAGGCTCATGCACACATCCTGAACGTCCAGTTCACCAATCGGCATCGGCTCCCGAGTCAGGATCGGGGTCAGGATCAGGTCATAATTCTGCATGAACATCGCCAGTTGCCGGCCCAGGGCATGAATCCACCCCACGGCGGCCGCATACTGGGCGCCGCTGACGTTGCCCTTGTCCCGCAGGATGATCCGGGTCCGTACTTCCAATTCCTCGGCCTGCACGGTAAACCCACGCATCTGGCCCAGCAGATCAACATAATGCCGCGTGCTTGCACCGATGATGGTAAAGACCTGATCCAGAAACTCCGGCAGCACCACCGGCAGGCTGACTGGTTCGACACGATGGCCCAGGGATTCGCACAACCGCGCAGCCTCGCCCACGGCCTGAAGGCTCTGCGACGACGTAGGCCAAGGGCCGAGCTGCTCGACCAAGGCAATGCGCAACGGTTTAGGATCACGTTGCACCGCCATCACATAAGGCAACGCCTGGACCGGCGCCGCATACGGCGCGCCAAGATCCATCCCGGCAGTGGCATCGAGCAGCGCGGCACTGTCGCGCACCGACAAGGTGATCGCATGAGGCGTACCCATCCCGGCCCAGCCCTCTCCCATCAGCGGCCCCGACGGCAGCAGGCCACGGCTGGGCTTGAGCCCGAACACGCCACAGCAGGACGCCGGCACCCGCAATGAACCACCGCCATCGTTGCCATGGGCGAACGGCACCACCCGGGCCGCCACCAGCGCCGCCGCGCCACCGCTGGAACCGCCGGCGCTGTGGTCGATGCTCCATGGGTTGCGCGTGGCGCCAAAGCGCGAGGATTCGGTGGAGTACGACGTGCCGAATTCCGGCGAGGTGCTGGTGCCCACGATCTGGCACCCCGCACGCCGCAAACGCGTCACGATTTCCGCTTCGAAGTCCGCACGACAATCGCCTAAAGAGCGCGAACCGTTGGTCATCGCCGCGCCGTTGACCGGCGAGAACAGGTCCTTGATCAAGGTCGGCACGCCGGCCAGCAGGCCTTGCCCCGCCTGGGTCGTGTGCGCCGCCTCCCGTGCCGACGCGTACAACCGCTCGGCCACGGCATTGATCTGCGGCTCGACCCGTTCAAGGCGCTCGATGGCTGCCTCAAGCAGTTCGCCGGGCAGCACTTCGCCGCGCCTGACCCATTCGGCCAGCCCTGTGGCGTCTTCATTGTCCATCAAGTGGTGGATGTCTTGCATAGCCATGCTTCAGGCTCCTATTTCATGACGATTGACGTGATCCGACGGGGGCCGCCTGGCCGTGGGTTCGCGCTCGCAGGCCGACGATCACCCAGAGCAACGCGGCGATAAAACTGACAAGCGCCAACCACTGGATGGCATGACGAAGGTCACCGGCAAAGGCGCCCACGAAAGCCACCACCAGCGGACTGACAAACTGGCCGATGTACAGGCACGAAGTGAACCCGCCCAGGCCCCGGCCACGGGTGGTGGCGGTCAAGGCATTCATCACCGGCGCCATCACGTTGGGCACCAGCAACCCGGCGCCCAGGCCTTGGATGAACGCGGCCACCAGTACTGCGTTGTAGCTCTGGCTGCGCATCAGCAACCACATCCCGATGCCCATCAGGCCCAGCAACAAGGCGTTGCAACCGGCGATGCCAAGACGACGCCGCAACAAGGGCCACATCAGCGAACCGACCAAGGTCGCCAGCAGGCTCAGTCCTGCCGCCAGACCGATCATGGTGCTGGAGGTGATCCCCAGGCTGACCAGCAGCATCGGTGCCTGGATCGGCATGACGAAGGTCAGGATCATGCCCCCCAGGATCATCAGGTAGCCGACCACCAGCTGCGGCACCGCGACCTTGGCCAGGCCCGCCTCATCGGCTCGCGGCTCGACCGTTTGCCGCTTCACCAGTGGCGGTTCCCACAGCACGTTCACCATCGCCGGCACCAGCAGCAACGGCAGCAAGTACAGAAAGAATGGCGAACGCCACGAATGCTCCCCAAGCGCCCCGCCCACCACAAAGAACAGCGCCCCGACCAGGCCGATGGTGACTACCTGCCGGTTGACGTAGCGCATGCGCTCCTCGCCGTGCCAATAGTCAGCGATCAGGGTCGCGCAACAGGTCATCACCGCCGCTTCGGCGCAACCGAATAACAGCCGCGCGCCGACAATCGAAGGCAAGTTATCGAGGATGGCTGGCAAGGCTCCGAGCAAGGCGTAGAGCAGCGTGGCGATCACCAGCAGGACCTTGCGCCCTACCCGGTCGGCCAGCCAACCGGCCAACGGCGCGCACAGAGCAATCGCCAGGGCCGGACCGGTGATCGCCAATGGCACCAGCAGATCGGCGCGAGGCTCCATGGGGCCGAATTCGGCGCCCAATCGAGGCAGGATAGGCGCGACCATCGTCGAGCCCATGATGGTCAGGCTGCTGCCCAGCATCAGCACCAACCCTTCACGACGACCGGCCTGTCGCGACGACGCCGCGGCCGTTGAAACGGAACTTGATTGGTTCATGGCGAGCCCCTTAGAAACTTTGAGAGATACGCAGCGCCGCGGTGTAGCCTTCGGCGCGGTTTCGCGCATCGAGCTCCTTGTAGACGTGCAGCCAGACCGGCGGTATGCCGGGTTTGAAGTAGCTCACCGCCGGCCCGACAGCCAGCACTCGGGCGCGATTGCCCGCCTCCAGGCCTGGCGCATCGTCATCGGTGAACTGCCGGTAGTAATACCCGCCCACACCCACGGTCCACGGCCCGACGTGCTGGCCCACGGCGAATTCGTGGCGGTATTCGACACCGTTCTTGTAGTCGGTGGCCTGGTTGCGCGTATTGATGTCGGCTTCGAAGCTTGAAGAGACTTCAAAGCCGCTGTCGGAGATGTAAGTCGCGTTGAGAATCGGCGAAAAGGTCCAGTGATTGAGCCCCGGCGAGATCAGCCGATTCTTGTCGTAGTCACCGGTCGGTGCCTGGATCTGGAACTGGGCATTGACGAACAGGTTCGGCGAAAGGGTCCACTGCAGGATCACCGGCAGCACCTGGATGTCGGCCATGCGAAACGGATCGGCCGCAAGATCCAACGGGCCAACAGGCGTCTGCACCTGCACCGAGGCATCCATCTGGAAGAACGGCACCACGGTGCCGAAGCCGTACTTGGCGCCCAGCACGGTGTAATCGGTCATGCGCATATAGGCAACGCCGATGGACAAGACATCCAGGGAGAAATTGTTGTCCAGCGATTTGCCGTGGCGATCTTTCTGCACGTTGGCTGAATAGAAGGCGGTTCGCAGGCCGACGGTCCCGAAAGGCGTGGCCGGGGGCATCATGCCCGCGCCGAAATCGTAGACCCCGACCGCCGTGGTCGGCGCGCCGTTTTCGGTGCCATGGGCTGCGGTACAGAGACCGATCAGCCCCAGGGTCAGCCACGTACAGTGCCAGACGTTGATTTTTTTATTTTGGTACATCGAATGCCCCTCCGACCATGTGGTGTTGGGGTCATCCTAGGGAGCCGGCTCGTCAGCGGTTATCCGTTTTCAGCACAGTTGAGTGCGGCGCAGGGTTTGTGACGGGGTTTCGCCAAACAGGATCCGATAGTCACTGGAAAACCGGCTCAAATGCCAGAACCCCCAGCGTGCAGCGACCTCCTGTACCCCCAGCGCCTGATCACCACTGCGCAGTTCACGGCGCACGGCATTGAGGCGCAATGCCCGCAAATAGGCCACCGGGTTGATGCCCAGGGTCTCCTGGAAGCAATACTGCAATTTGCGCCGGCTGGCACCGATGTGGTTGCACAGGTCGAGGATCGACAGCGGTTCGTCGACGTGGGACAGGGCGTACTCCCGCGCCCGGTCGACCATGCGCTTGCGCGCCGTAGGGTTGAGCGGCGGCACCTCATCCGGCGCCACCAGCTCCAGCATATGCAGCATTACCGTATCGCGCAGGCCACGGCGGATCGACTCGTAACCAAGCAACGAGTCGCGCCCCTGCTCGCCCCCTTCGAGCTCATCGAACAGCGCCGCCAGTTCAGCTGGCAGCGTCGAGTCGCCGAGGCGGTAACACTTGGGAAGATCGGTAATTCGAAAACGACTGCCCTGGCACTCCAGCAGATGTTCCAGTGCCTGCTCTTCCACCGCGACCCCGAGCAGGTCCAGATGTTGGGGCGTGCGCAAATCAGGCAGGTTCTGCCCGCGGGCGACCAGCAGGCTGGGCTCGATAATCGGATGCCCGGCGCAAAACACCGGTCCATCGGCACTCAACGGCACGCTGAACGTAATGGCGCCCTCCCAAGCCATGCCTCCCTTGGTCAGGGCCTGATTAGAGCGGTCACGCACCAGTTGCATCCAGTCGCAGCGAAATTCGATCAGTTCACCTTCGAAGCGTCCGGGGGTCAACTGGTCGTAGCTCACTTGCCAGCCGCCCATGTTGCGCGCGTGCTCGTCGATGTCGGCGGTGCGGAACCGATTGATCGGCTGCGCCGGCAACACGCTTGCCAAGACCGGTGGTTGCGCCATGTTGTCGTTGTTCATTGACCCGACCTTTGATGATTCCAGGGCTTATGGATCAAAGGTCAGGCAAGTTCCATTCCGCCTCGCAAGCGGGTTATTCAATTGTGCCGAAAACGGATAGTCAGCCCGGACTCAGTTGCCAGCGGGTAACGACAGGATTAAACCAACCTCTGCACACCGAAGCGCTACGATAACGCCCTGTTGCAATCCCCTTCCCCTGCCCTCTGATGAACTCGAAACCGCGCACGCGGATGTTCCTGGCGTAGCCGCGAATGGGCTTGCTGGACTTGACCATGTGCGACCTGCTCAAGAGTGGTTCTCCGTCGGTTGAAGTGGACCTCGACGCGATCTTCATCCAGCTGGGCAACGTGTGGACCTCGGCAGGTGTCCACCAACAAGCCAGCCTGAATATCGTCAATGCCCAGCAAAATCCGTAGCAATGCTCACCCTATGTACCAGCGGCACGCGGTAAGGTAGGCGAAAACCATCCGGATCGAGGTGTGCCGTGGCGTCCTATTCCCTGCGTCAGCTGAAGTATTTCGTCACCACCGTCGAATGTGGCAGCGTCGCTGAAGCATCCCGCAAGCTGTACATCGCCCAGCCGTCGATTGCCACGGCCGTCAAGGGACTGGAGGACAGCTTCGGCGTGCAACTGCTTATCCGCCATCACGCCCAAGGCGTGTCGCTGACCCCGGGCGGTGCGCGTTTCTACCGCAAGGCCCAGGAGCTGTTGCGCATGGCCCGGGAGTTCGAGCAGAACGCGCTGGCCGATAACGATGTGGTCAGCGGCCAGATCGACATCGGCTGCTTTGAAACGGTCGCCCCGCTTTACCTGCCACGGCTGATCGCCGGTTTCCGTGAGCGCTTTCCCGGGGTGGAGATCCGCGTGCAGGATGGCGAGCAGCAGGAGCTGGTGCAAGGCTTGACGGGTGGGCGTTTCGACTTGGCGATTTTCTATGAGCACGACCTGGACAGCACCATCGAGACCGAAGCGTTGACCGCCCCACAGCGACCCTACGCATTGTTGCCGGCGGGGCATCGTTTTGCCAATCAGGCGCAAGTGTCGCTGCGCGACCTGGCGCTGGAGCCGATGATCCTGCTGGACGTGCAGCCCAGCCGGACTTATTTCGTGAGCATCTTCGAGGAGTTGAGCCTGACCCCGAACATCGTGTTCAGCTCACCGTCCATCGAGATGGTGCGTGGCATGGTCGGCCAGGCGTTCGGCTTTGCGGTGCTGGTGACCCGACCGCACTCCACCTGCACCTACGATGGGCAGCAAGTGGTCTGCGTCAACATCGCCGAAGACGTGACCGGCTCGGCGTTGGTGGCCGGATGGCTCAAACGCGCACACCTGACCAAACCGGCGCAGTTGTTCGTGGATTACTGCAAGGAACAATTCCAGCAATGGCTGGGATGAGACTTCCATGACCACCGGATAGTCCGTGGCGAGGGATCTGCTCCCTCGCCACAAACAGGCGGTGTTCGCCGCAGGTTCGGGGCTAGCGAGCCGCCCAGGCGTTGAAACGTTGCTCCAGCTCCTCGCCATGGTCGACCCAGAATTCGGCATCCACGGCCCGGGCTTCAGCCAGATTGGCCTCGGCGGTGGGCAACTGTTCTTGCACTGCCGCGGGCAACAAGGCCAGCGTCTTGCGATGCACCGGCCCATAAGGGATGTTTTCCGAGAATACCTTCTGCGCCTGTGGCTGGCTGGCAAAGGCAATGAACTGCTCGGCCAAGGCCTTGTTCGGCGTGCCCTTGACCACGGCCCAGAACTCCGGGTCGTACAGGCTCTGCGGCCAGACGATACTCAGCTTCATGCCTTCCTTTTGCGCCGAGGCGATGCGCCCGTTGTAGGCGGCACTCATCGCCACGTCACCCGCCACCAGCCACTGCGCCGGTTGGGCACCCGCTTCCCACCACTGGATGTTGGGCTTGATCTGGTCCAGCTTGGCGAATGCCCGGGCCACGCCCTGCGGTGTGTTCAACACCTTGTACAAGTCCTGGGCCTTGACCCCATCGGCCAGCAAGGCGATTTCCAAGGTGTACTTGGCCCCTTTGCGCAAACCACGTTTGCCCGGGTAATCGGCCACATTCCAGAAGTCCGCCCAGGATTTGGGCGCCTTGGCGAGCTTGCTCTGGTCATAGGCCAGGACCATCGACCAGACATAGGTGGCTACGCCACATTCGGTGAGTGCCCCCGGGACAAAATCCGCCGGGTCGCCCAGGGCCGTCTGGTCGAGCTTTTCAAACAGGCCCTCCTCACAACCACGCAGCAACTCGGGGCTTTCCACTTCGACCACATCCCAACTGGTGTGACCAGCCGCGACCATGGCCTTGATCTTCGATAATTCACCGTTGTATTCGCCGGCCACGATGCTTCCCGCACCGCTGGCGTTGAAGGGTTGGAAGTAGGCCTTGTCCTGGGCCTGCTTGGTGGCGCCGCCGAAGGAAATCACGGTCAAACTCTGGGGCGCGGCCAGGACGCTGGTACTCAACAACGCCAGGGCACACGCAATATTGCAACGCAAGGATCTGGACATGAAGCGGTTCCTCGAAATGCCGGCTCGCCCGCACGAGCCGGTGACGGGACTCAAAGGTGACCGTAAACACGGGCGGTATGGTCTACAGCAAAGGCTCTTGTCGGCCTGTTCGTTGTCGCCTGGCTGACCACCAGGAATCTGCGTCCATTGAAATCACTCTCCTCAGGCACCCTTGCGGTCAGCAATCATTGGGTTCACAGAGATAGCTCGCCAGCCGATCCATCAAGCGATCGCAGGCGGCCATCTGTTCAACGCTCACGTATTCGTCGGGCTTGTGCCCCTGGTCCATGCTGCCGGGGCCACACACCACCGTTGGCACGCCAGCCTGATGAAACAAGCCGCCTTCGGTGCCGAACGCGACGGTGCTGAACGCGTTGCTACCGCACAGACGGGCGAGCAGTTGCGCGGCGGCGCTGTCAGGGGAAGTCGCCAGGCCTGGGTAGGCGGACAGCTGTTCAAAACGGATCGAGGTGTCGCCTTGCACCGCACGCATCGGCGGCAGCAGCGTCCGCTCGGCAAAGTCTTGCAATTGCTCGGCCACCACTTGCGGGGCGAAATCCGGCAAGGCGCGTACTTCGAAATCGAAGCGGCAATCGGCCGGGACGATATTCAATGCCGTACCGCCCTGGATCACGCCGACCTGCACCGTCGAATAAGCCGGGTCGAAGCGTGCGTCCTGCAACGAGGGATCGGCCAGCGCTGCGCCGATCTCCCCCAACCGGCCAATCAGTCGCGCCGCCTGCTCGATGGCATTCACGCCGTAAGGTGCGTAGGCCGAATGGCAGGCCGCCCCTTTGACATGGCAACGCATCGCCAGCTTGCCCTTGTGGCCCAGCACCGGTTGCAAACGGGTCGGCTCGCCGATCAGGCACAACGCTGGCTGGGGAATGCGCTGCAGCAGCACCTCCAGCAGACTGCGCACGCCCAGGCAACCGACCTCTTCGTCATAGGAAAATGCCAGGTGCAGCGGGCGACGAAGCGGGCTGGCGAGGAACAGCGGCACCGCCGCCAGCACCGAGGCCAGATAACCCTTCATGTCCGCCGTACCCCGGCCGTACAGCTTGCCGCCCGCCTCGCTCAGGCAGAACGGCTCGACCGTCCAGGCCTGCCCGTCCACTGGCACCACATCGGTATGCCCGGACAACACCACGCCATCGGGTACCGACGGGCCGATGCTCGCCAACAGGTTGGCCTTGGTCCGCTCGAGGTTGTAGATCAGCTCGCACGCCACCCCCAGGTCGCGCAGGTAGTCACGCACGAACTCGATCAGCGCCAGGTTCGACTCGCGACTGACCGTGGCAAAGCCCACCAGACGGGCGAGTAACGCGCGGCTGCGCAGTTCACTCATCGCCCGGCACTCCATAGCTGGGGGCCTGGGTCGGGTCGAGGGCGCGGGTCAGGTAGTCCTGCAATTGCGGTTGATAGGCCAGCCAGAGTTTTTCCAGCTCGCCGATGGGATTCTCCTCAGCCCAGTCCACCCGCAGATCGACGATGGGCCAGGTCAGGTCATCCACCACCGACAGCGCCGCCGAATGCACCGCCCCGGCTTCGCCACCAGCTTGCTGCCCGGCCTGCAACGCACTCATCAGGCGTGAAGCAAGGCAGCCTCCGCTGTGCTCGAAGGCGGCGACCATGGCCTCGATCACCCCAGCACTGGCCAACAGATTGCCGGCGGCGACGCACTGCTCACCGGCCAGCGCGTTGTGGATGCCCAAGGCATGGCTGCCACTGAAAATCGCCGTGTGTCCATGGGTATCGACCACCGCCACTTGGCGGTACTGGCTGTAGCCATTGCGCGCCAGGGCGCGGTCCACGGCTTCTTGCGCCGTCAGGCCACCGGCCAGCTCGTCAAGGATCAACGGGCCCAGGGCCGGTAGCGTAATGTTCTGGCTCGCCACCGCGCCGACGCCCGCCCGCAACCAGGGGCAACGGGCGCCGACGGCAATGCTCGATGAGCTGATAGCGACACCCAACTGACCGGTTTCGGCGCAGCGCCCGACGATGGAAAAAGTCATGTGCCACTCCTTTATTCAGGGATTACCGCGATCACGTCGATTTCCATCAGCCACTGCGGCTGGCCGAGGGCGCTGACCACCAGCCCGGTGGAAATCGGGAACACACCCTTGAGCCATTTGCCGACTTCCTGGTACACCGGTTCGCGGTAGCGTGGGTCGATCAGGTAGGTGGTGGTCTTGACGATATGGCTCAGGTCGCTGCCGGCCTCTTCAAGCAGTTGCTTGACGTTGCGCATGGCTTGCTCGGCCTGGGCACGAGGGTCGCCAAGGCCCACCAACTGACCATTGAAGTCCGTGCCGACCTGCCCGCGCACATAGACGGTGTTGCCTGCGCGCACGGCTTGGCACAGGTCGTTGTCCAGGGTCTGGTTCGGGTAGGTGTCTTTGGTATTGAACATGCGGATGCGTGTGTGAGTAGGCATCAACGGACTCCCGTGAGACTGGTTTTCGAACGATACGAATCGCTATCAAGTGCTGGGGCCTGGCGCTGGGCAGCATCTTGATAGGCGAGATAAATGCGCTGCTTCACGATGTGATCGGCAATATGCCGGGCGTCATGCCACACGCCCCAAATGAACGCCGAGCCCCGTCGCGACAGCCATGGCAGGCCGACGAAATACACCCCCGGCTCGCTGGAAACACCGCGCTGATGCCGAGGCTTGCCATTGGCACCGAGGGCGTCGACCTTCAGCCAGCTGTAATCCACCGAGTAGCCGGTTGCCCAGATGATGCTGGTCACGCCAGCGGCGGCCAGGTCCAGCTTTAGAATCGGCTGGGTCAGGCACTGCGGGTCGGACAGCAGGTGGCGGGCCTCGGGTTCGAGCGGCAGGTCCAGGCCGTTGCGGGCAATGTAGGCATCGGCGGCATCCAGCAGCGCCAGGTAGTTTTCGTCGCCGCGAGCGATGTTTTCGGCAAGGTTTGACTCAAGGCTCACGACGCTGCCGTTGAACGACTTCGTCAGGCCCACCAAGGTGATGCCCTCATGGGCCAGCCGGCGAAAATCCACGGTATGGCCACCACGAGCGCCGCTCACGGCAATGGTTACGTGCTCCTTGCCGGGCTGGACGGCCTCGGCGTCCCACTCGCCGAGCACGCCCAGCCACCAACAGAAATCACGGTTGCGATAGGCCCGTGGCGGACGATCATGGGCGCCCACCGAGAGGTAGACTTGCTTGCCGGCGCGCTGCAACTCATCGGCGATCTGCACCCCTGACGACCCGGCGCCCACCACCAGCACCGCCCCCTCGGGCAACTGCTGCGGATTGCGGTATTGCGCGGAGTGAATCTGGGTGACCGTGGCCATTTCAGGGGCGATGGGCGGAATCACCGGCCGCTGGAATGGCCCGGTGGCGACGACCACGTGAATGGCCTCGATCAGGCCCTCGGACGTTTCAATGCTGAAGCCCGGGCGGCCGACATTGCGCTCGACTTTTTTGACCTCCACGCCGGTACGGATCGGCGCATTGAACTTGCGCGCATAGGCTTCGAAATAATCGGCGACTTGATCCTTGGCGGCGAAGGCATCGGGGTCGAGCCCCTCGAATTCCATGCCAGGAAAACGGTCATGCCAGGCCGGGCCGTTGGCGACCAGCGAATCCCAACGCGCCGTGCGCCAGGCCTCGGCAATCCGGTTGCGCTCCACGACCAGGTGAGGCACACCTTGTCGGCTCAAGTGTTCGCTCATGGCCACGCCGGCCTGGCCGGCGCCTATAACAAGCGTATCGATGCGTAGGGTTTCAACGGGCATGTCTGTGCACTTCCGGCAGTGGGTTGGTTCAGGCCGGCATGGCGCCGCCTCGGGTACTGATTTTTTTGTTCTGCTATTGCGACTATCGGGAAGAGGTTTCGAGGCGATTGTGTTGGCAGGCGGGGATTTGCGAAACGAGGGTTTTTATCGTTGCTGGGAAGGAAAAAACTGGATGCACGCCTGATGTCGAGTCAGGCGTTCCGCAGTGGCTCGGGGCTTGAAGGGAGGATGCGGCAGTGGATCCTGATAACTTGGTATCAAGCGTCTACTGACAGGTCTGTTTCAACTGCGCCGGAAACGCCTTGAGCTCAAGCTTCTCCATCACCAACCCAATGAAGGCCGACACCGCCAGCGGCAACTGACGTCGACTCGGGTAAAGCACATTCAGGCCAAAGCCGGCGCGTTGGTATTGCGGTAGCACGCGTACCAGCCTGCCGGCCTCCAGGTCGAGGCGGCTCAGCGCCGACGGCAGCACCGCGATGCCCAGGCCCGCGACGGTTGCCCTGCGCAACGCTTGGGCGGTGTTGGCGTTGAATCGGCTGGCGACCTGCACGTGCTCCTCGATGCCGTCCGGACCGACGAATCGCCAATGGGTCATGCCGCTGGGGTGAGCGAAGCTCACGCTGTCGTGGTGAGCCAGGTCCTGCAGTGAAGCCGGCGCACCGCGTGCGGCGATGTAGGCGGGGCTGGCGACCATGCCATCACCGTCGTTCTTGAGGAGTTGACGGCCGACATACCCCGAATCCTGCAACGGACCGCCGCGAAAGGCGACGTCGATGCGATCGGCAATCAGGTCGACACGGGCATCGCTGAGCACAAAATCAAGTTGCACCCGAGGATGTGCGGCTAAAAAGTCGGCCACCCATTCCATGGGGAAGAAGTCGAAAAAATCCGCCATCGCCGCGATGCGCACCAGACCGCTGGGCTCTTCGCTGCCCATCATCAATTCCTGTCCCGCCTCCATCAGCCCATCCACCGCATCCACGCAGCGTTCATAAAAACCCTGACCCGCATGGGTCAGCGTGAGTTTGCGAGTCGAGCGCTGCAGAAGTCGCGATTCCAGCTGCGCCTCCAACTGCTGCACCCGTCGGCTGACGGTGTTGGATGGCATGCCCAGCCGCCTGGCCGCCTCGGCAAAACTGCCACTGCGGACCACCTGGACAAACAGCGCAACATCGTTGAGATCGAACATGGCGCCGTAATTCCTTCGTTTTTTGGATGAGTTCAATCCGATTGTATCGGCTAATCAATCTATTGGAAGGCACTTATCCTCTCTTGCATCGAGGCCCCCAAACGCTCAAGCATCCGAGGCTCACCATGAACAGCATCGTCAAAGCACCGCCACGCGCCATCGTCCACCGCACCTTTGGCAGCAGCCACGGACCGATCACCCGGCTCATGAGCCCCGGCGACCTGGGCCAGCTCTGCAAGCCCTTCGTATTTCTCGATCTCTTCGGGTTCAAGGCCGACGCCATGCAAAGGGGTTTCGGCATGCACCCTCATTCCGGAATCGCCACGCTGACCTACATGATCGAAGGCCAAATGATCTACGAAGACACCACGGGCCAGTCCGGTACGCTGCCCAGCGGCGGCATGGAGTGGATGCAGGCCGGCAACGGCGTTTGGCATAACGCCCGGCCGGCCGGTGGCTCGCCGATCCAAGGTTTCCAGCTCTGGGTGGCGCTGCCGGCGGCGGAAGAAAATGCCCCGGCCCACAGCCTCTACCTGGCGCCCGCCGAGATCCCCCGGGAAGGCCCGGCGCTGGTATTGCTCGGCCAATACGGCGCAGCCCGCAGCCGCGTCTCCTCCCCCGCCGATATGAATTACCTCGCCGTGCAGTTACAAGACAACGAGCGCTGGCGCTACACCCCACCGGCCGGGCACACAGTCGCCTGGCTGGCGGTCAACGGCGGCAGCCTCGATGCTGGCGGCAACGTCAATGCCGGAGAAATGGCGGTATTCGCAGAATCCAGCGAGGCCATCGACATCGTTGCCCGAGGCGCGACGTCCTTCGTCCTCGGTTCGGCGGTCAAGCATCCCCACGACCTGGTGCTGGGCTACTACTCCGTGCACACCAGCGAGGCCGCGCTGGAGAAAGGCGAGAAAGAAATCCAGCGCATCGGCGCCCTTTTGCAACAAGAGGGCCGGTTGGCTTAGCCGACCCTCGACTCACCCCCTATCCATACCCCATCACATAGAGGTGAATCATGACCAACATCGGTCTCGATCTTCTGCTGTCCCGTGTTCAGCTCGGCAAGCTGTCCCTGAAAAACCGCATGATCATGGCGCCGATGACCCGCAGCCGCGCAGGCGCGGGTGACGTGGCCACGCCCCTGATGGCCGAGTACTACAGCCAGCGGGCCAGCGCGGGGCTGATCATCAGCGAAGGCTCCCAGGTATCGGCCCAGGGCAAGGGTTACCTGCGCACGCCAGGGATCTTTACCAGCGAACAAATCGCCGGCTGGAAACAAGTGACCGACGCGGTCCACGCCGAGGGCGGACAGATCTTCCTGCAACTGTGGCACGTAGGCCGTCTTTCCCATCCGCTGGTGCAGCTCAACGGCGCCCAGCCGGTGGCCCCTTCGGCGATCAAGGCCGATGGCGAGATCTACACCGCCGAAGGTCTCAAGCCCTATGAACTGCCACGGGCATTGGAGCTCGATGAAATTCCAGGCGTGGTCGCCGACTTTCGCCAAGCCGCGGTCAACGCGAAGCTGGCCGGGTTCGACGGCGTGGAGATTCATGGCGCCAACGGCTACTTGATCGACCAGTTCCTGCGTGACGGCACCAACCAACGTACCGATGCCTACGGCGGCTCGATCGAGAACCGCGCGCGTTTCCTCAAGGAAGTGGTCGAGTCGGTGATCGAAGTCTTCGGTGCCAGCCGCGTCGGCGTGCGGCTGTCGCCGATCTTCAGCTACTTCTCGATGAGCGACAGCAATCCGCAGGCAACTTTTGAATACGCCGCCAGGATGCTCAGCCGTTATGGCCTGGCCTACCTGCATATCGTGGAACTGGGCGAAGGCACGTTCGATTTCCTGGAACTCAAGCGCCGCTTTGGCGGGCCCTACATTGCCAACGGCGGCTACAGCGCCGTACGCGCAGCCACCGCCATCAGCCGTGGTGAAGCGGACCTGGTGGCGTTCGGCACGCCGTTTCTGGCGAACCCGGACCTGGTGGAGCGTTTCAAACTGGGCAAGGCACTGAATAGCCCTGACACGGCGACGTTCTACCAGGGTGACGAACAGGGTTATACAGATTATCCGACGTTGGCCGAAACCCAGACACAACAATGATCCAGTGAGACGGGAGGCAAGGCTTCAGCGCCCTCCTCTCGTCTCGGCTTGAAATTGTACAAATTCACATTTTCTTATACAAATAACTTTAAAATGTACAACTCCTGAAGTAGGCTTCAAAAACTTGTACAGAGATATGTATCTGTACAATATTTAGGAGCCTAGCATGTCCGCCTATCTCCAACGTTTCGCCCAGGCTTTCGCCGAACTGGACGCCCGACGCCTGGCCGAGCTCGATGAGCTCTACAGCGTCGACATCCATTTCCAAGACCCCTTGCACCGGATCGAAGGCCTGACGGCCCTGCGTGAATACTTTGCGCAGTTGTATGCCAGTGCCAGTGACGTGCGCTACGACTTCCACTCGTTCGATGAGGTCGCTCCCGGCGAAGGCTATTTGCGCTGGACCTTGCACTTTCGGCACCCACGCCTGGCGGGCGGAGCCCCCGTGGCATTGTCGGGTTGCAGCCATTTGCGCTGGACCGACCGGGTCTACCACCACCAGGACTTCTTTGACGCCGGTGCCCTGCTCTACGAACACTTACCATTATTGGGGCCGGTGATCCGCTGGCTCAAGCGCAGGCTGGCATGAGCCGCGTCTGGCTGACCGGCGCCAGCAGCGGCATTGGCGCGGCATTAGCGCAAGTGCTGCTGGAACAGGGTCACCACTTGGCATTGAGCGCGCGCCAGGTAGAACCCTTGCAGGCACTGGCAACACGCTATCCAGACCAGGTGCTGGTAGTGCCAGGCGACCTGACCGACCCGCGCCAGGTCGCCAGGGTCTGCCAGCAGATTGACTGTGAGTGGTTGGCGCTGGACCTGGTGATTCTCAATGCCGGTACCTGCGAATACCTGGAGCCTGGACGCTTCGACACCCATCTCGTCGAACGCGTCATCACCAGCAACCTGCTGGGCACCAGCCATTGCCTGGAGGCCGCCCTACCCTTGCTGCGCCGAGGCCAGTGCCCACATCTGGTGGTGGTGAGCAGCGCGGTCACCTGGCTGGCCCTGCCTCGCGCCGGCGCCTACGGTGCCTCGAAGGCCGCGTTGCGCTATCTGGTGGAGTCCTTGCGTATCGACCTGGCCACCGAGGGCATCGACGTCACCCTGGTGAGCCCCGGTTTCGTCGATACGCCACTGACCCGACGCAACGATTTTCCCATGCCCATGCGCTGGTCGGCGCAACGGGCCGCACGGCATATCGCACGGCGCTTGCCGGCACGGCCTTTGGACATCGTGTTTCCCTGGTTCTTCACCGTCGTCCTGCGCTTGCTTGGACACTTGCCCGCAAGCTGGCGGCTGGCCCTGGGCCGGCGCCTGGCACGCCCCTCCAAGGAATCTTGAGACATGCGCATCGCAATCATCGGCAGCGGCATTTCCGGGCTGACCTGTGCCTATCTGTTGGCTCGTCGACATCAGGTCACTCTGTTCGAGGCCGACAGCCGGATCGGTGGCCACACCCATACCGTGGATGTCGATTGCCAGGGCAGGCGCTTTAGCGTTGATACCGGCTTCATCGTGTACAACGACTGGACCTACCCGAATTTCATTCGCCTGCTGGATCAATTGGGCGTCGCTTCGCGTCCTACGCAGATGAGCTTCTCGGTGCGTGACCCGGCCACCGGACAGGAATACAAGGGCTACACCTTGCGCAGCCTGTTCGCCCGCCGGCGCAACCTGCTGTCGCCCGGTTTCTGGGGCATGCTGCGCGACATCCTCCGGTTCAACCGGCAGGCGACGGCCGACCTGCAGGCGCACCGTATCGACAGCGCCACGCGACTCGGTGACTACCTGCACAGCCACGGTTATGGCCAGCGTTTCATCGACCACTACATCGTGCCCATGGGTTCTGCGATCTGGTCGATGTCGCCGGCCAGGATGCTGGAGTTTCCGCTGCAGTTCTTCGTGCGCTTCTGCCACAACCACGGCCTCCTGTCGCTCAATCGCCGCCCACAATGGCGCGTGATCGAGGGCGGTTCACGCAGTTACATCAGTCCCTTATGCGCCGGGTTTCACCAACACATCCGGCTCAACTGCCCGGTGCAAAGCGTCAGCCGAGACGCGACTGGGGTATGCGTGACCAGCGCCGCGGGCATCGAGCGTTTCGATAAAGTGGTGTTCGCCTGCCATAGCGACCAGGCCCTCGCCCTGCTCGAGGCGCCCAGCACCGAAGAAACCGAGGTCCTCGGTGCCCTGGCCTATGCCAGCAATGAAGTGCTGCTGCACACCGACACGCGATTATTGCCACGGCGGCGCCAGGCCTGGGCGAGCTGGAACTACCGCCTCGGCGGCCCACCTAACGCTCCGGCCGCGCTGACCTACAACATGAACATCCTCCAGGGCCTGGACGCGCCGGTGACCTTTTGCGTAAGCCTGAATCAGAGCGATGCGGTCGATCCGGCGCAGGTGCTTGCGCGCTTCGAGTACGCCCATCCCCAGTACAGCCTCGCCGGGGTAGCCGCGCAGGCCCGCCAGGGTGAATTGCAAGGACACCGGCACAGCTATTTCTGCGGTGCCTACTGGGCCAATGGTTTCCATGAAGACGGCGTGGTCAGCGCACTCCACGTAGCGGAGCTTTTCGGAGAACGCCTTTGAACAGCAGCCTGTGTCGCGGCTGGATCGACCATCGGCGCCATGCACCGCGAGTCCACGCATTTCGTTATCCGATCGGCATGCTGTACCTGGACCTCGCCGAACAGGATCATGTGCTGGGTCTGTCACGCCTGCTGCGGTCATGGCCCCTGGCGCCGCTGTGCTGGCGCGAACGCGACTACCTGCCTGCGCGCACCCGCCTGGGTGTGCCCTTGGTCGACGCCGTGCGCGAGATCCTCACCGAAGCGCTGGGTACGGCTCCCCAAGGCGCGATCCAACTGCTGACCCAGCCACGTAGCTGGGGCCTGTCGTTCAACCCGGTGAGTTTCTATTTCTGCCACGAAGCCGACGGGCGCCTGTCGGCGATTCTCTGCGAAGTGCGCAACACCCCGTGGCGCGAGCGTCATCACTATGTGCTGCCGGTACGCCCTGGCGAGCCCCAGGCGTTCCGGGTGGCCAAGGCTTTCCATGTTTCACCGTTCCTGCCCCGGGACATGGATTACCGCATGCGCTTTCGGCTCCAGGACTCCCACATTCGCGTGCACATGGAGAACTGGCGCGACGGGCACAAGGTCTTCGAGGCCCACCTGGCGCTCGAGCGCGAGCCTCTCGATGGCCGGTCGTTGCGCCGCCATGTCCTGGCATTCCCATGGATGAGCCTGCGCACTCTCAGCGCCATCTACTGGCAGGCGTTGCGCCTGCTGCTCAAACGCAGCCCCCTGTACACACACCAGGCAAGCCAAGGCGACCTGAGTATTGGTGAAACCGCCCACAAGGACCCCGACCATGCCCGAACCCACCCTGAGCGTTACTAAGGCCAGCAGCTTCTTCCCGTTCAACGGCGGCTTCTTCAAGCAGGCCGTGCTCGGCCAACTGCGCCGCCTGCGTCACGGCCATCTGCGCCTGACGGTCGATGGCGCGCCGTTGAGTTTCGGCGACCTGAGCAGTCCCTTGGTGGCCGAGGTCGAGATCCTCGACGCCGCCGCCTGGGGCATGGTCGCCGGTAACGGTTCCATCGGCGCCGGCGAGGCCTATATCCGGGGCTACTGGCGCAGCGCCGACCTGACCGCCGTGACACGCCTGTTTGTGGCCAACCTGGAAGTGCTCGACGCCATGGACAGCGGCCTGGCCCGCCTCAGTCGCCCCCTGATGCGCGGCTTGCACTGGCTCAACCGCAACAATCGAAAAGGCTCGCGGCGCAATATCATCGCTCACTACGACTTGGGTAATGAGCTGTTCGAGCGACTGCTCGACCCCACCATGATGTATTCGGCCGCACTGTTCGAAAGCCCGGAGCAAAGCCTGGAAGACGCCCAGCTCAACAAGCTTGAACGCATCTGCCGCAAGCTCGATCTGCGCCCAGGCGACCATTTGCTGGAAATCGGTACGGGCTGGGGCAGCCTCGCCATCCATGCAGCCACTCACTACGGTTGCAAGGTGACCACCACGACCTTGTCCGACGAGCAATACCGCCACGCGCTGCAGCGCATCGAGACGCTGGGCCTGCAGGAGCGCGTGCACGTGCTGTGCAAGGACTATCGTGACTTGCATGGGCGCTACGACAAGTTGGTGTCCATCGAAATGATCGAAGCCGTCGGGCATCGATACCTGCCTGAGTATTTCCGCTGCTGCGCCGCGTTGCTCAAGGATGACGGCCTGATGCTGCTGCAATCGATCACCATCCGCGACCAGCGCTACACCCAGGCCCGACGTTCGGTGGATTTTATCCAGCGCCATGTTTTCCCCGGCGGCGCACTGCCGTCGCTGTCGATTCTGTTGAGCACCGCCAGCACGCGGACGCAACTCAACCTGCTGCACCTTGAGGATTTCGGTGCGCACTACGCCCGTACGCTGCGACACTGGCATGAGAATCTGCGCCAATCGCGCCAGGTTTTGTTGGAACTTGGCTATGACGAAACCTTCCAGCGCCTGTGGGAATTCTACCTGTGCTACTGCGAAGGGGGATTCCAGGAGCGTGCCATCGGCGTTGCCCAGTTGGTGTTCGCCGGCCCCGCTGCCCGCCCGACGTCCCTGGCGGAACAACGGCAGGCCCGATGAACCGCATCGGCCTGCTGATCAACGCACTCTGGCTGCAACTGGGCTGGTGGGGATGCGTGGCCGGCGCCCACCAGCCAGGCTGGCTGCTGGTGGTAATCTGTGGCCTGCTCGCTCACCTTGCATTCAGCCCGACGCCCAAGTCCGAGTTCTATGCGGTGACCAGCGTTGGCCTCTGCGGCATGTTGCTGGACTGGAGCCTGGGCGCACAGGGCCTGTTCGTGTTCAAGCAGAGCCCGTTGCCACTTTGGCTGGCCCTGCTCTGGTTGGTCTTCGCCACGGGCTTGCGGCATAGCCTGGCCTGGGCCATACGGCCGGTCTGGCGCGGTGCGCTGGCAGGCATGGTGGGTGGTCCGCTGGCCTATTGCGTGGGAGCACCATTGGCCGGGGTCACGCTGCCCCTTGGCGTACTCGGAACCGCGTTGGTCTTGGCCCCTCTCTGGGGGTTATGGCTACCACTGGCGCTGCGCCTGGCTGAATCGCGCTGACCACGGGATGCAAGCGGGCAGCTACCAAGGCTCGTCCAGAAAAAGTGGGAGGCGCAATGGCTCGACCACCCCCTCGCGCAAACCGCACATTTCATCATGGACCACCTGTTGCACCAGCACGCACGGCAGGCGCGGCACAAAACGCAGCAGTTCACGAAGATGGGTGGTAGAGCGCACCGGCAACGTCTTGCCCGATTCGTCGAGCAGCGTATACAACCCACTGCCCCGCCGAGCGCGCAACACGTAAAGACCGCCTTCCAGCGACAAGAGCTCGAGTTCATGGATCCGACCGTCGACGGCCAGATCGGTCAGCTCCTGCAAGGTCATGGCGTACTCCCGGCCTGACGACGGAAAAACAGGGTCACCTGGCCCAGCTCGACACCGAGCTTGCTCATGCTGGAACGGTTGATCAGCGTGTCTTCATCCATCAGGTACATCCAGTCATCGAAAGTGACTTCATAGGTCGAACCGTCGACCGGCAGGTTCAGCCGATAACGCCAACGTAGAGCATTGCCGGCCACTTCTCCCTGCGCCTCGCCGATCACGTCGTCCGCACGACCGCGCCAAAGCCCTGGCCCAACAGGCGTCAACGTCCAGACCCGCCGCTGGCGAGTGCCGTCGCTGTAGAGGAAACGCTCATCCAGGATCAGTCGATCACCCTCGTGGCGGCTGGAAATCTCCACCACAAAACGCTTGATCACTTCACCCGAACGCTTTTGATAGATGCCCCAGGCCTTGACGGGCTTGCTGAAAAACTGCGCCAGATCCAGTCGTGGTTGCTGGTCGGCATAACGTTCGACATTCACATTCCCGCAACTGGTCAGGCCCAGCATCAGCAGCAATGCCAGCAGAAAATGCTTCACTGATTCTCTCTCCCTTCACTTGAACTCTGGATTCCAAATAATTGATTCCTAAGAATGGGTTCTCGAGTTCGAGGATCGAGCCAGATAGCAAAAAATGCCCGGGCAAACAGTGGGTCTGCGACCACAAGAGACAGCTTTTCACCCACATAGAAATGACAGCCCTGCCCCGGTAGATACACGCCAGTGATACGGCTTCCAGGCTTCACATCAATAAAAGCACGGCGCATTTGACCGGCCCATCCGTCCCGGCGCTTGACGTCCAGGGGCGCCCCGTTGAGGCGCTGCATTTCCTTCAGGCTCGTTTGGACCAAAGCCTCTTTACCGATGGCGCGCCGGTAACTGAGTTCCAGGGCAAACGCCGTTTCCAGGCTTGGCACAGCGGCCGCACTCCAGAGCCTGGCCTGGTAGATGTCGAACCCGTACCAGTCGAAATCGGCTTGCCCGACCAGACGCGTGCCTGGCAAAACGCCGCGCCAGTCCGACAAGGTTTGAGTGCAATAAAGCGTAGACATGCAAACGACTATGGCGACCAAGCTTTTCCTGAGCGCGAGCGACCGGGCCATGAAAGCACTACCCGTTTACCAAGGGAGCCTTGATAATTGTACAAGAATCTAATTTTGTACAGCTTTTAAAGAAAGCTCCGCTGACTTAGTGGTCACGAGGATCATTTCGCAGAATGGATAAACCGGATCGTATGTGCAGCTATATGCTTTCCGACACATCGATCTGAAGTGGCACCACCCGCCTTGACGCCGAGCCTGGCGGCGTGGCTGTTGCTGCCTCGACCAGTGCTTCGACCGCTTGTTCGGCCATGGCCGCGACAGGATGCGACAGCACCGCCTGGACCAGCCCCGTTTTCAACGCGTCACGCGTCAGTGGCGTCAGGTCATGGCACACCACGATGGGCAAGCGCAGCTGTCGGTCCTTGAGATCGCGCAAAGCCCGCAACACCCCCGCTATGCCACCTCCAGCCACATAAAGCCCGACAAGATCAGGTTCTGCCGTGAGCAGGTCCAACGTGTTGCCATAGGCGAACTCATCGTCCTCCAGCGTCAGGCGCGAGGCGAGCAGTTCCCATTCGCTGGAGTGCTCCGCCAGATAACTGCGAAAGCTCAGTTCGCACAACTCCTGGCACTGGAAACGCTGGCTGCTGAGCATGACCGCCACCGGGCCGGGCTGGCCGGCGAGGCGGCTGACGAACCAGCCTGCCGTGCGCCCGGTGAGCCGGTTGTCCAACCCGACATAGCCGGTGCCGGTAGCGCTGGACAACTCGGACAGCAGTGCCACCACCGAAACACCCGTCTCGCGCAGTTGTGCGACCGCCTCGCGCACCCTGGGATGGTCCACCGCCACCACGCCCAGGCCGTCCACTTGATCGCGCAAGGACGAGATGCGCTGCGCCACGGTGATCGGATCAAGGTCATCCAAATAGCCGATGACCACCCGAATCCGCGCTCGCGTGCAGGTTACGGCGGCATTCGACAACGCGTGGGCAAGGCCTTGGTAAAAAGGCACGCCACTTTTCTGCAACAGGAAGCCAAGCCGCAAGGTCGGGCGGTCGTTGAGCACCCGCTGTTCGATAACGCCCTTGGCATGAAACCCCAACCGCGCGGCAGCCGCGGCGATGCGCTGGGCGGTGTCGGCGCGCACGTCAGCGCGCAGGTTCAACACCCGGTCGACGGTGGACAGGCTGACTCCGGCTTCCCGAGCGACATCGGCCATCGTGGGACGCAGTTTACGACGTGACTTTTCTGACATGTTTTGACACCTCTATTGGGCATCATGAGGGGTTTTGACAGATTAAGCCATCCACCCATGGCCCCTTCCCCGGCAACCCAATAGCATCAGGCCAAGCACATAAAAACAAACACAGCCGGAGTGCCCCATGACGATCCACATCTGCACCGCGCCTTGCTGCTGGGGCGTCGATGACGTCAAGAACCCTTTCCTGCCTCCGTGGCGCCGCGTGCTTGGCGAAGCAGCCGAGGCTGGCTATCGCGGCATCGAGCTGGGCCCCTATGGTTACCTGCCGCTGGACGCCGAAACCGTCGGGCCAGCCTTGTCCGAACACGATCTGCATGTGATCGCCGGGACGATCTTCGACGACCTCGTCACCCCCGCCAACCTGCCCGAGCTACTGCGCCAGACCCACAACATCTGCGCGCTGCTCAAGCAATTGCCAGCCCCGCAAAAGCAAACCGGACAGCGCCATGCCGGCCCCTATCTGGTGATCATCGATTGGGGCCACGACGAGCGCGACTACGCCGCCGGGCACTCGGACCGCGCGCCACGCCTGGACGATGCGCGCTGGAACACCATGATGGCGCACATCCGCGCCATCGCTGACATTGCCTGGCATCAATACGGCATCCGCGCCGTCGTCCATCCCCACGCTGGCGGCTACATCGAGTTCGCCGACGAGTTGGCACGCCTGGTGGACGACATCCCCGACGAAGTCGCCGGGCTGTGCCTGGACACCGGACATCTCTATTACGCAGGCATGGACCCGGTCGCGTCGCTGCGCACCTACGCTCATCGCCTGGACTACCTGCACTTCAAAGACATCGACCCGGTGGTTTTCGACCAGGTGTTGAACGAACACATCCGCTTCTTTGCCGCCTGCGCCCGGGGCGTCATGTGCCCCATTGGACGCGGCGTCATCGACTACCCAGCGCTGCACAACCTCGTGCATGAGTTGGGTTACCAAGGCTGCATCACCGTCGAACAGGAACGCGACCCGCGCAACGCCGGGACCAGCCTGGACGATGTAGCGGCCAGCCGCGCCTACCTGGCCCGAATCGGTTTCTGATCACATGAGGACAGCCCCATGATCAATGGCAGCAAGACAATTACCCGGCCCATCCGTTGGGCCATGGTCGGTGGCGGTGAGCACAGCCAGATCGGCTACATCCACCGCTCGGCCGCCCTGCGCGACCGGAATTTCGAATTGGTCGCTGCGGCGCTGGATATCGACCCTGCACGCGGCCGGGCCTTTGGCGAGCAATTGGGCATCGACCCCGCGCGCTGCTATTCGGACTACCTGAGCCTGTTCGAACTGGAAGCACAACGTGCCGATGGGATCGAGGCAGTGTCAATCGCCACGCCCAATGGTACCCACTACGCTATCACCCGGGCCGCCCTTGAAGCCGGGCTGCATGTGGTCTGCGAAAAACCACTGTGTTTCACCCTCGAACAGGCTGAGGCGCTGCGAACCCTGGCGCAATCCAGGGACCGCATCGTTGGCCTGACCTACGGCTACGCCGGGCACCAGTTGATCGAACAGGCCCGGGCGATGATCGCGGCGGGCGAACTGGGGGACGTGCGTATGGTGCACATGCAGTTCGCCCATGGTTTCCATAGCGCGCCGGTCGAGACGCAGAACCAGGCCACCCAGTGGCGTGTCGACCCGCGCCAGGCCGGGCCCAGCTACGTGCTGGGGGATGTCGGCACCCACCCGTTGTACCTGGCCAAAGTGATGTTGCCCGACCTCAAGATCAAACGACTGATGTGCAGTCGGCAAAGCTTCGTCGCCAGCCGCGCCCCGTTGGAGGACAACGCCTACACCTTGATGGAATACGAGGGCGGCGCCATGGGCATGGTCTGGTCCAGCGCGGTGAACGCAGGGTCCATGCACGGGCAGAAGATCCGCGTGATCGGCTCCCGGGCCAGCCTTGAATGGTGGGACGAACGGCCCAACCAGCTGAGTTTCGAAATCCAGGGCCAACCGGCGCAGGTCCTGGAGCGCGGCATGGGCTACCTGCACCCCGACGCGCAGCAGGACGATCGCATCGGCGGCGGCCATCCCGAAGGGTTGTTCGAAGCCTGGTCCAATCTCTATCGCCGCTTTGCCCTGGCCATGGACGCATCCGACCGTGGCGACAGCGAGGCACTGGCCGCCCTGCATTACCCCGACATCAACGCCGGCGTCGAAGGCGTGCGCTGGGTCGAACGTTGTGTGGAATCAGCCGACAAGGACGCGGCCTGGGTTGCCTACTGAGCGGGCGACTTACCTGCAATCGAAAAGACAATGCCCCCAATGCTCACCGGAGAACAACAATGAAAATCGCACTCGACCCCTACATGCACCGCCACCTGGGCCTGCCGGATCTGTGCCGCAAGACCGCCGAGCTTGGCTACGAATACCTGGAGCTGTCGCCACGGGAAGACTTCCTGCCGTGGTGGGTGCGCCCCCGCGCCCACAAGGAACGCATCGCCCAATTCAAGAAAGCCCTGCGCGACCATAACCTGCAACTGGCCTCGCTGTTGCCGATGTACCGCTGGGCCAGCCCCCACGAAGACGAACGCCGGGCGGCGGTGAATTACTGGAAAGAAGCCATCCAGGTCGCCGTGGAGATGGGCTGCACGACCATGAATTCGGAGTTCGGTCGCGGGCCTTCACCGGATCGCGGGCACAAAGTCAGCTGCTGCGGGGGGCTGCACAGCCATGAGTCCAGCGAAGCGGCCTGGTGGCGCTCGATGGAGGAACTGGTGCCGATCCTGGAAAGCGAGGGGGTCACGCTGAACGTCGAGCCCCACCCGGAAGACTGGTGCGAGACACTGCACCCGGCCCTGGACATGCTCAAGACCATCGGTTCGGACAACGTCAAGTTCCTTTACTGCACGCCGCACACCTTCTATTTCGGCGATGACATGAAGGCCATGATCGCCGAGGCCGGGTCAATGATCGCCCATGTCCACATCGCCGACACCTACAACCACAAGGCCTCCTCAGGCCTGCGCTACATCGTCAACCCACCTGGCGCCAAAGTCACCGTCCACCAGCACATGGACATGCACCAGGGCGAGATCGACTGGGACCTGTTCTTCAGCGAACTGGCCAAGACTGGCTTCGACGGCATCGTCACTGCCTGTGTGTTCGGCTGGGAAGAACGGGCGGATGAATCCGGGCGCTTCATGCGCAAGGAAATCCAGGCCTACGTCGACAAGTACTTCAGGTAGACGCGTTCGTCACTCCAGTAATTGAACGATCCGCGGGTCTATCGCACTTGCACTCACCTCGAGCAAGGCCAGCGTCACCGGTAGCTTGAACCGCCGCCGGCCGGCGCTGCCGGGGTTGAGGTACAAGCGCTCGCCGCGCCACTCGATACCTGGCTGGTGGGAATGGCCGGTGATCACCAGTTTCACGCCCGGTTCGAGCGTTGCTGGCACATCGGCGATGTCATGCACCAGCACAACCGCCCACCCGCAGAGCTCGAATTGCAGGCGATCGGCAAGTTGCCCGGCCCAATCGGCCCCCAGGTCGTTATTGCCGCGCACCACGTGCAATGGCGCGATGGACGCCAGTTGATCCAGGATCCCGGGGTTGCCGATGTCACCGGCATGGATGATCTGTTCACAGCCCTCCAACGCTACCAGCGCTTGCGGGCGGAGCAGGCCGTGGGTATCGGAAATGACGCCAACTTTCATGAGCGGTTCCCTCGCAAAAAACAGCAGCTGCCATGCAGCCCGACGGGAGCGGACTCCCGCACCACAATGACTCAGGCAAACCTTATAGCGCGGCACGGCTTGACCGAAAGGTATTAGGCACTAACCACGGGCGTTTGTGTCCTTACTTTATTGCTTGATATCGACCCGCAAGTGTCGCTGCCCCCTGCCGGCCGCGTCTGAGCTAGCTAACGTGCTGAAATCGAATAAGATAGGCTGCGCATCAATCATGCGCAGACCCGTCGTAGAAGGAAATGTTGATGCTCGGACGCAAACGGCCAGAGCCAAAGATTGAAAGCTCTGATGAAGCCTTTTCTCCCCAGTCGGCCCGGGCCGGAGCAGCGTTGCGGCTCACCGTGAGCTTCATGCTGGTGGTGATTGTCGCCTTCCTGGCCGTTGAAGGCTGGCGGACGTGGCGTGATTATCGCGCGGCCTTTGCGTCGGCACGCGACTCGGTGACGAACCTGGCGCGGGCGACGGCCCAGCATGCCGAGGACACCATCCGCCAAGTGGATGTGGTGACTGCCGCCCTCAGTGAGCGCGTGGAAGGTGACGGACTCCAGAACATCGACATCCCGCGCATCCACAAGCTGCTGGTCCAGCAATCCGCCATCATGCCGCAACTGCACGGGCTGTTTATCTACGGCCCCGACGGGCAGTGGGTAGTCACCGACAAGGAAGTGACTCCGGAACCGGCAAACAACGCCGACCGCGATTACTTCCAGTACCACCGCACCCACGCGGATCGACGCGTGCGCATCGGCGAAGTGATCAAGAGCCGATCCACCAACGACCTGATCATCCCTATCTCCCGTCGTTTGAACAACCCCGATGGTTCGTTCGCCGGTGTGCTGCTGGGAACAGTCAAGGTCAGCTACTTCGTGGACTACTACGGTGACTTCAAGATCGACGACAAGGGTGCCCTGGTCCTGGCCATGCGCAGTGGAACCATCCTGGTGCGTCGGCCGTTCGTGGCCTCGGTGGTCGGCAAGAGCCTGCTCAATAGCGTGATTTTCAGAGAACACCTGCCCACTTCAAACCAGGGCGTCGCAGAGGCCAGGGCTGTCGTCGATGACACTGAGCGCCTGTACGGCTATCGGGCCTTGACCACCTACCCCTTGGTGGTAGAAGCCGGCCTGTCCCGGGAGTCGATCATCGCACCCTGGCGTCGTGACCTGCTCAAGACCGGCTTTGTCCTGATTTTCCTGATCGTGATACTCGTAGGCTTCGGGCTCATCGTGCTGAGTCAGTTGCGCTACCGGATGACCATGGAGAAGCAGATTCGCAGCGCCCACCAGGTCATGCGGGATATGGCACTGACCGACAGCCTGACCGGGCTGGGCAACCGCAGGCGGCTGGACACCGCATTGGCCGATGAGGTGCGCAGGGCCAAGCGCGACGGCTCTTGCCTGGCATTGATCATGCTCGATGTCGATTACTTCAAACGCTTCAACGACAAATACGGTCACGCTGCCGGGGACGACTGCCTGCGCGCGATTGCAGGTGCGATCCAGAAAACCATCAAGCGACCGGGTGACCTGGCCGTGAGGTACGGTGGCGAAGAGTTCACCGTGTTGCTTCCCCACACCCACAGCGCAGGCGCCACCAAGATCGCCCAAGAGATCCTGGAAGCCATCAGGGCGCTGAACATCGAGCACGTTGATCATCCATTGGGCATCGTCACGGCCAGCGCGGGCATTACCATCAGCCAGCCGGGCAGCGAGGACATGACCCCAGCCATGCTGATAAAGGCCGCTGACGCCTTTTTGTACCTGGCGAAAAACACCGGGCGAAATCGCTGGTGCAGCGCTGGCGCGTCCCAGGGATAAACCCCGCCGGACAGCCGCGCATCGGTCCACATCATGCGAACCCAAGTCCACAGGTGCCTGTCAGGCGCCTGACGGCTACAATGGGCGCTTCGACCGTGACCAGCCCGACTAAAAAAACATGTCCTTGCCCAAACATCATCTGGAACTGCTCAGCCCTGCCCGCGACGTGACCATCGCCCGCGAAGCCATCCTGCATGGCGCCGACGCCGTGTACATCGGTGGCCCGAGTTTCGGCGCGCGTCACAACGCCTGCAACGAGGTGGGCGATATTGCCCGGCTGGTGGAGTTCGCCCATCGCTACCACGCCCGGGTGTTCACCACGATCAACACCATCCTGCACGACAACGAGCTGGAGCCGGCCCGCCAGTTGATCCACCAACTGTACGATGCCGGCGTCGATGCGCTGATCGTCCAGGACCTGGGGGTGATGGAGCTGGATATCCCGCCCATCGAGCTGCACGCAAGCACCCAGACCGACATCCGTACCCTGGCACGGGCAAAATTCCTCGACCAGGCCGGTTTCTCGCAACTGGTGCTCGCCCGCGAGTTGAACCTGCAGGAAATCCGCGCCATCGCCGACGAGACCGAAGCGGCCATCGAGTTCTTTATCCATGGCGCGCTGTGCGTGGCGTTTTCCGGCCAGTGCAACATCTCCCACGCCCAGAACGGCCGCAGCGCCAACCGTGGCGACTGCTCCCAGGCCTGTCGCCTGCCCTACACCCTCAAGGATGACCAGGGTCGGGTGGTCGCCTACGAAAAACACCTGCTGTCGATGAAGGACAACAACCAGAGCGCCAACATCCGCGCCCTGGTGGAAGCCGGCGTGCGTTCGTTCAAGATCGAAGGGCGCTACAAGGACATGGGCTATGTGAAGAACATCACCGCCTATTACCGTCAGCGCCTGGACGACGTCCTCGAAGACCGCCCAGACCTGGCCCGCGCCTCCAGTGGCCGCACCGCACACTTCTTCGTGCCGGATCCGGACAAGACCTTCCATCGTGGCAGCACCGACTACTTCGTCAGCGAGCGCAAGATCGACATCGGCGCCTTCGATTCGCCGACCTTTACTGGCGTGCCAGTGGGTGTAGTGGAGAAAGTCGGCAAGCGCGACCTGCAAGTGGTGACCTTTGATCCGCTGTCCAACGGCGACGGCCTGAACGTGCAGGTCAAGCGTGAAGTGGTGGGCTTTCGGGCCAACATCGCCGAGCCCAAGGGCGAGTTCGAGGAGGACGGCCAGAAGCGTTATCGCTACCGCGTCGAGCCCAACGAGATGCCCGCCGGCATGTACCAATTGCGCCCCAACCATCCGTTGAGCCGTAACCTGGACCACAACTGGCAACAAGCGCTGCTCAAGACGTCCTCCGAGCGTCGTGTGGGCCTGACGTGGGTCGCGCGCCTGCGCGAAGAACGCCTGGAGCTGACCGCCACCAGCGAGGAAGGCATCAGCGCCAGCGTCGCCCTGGATGGACCATTTGGCCTGGCGAACAAGCCGGAACAGGCCCTGGAGCAACTGCACGACCTGCTGGGCCAATTGGGCACTACCGAATACCACGCCACCGCGATCGAGCTGGATGCGCCCCAGGCGTACTTCATTCCCAATTCGCAGCTCAAGGCATTGCGTCGTGAAGTCATCGAAGCCTTGACCGCCGCCCGCATCGAGGCCCACCCGCGCGGTGGCCGCAAGGCCGAGACCAATCCGCCACCGGTGTACCCGGAGTCGCACCTGTCGTTCCTCGCCAACGTCTACAACCAGAAGGCCCGGGATTTCTATCACCGCCACGGCGTCAAGTTGATCGACGCCGCGTTCGAGGCCCATGAAGAGACCGGTGAAGTGCCGGTGATGATCACCAAGCACTGCCTGCGTTTCTCGTTCAACCTCTGCCCCAAGCAAGCCAAGGGCGTCACCGGCGTGCGTACCAAGGTTGCGCCAATGCAGCTGATACACGGCGATGAAGTACTGACGTTGAAGTTCGACTGCAAACCCTGCGAGATGCATGTAGTCGGCAAGATCAAGGGCCATATCCTTGACCTGCCGCTGCCGGGTAGCACAGCGCAGCCAGTGGTCGGCTACATCAGCCCTGAAGACCTGCTCAAGACGATTCCTCGCGCGCCGCATTGAGCAAATCCCAGGATTTGTGCTCAGCACAAATCCTTTGTGGGAGCGGGCTTGCTCGCGAAAGCGGTGGGTCTGCTTGCATTAATATTGAATGTGCCGCCTTCGCGAGCAAGCCCGCTCCCACACCATTTTTCATTTCTGCGCCGTTTTTGCTTTGCTGTGCGACAGATCATCTTTCAGGACTCCCCCGCCGCTTCCCCGTGGTGTTAGGTTGTAAGGGTTTGTGTCATCAAATCAGACACTTCTCTCTCAACTGCCTGCAAAGGAATGCCCCCAGCAATGGACTTCTCCCTCAAGCACCTGGCCGTGACCACCCTGATTCTGTCCAGCCTCGCGTCGATCACCCCGCCAGCATTCGCCAATATCAGCGCGCAACAGAGCGCAGCCATCGTCAAGACCTTCACTGAAACCTCAGCCACCGACTTCAGGCAGTTCCTGGCAAGTGTGGCCAAGAGTGACGTCGCCAAGCCCGCCAACCTTGGCCCGGCCATCAGCGCCTTCCTCGACAACAAGCCGCTTTCGGCTGAACAGCAGAACGAAATCCATCGCCTGCTGGGTCTCTATGCCCGGGTGAAGTACGGCAGCGCAGCCACCGAGACGCTGAAAGAGCTGGTAGCGATCCCGACCTTTCGCAAGGACGGCGTTGCTCAGCACGAGAATCCCGAATTCCTCAAGATCGCCGACAAGATCAAGGACCTGGCCCAGTCCTTCAAGCTGAACTTTCGCAACATCGACAACCGCGTCTATGAGATTTCCCTCGAAGGCAGCGGCGACGAAGTCGTCGGCATTCACGCCCATGCCGACGTGGTGCCGGTGACGCCGGAAAACTGGGTATTGAAAGACGGCACCCGCCTTGATCCGTTCAAGGTCACCCTGGTGGGCGACCGCATGTATGGCCGCGGCACCGAAGACGATAAGAACGGCATCGTGGTGGCGCTCTATGCCATGAAAATCATCAAGGAAGAGAAGCTGCCGCTGGCGCGCAATTTCAAGCTGCTGGTCGACACCACCGAGGAAACCACTGGCGACGCGATCCCCTATTACTTCGAACACAACCCAACGCCCAACTACAACCTGGCGCTGGATGGTGGTTATCCGGTCGTGATTGCCGAAAAAGGCTACGGCACGGTCATGGCGAACTTCGCCCGGCGCAATGCACAGGGCAAGGGCGCTGAGATCACTGCGCTGACCGGCGGCCTGGCCACCAACCAGATTCCATCGACCTCGGTGGCCACCTTTGCCAGCGACAAGCCCACCGAACTGGCCGCCAACCTGCTCAAGGCCGGTACCGACTATGCCAAGCGCAATGGCGGCAATTTCGAGGTCGCCACCAACGTCGTCGGCAAGGACGTCCAACTGACCTTCACCGGCGTGTCCGCGCACTCCTCCGAGCCCGAGTCAGGCGTCAACCCGGTGGCGAGGATGCTGGACTTCATCAACGGCCTGGACGGCAAGGTCGCGCTCAAGCACAACCACATCACCGATGCCGCGCGCTACGCCGCCGACAACTGGGGCCTGGACTACCTGGGTAAAAAACTGGGCATTGGTTTTTCCGATGCGTTCATGGGCCCGCTGACCGCGTCCCTGACCTATGTCGGCATGGATGACAAGGCTTTCAAGCTGGCGGTCAACCTGCGGGTGCCGGTCGGCAAGTCCACCGAAACCCTCAAGACTGAAATCGCCGATAAGCTCGCCACCTGGAGCAAGAAGTCCCATGTCGCCGTGGCCTTCGATTATTCCATCGACGAGCCGATGTATCGCAACCCTGAGGGTGAATGGGTCAAGGCGCTGTTGGCCGTGGCCAGTGAAAACCTGGGCATGGAACACAAATACGGCACCTCTGCCGGTGCCACTTCGGTGCATGAGCTGCCCAACGGCGTACAGTTCGGCCTGGCCATGCCCGACGTCAAGTACACAGGGCATAACGACAACGAGTTCAAGACGGTCGAGCAGTTCCTGCTGGACCTGCAGATCGTGACCGAGATGATGGGACGGATCGGGCAGTTGCCGAAGCTCTAAGACAAGTGTGATCCATTGTGGCGAGGGAGTTTGCTCCCTCGCCACAGGTTTATTTCATTCCTTCAGGTGGGTTGCGCTTGGGTCGATGACCTTGGCCGTAATGTCCACCAGCTCCAGCCCCCAATCACCATGCAGGTACCAGTCCTCGCCGATCATCTCGGCCGGGTGCATCGTTCGATCGGCACCGTTACCACAGGCCAGCGCACTGGTCGCACAGTAACGATCACAGCCCCAGCAAATGCGCTCGGGATGTTTGGGACTGATGGGAAAAGGCTTTGCCATGACGACCCCGTATAACCGGTGGGTGTAGCCGTACCCTACCTCGTAGGGGCGCAGTGGCCCTTGATTCTGATCAAGAACCGCCGCGCCTGAGTGAACTGCCGCTGGCGAGCGTGAATTAACGCTGAAAATTGACAAGAATCATTATTATTCGCAGCGAAGCCTCCTAGACTCGGCCATCTCTTAGTCGTCCAGGAAGTCAGCATGCGTACCCTTGCCCCTCTCTCTATCGCCCTTCTGTTTCTCTCCCCCCTGGCCCAGGCCAAGGAATACCCCATCGGCGAACCGCAGATGTGCCCCGGGCTGGAGGTCGGTGCGGTGTACTTGCAGCCGATTGAAATGGCCCCGGCCGGAATGATGCGGGCCACGGCCGATTCCGATGTCCACCTGGAAGCCGACATCCGCGCCACGGCGGACAACAAACAGGGCTTCCAGGAAGGCAGTTTCGTGCCCTACCTCAATGTGTCGTTCCAACTGAAGAAACAAGGCAACGACACCGAGCTCAAGGGTGACTTCCACGCCATGGTCGCCAACGACGGGCCGCACTATGGCGACAACGTCAAGCTGCTCGGCCCTGGCAAATATCAACTGACCTTCACTGTCCTGCCACCCGGCGGCCATAACTCCCTTGGTCGTCATACCGACAAGGAAACCGGCGTGGCGCCCTGGTTCGAACGCTGCGAACTGCATTACGAATTCGTCTACGCCGGGATCGGTAAAAAAGGCGGGTACTGAGCATGAGCCGCTCATCCTGCCCACGGCGCGGTGCGGCTCATCGACGCCTGGCCTGGTTGAAGCTGGCCGGCTTGATGCTGCCCTCGATCGCCCATGCCGAACTGCCGACCTACGAGTTGAGCATCCGCGACGGGCATTTCACGCCGCCGCAATTGGAAGTACCGGCCGGGCAGCGCTTCAAGATCGTGCTGAAAAACGTCGGCCAGGGTCCTGCGGAGTTCGAGAGCACGCCACTGCGGGTGGAAAAAGTGCTGTCCCCGGGTGTCACCACTTTCGTAGTGATTCACCCGCTGCGCCCCGGGCACTATCCGTTTTTCGATGAATTCAATCCGCAACTGCCCGAGGGCGGCATCCTGGCCCAGTAATCGGTCAGCAGGAGGCGTTTGCATGACTCAATCGATGTTTATTGTCTGGCGCGAAAGCGTCGAGGCGCTGTTGGTGATCGGTATTCTCCAGGCCTGGGTCGGCCGCCAGCAACAGGCCAGCCAACTGCTGCGTTACGTATGGGCCGGCGCGGCGTTGGGCTTGCTGCTTTCCGGCGTATTGGCCGGCCTGATTCTGCTGGCCGGCGAAGCCATGAGCGGCGCGGCCAACGAATGGTTCCAGGCGTCGTTGGCACTGGTTGCGAGTCTGCTGATCGTGCAAATGGTCGGCTGGATGCACCGCAACGCGGGGACGCTGAAACAGGACCTGGCGCGCCACGCCGACCAGCGCCTGAGCCGCCAGGGCGGCCTGGGCCTGCTGGTGCTGGCATTGCTGGCGGTCAGCCGCGAAGGCAGTGAAACCGTGGTCTTCCTGTATGGCGCCGGCGCCCGCTTGCAAGGGGCGCAACTGGGGCTGTTCGCCGTCGGGGCAATCGCTGGCCTGACGCTGGCGCTGTTGACCGTTTCCTTGCTGCACAGCAGTCGCCGGTTCATCTCGTGGCCGCGTTTTTTTGCCATCAGTGAAGCAATCCTGCTGCTGTTGGGCGCGGCGTTGTTGGTCAGCGGTATCGAGCGGGTCGCAGGGCAGTTGCTCGGTATGGACTGGCCCGACGCGGTGTATCGCGGCATTGGCGAGGCACTTTGGGACAGCAGCGCGATCCTCGACGACGGCCACGGTTTCGGTGGGTTCCTGGCTGATTTCACCGGCTATCGAGCCAGCCCCAGCGCGCTGACGTTGCTGGTATGGCTCTGCTATTGGGGCGTCGTTGCGGGTTGGCTGCGGCCACGCAAGGCGCAAGACCTGCCATGTCCGACCTGAACCCTTGGCTCCAGCGCCTGGGCGACGGCATGCGGCGCCACGGTGCAAGCATTCGCGCCGTGCAATGGGCGGTGGTGCTGTTCTACGCAGTGCTGCTGGTGGTACCGGCCCTGTCGCCATTGCCCAGCAGCCAGGCGCGTCTGTTCGACAACCTCACGCTGCTGGCACAGTTTCTGTTCTGGGGGGTGTGGTGGCCGTTCGTGTTGCTCTCGATCGTGTTGTTCGGGCGGCTCTGGTGTGGCGTGCTGTGCCCCGAAGGCGCCTTGAGTGAATGGGCCAGTCGCTACGGCAAAGGCCTGGGCATGCCGCGCGGGTTGCGCTGGGCTGGCTGGCCGACCCTGGCGTTCTGCCTGACCACAATCTACGGCCAGTTGATCAGCGTGTACGACTATGCCCAGGCTGCGTTGCTGATCCTGGGGGGCTCGACCGTCGCTGCGGTGATCGTTGGCCTGTTGTTCGCCCGCGGCAAACGGGTGTGGTGCCGTTACCTGTGTCCGGTCAGTGGAGTCTTCGCCCTGCTCGCCCGCTTGGCGCCGGTGCACTTTCGGGTGGACGAACAACGCTGGCTGGAAAATCCTGCGCCGCGCCGCCCGCCCCCCAACTGCGCGCCCTTGCTGGACATCCGTCGCCTGCGCGGCGCCGCCGATTGCCACGCCTGTGGTCGCTGCAGCGGCCAGCGCGATGCGGTGCGCCTGATTGCTCGCTCCAGTAACGAAGAAATTCTTCACTCACGCGCTGACACGCTCTCGCCCTGGGATGTTCGCTTATTGCTGTTCGGTGTCATCGGCCTGGCCATGGGGGCCTTTCAGTGGACTGTCAGCCCCTGGTTCATTGCCCTGAAACAGGCACTGGCACAATGGCTGGTGACGCACGACCAGCTGTGGCCCCTGCAGGACAACGCACCTTGGTGGTTGCTGACCCACTATCCGCAACTCAATGACAGCTTCAGTTGGCTCGATGGCTTTTGCATCGTCGTTTATTTGGGCATGAGTGCCTTGCTGCTGGGCATGTCATTGATGCTGCTGATGCGCCTGGCGGCAAGACTCTCGGGTGATTCTGCACAGTATTGGCCCTTAGCCATCACCCTCACGCCCCTTGGCGGTGCAGGGTTGTTCCTCGGCTTGTCAGCCACCACGGTCAAACTGCTGCGTTATGAAGGGCTGCTGCTGGAATGGGTACAGCCGGCACGGGCTGGGTTGCTGGTGCTGGCGATCGCATGGAGCCTGTGGCTGGGCTGGAAACGCCTGGAGCAGATGACTGCATCACCGATTCAACGACTGGCAGCCATGGCCTGCCTGGTCCTGGCCAGCAGCTTGGTGGGCTATGGCTGGTGGTTGCAGTTCTGGGGTTGGTGATCACCGCTCCAACACCTGAACTCCCCCTGTGGGAGCGAGCTTGCTCGCGATGACGTCGGCACATCCAACATCACCGCAAACTGACCCTCCGCTTTCGCGAGCAAGCCCGCTTCCACATTGGATTTGTGTTGCCCACAACATCCGGACACGACACAAAACCCTGTGGGAGCGGGCTTGCTCGCGAAGGCGTCCGCACATCCAACATCACTGCAAACTGACCCTCCGCCTCGCTCCCACAGGGGATTTGTGGTGAGGTCGATTGCTGTGAAGCCTGGCAGTGCCTCGCCTATACCTTGAACCGCGCCACCGTCTCATGCAGCGAACCGGCCATCTGCGCCAGGTCCTGGCCGGCGGTGTCGGTGTGGCGGGCGCCCAGCAGCACCTGTTCGGACAGGTTGCGAATACCCACCAGGTTGCGGTCCACCTCTCGGGCCACCAGGGCCTGCTGTTCCGTGGCGCTGGCGATCATCAGGTTGCGCTCGTTGATCTGCGAGATCGAATGGGCGATTTCATCCAGGGCATCGCCGGAGCGCTGGGCCACTAGCAGGGTGGCCTGCACCAGTTCACTGTTGTTTTGCATGGAGGTCACCGCGTGGCCGCTGTCCAGGCGGATATTGCCGATCATGTCCTCGATCTCCCGGGTCGAAACCTGGGTCCGATGGGCCAGTGCGCGGACTTCATCGGCGACCACCGCAAAACCACGCCCGGCATCACCCGCGCGAGCCGCTTCGATGGCGGCGTTCAGGGCCAGCAGGTTGGTTTGTTCAGCGATGCTGCGAATCACATCCAACACCGAACTGATGTCCTGCACCCGTCCGGCCAATTGCTGGATTCGCCCGGAGCTGTCCGTCACACCGTCCGCCAGCGCAGTAATGGAAGCGACCGTCTCCTGAACCTGCTCACGGCCACGCTGGGCGGTTTGCTCGGACACCCGCGAGGCTTCGCTGGTGCTCACGGCATTGCGCGCCACTTCATCCACGGCGGCGGTCATCTGGTTCACCGCCGCCGCAGCCTGTTCGATTTCCTGTCCTTGCAACTGCAAGGTGCTGTTGGTCTGGCTGCTCACCGCGCTCAATTCTTCGGAGGAACTGGCCACCCGATCCACCGAGGCAGCAATGTGCCGGACCATGCTGTTGAGGCTCTGCTGCATGTCATGCATGTTGCTCATCACACTGTCGTTGGCGCCGACACCCACCGGTACCCGGATCGTCAGGTCGCCCTGGGCGATAAGGTTCAGCACCCGCGCCGCGTCATTGGGCTCACCCCCCAGTGGACGGGTCACGCTGCGGGTCACCAGTATCGCGACAAGGCTCACCAGGGCCAGGCAAGCCAGCACCAGCGCGAGCATGTTGCGCCGCGCATCGCTGTAACGCGCCTGGGCCGACTGTTCACGTTCGACAAAGACCTTGCCCTGCATCGCCATCAGCACATCCAGGCTTTTGTACACCTCAAGCTCTGCCGGCATCACGCCTTGCTTGAGCTGCGTCATCGCCTCGTCCGTAGCGCCTTGGCGGATCAACGCCTGCACCTGGACGAACGCTGCCACATAAGCCTCGCGGCGCTTCTTCAGCTCGGCATAGGCGGCCTTGCCTTCGGGTTGATCGAACAACGGCTCCAGCGTGGCAAAGGCCTGGGTAATGCGTTGCCGGGTGGTGTCGATCGATTGCTGGACTTGCGCATTGTTCTTGTCGATCAACAGGTCCCGGGTGTTCCTGGCGTTATCGCGCACGCCCGTGGCGATCACCATGATCGGATCGATCTTCGGCCAATCCTGCCTGACGATCTGCTCGGCCTGGTCGCGCAGCATCGCCAGGTCGCTCAAGGCGTACAGCGCCAAGGCGATCAAGGCCAGTGGGGCGATGGCAAAGCCGATCACGATACGTTGGGCAGTGGTGAGTCTGGTCATATCAAATGCTCCCTGTTCAATTACCTGCCGACTGGCAGCGCATTTGAAAACCTTAAAAAAGTGTGGCCCGGTCATCCCGGGCCGCTGTCGGTCGTTCATCCCTGCGTTCGGTCAACTGCGTAAGACGAACGAGGGGAACAACTCGCGCAGGGCGGCCCACAACTCAGGTTGCAAGGCTTGTGCCGAGACGCTGGAAAGATGGGGGTCGAGCATCCGCGCAGTGCGCACCAATTGCACGGCGAACCGGCTGACGCCGCGCTCGCTCAAACGGCGGGCCAGGGTCAACAACCGTTCGGGGTCGAACAGGTGCCAATGCACGGTGGTACGGCATTCATACTCCACGCCGCTGGCCAGCAGATGGTCGAGGCTGCGCCAGTTGGCGGCACCACTGCCTTCGACCCGGGTCACGTCCAGGGCATCTTCGGGCAACGCCTTGATGTCGAAGCCCACCCAGTCGGCCAGACCGACCACTTTGGCGAAGGCCGCCGGCTTGATTCCGGCGCTGTGCAGGCCGACGCGAAACCCCATCTGCCGGACCTCCTCCATGGCCGAGGCCAGGCCGTCCTGCAAGGTCGGCTCGCCGCCGCTGAACACCACGGCATCGAGCAGGTCCTGGCGGCGTTGCAGGAACGCCAAGACCCGACACCAATCCACCTCCTCGCTGCCGCGCGGCGGGATCAATTGCGGGTTATGGCAGTAACGACAACGCCAGGCGCAACCCTGGCAAAACAGTACGCAAGCCAGTTGGCCCGGATAATCGAGGGTGGTCAGGGGCACCATGCCCCCGACCCGTAGCACTCGACTCATGGACGCCCGGCCGCGCTTTCAGTGAAGTGCAGCCGTTCGCGATGCTCGGACTGCTTGCCCGGGTTGAAGGCCGCCACCGGGCGGTGGTAACCCATCACGCGGGTCCAGACTTCGCAACGTTGACGCTGTGCCTGCGGAAGAGATTGTGATGCGTTCATGGGAGAAGCTCCTTGCGGTCGATGGATCGGATCAGTGAACGCTGCCTGCCAACTGCTGTTGCAGCAGCAAGGCTTCGTCGCATTTGGGGCAGAACTCGTGTTCGCCGGCCAGGTAACCGTGCACCGGGCAGATGGAAAAGGTCGGCGTGATGGTCAGGTACGGCAGGCGGAAACGTCCCAGGGCCTTGCGCACCAGTTGCTTGCAGGCCTGAGTGGAGGAAATCTGCTCGGCCATGTACAGATGCAGCACGGTGCCGCCGGTGTACTTGCATTGCAGTTCGTCTTGCAGCTCCAGGGCTTCGAACGGATCGTCGGTGAAGCCCACCGGCAGTTGCGACGAGTTGGTGTAGTACGGGGCGACCGGGCTGCCGGCCTGCAAGATGTCGGGGTAGCGCTTGAGGTCTTCCTTGGCGAAGCGGTAGGTGGTGCCTTCGGCGGGCGTGGCTTCCAGGTTGTAGAGGTGGCCGGTTTCTTCCTGGAAACGCAGCAGCGTGGCCCGCACGTGATCCAGCAGTTTCAGCGCGAACGCCCGACCCTGCTCGGTGTGCAGGCCTTGCTGGTCGTCGGTGAAGTTGCGCAGCATTTCATGCAAGCCGTTCACGCCGATGGTGGAGAAGTGATTGCGCAAGGTGCCCAGGTAGCGCTTGGTGTAGGGGTACAAACCGGCATCCATGTGGTGCTGGATGACCTTGCGCTTGACCTCCAGGCTCTCCTTCGCCAGCTCCATCAGCGCATCGATGCGTTGCAGCAATGCGCTGGTATTCCCTTTGTACAGATAGCCCAGGCGTGCGCAGTTGATCGTCACCACCCCCAGGGAGCCGGTCTGTTCCGCTGAGCCGAACAGGCCACCACCGCGCTTGAGCAACTCACGCACGTCCAGTTGCAGGCGGCAGCACATTGAGCGCACCTGGTTGGGTTGCATGTCCGAGTTGAGGAAGTTCTGGAAATACGGCAAGCCGTAGCGAGCGGTCATTTCGAACAGCCGATCGGCGTTCTCGCTGTCCCACGGGAAGTCATGGGTAATGTTGTAGGTCGGGATCGGGAACGTGAACACCCGTCCTTTCGCATCGCCAGCCTGCATCACTTCGATGTAGGCACGGTTGATCAGCTCCATTTCCACTTGCAGGTCGCCATAGGCGAATGGCATCTCTTCGCCGCCGATCACCGGGATCTGTTCGCGCAGATCCTGCGGGCAGACCCAGTCGAACGTGAGGTTGGTAAACGGCGTTTGCGTGCCCCAGCGTGACGGCACGTTGAGGTTGTAGATGAACTCCTGCAACGACTGGCGAACCTCGTCGTAGCTGAGTTGGTCCTTGCGCACGTAGGGCGCCAGGTAAGTGTCGAACGAGCTGAATGCCTGGGCCCCGGCCCATTCGTTTTGCAGAGTGCCGAGGAAATTCACCATCTGTCCCAAGGCGCTGCTCAGGTGCTTGGGTGGCCCGGCCTCGACCCGTCCTGGCACGCCGTTGAGGCCTTCATGCAACAACGTGCGCAAGGACCAACCGGCACAGTAACCGGCGAGCATGTCCAGGTCGTGGATATGCAGATCGGCCTCGCGGTGGGCCTGGCCGATGGCCTGGCTGTAGACCTCGTCGAGCCAGTAGTTGGCGGTGACCTTGCCCGATACGTTGAGGATCAGCCCGCCAAGGGAATAGCCCTGGTTGGCGTTGGCTTGCACGCGCCAGTCTTCACGGTCCAGGTATTCGTTCATCGAGGTGGCGACTTCCACCAGGGTGCGGCGGTCCCGGCGCAAGCGACCATGTTGCTCGCGGTAGACGATATAGGCACGCATGGAGAGGAAGAAACCCGCATCCATCAGCACCCGTTCGACGCGGTCCTGGATCTGCTCGACGTTCAACCGCGTTTGCCCTTCCAACCGCGCCAATACCGCCTCCAGCAACCCTTCGGCCTCGACTTCGGCGTATTCGCCGGTGGCCTTGCCGGCAGCGATCAGCGCCTGGCGGATCTTGTCCGCATCAAAGGCGACCACACTGCCATCGCGCTTGTGCAAACGGTTACAGCCTACTGAGATCAACGTGCTCTGCATTTTGGCTCCAGACACTACATATAGATTTTCATGATCTTTAAAACACAACATGCAGTGGATGGTACGGACAAAGGCACGGGTTGCAATTGATCGATATCAAGAATCTAGGGTGGGTCAGCAGCATTGAGGTTGACCTTGCTCGCGATGGCGGCGGTACATTCAACATATGTAGTGAAGCTCACCCCCCACTCATGTTCATGAACCGCACAATCTGCACCTCCCCGCCAGGGTTGAAGTCGTGGCGCAAGGGTTTGCCGCGCAACGCCTGCTGCACCGCCTGGATCAGCGGCTGGTCGTCCAACGGATAGCGGCGCAGCAAGCCGCGCAGGTCGAGGGAATCCTCTTGCCCAAGGCACAGCAGCAACCGTCCTTCAACGGTCATGCGCACGCGGTTGCAACTGGCGCAGAAGTTATGGGTGTTGGGCGAAATGAAACCGATCCGGGTCTGCGGATGCCGCTCCAGGCGTACATAGCGCGCCGGGCCACCGCTGTTTTCAGTGCTGTCGAGCAGCCGATGATGGCTGGCGATCTCAGCCCTGACTTCATCACTGGAACAGAACGATTCACCCCGGGAACGCCCGACCTCCCCCAAGGGCATTTCCTCGATAAAGCTGATGTCGATCCGCTGCTCGATGGCGTACTGCACCAACGCCGGGACTTCATCGAAGTTGCGCCCTTTCATCACCACGCAGTTGAGTTTGATCCGTTCGAACCCGGCCACCTTCGCCGCTTCAATGCCAGCCAGCACCTGATCCAGGTTGCCGTTGCGGGTGATCGCCCGGAAGCGCTCGCCGTCCAGGCTGTCGAGGCTGATGTTCATGCGTTTGACGCCAGCGTCGACCAGCGGCCGTGCCAGTCGTCCCAACTGCGAGCCGTTGCTGGTCATCACCAGTTCCCGCAGGCCGGGCAATGCCGCGATCTCGCGGCACAGCCCGACGATGCCCGGACGGATCAACGGCTCGCCACCGGTCAGGCGAATTTTCTTCACCCCCAGGCCGACGAACAACCGCGCCAGACGTTGCAACTCTTCCAGGGTCAACACCTGCTGGCGCGGCAGGAACGTCATGTTCTTCGCCATGCAATACACACAGCGAAAATCACAACGATCGGTCACCGACATCCGCAAATAATCGATCTGGCGCCCAAACCCGTCCTGCAACACCGCGTTCATGTATGTCCCCTGATTGAACCAGTGCTCACTGCACCAGCGGCGAGTCGGCGCCCTGAAGATGAATGCCACGGATGTCCGCCGCACCGATCAGGGTTTGCAGGTACTGCACCAGCGCTTTTTGCCACACGCCCTGCTGCAACTGGGTGCGAATCGCCGTCGCCACCACCTCGTAAGGCAACGGCTGGCCTTCGATGCGCTGGTCGATGCTGATCACGTGCCAGCCGTAACGACTTTCCAGCGGTTTGCTGGCCAGGCCCGCCGGCAGGGTGAACAACTGGCGTTCCAGCTCGGGCACGGTCTGCCCCTTGCTGATCTGTCCCAGCGAGCCGCCCTGCTCCTTGGACGGGCAAGCCGAATGCATCAGCGCCAGTTCGGCGAAGCTGCCCGGGAACTGGTCAAGCCGTTCCAGCAGCAACTCGGCCTGGACATGGGCCTGATCGCGGGCCTCGGTATCATCCGGCGCACATTCGAGCAGAATGTGCCGCACCGCCAGCAACGGTGCGCTGTGAAAGCGCGCCCGATTGCTCTCGTAGTAACGCAGGCAAGTGGCCTCGTCACAGTTCGGCACCTGCACCTCACGCTCAAGGAGCAGCCGCGTGGCCGCTTCCTCTTCGTTTTCACCGGCGCCGACCTGCAGTGCCAGACCCAACTCGGCGATGCGCTGCTGAAGCAGTTCGCGTATCACCAGGGCCCGGGCGGCCTGGTAGACCGCATCCTCGCGGCTCTCGGCCGGGTGATATTGCAGCTCCTGAGCCATCGCCTGCGGGGTGATCGACACCCCGTTGACGCTGATGATCGGCCACTCCTGCTCACTGCTGGCGATCAATTGCGCCGGGGCTTCATCACCCGCCGCCGGCTCGGCCTGGGCCGGTTCGAACTGCACCGCTCCTGTCGGTTCGACATCGGCAACCGGCGCGCTCACCGGTGCCGCTTTTGCCGAAGAACCGCAGCCGCCGCTGCCGCCACCACTACCGCCACATCCGCATCCACTCGTCATGATCTTCTCCTCAAAACTTCTGCCGAACGATTTGATAACGACGTCCCAGGTACCAGACCGGCGCACTGACGATGTGGACCAGACGAGTGAACGGGAACAACACGAACAGCGTCAGGCCCAGCAGCACATGGAGCTTGTAGACCAAGCCCACCGGTGCGATGGCCGTAGCCGCTTCCACCGGACGCAACAGCACGGTGTTCTGGGCCCAGTCGGCCAGCATCACCATTACCGAACCGTCCATGTGGGCGGTGGACGCGACGATGGTCAGCAACCCCAACACCAGTTGCACCAGCAGCACCACCAGCACCAGAATGTCCGAGGTACTGGACGTGGCGCGGACCCGTGGGTCGGTCAGGCGCCGATTGATCAGCATCACCAGGCCGATCAGGCCCAGGACACCGAAGAAGCCGCCGGAGACCATCGCCAACAACTGCTTGTTCTCGGTGCTCAGCACATGGTGGTAAATCGCCGATGGCGTCAGCAGCCCGACGAAGTGCCCGGCCAGCACGAACAGCACGCCGACGTGGAACAGGTTGCTCGCCACGCGCATGCCACGATTGCTCAGCATCTGGCTGGAACCGGCCTTCCAGGTGTACTGGGACAGGTCGAACCGCGCCCAGCTGCCGAGCAGGCAAATCGCCAAGGCGATATAGGGGTAGACCCCGAACAACAACAGATCCCATTTAGACATTACCCACCTCCCCGGCAGGCGCAGCGGCCCGCCCTTCATGCTGAAAATCCACCCAGTGCAACGGCACCGCGCTTTCGTCCCGCGCCTTGCCCGGCGCGCTCGGCAGTGAACTGCAACGGTCCTGCTGTTCGGCTTTCATGAAATCCACCGCCTCCTCTTCCCAGATCCTGTCCAGGGCTTCGAGTGAGTCGTCCCGTGGCTCGGCCTTCACTTGCTCACGCAACTCGGCCACCGCCACCTGAGGCTCGGCCCCAGCGATTTGCAACAAGGCCCGGAAGCAACTGGCGTAGGCGCTTTCACGCTCATCCAGGCGCGCCGCAAGCAAGGCCAGCAGGTGCGCCACATCGGCCAGGCCCTCTCGGGCCTCGATGTCTTCGCGAGTGGACAGGAACTCCAGGTACAGCGGGATGTAATCGGGCAGCTCCTTGACGCCGATGGCAAAGCCGGCCTCTTCGTACTGGGCCATCATGTCCACCATGGCCTGGCCGCGGTCGCGGGACTCGCCGTGGACGTGTTCGAACAACAGCAGCGACAGCGAACGGCCCCGGCCGAACAGCGCGCCGTAATGCTCCTGGCCGTCCATCAGGTCCTTGCCGCAGATCACCTCGAGCAACTCGAACAACCCGGCGCGCTGGTTCGGACTGATTTCCCGCGCCTGGAGAATCGCTTGTTCCAGCTCATCCCGAGCGGCCACCAGGGTCTCGGTCGGATAATCGAGCAGCAACGAAATCACTTTGAGAATGCGCATGCTCACTCCTCCCACAACTGCACGGTTTTGATCACGTCGCGGCGGTTGGCTTTCTTGCCGCCGAACATGTTGGTGTCGGAACTGCCGCTGCAACCGCTACCAAAGCTGAAGCCACAACCGGAGCGTTCGGCGAACGCATCGCTCATGGCGTCTTCGCGGTGGGCGCTTGGCACGACAAACCGATCTTCGTAGTTGGCAATGGCCAGGTAGCGGTACATCTCTTCCACCTGGTTCACGCTCAAGCCGACGTCGGCCAGCACTTGCAGATCCTGCACGCCGTCCACTTGTTCGGAACGCTTGTAGGCACGCATCGCCAGCAGGCGCTTGAGGGCGCGCTTGACCGGTTTTTCATCGCCAGCGGTGAGCATGTTCGCCAGGTAACGCAGCGGGATGCGCAGGCTGTCGACATCCGGGATCACCCCGTTCATGCCCACGGTGCCAGCGGCGGCCGCGTTTTGGATCGGCGAGAGTGGCGGCACGTACCAGACCATCGGCAAGGTGCGGTACTCCGGGTGCAGCGGCAGCGCGAGCTTCCAGTCCACGGCCATTTTGTAGACCGGCGAGCGTTGCGCCGAGTCGATCACCGACTGCGGCACGCCATCGGCCAGGGCCTGGCGAATCACCGCCGGGTCATTCGGGTCGAGGAAAATCTCCAGTTGTTTTTCGTACAGGTCCTGCTCATTGGCGGTGCTGGCCACTTCGCTGATGCGGTCGGCGTCATACAGCAGCACACCGAGGTAACGAATCCGTCCGACGCAGGTTTCAGCACAGACCGTCGGCATCCCGGCTTCGATGCGCGGGTAGCAGAAAATGCATTTTTCCGACTTGCCGCTCTTCCAGTTGAAATAGATCTTCTTGTACGGGCAGCCGCTGATGCACATGCGCCAGCCGCGGCACTTCTCCTGGTCAATCAGGACAATGCCGTCCTCTTCGCGCTTGTAGATCGCGCCGCTCGGGCAGGACGCCGCGCACGCCGGGTTCAGGCAGTGCTCGCACAGACGCGGCAGGTACATCATGAAGGTGTTTTCGTACTCGCCGTAGATGTCCGCCTGGATCTTGTCGAAGTTCTTGTCCTTGCGCCGTTTGGCGAATTCGGTGCCGAGGATTTCCTCCCAGTTCGGGCCCCATTCGATTTTCTGCATGCGCTTGCCGGACACCAGTGAACGCGGCCGCGCGGTGGGCTGATGCTCGCCCAGCGGCGCGGTGTGCAGGTGCTGGTAGTCGAAGTCGAACGGTTCGTAGTAATCGTCCAGGCTCGGCAGGTCCGGGTTGGCGAAGATGTTCGCCAGCACGCGGAACTTGCCGCCAATGCGCGGGTTGATCGAACCGTCGGCGTTGCGGATCCAGCCACCCTTCCACTTGTCCTGGTTTTCCCATTCCTTGGGATAGCCGATGCCCGGCTTGGATTCGACGTTGTTGAACCAGGCGTATTCCATGCCTTCACGGCTGGTCCAGACGTTTTTGCAGGTAATCGAGCAAGTGTGGCAGCCGATGCATTTGTCCAGGTTCAGGACCATGCCGATTTGTGAGCGAATTTTCATCTCAGTTCTCCTCGATATCAGTCGGCAGTGGACGCGGCAGATCATCGCCACTGGAACCATCGAGCCAATCGACTTTGGACATCTTGCGCACCACGACAAACTCGTCGCGGTTGCAACCGACCGTGCCGTAATAGTTGAAGCCATAGGCCTGTTGCGCATAGCCACCGATCATGTGGGTGGGCTTGAGCACCACGCGGGTCACCGAGTTGTGGTGGCCGCCACGGGTCTTGGTGGTTTCCGAGCCGGGCACGTTCACGATCCGTTCCTGGGCGTGATACATCATCACCATGCCTTCCTTGACCCGCTGGCTGACCACCGCCCGGGCGGTCAGCGCGCCGTTGACGTTGAAGCATTCGATCCAGTCGTTGTCCTCGATACCGGCGCGCTTGGCGTCGATTTCCGAGAGCCAGACAATCGGTCCGCCACGGCTCAAGGTGAGCATCAGCAGGTTGTCGCTGTAAGTGCTGTGGATGCCCCACTTCTGGTGCGGGGTGATCCAGTTCAGGACGATCTCGGTCTGGCCATTGCTGCGCTTGCCCTTCACGCCTTCGATGGTGCGGGTGTTGACCGGTGGCCGGTAGCTCATCAACTGCTCGCCGAACGCCTGCATCCACGGGTGATCCTGGTAGAACTGCTGGCGGCCGGTGATGGTGCGCCATGGGATCGACTCGTGGACGTTGGTGTAGCCGGCGTTGTAGCTCACGTGATCGTCTTCCAGGCCAGACCAGGTCGGGCTGGAAATGATCTTGCGCGGCTGGGCCTGGATGTCGCGGAAACGAATCGCCTCGTGCTCCTTGGCAATGGCCAGGTGGCTGTGGTCGATGCCGGTGAACTCCGACAGTGCAGCCCAGGCTTTCACCGCGACATGGCCGTTGGTTTCCGGGGCCAGGGACAGGATCACTTCGGCAGCGTCGATGGCGCTGTCGATCTTCGGCCGCCCTTGACTGATACCCGCCTCGACTTCCTTGTGGTTCAGTTCGCCGAGGAATTTAACTTCAGTGTCGGTGTTCCAGTTGATGCCCTTGCCACCGTTGCCGAGCTTCTCGAGCATCGGGCCCAGGGAGGTGAACTGCTTGTAGATGTTCGGGTAGTCGCGCTCCACCACCTGCAGGTTCGGTGCGTTCTTGCCCGGGATGGGCGCCACACCGGCACTTTTCCAGTCGGTGCCGCCAAAGGGTTGGGCCAGCTCGCCGACGCTGTCATGCATCAACGGCACGGTGACCAGGTCTTTCTCGACGCCCAGGTGGCCGACCGCCATGGCGGAAAACGCCTTGGCGATGCCTTTGTAGATTTCCCAGTCCGAACGCGACTCCCAGGCCGGATCGATAGCGGCCGACAGCGGGTGAATGAACGGGTGCATGTCCGAGGTGTTCATGTCGTCTTTTTCGTACCAGGTGGCGGTCGGCAAGACGATGTCGGAATACACGCAAGTCGAGGACATGCGGAAGTCCAGGGTAGTCACCAGGTCGAGCTTGCCAATGGCGCCCTCGTCGACCCATTCGGCCTCGGTGGGCTTGCACTCGGTGCTATGGCCGATGTCTTCGTTCATCACGCCGTTCTTGGTGCCCAGCAGGTACTTGAGCATGTACTCGTGGCCCTTGCCCGAGGAGCCCAGCAGGTTGGAACGCCAGATGAACATGTTGCGCGGGAAATTCACCGGGCTGTCGGGCTGCTCGCAGGCAAAGCGCAGGGAACCGTCCTGCAGTGACTTGACCACGTAGTCCTTGGGGTCCAGGCCAGCGGCGGCGGCATCGCGGCAGATGTGCAGCGGGTTGGTGTTGAGCTGCGGCGCGCTCGGCAACCAGCCGGCCCGTTCGGCGCGGATGTTGTAGTCCAGGGCGTGCTCGGGGAATTGCGATTTGTCGGCCAGGGGCGAGAGCACATCGTGCATGCTCATCTTCTCGTGGCGCCATTGCGAACTGTGGCCGTAGAAGAAGCTCGTGCCATTCATCTGCCGTGGCGGACGGTTCCAGTCCAGGCCGAAGGCCAGGGGCAGCCAGCCGCATTGCGGACGGAGTTTTTCCTGGCCGACGTAGTGGGCCCAGCCACCGCCGGTCTGGCCGACGCAACCGCAGAGCATGAGCATGTTGATCAGCCCACGGTAGTTCATGTCCATGTGGTACCAGTGGTTCATCGCCGCACCGACGATGATCATCGAGCGTCCACGGGTCTTGTCGGCGTTGTCGGCGAACTCGCGAGCGATCTGGATCGCTTTCTCGCGGCTCACGCCAGTGATCTGCTCTTGCCAGGCCGGGGTGCCAGGCACCGAGGCATCGTCGTAGTCCTTGGCAACGTTGGCGCCACCCAGGCCACGGTCAATGGCCAGGTTGGCCGCCGACAGGTCGAATACAGTGGCGACTTTCGCCACGCTGCCATCGGCAAGCACCACGCTGTGTACCGGCACCCGACGGAACTGCACCGCGTCACCGGCCACGTGCTGGAAGTACTCCTGGGCTTCACCGGCAAAATACGGGAACGCCACCTCGGCGACGTCGCCACCGATCAGGCTCAGCTTGAGGTCGATCTCACGCCCTGCGCCGCCTTCACGGGGCAGGATGTTCCACTTGCCCTTCTCGCCCCAGCGATAGCCGATGGAGCCTTGGGGCGAAACCAGTTCGCCGTCGGCATCCAGGGCAATGGTTTTCCATTCCGGGTTGTTGTCCTGGCCGAGGTTGTCGGTCAGGTCGCTGGCGCGCAGGAAACGGTCCGGCTGATAACCGGCACCCGGCGCTGCGCCGAGCATCGGCTTGAGCATCACCAGCACCGGCAAGTCGGTGTAGCGCTTGGCGTATTCGGTGAAATAGGCGCTAGGCTTGTCCAGGTGGAATTCTTTGAAGATCACATGGTTGAAGGCCTGGGCCAGCGCGGCGTCGGTGCCCTGCTTGGGGTTGAGCCACAGGTCGGTGAGCTTGGCGACTTCCGAGTAATCCGGGGTGATCGCCACGGTCTTGGTGCCCTTGTAGCGCACCTCGGTGAAGAAGTGCGCGTCGGGGGTACGGGTCTGCGGAACGTTGGAGCCCCAGGCGATGATGTAGTTGGAGTTGTACCAGTCGGCCGATTCCGGCACGTCGGTCTGCTCACCCCAGACCATCGGCGAGGCCGGTGGCAAGTCGCAGTACCAGTCATAGAAACTCAGGCACACGCCACCGATCAGCGAAAGGTAACGCGAACCGGCGGCATAGCTGACCATCGACATCGCCGGGATCGGCGAGAAGCCGACCACGCGGTCCGGGCCGTGTTCCTTGACGGTGTAGACGTTGGCCGCGGCAATGATCTCGTTGACTTCCTCCCAATTGGAACGGATGAAACCGCCCATGCCACGCTTGCTTTTATAGGCGTCAGCCTTGGCCTTGTCCTCGACAATGCTGGCCCAGGCCTCCACTGGCGGCAGGGTCTGCCGGGCTTCGCGCCACAGTTTGAGCAATGGCTTGCGGATCTTCGGGTACTTGAGCCGATTGGCACTGTAGATGTACCAGCTGTAGCTGGCGCCACGAGGGCAGCCGCGCGGCTCGTGATTGGGCAGGTCGTTGCGGGTACGCGGGTAGTCAGTCTGCTGGGTTTCCCAGGTGATCAGGCCGTTCTTGACGTAGATTTTCCACGAGCACGAACCGGTGCAGTTCACCCCATGGGTGGAACGCACGATCTTGTCGTACTGCCAGCGGGAGCGGTAGACGTTCTCCCAGTCGCGGGACTCCTTGCGGGTCTCGCCATGACCGTCGGAAAACTCGCCTTGCTTGCGGTTGAAAAACCGCAGTTGATCCAATAAATGACTCACAGTGTGTTCCTCTCAGGCTTGCTCCGCGGGGTCTGCGCCCCGCCCACGCAGGTTTAGGTTCGGCTTAGCAAGGTGTCGCGGCGCCCTTGCGGGCGTACCACCACCAAGTCACCACGATGCAGCTCAGGTAAAAGCCGACGAACATGTAGAAGGCCATCTCCGGGCCGCCGGTCAGGGCCATCGAAGTGCCAAATGATTTGGGAATGAAGAACGCCCCGAAGGCGCCCATGGCCGAGCTGAAACCCAGCACCGCGGCCGATTCCTTGCCGGCGTTCTTGAGCGCTTGCTCGCGTACCTCGGGCTTTTTGCCCAGGGCGGCTTTTTCATGCAGGGTGCGGAAGATCACCGGGATCATCCGGAAGGTGGAACCGTTGCCCACGCCGGTGGTGATGAACAGCAACATGAACATGCCCAGGAAGCCGTAGAAGCTGCCGCCCTGGCCGTTCTGCGGCAAAAAGTGCAGGACGCCGAAGACCATCGCGATCATCAGGACGAAGTTCCACAGGGTGACCTTCGCCCCACCGAGCTTGTCCGCCAGCCAGCCGCCCAGTGGCCGCACCAAGGCACCGACCAGCGGGCCGAGGAAGGCGAATTTCAGCGCGATGACTTCCGGGAACGAGGTCTTGATCAGCAGTGGAAAGGCGGCAGAGAAACCGATGAACGAGCCGAAGGTTGCCAGGTACAACCAGCACATCAGCCAGTTGTGCTTGCGCTTGAAAATCACTGCCTGCTCGCTGAACGAAGCGCGGGCGCTGGACAGGTCGTTCATGCCGAACCAGGCAATCAGGGTCACGGCGAGGATGAACGGCACCCAGATGAAACCGGCGTTTTGCAGCCACAACGAGCTGCCGTCGGCCAACACCTGTGGCTGGCCGCCCATGAAGCCGAACACACCGAAGGAGATCACCAGCGGCACGCTGAACTGCATCACCGACACACCCAGGTTACCCAGCCCGGCGTTCAGGCCCAGGGCGGTGCCCTGCTGGGACTTGGGGTAGAAGAAGCTGATGTTGGACATGCTCGAGGCGAAGTTGCCGCCCCCAAAACCGCAGAGCAGCGCGATCAGTACGAACACGCTGTAAGGCGTGGCCGGATCCTGCACGGCGAAGCCCATCCACAGCGCAGGCACCAGCAGCGACGCGGTGCTCAGGGCGGTCCAGCGGCGACCGCCAAAGATCGGCACCATGAACGAATAGAAGATGCGCAAGGTCGCGCCGGACAGCCCCGGCAGGGCCGCCAGCCAGAACAGCTGGTCAGTGGTGAAGCTGAAGCCGATGGCGTTCAGGCGCACGATCACCGTGCTCCAGACCATCCACACCGCGAAGGCCAACAACAGCGCCGGGATGGAAATCCACAGATTACGGCGTGCGGTCTGTTTGCCGCTGCGGCCCCAGAATGCAGGGTCTTCCGGGCGCCAGTCATGAATGACCGGGCCTTTTTCAGGCGTTTGCAGAACGGACATGTTCTTCTCCTTGGGCAATGCTGGAAAACGGGGACTGACTGGCCGGCGCTTGTTTACCCAGCAGCGGGCGCTTGCGCACTTCGCTCAGGTACATCCAGATCAGGGAGACCCAGACCACGCCGTACATCAACATGAAGCAGGACGAGCGCACGCCGGTGAGGTCCACCAGGGCGCCAAACATGATCGGCAGCACGAACCCACCCAAGCCGCCGGCCAGGCCGACGATGCCGGACACCGCGCCCATGTTTTTCGGGTAGTCGTTGGCGATGTATTTGAAGACCGAGGCCTTGCCGAACGCGAAGGCGATGCCCATCACGAACAGCAGCACGGTGAACAGCGTGGCGCTGAGGCCGATGTGGAAGTCGACGAGGCCGTTGACGGTCTGCACTTGCAGTTGGGTCTGGGGGTAGGACAGCAGGAACAGGCAGATCCAGCTGACCCACAACACCCACCAGGTCACGCTCTGGGCACCCCAGCGGTCGGACATCCAGCCGCCGACGGCCCGCAGCACGCCGCCGGGCAGGGAGAAACACGCCGCCAGCAGCGCTGCGCTTTGCAGGCTGAAACCGTATTCCTGCACGTAGTACTTGGTCATCCACAGGGCCAGGGCCACGTAGCCGCCGAACACGATCGAGTAGTACTGGCAGTAGCGCCACACCGCCGGTTCTTTCAAGGTTTTCAATTGCTCGCGCAACGTGGCGCCGCCAGTGCCGCTGTGTTCCTTTTTCTCGCTGGTGAGAAACCAGAACAGCAGCGCAGTGATGAACAGGATGGCGCTGAACACTTTCGGCACCAGGTGCCAGGAGCCGAAGGCGATCAACGCCGGAGCGAGGAACTTGGTCACCGCAGCCCCCGCGTTGCCCGCACCGAAGACGCCCATGGCGAAACCCTGGTTCTGCTTGTCGAACCATTTGGCGACGTAGGCGATGCCCACCGAGAACGAACCACCGGCCAGGCCGACGAACAGGCCCAGCACCAGGAACTGCCAGAAAGCGGTCGCCAGGGTGATCAGGTACAGCGGCAACACGCAGGAGAGCATCAGCAGGAAGAACACGATCCGTCCGCCAAAGCGGTCGGTCAGAAGGCCCAGGGGCAAACGCACCAGCGAACCGGTCAGCACCGGGGTGGCGGCCAACAGGCCGAATTGGGTTTCGTTGAGGGCCAGCATTTCCTTGATCGGGACGCCGAGCACGGCAAACATCATCCAGACCATGAAGCACACGGTGAAGGCCAGGGTACTCATCCCTAGTACCAGCCCTTGTTGCATTTGCGCTCGCATCACGATGCACTCCGTCAGTTCGATGAGCGCAGCCTAGTGATGCGAACCCCGCAAAAACTTGACCTGGGTCAACGTGCCCCAAGGCGGTACTGGCCTATGCTTGGCCCGTCTACCTCTAAGGAGGTAGACCCTGATATCGATAAAACCCTTTGTTTATCAACATCTTGATCACGTCCGCCGAAGCTTTTATCGAAACGGAGCGGCGGGCAACTCTTTAGAGGTAGTACGCCAGGGATCGGCGACTACACCCCAGGTCCAGGCGTCGCCCATGTTCGGGTTTCAGATTTTCTTGCAGAGTCAGCCTCAATGATGGGCTGGCTGCGCAGCTCCCTGCCCGCTCGCGCCGGCGTGGCGGTGATCCTCATCGCCATCCTCGCCCTGGCCAGTTCGTTGAGCGCCGGGTTGATCGCCTGGTTCAGCCAGGGCGACGCCGCGGCCATCAACACCGCCGGCTCCGTACGCATGGAGACCTACCACCTGAGCTGGAAACTGGCGGCCGGGGCCACCGATGAGGTCCCGGTGATCATCGACAGCCTGCAACAGCGCCTCGACAGCCCCGCCCTGCGCGCCGTGTTGGAAGATGGGCCGACAACCTCCCTGCACCAGAGCTACCAGAACCTTGTGCAACGCTGGAACCAGACCTTGCGACCGGCCATCGAGCGCGGCGATGCGGCGTTTTTCCAGGCCAGCGCCAGCTCTTTCGTTGAGCAACTGGACCAGTTCGTCACCCTGCTGCAACGCCAGAGCGAACACAAACAGGGCTGGCAACAGACGATCCAGGGCATGGCGCTGTTCAGCACCATGATCATCCTGCTGATCGGCCTGTATGAGTTGCAGTACGGCGTGGTCACACCCTTGCAGGAACTGGTGGAAGCCACCCAGCGCTTTCGCCGTGGCGAGTTCCAGGTACGGGTCAATCATCAATCCGAGGATGAGTTGGGCCAGTTGGCGACGAGCTTCAACACCATGGCCGAGACCATCGAGCAATCCCACCGCACCTTGGAAAACCAGGTCCAGCAAAAGACCCTGAACCTGCAACAGGCCAATGCCGCCCTGGAGTTGCTGTATCAGAGCAGCCGCAACCTCGCCACCCGCCAGGCCAACGCCGAAGGGCTCGATGAATTGATCCGGCGCTTCCAACAGCGACTCCCTGGCCTGCGTCTGTCGCTGTGCCTGCAAGGGCAATTGCAGGCACCGGCCCGGCAACTGCTGGCCCTGCATGGCGCCAACAGCCGCGAGGTGTGCGCCAGCAGCGATTGCGCCACCTGCCAGAAACATCACACCGCTCGTCCGCAGACGTTCAGCATCAGTAACCAGGGCAATGAACTGGGTGAACTCAAGGCGCATTTTGTCGACGGCCACACGGCGCAACCCTGGGAAACCGCACTGATCCAAGCCTTGGCGAACCTGATTGGCACATCACTGTCGCTCAAGCGCCAGCGTGAACAGGACCATCGCCTGCTGCTGCTCGATGAACGCACGATCATTGCCCGCGAGCTGCATGATTCCCTGGCCCAGGCTTTGTCGTACATGAAGCTGCAAGTCAGCCGCATGCAGACCCTGATGCGTCGGGGCGAGCCGGTGCAGACCCTGGAGACCGTCACCGGCGAACTGCGCGAAGGCCTCAACAACGCCTACCGCCAGTTGCGCGAATTGCTGACGACCTTCCGCCTGCAGATCCACGACGACGGCCTGGTCGAGGAGCTCAAGGACACCGCTGAAGAGTTCTCCAACCGAGGCGACTTCAAGGTGCACCTGTTCGTTGACACCCTGGCTTTCGAGCTGTCAGCCAGTGAGCAAATCCACATCCTGCAGATCACCCGTGAGGCCCTGTCCAACTGCCTGCGCCATGCCCATGCCGAGAACGCCTGGCTCGAACTGCGCCAGGAAGGCGAGACGGTGCGGCTGTCGATCGAAGACGATGGCCGGGGCTTTAGCGGCGAGGTCGACCAGCGCGAACACCATGGGCTGAACATCATGAACGAACGGGCCCGCAGCCTGCGCGGCCAATTGCAGATTCTCTCCCGAGCCCCCCAGGGCACCCGTATCCAGGTGCATTTCCAACCGGAATTCCTGGGCCAACACACCGAAGGCCTCGCAACATGAACGCCCCTCTGCGTCACACCCTGCTATTGGTCGACGATCACCCGATGATGCGTCGCGGGATCCGCCAGATGCTTGAGCTTGAAGACGATTTGCAGATCGTCGGCGAAGCCAGCCACGGCGAAGAAGCCCTGACGCTGATCGAACCGCTCAAGCCCGATCTGGTGCTGCTGGACAACAACATGCCGCAGATGAACGGCATCGAAACCCTGCGTCGGCTACGCGCCATGCACTACACCGGCAAGGTGTTGCTGTTCACCGTGTCCGACGCCGAAGACGACATCCGCGATGCCCTGCGCCTGGACGCCAACGGCTACCTGCTCAAGGACATGGAGCCTGAACTGCTGATCCAGTACATCCGCGACGCCCTCAACGGCGCGCTGGTGATCAGCCCCGGCCTGACCCGCGTCATGGCCCAGGCCCTGCGCTCCCCGCCGCGCCAGACCGATGTGGAACTGACCGAGCGCGAACGCCAGGTGCTCAAGACCATTGCTGGCGGCTACAGCAACAAAGTCATCGGCCACAAACTGGGCATCACCGAAGGCACGGTCAAGGTCCATGTGAAAAACCTGCTGCACAAGCTCGGCCTGCGTTCACGGGTCGAAGCGGCCGTATGGGCCATGGAGCATCTGCGCGGAGCGGGCTAGCCCAGCCAACACATCCCCCCCCTGTGGGAGCACAGCTTGCTCGCGATGGCGGTGGGCCAGACAACTCAATACTGACTGATCCGACGCTATCGCGAGCAAGCTTTGCTCCCACAAGGTTTGTGTCTTGAGCGGGGGCCCATCCCTCTTCCGAGGTAGGCCTGCCGAGGCATAGGCCGACGGCGCCCTGGGCCCTACCATGAGGGTACGCGGAGGTACGCCATGCTGACTCACCCTTCCATCGTTTTACTGTTGCGCCGTCACCACTTGTTCAGCCAGTTGCCGGAGCGGATTTTCGAGGAAGTGTGCAACCTCGCCGTCCTCAAGCGCCTGCCCTGCAACAGCACGCTCATGCATCAGGGCGACCCGGCCAAGCGGTTTTTCCTGCTGGTCAGTGGGCAGATCAAGTTGTATCGGGTCACCGGCGAAGGCCAGGAAAACCTGGTGGAGATCATCCAGCCCGGCCAGACCTTCGCCGAGGCCCTGCTGTTCAGCCAGGCCAAGTGCTACCCGGTCAGCGCGTCGGCGATCAAGGACAGTGTGCTGGTGAGTGTCGAAGGCAACCATTACCGAAACGCCCTGGAAGACCAACCAAAGGTCTGCCTGGCAATCCTGGCGAGCATGAGCATCCATCTGCACCAGCGCCTCAAGGACATCGACAACCTGACCCTGGCCAGCGCCAGCCGGCGCGTCATCAACTTTCTGCTTCAGGAGCGCGATCCCCGTGACGGCCAGTTGGTGCTGCAGGTGTCCAAACGCCTGGTGGCCTCCAAGCTGGGGATTCAGCCGGAGACCTTCTCGCGCATTCTTCATCGCCTGGTGGATGGCGGCCTGATTGCCATGGAACGGCGCAACATTCGCATCCTGGCCGAGGATGAGCTGGAGGCTTACCAGCAGTAGGAGCTGTCGAGTGCAACGAGGCTGCGATCTTTTCCCAGACACTTGATTCTCAAGCGAAAGATCAAAAGATCGCAGGCTTCGCCAGCGCCTACAGGACCCAGCGGGAGCAAGCGCCCTCGCCACGGGTTATCGATCAACGCCTATCATCGGTATCAACCGCTCGAACAACTCGTCCCCCTCCTCTTGCGAACAATCGACCCCGAAACGCTTGCGCAGCCCCAACTGGCTCAAAATCACATGCACATCCGCCGTCAGATCATGCTGCTGCAAACATGCCTGGACGCACTGCAACGGACACCCGTCCAGCGCAATGATCCGCCGCCCCGAGCGCGCCTTGTTGACCAGCGCCGCCACATGCCCGCCCACCCCGACAATACAGGACATCTCCGCCAGGCCGACACGGTCCAGGCGCAGGGCAACGCTGTTGGCCAGTTGCGCGACGTTGGAGCAACCGGAACAGGAATACACCAGAGGCAACACACTCGGGGCTTTCATCACACCGCTGCCAACCCCTTGCCCGCCCGCTCCAGGTTGCGCCATAACCACGGCGGCAAGACCTCCGGATCAAGGCTGTCGATCAAGTTCTTCAGCGCCAATCCCAACTCGGTATCCCCCTCGATGACCAACCGGCGACGAAAGAACAACGTGTCAGGGTCTTCCTGACGGCTGGCCAGCAACAGGAACTCACGCCAGTTGCCGCTGATGGTGACCTGGGCTTCAGCCCGTTCGGCGATGCGCAAGCCATCCCGTGCCAGGGTCAAGTACCAGCACAACTTCAGGTCCGGCACCCGCAGGCACAACCAGCGCCCGCGCAGCACTTCGAATCCGCCATCGCGCACTGGCTCGGCCAGGCAACGATTGAGCGCCTGCTGCAACGCCAATCGCTGCACCACGAACGGCACCTTGCTCACCAGCGGCAACACGCGGTCGGCACCTTTGAGCAGCCACTTCTTCGGACTCAACACAGGCCTGCCTCCTCTACCTTCAACATGCCGGCATGGCCGTGCCAGTAACCGTTGCAACCCTCCACGAACAGCGGTGGAGCCTCGCCCTGGCGCACCTTGTCGAACGCCGTGACCACCTCGGCCATGCCCTGGGCGCGCGGGCTCAGGCGCAGCAGGTCGGCGCCACTGGCCATGAGTGCGTTGTAATCAGCCAGCAGATTCGTCACCTCCCCCGACATCGTCTGGATACCGTTGAGGGTGAACAACTGCTGGCCCTCCTGACTGCTCAACGCCAGACCGTCGGGATAGTTGATGCAACAGAACTGGCAGTCGTCCTTGGGGCGGTTTTCGGCCCGGGCGGTGAAGCAGCGCGCCGAGTAAGCCAAAGGCAGATGGCCGTAGGCAAAAATCTCCACCTCGGGCAGTTCACGGTCCATCTCGCGCACCTGCTCCAGTACATCGCCGATCAGTGCCGCCGAACACTCCACAGGCGGTACCCAACGGATCATGCCGCTGTCGAGCAATTGCCCGAGGGCATGGCCGTTGTACAAGTTCAACGCCGGCCCGCCGACGAAGGGCAATTTGCGCTCGGCGAGGAACTGCACCGCGCCCATGTCATTGGCCTCCACCAACAACTGGCCGTTGTCACACAGGCGTCGCAGCGAGGACAGCTCCGAGGCCGCCTCGATCAGCGTCAGGCTCGACAATACGATCTGCGCCTGACTGCACGCTTGCAGCTCACGCGCCAAGCCCAGCCATTGATCCAGGGAAAATGCCCGGCGCTTGGAACACACGGTTTCCCCCAGGTAAATCACATCCAACGGCAGGGCCGACATCTCGGCGTAGAAATTCCCCAGTTGCGCTTTGTCCCAGTAAAACAGGACCGGTCCCAGGCTGAGTTTCATCGGGTTTCCCTCATTGCCATGATCGATGGTAGGCACCCAGGGTGGTCTGGCTGCCCTCGGACAAACCGGCCAACACCTGGCGCCATTCTTCCTGTACCCGGAACCGTTGCGGCGCGGCCTGGTGTGCGTCCAGCGCGGCGCGCCAGACCCGGGTCACTTGTTCGACATACGCCGGGCTGCGCTGGCGACCTTCGATTTTCACCGCTTCGACGCCAATGGCCGTCAGTTCCGGCAGCAGGTCCAGGGTGTCGAGGCTGGTGGGTTCTTCCAATGCATGGAAACGCTTGCCGCCCACCAGGAAGCGGCCCTTGCACAGGGTTGGGTAACCGGCGGGTTCTTCAGGGGTGTAGCGGTCGATCAGCACCTCGCTCAAGCGGGCACTCAGGCCGTCGGCGTCCTCGCTCCAGCGCACCGCCTTGGCGGGCGAGCAGACACCACAGAGGTTCGGTGATTCGCCGGTGATGTAGGAAGACAAGTGACAACGGCCCTCGGCCATGATGCACAAGCTACCGAAACCGAAGACCTCGATCGGCACCGGGCTGGCCGCCGCCACCTGACGCACCTGGGCCAGGGACAGCACCCGTGGCAGCACGGCGCGGCGGATGTCATAGCGCTCGGCGTAAAAAGCCAGGGCCGCCGCGTGGGTCGCCGAGCCCTGTACCGACAGGTGCAACGCCAGTTGTGGATGGCGCTGGCGGGCGTAGCTGAGCACACCGGGGTCGGCGGCAATCAGCGCGTCCACGCCGAAATCGGCGGCACGGTCCACCGCCCGCTGCCAGCGCTCCCAGCCCTTGGGTTGCGGGTAGGTGTTGACCGCCACATACAGCTTGCGTTGGTGTTGACGGATGTGCGCGACAGCGGCGTCGAATTGCTTGTCGTCCATGTTCAGCCCGGCGAAATGCCGGGCATTGGTGTCATCGCGAAAGCCGACATAGACAGCATCGGCGCCTTGGCGCACCGCCGCTTTGAGGGCAGGCAGATTCCCTGCCGGGCAAACCAGTTGCATGGGGCATCCTCGTGAGAAAACTAAGGGCGCCGCCAGTCTAGCCAGCCCTCCGCTGGCCACCTTGACGGCAATCAATTGCCGTCACTGCATCAGGCTCGCGAACGGCAGATACATCACTTTGTCGTGCTTGTGCACTTGCGCCTGGCACTCCACCACGGCCAAGCCATCGGCCCAGCACGCGGCCGCCAACATGGCCGAACTTTGCTGGGGATGCAGCTCGACACACAACGAGCCGTCGGCGGTCGGGGTCAATTTCGCCCGCAAGTACTGCCGTCGCCGGTTGGGTTTTAACCAGTCAAATCCGGCCGGCACCTGCAACGCTGCGGGCAATACCTCATCCATGCCCTGGGCCCGGAACAGGAACGGGCGCACGACAATCAACGCGGTAATCAGCGCCGCCGACGGGTTACCCGGCAGCCCGATCCAGGGTTTGCCCGCCACCTCGCCAAAGGCCAGGGGTTTGCCCGGCTGGATTGCCAGGCGCCACAGGTCAACGCTGCCCAGGGCTTCGATGGCTTGTTTGAGATGATCCTCCTCACCCACCGACACACCGCCGGAGGTCAGCAGCACGTCGCATTCGGCCGCCGCCAGGCTCAAGGCCTGGCGACTGGCGAGCAGTTTGTCCGGCATGACGCCGTAGTCGTGGACCTCGATACCCCAGCCGCGCAGCAGTGCCGCGAGGCTATGGCGATTGCTGTTGTAGATCTGCCCTGGTGCCAGCGTTTCGCCCGGTTCGCGCAATTCATCACCGCTGCTGAGCAGGCCCACCTGCAACGGTCGATAGACCTCTACCCGGGCAATCCCGGCACCGGCCAGCAACCCCAGTTCCTGGGCCCGCAAGCGTTTTCCGGCCTGAAGCAAACGGTCCCCTCGGCGCACTTCCTCGCCTTCCTTGCGCACATGCTCCCCGCCATTGACCGGTGGCAACCAGACTCGCTCACCTTCCACCCGGCAGCTTTCCTGGGGAACCACCGTGTCTGCCCCCGGCGGCAGCGGCGCGCCGGTGAAAATCCGTACGGCCTGTCCGGACCGCAGCGGTTGACTCGATGCCTGGCCGGCGGCAATGCGCCCGGCCAGGGTCAGGGAACCGCCGGCGGCTGGCAGGTCAGCGGCCCGCAGGGCATAACCGTCCATGGCACTGTTGTCCCATGGGGGCAAGTTCACCGGACAACGGATGTCGGTCGCCAGCACTCGGCCCAAGGCCTGGGCCAGCGCCACCCGCTGCACCGGAGGCGGCAGCGGCGCCTGATCCAGCAAATAGCGAATGGCTTCCTCCACCGGCATCAGCGCGCCGCTGTCACAGGCGCTGCCACACGCGCCGCTGCTCATGAACGCGCCTCACAGGGTTCCAGGGCAATACCTGGCTGCGGCTTGAGGTGGGGGGTGAAATTGCACGGGCCAGTGCGACTGTCCAATTGCCCGGCCAGGATCTGTTCCCAACCGGTCCGGCAAGCCCCCGGCGAGCCTGGCAGGCAGCACACCAGCACACCGTTGCTCATACCCGCCAAGGCACGAGATTGCAGGGTGGACATGCCGATCTCGGCCAACGACACCTGTCGGAACAACTCGCCAAAACCGTCGACGTGCTTGTCCAGCAACGGTGCCACCGCCTGGGGCGTATTATCGCGCGGGGTGAAACCGGTGCCACCGGTCATCAACACCACTTGCACGTTCGGGTCGGCGATCCACTGCGAGACCTGGGCGCGGATCTGGTAGATATCGTCCTTCACCAGCCCGCGGTCGATCAGCACATGCCCGGCGGTTTGCAATAGATCGGCGAGGGTTTGGCCGGAGGTATCGGTGTCGAAACTGCGGGTATCGCTGATGGTGAGTACCGCAATGTTCAGCGGTTGAAAAAGGCGTTGCGTCAGATGGGCCATGGTCAGCCGTCCTGTCAGAAAAGATGGCCCAGCCTGAACCGCATTCGGTGCCGGGCCTATTCCTCCATGGAGGTACCTCCTCGGCGTCAGGGCGCCAGACGCGTGCGCTGCCATACGCCCGCTTGCCGGCGGTAGTCGAGACGATCATGCAGACGGTCGGCGCGGCCCTGCCAGAACTCCAGCCGTTCGGGCCGCAGGCAATAACCGCCCCAATGCTCGGGACGCGGCACCGGTTGATCGGCGAAATGTTGTCCGGTTTGCGCCAGCAAGATCTCGAGGGTGGCACGATCGTCCAATGGACGGCTTTGTGGTGAGGCCCAGGCGCCAAGACGGCTGGCCACGGAGCGGGAGGCGAAATAGGCATCCGACAGCGCCGGGGCGAGCTTGCCGACGACCCCTTCGATACGCACTTGCCGCTCCAGTCCCGGCCAGAAAAAGGTCATGGCCGCCCAGGGATTGGCGGCCAGGTCCTGGCCCTTGGCACTGTCGTAGTTACCGAAAAACGAGAAGCCTTCGCTACTGAAGCCCTTGAGCAACAAGATCCGGCAGTGAGGCCGGCCCTGCCCGTCCACCGTCGCCAGGGCCATGCTGTTGGCTTCCACTGGCGGGCTCTCGGTATCGCGGGCCTGTTGCATCCACAACCCGAACAAGACCATCGGGTCGTCTGGTGCCTGGGCTTCATCCAGACCATCGAGGGTGTACTGGCGGCGCATTTTGGCCAGGGAAAGGGGCATGACGGTGATCTCCCGATAGGTTGGGCCCAGTCTGCGCCTGGCCGCCTGAGCCGACCTTGATCGTTGTCAATGCTGATTCCTGTGTTGAATTTACTGACGCCATCGCGAGCAAGCTCGCTCCCACAGGGTTTTGTGAGCGCCACAGGACGAATGTGGGAGCGAGTTTGCTCGCGATGAAGGCGGCTCGGTCGTGACAGACAAAACGCTACTTGAGCCTCAACCGCCGTGCCAGCTTATGCAGGTTGCTCGGATCAACCTCCAACAGCCGCGCCGCCCCGGCCCAGTTCTGCCCGCAACGCTCCAGGGCCTTGAGGATCGCCTGGCGCTGACAACCATCGACGGCTTCGCTCAAGGGTTGCACGGGCGTATCCAGAGCCTCCAGGGCTTGGTCCGGCATCGCCTGCGCCGACGCTGCACTGGCATTGACGTCCAGATCCAGCACCTGCGGTTCCAGGGTCATGATCAGGCTGCGACTGGCGCCGCGACTCAGTTGCTTCAACGCCGCGCGACTGATCACGTGTTCCAGCTCCCGCACGTTGCCCGGCCAGGAGTACGCCAGCAGCGCCTGTTCGGCCGCCGGTGACAGGCGCAAACCGCGCAGGCCCAGGCGTGTGCGGTTCAGTTCGAGGAAGTGGCCGGCCAGCATCAACACGTCGTGGCCGCGTTCGCGCAACGGCGGGATCGGCACCGGGTAGACCGAGAGCCGGTGATACAGGTCGGCGCGAAACAGGCCGTCACGGATGCTGTCGGGCAAATGTCGGTTGGTGGCGGCGATGATCCGCACATCGACGTGCAGCGGCTTGTCCGCCCCCAGGCGCTGGATCTCGCCATTCTGCAGGGTGCGCAGCAACTTGGCCTGCACGCTCAACGGCAATTCGCCGACCTCGTCGAGAAACAGCGTGCCGCCATTGGCCGCGTCGAACCGTCCGGCACGGTCGGTGGTCGCGCCGGAAAAAGCGCCTTTGACGTGACCGAACAACTCGCTTTCGGCCAGGGACTCCGGCAGCGCCGCGCAATTGACCTGGACCAACGGCTTGTGGCCACGCCGGGACAGGCGATGCAGGCGGCGGGCGAACAACTCCTTGCCGACACCGGTTTCCCCCAGCAACAGCACCGGCAGTTCCGAGTCGGCCAGTACATCCAGCTCGTTGAGCAACTGCTGCAGCCCCTCGCTGCGCCCGAGGATTTCGCCCTCTTCGGCCGGCAGGCGCAGGTCCGCCGGATCACTGCGCGAGGCCCGCAGGCTGCGGTTTTCCTGCTCGAGTCGGGTGACCCGCACCGCCGCCTCGATCTGCAAGGTACAACGCTTGAGCTCCTCGCGAGCGCGGCTGTCGAAGGTACCGGCGTGCAACGCATCGAGGGTGATCGCCCCCCACAGCCGGCCTTCCACGTACAGGCTCACGCCCATGCAGTCGTGCACCGGCAGCGGTTCGCCGACGTGGTTGTCGAGCAAGCCGTCATAAGGATCCGGCAAGCGGCTGTCGGGCTCGAACCAGGTGGGTTCACGCGAAGCCATGATCGCCGCCAGGCGCGGGTGCTGGGCAATCACGAAGCGACGGCCCAACGCCTCGTGAACCAGGCCCACGGTGGCCACGGGCCTGAGGCTGTCATCGTCCAGGCGCAACAAACCCACGGCGCCACTGTTGAAGTATTCGCGCAGGGTCTGCACCAGGCGCTGCAATCGCACGGCATTGGGCAGCTCGACGATCAGGTCGGCGGCCAGGCTTTCACGCAGCATGGTAGTGATGACCCTCCAGGGTTCGTTTGACCCTTCGCAACCAGGGTGACAATCACCCTGGTAAAAAATTAATGCTTTATTTTCAGTCAGTTACATCTGGCACGCTGACTGCAAAGTTCGCTCATCTGTCCCTCCCCGGGATTCAACCCAAGGAAACACGATGAGCCTCGATCTGCTGGAACAAAGCCTCGGCCAACTGGCCTGCGACATTCCCGGTGCCACCCGTACCTTCCATCATTACAACCTCGACTTCTGCTGCGGCGGGCAAAAGTCCTTGCGCGAAGCGGCGCTGGGCAAAGGCCTCAACCCACTGCTGATCGCCGATGCCCTGCGCACGCTGCAAGCCGCCGGGGAGCTGGGCCATGACTGGCGCGACGAGCCCCAGGCGCTGTTGATCGGCCACATCCTGGAACGCTACCACGCCCGCCATCGCGAACAACTGCCGGAACTTATCCGCCTGGCCCGGCGTGTCGAGCAGGTCCATGGTGCGCGGCCCAACTGCCCGAACGGTCTGGCTGATCACCTGCAGGACATGTATCAGGAGCTCGAAGGCCACATGCTCAAGGAAGAACAGGTGCTGTTCCCGATGCTGCAACAGGGCCTCGGCGAACGGGCCTCGGCGCCAATCCAGGTCCTGCGTTACGAACACGACCAGCACGGTGAAGCCCTGGAAACCATGCTCACCCTGACCGACCAGATCACCCCGCCCGCCAACGCCTGCAACACCTGGCGCGCCCTGTATCGCGGGCTCGTGGAGTTTCGTGATGACCTGATGCAGCATATCCATCTGGAAAACAATGTGTTGTTCGTCAACGCGATGAAGCCTGCCCGCTGAACATCAAACACTGAAAACCCCTTGTGGGGGCAAGCCTGCTTCCACAAGGGATTTGTGATATTCACCCTTTTTGCAATCACCTCGGTTCAGTGTGGGAGCGGGCTTGCTCGCTCCCACAGGGGTTCGGTGTTGTATTCTCCCGCTCAAAACTGCCAATAGAACATCGCCTTGGCCAACACCACGATCAGCAACATGTGCCCCAGGATACTGCGACGCAGCCAACTAGCGCGGCCCGGTGTCAGCCGCCCGCGCTTGAGCCAGTACGCCAGCCACAAATAATGGCCGATGATGCTCAGGGCCAGCAGGATCTTCAGGCTCAGCAACAGGCCGAAGCTGTTGTTCAACGGTTGGCTCAATGCACCGCGATGCTGCCAGGCCAGGGCTATGCCGGCGCTGTAAAGCACCAGCACCACACCGTGCAACACCTGCCGCGAACGCTTGGCGATCGCCGGGTCGGCGGCGTCCTTGACGCCTTGGGCCAAGGGCCTGCGGGCGGCATGCCAGATAAAAACCTCGAAAAACAACGTGCCGATAAAGGCGATAGCCGCCAACAGGTGCGTGACCAGCAAGACCCCATACATCATCGATCCCCTCGGCTCATCCCGGATGCCCATCCACCCGGGTCTGCAACAGCATCGGGCCATAACGCCAGGCGTAGAGGCCGAACGCCAACGTCCAGCACAGCGCCGCCAACCACAGCCCGGCCAACGGGAATACCAGCACCAGCAAAACACGGCTCACACACGCCAGGTTCAACAGAATGAAAGCCAGGGTCATGCCCGCTGGCGGCTCAAGGGGGCGCCCGGTATGGCCCAGGCTGACGCGGGCGATCATCGCCAGGATCAGCCCGGCCATGGCCCCGATGGTCAGGCCGTGCACCGCCAGGCTCGGATTCACCGGCACACCGAAGTGCCACAGCGCCATGCCCAGGCACGCCACCGCCAGCCAAGCGTAAGCCAGGTGCAACGACCACAGCAGCGGCACCCGCCACAAATCCCGATCATGCCAACGCACCAGTCGAATCCCGTGCCCCACCGCCAGCGCGACGAACAACAGGCCGACCCAGGCACTGGCCGCCAGCGCCAGACCGAAGGCATACAGCAACGCCACCAGCGCCGAACCCGCCAGCAACAGACGATCGAGCCACGGCCAGGGCGCGACGCCCTCGACCCGACCGAGGCCGCGCTGGGTAAAGAACGGAATCACGCGCCCGCCGATCAGCCCCATCATCGCCGCCACCAGCCACAGGCCGGTGAGCACACTCTGACGTTGCAAGCCCTCGTTGTGCTGCACCAGGCCGTACAGGGATAACGCATCGGCGGCGGCCAACAGCAGCAATACCAGGACAATCGGGTAATTGCGCTTCTGCCGCACGCGCCACAACGTCAGCCCCATCAACACCGCGACCGCCAGGGCGAATCCCAGCTCCAGCACCGTCAGCACTGGCCAGGGCGCATCCACCAACCAGGCCAATCGTGCGCCAAGCCACACCACCGCCAGCGCCGCCAAGCGCTTGCCGCTGAGTCCCGGCGTTCCCGTCCAGGTCTGTACCGCCGTCAGCAGGAACCCGGCAATGATCGCCAGGCCGAAGCCGAACAACAGCTCATGGCGATGCCAGGCCAACCAGCCGCCAGCCGGCTGCCAGGCCGCCAATCGCCCGGTGAACGCCGCGAGCCACAGCGGCACCGCCAGTAGCGCAAGCACACCCCCGGCGAGAAAGAACGGTCGGAACGCCAGGCGCCACAACGGCAGGATGGCCATGGCCTTGCGACGGTCAAGCACTTGCATACACCACTCCTCTGCCTCACCGGGGATCTGGCCCGCCAATGAGGTACGACAAATCAGGGTTCGAATGATCGGTTATCGACGCCAGCAGGCCTTGTCTCAGATCAAGCCCGCGCATCGGCAACCTCCCGTCTCGAACAGGCACTTGCAAGGGGCTTGCCGTTGTGGGAACCAAGCTTGCTCGCGATGAACGATAACGCGGTTCCGCTGTAGATCCCGGTGTCTTCATCGCGAGCAAGCTTGGCTCCCACGAGGGCTCACTCCCACAAAGACTGTAGCTGAAAGGGTATTTATGACCTTTTTATGGTTGTTTTAACCCTATCAGGCCAGGGTCATTTGTACCCACATCGCCTGCATCGCCCCGCGAATCAACGCCCGCCAGCATGGCCCGCGTCTTGCTCAGGCAGGGCATAGACTTTTGCCCGGGGTAATCCATGAAAAATGTCGCGCTGCCACTGACCTGGTTCGTCCTGCTCTCCTGCGTCGTAGCACTGGCCAGCAGCCTGTCCCTGAGCCTCGTCTGAACCCGCTTACTTTCTTGCCACCACAAGGATTCATGCCATGGTGCTCCACCGTGTCCATCACCAGATTCTGCGCAGCCATCACCTGTTCGAGCCGTTGAATGAAGAACAACTCGACGAACTGATGAGCACCAGCCAACTGCTGAATATCGACAAGGGCGATCCGCTGTTCCGCCAGGGCGAACCGGCGCAGGCGTTTTACTTCGTGATCTCCGGGGCGGTGAAAATCTACCGGTTGACCCCGGACGGCCAGGAGAAAGTCTTCGAGGTGATCGGCGAGCGCCAGACTTTCGCCGAGGCGATGATGCTGATGGACACCCCCAACTACGTCGCATCCGCCGAAGCCGTCGGCCCGACCCAGTTGTATCGCCTGTCCAACGCCACGTACATGCGCCTGTTGCACAGCAACAGCCGGTTGACCTTTGCCCTGCTCGGCAAGCTTTGCGTACGCCTGCACCAACGGGTCAACGAGATTGAAACCCTGTCGCTGAAGAACGCCACTCACCGCGTGGTGCGCTATCTGCTGACGCAACTGGTGCGCCTGCAAACCGTGAACAGCCAGTTCGAACTGCCAATGGCCAAGCAATTGATCGCCGGGCACTTGTCGATCCAGCCGGAAACCTTCTCGCGGATCATCCGGCGCCTGATCGATGAAAAGATCATCACCCAGGACGGTCGCCAGATCGCCATTCTCGATCGCCTGCGCCTGGAGCAATTCGAATGAACGCACAGCCCGTCTGCCTGTATTGCCAACAGGCTAATCCCACCGATGAAAGCGAATGTCGCCAGTGCGGCATGCCCCTGCCGGCCGAAGCTGCGTTGGCCGGCGAGCGTCGGCTGCGGCGCTTCGGCTGGTTCTGTGTCGGGCTGACGATCTTCTGCATCGTCATGTTCTTCTGGCTGCCCCGCAGCATCGTCTGAACCCTCAATCCTGCGTCAATTGCCGGTACAACTGCGGCAGCCGCAGCGGCAGTTGTTCGGGCTGACGAATCAAGGTGTAGCCGTTGGCCCCGAACATGTACGGCAGATAATCCCCGGCCTCGCGATCAATAGTGATGCAGAACGGCGTCAGCCCTTGGCGCCGGGCCTCGAGCACCGCTTGGCGAGTGTCTTCCACGCCGTAACGCCCTTCGTAGAGGTCCAAGTCATTGGGCTTGCCGTCACTGAGCAGCAGCAACAATTTGCGCCGCCGCTTGCAGCCCTCCAACCGTTGCGTGGCTTGGCGAATCGCCGCCCCCATGCGTGTGTAATAACCGGGTTTGAGCCCCTGGATCCGGCCCCGGGTGTGGTCGTCGTAGCGCTGGTTGAACGCCTTCAGTTCATGCATCCGCACCTGTTGACGCCGCAGTGAGGAGAACCCGTACAAAGCAAAATCGTCGCCCAGCACCGACAGGGTTTCACCGAACAGCAACAGGCTGTCGCGGATCACATCGATCACCCGGTGTTCGTCGTTGAGGTGGGCATCGGTGGACATCGACAGGTCCGCCAACAGCAGGCAGGCCAGGTCGCGGCGGGTCTGGCGTTGTTCCATGAACAGGCCGCGCTCGCTGCATCGGCCGTGCTGGCGCTCAACGTGAAAATCCAGCCAGGCTTGCAGGTCCAGTTCCGAGCCCTGGGTTTGCTGGCGCAGCCATTGTCGATCGTTACGCAGGTGTTCGAATTGGCGACGCAAGCGCTGGGCCGAGGGGCGCAGGCGCGATGGCAGCGGCTGCGGCTCGCAGTCCCGGGGAATGAAGGTCTGTACGCTGACGAAATCATCCTGCAGCCGTTGCTTGCGGTAGTCCCATTCGGGCAACAGGATGCCCTCGCCCAAGGGGATGTCATCCACATCGGCCGGCGGCAGGTCCAGGTGCAGCTTCAGGCCGCCGCCCTTGCGCAAGCGGGTACGTGACAGGGTCAATTGGTCCAAGTCTTCGGCCACCCGGGCGGCGTCCGGGTCTTCGCTGTCGTCCGCCCAGCGATCCAGGTCCACGTGTTCGGTCCAGCTGAACAGGTTCTCCAGGCGCACGATCAGCAAGCCACCGTCACGACTGGTTTCGTCGATGCGCTCAGCGCGCTTGCGCCCGCCCTGCTGCTCACCCGGCGGCGTCGCCAGGTATTGGTCGGACTCTTCAAGCTCGGCTGCCTGGGGATTGGCCAGATGCTGCGGCGGATACAGCCACAGCGGCAATGGCCAGGCGGCCCGTTCACTGCGTGGAAAATGCTCGACACTGCCTGGTTCGCGCAAGGCTTGGCACAGCGCGCGCTCCAGGGCGGCTTCGGCTGGGTTGAGCGTGGCGGGATCGGGGCGCAGGGACAAATGCGCTTCCACCAGCCGCCGGTAACGAGCGCGCAGCGCCGGGTAGCGCTTCAACACTGCTTGCGTCCAGCGCTGATTGTCCCGCCCCCAGTGCCGCATCGGCCCCGATTGCGCGGCCAGCAACGCAAGCCAGCGATACAGCTCCTCGTTCAGCCCGATATCGGGAAACGCCGCCAGGTTCGCTGGCAAACGCAGGTTGTCGCCATCGCACCAGGCCAGGGGCACTTGCTTGCAGGTGCCGGCGATCTGCTGCAACAGGTTGCGGCGCAGCAGCAGATCGCGGTCGCTGACGGCCTCCACACCCAGGTGAAGCGCACCGCCGGTGGCGCGAAACAATACCTGCAGGGCGCGTTGCCGAGGAATCAGCTCGACCCGTGCCTCGGGAAAATCGACGCTGGCGCGGCGGGTGATGAAACGGTGCCAGACACTGCCGACCCATTCTTCCAGCTCCAGGGTGAATGCCATGGTTACTCTCCTATCGACCCGTTGCAGTGAAGGGACTGACTCGCACCGTTGTTGTGGCGAGGGAGCTTGCTCCCTCCCCACAACAAACGCCCTTGCCACAGGTTCAGCGATGATGATTCACGACGGCACCACCGCCGCCGGTGCGCGCAAGGCCGCACGGCCACGCTGGCGGAAGCTGAACAGGTAGCAGAGCAACCCCGCCAGGAACCCCACGCCACTGACCAGCCGCGCCCAGAACAGCGGCTTCAAATGATCCATCGTGGCCATGAACGGCAAGGCACTACCGTCCGCCATCCAGCGTTGCAACCACACCTGGACGACACCGGCGGCGGTGAGGAACAAGGTGATCATTACCATCGACAGGGTCATCAACCAGAAGCCCCAGATTTCCAACCGCTGGGAACGCTCATCTGCCGCTTCACCCAGCCCACGCAAGCGTGGCATGGCGTAGCTGATCAACGTCATCACGATCATCGCGTAGGCACCGTAGAAAGCCAGGTGACCGTGGGCCGCGGTCAGTTGCGAACCGTGGGTGTAGTAGTTGACCGGGGCCAGGGTGTGCAGGAACCCCCAGACGCCCGCACCGAAGAACGCGGTGACCGTGGTGCCCTTGGCCCACAACGTGGCGGCGCGATTCGGGTGTTGCCGACGACGGTTTTTCACCATGCTGAAGGCGAACACCACCATCGCCAGGAACGGTAACGGTTCCAACGCCGAGAAGATCGAGCCGACCCACAACCAGACCTCGGGTGCGCCTATCCAGAAGAAGTGGTGACCGGTACCAATGATCCCGGTAATCAGCGCCATGGCGATGATCACGTAGAGCCATTTCTCGACCACTTCGCGGTCCACGCCGGTGATTTTGATCAGGACAAAAGCGAGCATCGAACCCATGATCAGTTCCCAGACACCTTCCACCCAAAGATGCACCACCCACCACCAGTAGAACTTGTCACGGGCGAGGTTTTCCGGGTTGTAGAAGGAGAACAGGAAGAACACTGCCAGGCCGATCAACCCGGTCATCATCACCATGCTGACCGTGGTTTTGCGCCCCTTGAGCAGGGTCATGCCGATGTTGTAGAGGAACCCCAGGCACACCACGACGATGCCCATCTTGGTGATGGTCGGTTGCTCCAGGAACTCACGGCCCATGGTCGGCAGCAAGTCGTTGCCGGTGAATTTCGCCAGCGTCGCATAAGGCACCGAGAGGTAACCCAGGATCGTCGCCACACCCGCGGCGGCGAACACCCAAAACAGCACGAGCGCCAGTTTCGGGCTGTGCAGCTCTCGATCAGCCTCCTCCGGAATCAGGTAATACGCCGCGCCCATGAAGCCAAACAGCAGCCAGACGATCAGCAGATTGGTGTGGACCATGCGGGCCACGTTGAAGGGAATCAGCGGGAACAGAAAGTCGCCGACCACGTATTGCAAGCCCATGATCAAACCGAACAGCACTTGCCCCAGGAACAGCATCAGGGCAAACACGAAGTAAGGTTTGGCGACGGCCTGCGAGGCGAATTTCAGATGCGGATTAGCCATGCTCATCTCTCAGCCCTCCTTGTTTGGCGGCCAGCCATTGGTATTGATTTTCGAACTCCACTTGAGGAACTCGGCGATGTCGTCGACTTCCTGCTCGCTCAGGTTGAACTGCGGCATGGCCCGACGGCCCGGGACGTTCAGCGGCTGCATTTTCATCCAGGCCTGCAGGAACGGCTTGAAGGCTTCCTCGCCACCGCGACGGTTGACCACATTGCCCAGCTCCGGCGCAAAGTACGCACCCTCGCCCAGCAGGGTATGGCAGCCGATGCAGTTGTTGCGCTCCCAGACGCCCTTGCCGCGTATCACCGATTCGCTCAATTGCGCCTGGTTGCTGCGCTCTGGAAAGGTCTGTTCCGTGTGGTAGGTCAGGGCCAGGAATATCAGGAAAAAGAACACGCTTCCCCCGAAATAAATATTCCTGGCCATGCCTTTGGTGAAGGTATCTGACATGGTCACTTCCTCATTGCTTGGCGTGTTCATTCTAGGAAGCGAGGGGTCTGAAACCGCTTGATGGCGATCAAGAATCTCCGATGGTTTTAGTCGGTTGTTCGCCCCCCTGTGACTGGGGAGCTTGCTGTGGCGAGGGAGCTTGCTCCCGCAGGGGTGCGAAGCGGCCCTGAAATCTGCCGGCGCGGTGTGTCAGGGGGGGGACTGAGTTGTTGCTTTTGGGGCTGCTGCGCAGCCCTGCGGGAGCAAGCTCCCTCGCCACGGGGACCGTGTTCACAGATTCAGACCGCGGATGTGATGACGATCCCTATCACGCTCGCCAGTACCACCGCCCAACTCAGTACCAACCGCCGCCACAGGCGCGGCGCATGGTGCAGTTCCATGAAGCCGTCGGCGATCAACCAGGCCTTGGCCACCGCCACCGTCAATATGGCGATGGAAACCAGTCCGGTGGCGGCGGCCTGGCCCAGGGCCACGGTGGCGCTGCTCAACACCGCCAGCGCCATCCAACAAACGATCAGAACACGAGAAGCCGACATGGGTATTTCATCTCAATCAAGGATGTAGACCAACGGAAACAACAGCACCCAGACCAGATCCACCATGTGCCAATACAGCACGCCGGATTCCAGCCCGCTGTAGCGCTGTGAATCATAACGACGGCGCCGACAACCCTCGGCCAGCCAACCGAGAATCACCATGCCCAGCAGCACGTGCAGGAAATGAAACGCCGTGAGGATCCAGTACAAGGTGAAGAAGGTGTTGTGCTCCATGCCCAGGCCGCTCGCCAACAGATGGGCGTACTCAGTGAGCTTGATCCCCACATAGCCACAGGCAAGCAACAACGCCACAGACAAAAACAGCGCACCTCGACCCGGCCGGTCCTGCCTGACCTGCTCCTGGGCCAGGGCGGCGAACAGCCCGGTGGTCAGCAGGCTGAGGGTCATCGCCAGCCCCGTGGAGCGGTCGAGCAAGAGCCGACCTTCACTGAACATCTGCGGGTGCAACACCTGGGCGACGGCGAACGCCAGGATCAACAGTGCAAACACTGACAACTCGGCGAGGATGAAAAACCACATCGCCAAGTCCCCCGGCAAACGCCGGGGTGTGATAGCGGTTTCAGCCGAAGTGGACATCGACCACATCCATCAACGCGGCAACCGTCTGCGGGTCATCACTCAAGGGCTCCGCCAGGCACGCCAGACAGGCCTGTCGCGGGCCCATACCGGAACCGATCATGCGCGCCGCAAAAATCAGCAAGCGCGTGGAAGCGACCTCCTCCAGATCATGCTGATCGAGCCGGCGCAGTGCCTGCCCCAGTCGCACCACCTGGGCTGCCAGGGCCATATCAACGCCGGCCTCACGGGCAACGATACGTTCTTCATCGGCAACAGCCGGATAACCAAAGCGCATCGCCACGAAACGCTGGCGGGTGCTGGGCTTCATGCCTTTGAGCAGGTTCTGGTAACCGGGGTTGTAAGACACCACCAGCATGAAGGACCGCGGCGCCTGGAGCACTTCGCCCGTGCGCTCCAGATACAACTGCCGCCGATCATCGGCCAGTGGGTGCAACACCACCGCTGTGTCCTGCCGCGCTTCGACCACCTCGTCCAGGTAACAGATGCCTCCCTCGCGCACCGCCCGGGTCAATGGCCCGTCCTGCCACCAGGTGCCCTGGGCGCCGATCAGGTGACGGCCGATCAGGTCGGCCGCGCTCAAGTCATCGTGGCAGGCCACGGTGTACAGCGGCAGTTTCAGACGGTGGGCCATGTGCTGGACAAAACGGGTCTTGCCACACCCGGTGGGGCCTTTGATCAGCACCGGCATGCCGTGATGCCAGGCCTGTTCGAACAGCGCCTGTTCGTTGTCCTGAGGTTGATAAAAGGGTTCGTCCGGGTGCTGCAAGGTATGGAGAGTGTTCATGACAGAGCCTGATCAGAGAGCGCGATTGCCGGCCACGCTACGGGGCCCTGCGACAACCTGGCAAGGGCTGCGGCGGGCAAACTTGATCGCCGTCAAGCGGCTAACCACCGGCCTGGGCATAGCCTTGCAGCGCACCAAGAATCTGCGCGCCGAACGTCAATTGCAGGGCAGCGCGGGTCACGCCTGAGGAGAAATGGAATGCTGATCAGCCACAAAAAATCGTGGGCCCTGAGGGTCACGGCGCTGTGTACAGCGCTGGTCGCCCCCCACGCCTTCGCCGACCAAACCGCTGCGCCGGAGCAACCCCGCGTGGTCAAGAGCGAAGGCGCGCCGGACCTGAGCCAGGCCGACTTCGACTCGGCCAAGGAAATCTATTTCCAACGCTGCGCCGGCTGCCACGGCGTACTACGCAAGGGCGCCACCGGCAAGCCGCTGACACCCGACATCACCCAGGCACGCGGCCAGCCATACCTGGAGGCGCTGATCACCTATGGCTCGGCCGCCGGCATGCCGAACTGGGGCACCTCCAATGCCCTGAGCAAAGACCAGATCACGGTGATGGCCAAGTTCATTCAGCACACCCCGCCGACGCCGCCGGAATGGGGCATGGCCGAAACCCTCAAGACCTGGAAAGTGCTGGTCAAGCCTGAGGACCGGCCGACCCGGCAACTCAACTCGCTCAACCTGCAAAACCTGTTTTCGGTGACCCTGCGCGACGACGGCAAGATTGCCTTGATCGACGGCGACAGCAAGAAAATCGTCAAGCTGATCGACACCGGTTACGCCGTGCACATTTCGCGCATCTCGGCCTCGGGTCGCTACCTGCTGGTGATCGGTCGGGACGCCAAGATCGACATGATCGACCTGTGGCCGAAGGAACCGACCAAGGTTGCGGAAATCAAGGTGGGCATCGAGGCCCGCTCGGTGGAAACCTCCAAGTTCAAGGGCTACGAAGACAAATACACCATCGCCGGTTCCTACTGGCCGCCGCAGTTCACCATCATGGACGGCGAGACCCTGGAGCCCAAGCAGATCGTCTCGACCCGTGGCATGACTGTCGACACCCAGCAATACCACCCGGAACCTCGGGTCGCGGCCATCATCGCCTCCCACGAGTGGCCGGAGTTCATCGTCAACGTCAAGGAAACCGGCAAGGTGATGCTGGTCAACTACCAGGACATCAAGAACCTCACCATCACCAGCATCGACGCCGCGCCGTTCCTGCACGACGGCGGTTGGGACAGCAGCCATCGCTACTTCATGACGGCGGCCAACAACTCCAACAAAGTCGCGGTGATCGACTCCAAGGAACGCAAGCTCACCGCCCTGGTGGACGTAGGCAAGACCCCGCATCCGGGACGCGGCGCCAACTTCAACCACCCGCTCTACGGACCGGTCTGGGCCACCAGCCACTTGGGCGACGCCGGGGTTTCGCTGATCGGCACCGACCCGGTCAAACACCCGCAATACGCCTGGAAGCAGGTCGGCTCGCTGCAGGGCCAAGGTGGCGGTTCGCTGTTCATCAAGACCCACCCCGAATCCCGTCACCTGTATGTCGACACCACCCTCAGCCCCGACGCCAAGCTCAGCCAGTCGGTAGCGGTATTCAACATCGACAAGCTCGACGCCGGCTACACCGTGCTGCCGATTGCCGAGTACGCCGGTATCAAGAAAGGCGCGTTGCGCGTGGTCCAGCCGGAATACAACAAGGCCGGCGATGAGGTCTGGTTCTCGGTCTGGAGTGGCCAGGAAGACGAGTCGGCGCTGGTGGTGATCGACGACAAGACCCTCAAGGTCAAGAACGTGATCAAGGACAAGCGCCTGATCACCCCGACCGGGAAATTCAACGTCTACAACACCCAACACGACATCTATTGAGCCCCATCAATATGAGGAAAAACCATGAAGCCTATTCTGATTGCCTTGGCCCTGACGGCCGCCTACAGCCTACCGGCGCTGGCACAAGACGGCCCGACGCTGTTCAAGAGCAAACCCTGCGCAGCCTGCCATTCCATCGATACCAAGGTGGTTGGCCCGGCGCTCAAGGAAGTGGCGGCGAAAAACGCCGGCGTCGCTGGCGCGCAGGACCTGCTCGCCAAGCACATCAAGGAGGGTACGCAAGGCAACTGGGGACCGATGCCGATGCCGGCCAACCCAGTGACCGATGAAGAAGCCAAGATCCTGGCTGCGTGGGTGTTGAGCCTTAAATAACTTTGACTGAGAGCATCTCCCTGTGGCGAGGGATTTATGTGGGAGCAAAGCTTGCTCCCACATAACCCCCTCGCCACAAAAGCTGCGCTCGACTTTATTTCTTGATCAGGAGGACGTCATGGAACGACACCGCTCTGCAACCTTGATGACCACCCTCCTCTTTGTTTTCTCCTCCTGTGTGCTGGCCGATCCCGACCACCAGCGCCAGGTGCAACTGCAACACCTGTTGGAACAGGATTGTGGCGCCTGCCACGGCCTGTACATGACCGGCGGCCTCGGCCCAGCCCTGACCCGTGATGCCCTGGCCGGAAAATCCCGAGACAACCTCATCGCCACCGTCACCCTGGGGCGGCCCGGCAGTGCCATGCCCGCTTGGGCGCCGCTGCTCGGCCCCGACGATATCCGCTGGCTGGTGGACCGGCTCCTTCAAGGAAAACCCGCCTCATGATCCGTTCTCTATTGTCCCTTACAGCCACCGCCCTGCTGCTCTCGGCTTGCGCCCAGACACCGCTGCGCGGCACCGGCGATCTCGGCGTGGTGGTGGAGCGCGCCACCGGCAGCCTGCAAATCATCGAAAGCGACACCCGCACCGCCCTCGCCCGCGTTGAGGGACTGGGGGATCTGTCTCACGCCTCGGTGGTGTTCTCCCGTGACCAGCGTTATGCCTATGTGTTCGGCCGCGATGGCGGCTTGAGCAAGGTTGACCTGCTCACCGCACACATCGACCGGCGCATTATCCAGGGCGGCAACAGCATCGGTGGCGCGATCAGTCAGGACGGCAAACTGATCGCGGTGTCCAACTACGAGCCCGGCGGCGTCAAGGTGTTCGATGCCCAGACCTTGGCACAGGTCGCTGACATTCCGGCCACGCCTTTGCCTGACGGCAAGAAACGTTCACGAGTGGTCGGTCTGGTGGACGCCCCGGGGCAGCGCTTCGTGTTCAGCCTGTTCGACACCGGCGAAATCTGGACCGCCGACTTCAGCCAGGGCCACACGCCGCGCATCGAACGTTTCACCGCCATCGGCCAGCAACCCTACGACGCGTTGATCACCCCAGACGGGCGTTATTACATGGCCGGGCTGTTCGGTGAGGACGGTATGGCGCAACTCGATCTCTGGCACCCGGAACACGGCGTGAAACGGGTGCTGGGGCAATACGGACGCGGCGAGGCCCGCCTCCCGGTGTACAAGATGCCCCATCTGGAAGGCTGGGCCCTGGCCGACCAACAAGCCTTCGTGCCCGCCGTCGGCCATCACCAGGTGTTGGTGATGGACGCGAGCAACTGGCAGCAGCGCGATGCCATCGCCGTGGCCGGCCAGCCAGTGTTTGTCACGGCACGCCCGGACGGCCGGCAACTGTGGGTCAACTTCGCCTACCCGGACAACGATCGCGTGCAGGTCATCGACACCCAGACCCACGCCATCGTCGCCGACCTGCGACCGGGGCCGGCGGTGCTGCACATGGAATTTACCGCACGGGGTGACCAGCTGTGGCTGTCCGCACGAGATGGCGCTGAGGTGCAAGTCTGGGACCCTTATCGCCTCGAACGCCTGGGCAGCCTGCCGGCCCTGAGCCCCAGCGGCATTTTCTTCAGCAGCCGCGCACACAAACCGGGGTACTGACCATGACATCGAGTTCACTGGCCCGGCGCCTGATCGATCAATTCCAGCACGGCATGCCGCTGTGCGCCGAACCCTATCGGGCCATGGCCGATGCCCTGGGCTGCAGCGAGGCGCAAGTGCTCGAATGCCTGCAACACCTGCAAGTGGCCGGCTCCTTGTCGCGAGTCGGCCCAGTGTTCGAACACACCCGGGCCGGCGCCAGCACCCTCGCCGCCCTGGCGGTGCCCGAGGACCGCTTGCATCAAGTCGCGGCGCGCGTCAGCCAATACCCGGAAGTGAATCACAACTACGCCCGGGAACATCGCTACAACCTCTGGTTCGTGCTGACCGGCCCTGACCGCGCACACCTGGACAACATTCTCCAGGAGCTGGAAAGCGACACCGGCCTCACACCACTGGACCTGCCCATGCTGACCGCCTACCGCATCGACCTGGGCTTTGCCCTGGAGGCCACCCCATGAACATCCCCTTGAACGAGCAACAGTTACTGACGCTACGCCGCCTGCTGGAAGCCGGCCTGCCCCTGGCCGCACGGCCCTTCCAGGTCCTGGCCGAGCAGATCGATGCCAGCGAGCAACACGTCCTCGAACAGATGCAGGCTTGGCATGAACAAGGCCTGTTCCGGCGCGTCGGCCTGGTGGTCAACCATCGCGCTTTGGGTTTCGCCGCCAACGCCATGCTGGTGCTGGATGTGCCGGACGCACTGGTCGATGAAGTCGGTCGTCGCCTGGGCCAGGCGCCGGGCATCAGCCTTTGCTATCAACGGCCGCGGCGCTTGCCCCAGTGGCAATACAACCTGTTCTGCATGATCCACGGGCGCCAGCGTGACCGCGTGGAAGCCCAGGTCCAGGCGTTGCTGCAAGAGCATTTGCTCGACGACCTGCCCCACCAGTTGTTGTTCAGCACGCACCTGTTCAAGCAATGCGGCGGGCGCTTCGCCCCACCGGCCGGAGCCTGCCTCAATGGATGATCTCGACCGTCGCCTGATCAACCGCCTGCAACTGGGCCTGCCACTGGTGCGGCATCCCTGGCAGGCCCTGGCCCGCGAACTGGACAGCAGTAGCAGCGAATTGCTCGACCGCCTGCACGAATTGCTCAACGACGGCGTCCTCACCCGCTTCGGTCCGATGTTCGACATCGATCGCCTGGGCGGCGCCTTCACCCTGGCGGCGCTGGCGGTGCCCGAGCCGCGTTTCGACACCGTCGCCGAGCTGCTTGGGGCCATGCCCGAGGTGGCCCACAACTACCGCCGCGAACACACCTGGAACATGTGGTTCGTGCTCGCCTGCCCCAGCGAACAAGCCATCAGCGACACCCTGACGCGCATCGAGCATCTGACCGGCCTGGTGCCGCTGAACCTGCCCAAAGAGGAGACCTACCATGTCGGCCTGTATTTCCCGGTCTGAGTCATTGCTGCGGCCCCTGCCTCGGTTGGATGAAACACCTCTGGCGCTGCGGCTGGTGGAACTGACCCAGGCCGGCCTGCCCTTGCTCGAAGACCCCTGGGCCTGGCTCGCGGAGCAACTGGGGCTGAGTGTGGAATCCACGCTCGATTTGCTCAAGCGCCTGCAGGCCGAAGGCGCGATCCGTCGCATCGCCGCCGTCCCCAATCACTATCGCCTGGGTTATCGCCACAACGGCATGACCGTCTGGGACGTGTGCGATACCGACATCGCGCGCCTCGGTGCCCTGCTGGGCGCGCAGCCTTTCGTCAGCCATTGCTACCGCCGTCCGCGCCGGCCCCACTGGCGTTACAACCTGTTCGCCATGGTCCATGGCCGCAGCCGCGAAGAAATCGACAGCTACCGCGAGCACCTGCGCTACCTGCTGGGTGACGCCTGTGCCGCCGACGACATGCTGGTGAGCAGCCGCATCCTGAAAAAAACCGGCCTGCGCCTTTCGCCCACCTTGGGCTGAACCGGCACGTCGGCCGAAGGAGCACGTTATGTTGAGGATCAGCCACTACCTGCGGGCCCTGGCCGGCCAATGCGCTGCCCCACGCGTAGCATCACCGGGCAGCAGCCGGCCGCCCGTGGTGATCTGGAACCTGCTCAGGCGCTGCAACCTGACCTGCAAGCACTGCTACGCCACGTCCGCCGACAGCGTGTTTCGCGATGAGCTGGACACGACGGCGGCGCTGCAGGTCATCGACGACCTGCATGACGCCGGCGTACGTGTGTTGATCCTTTCCGGTGGCGAACCGTTGCTGCGCGAGGACCTGTTCCAGCTCAGCGCCTATGCCCGCGACAAAGGCTTTTTCCTCGCCCTGTCCACCAACGGCACGCTGATCAACGCGTCCAACATCGAACAGATTGCCGCGGCGAACTTCGATTACGTGGGCATCAGCATTGATGGCCTGGAAGCCACCCACGATGAGTTCCGGCAACTCAAGGGCAGTTTCGCCAGTTCCATGGCGGCCATCCGGCTCTGCCGTGAACGCGGGATCCGCGTCGGGTTGCGCACCACCCTCACCCAGCAAAACCATACCCAGCTGCCACGGCTGCTGGACTTGATGACTGAATACGACGTGCAGAAATTCTACCTGTCGCACCTCAACTACAGCGGCCGGGGCAAGCGCAGCCGCAAGCTCGACGCCCTGCAGCAGATGAGCCGCGAAGCAATGACGCTGATTTTCGAGCGGGCCTGGCGCGATGTCGAGCAGGGTCGTGAGAGTGATTTCGTCAGCGGCAACAACGACGCCGATGCAATCGTGCTGCTGCAATGGGTCGCCCGGCGCCTGCCCCAGCACTACACCGCACTGGAGCAGATGCTGCGGGCCTGGGGCGGCAATGCTTCGGGCAGCGGCATCGCCAATATCGACAACACCGGCGAGGTCCATCCCGACACTTATTGGTGGCAGCACTCGGTGGGCAATGTCCGCCAGACCCCGTTCAAGACCCTCTGGCTCGAGCGTCCCGATGCCCTGCTGCTGAAACTGCGTGAGCACCCACGGGCCGTGAGCGGTCGCTGCGGACAATGCCGCTGGCTGGCGATCTGCAACGGCAATACCCGCACCCGTGCCTGGGCCGACGGCGACCTGTGGGGCCAGGACCCGGGCTGCCACCTCAGCGATGAAGAAATTGGTGTGCACGCGATTCCCAGCGTTGGGATTCCCAGCACTGCGTTGCCCTGCGCCCGATAACCCAATGGCGAACCTGATGCCAAACCAAGGAAGTCCCATGCCAGCCCCCCTCGTTTTGCCCGCTGCCCTGCAATCGTTCCTCAGACCGGGGGAAGTCGCCCTGGTCGGCGCCGGTCCCGGTGACCCGGGCCTGCTGACGTTGCGCGCCTGGAGCCTGTTGATGCAGGCCGACGCGGTTGTCTACGACCGCTTGATCAGCCCGCAACTGCTGAGCCTGATCCCGTTGACCTGCGCCCGACATTACGTCGGCAAGGCCGCCGGTTGCCACAGCCTGCCCCAGGCGCAGATCAACGAGCTGCTGGCCGAGCTGGCGGACCAGGGACAACGGGTGGTCCGACTCAAGGGCGGCGACCCATTCATTTTCGGTCGCGGTGCCGAAGAACTGGAGTACTTGCTGGCCCGTGGCATCGATTGCCAAGTGGTGCCCGGCATCACCGCTGCGGCCGGTTGCAGCGCCTACGCCGGCATTCCGCTGACCCATCGCGACCTGGTCAATTCCTGCCGGTTCATCACCGGTCATCTGCAACGCGAAGGCGATTTGAGCCTGCCATGGCAAAGCCTGGCGGATGACAGCCAGACCCTGGTGTTTTACATGGGGCTGTCGAACCTGGGCACCATTGCTGCGCGGCTGATGGAGGCAGGCCTGGCGGCCGACACCCCGGCGGCGTTGATCAGCAACGGCACCCGCCCCGACCAACAGGTGCTGCGTGGCACCCTGCGGCAATTGCCGGGCATGGCGCTGCAATGCTGCGAAGGCCTGCCGACGTTGACGGTGATCGGCAAGGTCGTCGGCCTGTTCGCCCATCAAATGCTGGAGCATCCGGCGCGTCTTCACCCCATCACACAGGCCCTGAAGGTGGCGCTATGAAGCGCTGGTGGCTGCCACTGCTGTGGATCGGCGCGGCCCATGGCGCGGTCACCCGCGACGTGGATCTGCAACTGGCCGAGCGTGACTACCAGCAGCATTGCCAACAATGCCACGGCGTCAATCGTATCGGCGGCACCGGGCCGGCGCTGTTGCCCCAGAGCCTGAGCCGGATCAAGCCCGCCGAAGTCCGCCAGGTAATTGAAAACGGCCGGCCGGCCAGCCAGATGGCGGCGTTCGGCACGGTGCTGGAGCCGGCGCGGATCGACGCCCTGGCGCTGTACTTGCAGCGCCCCCTCGCCGTCGAGCCGACCTGGAATGAGGACGACATTCGCCAGAGCCATCGGCTGCTGGCCGACGTCGCCAGACTGCCCGACACCCCTCAGCACAAGGCCGATCCGCTGAACCTGTTCGTGGTGGTGGAGGCCGGCGATCATCACATCGACGTGGTCGACGGCGATCGCTTCGAGGTCCTCGCACGTTTCGCCTCGCACTTCGCCGTGCATGGCGGGCCGAAGTTTTCGCCGGATGGGCGCTTCGTCTACCTGGCCTCCCGGGACGGCTGGATCAGCCTGTACGACCTGCACAACCTCAAGCTGATCGCCGAGGTACGGGCCGGGCTCAATACCCGTAACCTGGCGGTGAGCAAAGACGGCCGCTGGGTGTTGGTGGGCAACTACCTGCCCGGCAACCTGACGGTGCTCGATGCCCGCGACCTGTCACTGGTCAAGACCCTCCCAACGGTGGGCCGCGACGGGCAAGCTTCGCGGGTCAGCGCGGTCTACACAGCCCCACCGCGCAACAGCTTCATTGTCGCGTTGAAGGACGTCAAAGAAGTTTGGGAACTGTCCACCGGACCGAGCCCGGACTTCGTGCCCAGGCGTATCGAGACCGAGGATGATCTGGACGACTTCTCCTTCTCGCCCGACTACCGCCAATTGCTCGCCACCTCGCGCAAGGCCCAAGGCGGCCAGGTGATCGACCTCGACTCTGGTCGTGTCGTCACCGACATCGCGTTGCCGGGCATGCCGCACCTGGGCTCGGGCACTTATTGGAAGCGCGATGGGCACTGGGTGTTCGCCACGCCCAATATCAGCAAGGGGCTGATTTCGGTGATCGACTTCAACACCTGGAAAGTCATCAAGCAGATCCCCACCCTGGGGCCGGGTTTCTTCCTGCGCAGCCACGTCAACTCGCGCTATGCCTGGACCGACGTGTTCTTCGGCCCGGACAACGATGCCATCCACCTGATCGACAAACAGACCCTGGAAATCGCCCACACCCTGCGCCCGATGCCCGGCAAAACCGCCGCCCACGTCGAATTCACCCGCGACGGCCGATACCTGCTGCTGAGCATCTGGGCCACCGACGGCGCGCTGATCGTCTACGACAGCAACACCCTCCAGGAGATCAAGCGCCTGCCCATGAACAAACCTTCGGGCAAGTACAACGTCGGCAACAAGATCGAATTTGCCGAGGGGACATCGCACTAGCGATAAAAAAACTGTGGGAGCCGAGCCTGCTCGCGATGGCAGCGGCATGGCCAACATCATTGCAAGCTGATCCACCGCTATCGCGAGCAAGCTCGGCTCCCACAGTTTTTGGGTGTACACAGATTCTCTGAACACCTGAGAACCCGTGTGGGAGCGGGCTTGCTCGCGAATGGGGGCGACTCGGTCTACGACCGGTCTACAAACTCAATCGCCCCCGCTCGTCCTCGGTCAACCGCTGCCGGGTCTGTTCATCGAGCGGGCCGGCGCCCAATACCTGGACCGGGCTGGCCGGGTCGTAGGCCCGTGGCGCTTCGCGGCTCGCGCCGTCGCGGGACGGGGCCAGTTGTTCCGAGCCGAAGCTCACCACCTGCACGGTGAACACCGACGCCTGGTTCTGCCGCGCCGCATTCTGCTGCTGGCGCGCCACGTCTTCCGCCGCTTGCGTGGCCGAGGACGCCGCCGAACTGGCGGAGGTGATGGCCCCAGTGTTCACCGAAGCCGCCAGCGGCACACCGGAGGATTTGCCCTGGGTCTGGATGTTGGCTGCGTTCACCACAGTCAATGCCGCGATGTTGACGTTGCCCGACACCCGGATCCCCGCCTCGCCCGCATCGATGGTGCCCAGCGGCGCGATCAGATCGATATCCCCCGGCGCCACTTCGGCAATCGGGTTGAGCGTGGCGATACCGGCCCCGGTGCTCGGCACTGACGGCGACAGCGTCACGTTGCCCCAGGTGTCATACAAGCGCTTGGGCGGCGTGTAGACCACGGTGGTCTTCGAGCCACGACCGGCGTTGATGTCGCCCTGGGCCGACCAGCCGAGGATCGAGCCACCAAAGGTGGTCATGATCCGGCTCTGCCCCAGCAGAATGCTGTTCTGCGCGTACAACTGGATATCGCCCTCGCCCTGGGTAATGACCCCGGCGGTGGACGGCGGCGCATTACCCTCGATGCCAAATGTCTGCCCGCCACCCGGGGTGAGCATCTGGATACTGCCACCGAAATCGGTGTGCACCCCCGCCCCGCCGAACATCGTGATATCGCCCTTGTAGGTGATCGCATTGCCCGCCACATCCTTGTCCGGGAACAACAGCGCAATCGCCTCCCGGCCCCGCAGGTAGCTGCCCTGGCGCACACCGCCCACTTCGTTGTACTCACGGCCAGCGGCCTTGAGTTCGGCGAAGTACACATCGCGGGCAAACACCCGTTGCTGCTCGGCCGGCAGTGCCGCGAAGTAACTGCGGGCTTGCTCGGTATCGCCGCTGAAGCCGAAGCGTTTCTCCAGCCATTTCACCAGTTCCACCTCGTAGGTCTTGGCGACCTTACCGTCCTGGTTCGCCAGGGGCACACCGGCCAGGGCCTGGTTCGCCGGGTCCAGGTACGCCTTGACGAAGCGCTCGTAATCCGCCCCGTTGAGCCCCGCGCCGGCTTGCAGCACCAGGCTCGCGCCGGGGCGCGCATCCCCTGGCACCACCGCGCCGAGGCTGGTGATGCTGACCTTGTCGTCCATCAGGATATTGCGCCCGGCGGTGATTTCCAGCAGGCCGGGGCCGGCGACGTTGAAGGTGCTGTAGAGGATGTCGCGCCCGGCCGAGACGATGGAGATGTCGGTTGGGTTGTTGTGGATAAAGAGGTTGCCGGTGCTGGTGTAGTTCCCCGCGTCGAAATTATCATTCAGAGACCCGCCCAGCGGTATGCCGCTGCTGACGATGTCTCGCCCAGCCATCATCCGTACAGGTCCGGCGCCTTCGTACGCGATTCGCCCCGGCCATCTGCCTGTAGAGACTGAGGTCATCGACCGTCCAGTGGCGACTGCCAGCAAGTCACCTTCAAGCGCATAGAAGCGAGCAGAATCGACATTGAGGGCCCATTCGCTGGAAGCGCTGCTGGTGTCGAAGGCAAACAGAGGCAATATGTTCGCACTAGGGCGAGCGGGGTTGCCATCGGTTGAGAGATTGCTGGCCTTTATGATGAAACCATCGACGATACCGGCAAAGGCCGGCCGAAACGGTGTGGCCAGGGCTGCGGACGATGCACCGGAGCGACTGACCGACATATCGCCGCCGTAGATGGAATCGCCGGCCATGAATTGCAGCTCACTGTTGATGCCGGGAGCGAGCAGCAGTGCCGGACGATTGTTGCCGTTGTAGCCTGTGTCATACAGTTGCGAGGACTTCCCGTAATAAAGACTGCCACTGGCTGCCACAGCTCTCAGGATGGACGGATAGACGACCGCCAGATCCGTTGCGGTACTGAAGGTAAAAGGCGTCAGGTTACCTCCCGACGACCACAAGTCGACCGCAGTATTGGCCGTCCACAGCGTGAACCAGCTCACGCCCGATCCGTTAGTGTTACCGTCCTTGAAGCGTGAGGCGCTCATCATCGACGCCCGACCCGGGTCGGCGACGTCCGTCACCACAAGGTCGCCTGAAGTCGTCAGATCGAAGGTAGCATCGCCCGGCATGAGGGTCAGGCCGCCGGTCGCAAACCCTCGTGTGGATTTGAAGGAGTCGTAGGCCCGAGTTTCTCCAGGGGACTGTACTGCGACAGCATTGCCGTATTGAAGGTCGATTCGACCGATGGCGCCGCTGTCGATCTGCGCGTGGCCCCGCAGGTTGATGACCGCGCCGTTGAGATGTCCGCTCACGAACAGGCCCTCGGGATTCAAAGCACCACCCACACGCAGATTGAGATCACCACCGCCGGTCAGTTGCAAACTCCCATCGGCACCTACCCGCCCGGTGCTGCCCACAGCAAGAACCAGTCCTTGACTGCGGCGGTTGCTGCGCGGCTCAAGAAGACTGCCCGCCAGTTGATCGAGTATTCCGGCATCGCCGGCCACTTGGACGTTCAGATTCCCCCCGCCCAGCGTACCGAAACCGGTAAAACCAACCATCAGGTCAGCATTGATAGGATCCTGCGCAGCGGTGTAACTACCAAAGTTGATCCACCAGGCGGACGGTTGCGCCCCGGTACCCGTGGCAACTGAGCCGTTGCCTTGGCGCCACAGCCAGTTACCAACGTTGACCGTGTCGTAACCGGTGTCGTATAGGTTGGGCCGCCCATAATTGCTGCTGGAAACATCCATGGCGTTGCCGATCAAGTCACCGCCGACCTTCAGGGTCAGGTTGCCGCCTGAGTCAGGGTACCAAGCGCGATAAACACTGTTGACGCCGCCGTCCACGAATTGCTCGTTTTCGCCTGTATCGTCATTGAGCACTTTACCTTCTGCACCCAGTGCCTTGGGCTGGTTGTATGGATCGCCGGCGTAGGTTGCGTTGGCCGAACTGCCGGCGGTGTAGACCCCATAAAGGGAATCCATTTTCAGATCACCTGCCGATAGCAACTCAAGGTCTGCCGTGCCAGTGCGAATGACACTCCAGCGTTGGCTGCCCGGCTTATATCCGGGGGGACCATCCTCTTCACAGCGAGACGGGTCGTCGATGCACAGATTCGGATCGCCGAACCCAACGAAGTCCACGGGTTGCCCTACCATGCTGGAGTCACCAAAAAACTCCAGCGATCCGGCTTCGGTCCAGACCATATTCGGCACGCCAAATACACCGTAATGACTGTCAGCCAGATGAAGATCGCCACGGGCCGAGGCAGGCTGCACGACCCGGCTGTCCGCCGCCTGTGTATCGGCGCCCGCCACAAGGCGCAACGACCAGGACTGCGAGCCCTCGGCCAACATCGGTGCGATGGCCCAGTTGCTCCCCGCCACTTCCGGACGCAACTGCACCGACTCGACACCGGCCGGCAGCTTGATGTCGGTACCTGAAGGGATTTTCGAACCCACACTCAGTGCCAGGGGGCCGCTGAGACGCAAGACGTTGGTCAAGCCGTTGCTCGCGTCCGCAATGCCCGGCAACGCAACGCCTTTAGGCCAGATCAGGCTGCCGATGGTTGCGCTGCTGCCCAGCAGGCTGCCCGCCCCCAGCACTGTTCCCGCCTCAAGGGTCTGAGTCGAAGCCAACAAGGTGCCGGCCGCGAACAACAGGTTACCCGAGGCGTCATGCACCGCCGCGGCCAGCACCGTACCGGCCGGTAGCACCAGTGGTTGATCAAGCGTCGCAGCGACCGGCAGGCGCGTTCCCGCCGCCAAGGTAGCGCCCTTGAGCGGCACGTCAAAGTTGAGCACCGAGCCCGCCGGAAACGCCGTGTCGTCGGCCAGGGTCACGCCGGTACCGGGCACGACGATATCGCCCGCCGCGAAATCAATGCCCGGCAACAGCACCCAGCCTTTGTCATCGTTACTGGCCGGCGGCTGGGCAAACCCGTCGGTGATGCTGCCGTAGATATTCAAGTCACCGCCGGCCCGTAGGGTCAGGCTACCGGATTCGCCGGAGCCGTAGATCCCGCTCAGGGCGTTATGCGGATTGAGGCTCTCGTAGCGATAGCGCGACAGGTCCAGGTCCCCCTGGACCACCAGGTCGCCATCGGCCGTTGCACTCACGACCTCCACGCCGGGGCGCAGATGCAACACATCGCGATAGCGGCTGTTGTTCAGCCCGGCGAGTTTGCGCTGCAACAGATCGTTGTTGTCGAGGGCGTTAGTGATAAAAGCGGTGTTGTCCTTATGGGCGAATTCGTCCAACCAGGCCTGATTGATGACCTGATAAGGCTTGCCGCTGGCCGCCGGCACGTTAATCAGCGGCGCATCACTGTATTGCCACATAGCAACCAGCGAGATCGAGCGGGCGCCTTGAATATCCAGCGCACCACTGGCATCGACAGCCACGTCGCCACCCGACACGCCCCCCAATCGTGGTGCGCTGAGCTGCAACGTCCCGCGAGCACGACCATCATTCATACCGGGCACACCGCCCAGCGCAACCTCGGTACCGTGGCGCAGGTCGATACGGGCGCCGTTACCCAGGGTCAGGCGCCCTTCCCTGGCGGTCAGGTCAACAATGGCGCGGTTCGGCGAGTCGATGATCTTGCCGTAGCTGTCTACCCGCAGGCGCCGACCATGGGCGTCGAGCACAGCACCGCTGCCCAGGGTCAGGGCATTCTTGGCGGCCAGATAGATGCTGCCGACCCGCTCGCCGCTGGCGTCCACCGTACCGTTGACCAACAGGCTGCCATTGTCCAGGGACACGTTGATGGACGAGGCCTTGAGTTCGTTGCCGATCACCAGATCGCCTTGCTTGAGCTGGAAGCTGCGAGAGCCGAATACCTGCCCTTCGTTCAACCGTTGGTTCAACGCCGCGAACTGTTCACTGAGGTTGCCGCTGCCGCCCAGGCGCTGGGCCTGAATCTCCACGCCGCCGGCCAGGTACGGCATGGCGGTGCCACCGGCGTCATATTCGCCCGTGCTGCTGCCGAGAATCCGCCCCTGCAAATCAACGATCCCGGCCGCCTCGTCCAGAGCCACCGCACTGAGCCGACCGGCCTGGTTGTGTCGGGCCGAGACGTCGATGCTTGAACCATCCGCCTGGCGGATGTTGCCGCTCTGGCTTTGCAGGATCACCTCGCCACCGGCGCTGTAGCGTGTCACATCGTTGAAGGTGACGGTGCGGCCCGCCACGTCGATCAGCGCCTCATCGGCCAGGGTCAGGTCATCCGTCGCGCTCAGGGTCAGCTTGCCGCTGGGCAGCATCACCGCGCTGGCAAGGTTGAGGCTCGCGCCTTTGATGGACAACTCGCCCCCAAGCCCGGAGACGCTGCCCGGCTTAGCGCTTGTGCCCGCTACGTTGACCGCCCCGCCCGCGGTGATGCGGTTGACCGAACCGGCTTCACCGGTCAGCAACGGGGTGAGGATATTCAGGTTGCCGCCGCTGTAGGCGTAGCCCGTTTTCGCGTCATAGGCACCCTGGCTTTGATACACCGCCAGGCTGCCTTTGTGGTTGGCCGTCAGGCGCTCGCTGGCACTGAGGTTGACGTTGGCGAATCCCAGTGCGAGACGGTCCAGGGTGGTGACCGAGCTAGGTTGGGCGAAGTCACCGTAGCCGAATTCGATGCGCTGGGCCTGGATGTCCAGGCGACCGGTGCCGGTACCGGCACCGCCGGCAATCACCGAACCCGGTGCGCCAACGGCACCGTTCCAGATCAGGTTGGCGGTGCGAATGGTCGCCACGTCATTGGCGCTGCCGGCGCCATAAATGGCCGGGGTGCTGAGCATCAGGTTATTCAGGCGCGACTTGCCTGTGGTCGGGTCAAAGGTGTCGAGACTGACGGTGCCGTAGAAATTCAGCGCCTGACTGGCCGACAGTTCGAGGGTTTCCAGGGCTGGGGCACCGTACTCGGTGTCCCCGCGCAACAGGCGATCGAGCACGGTCTGGCTCAGGGTCAGACCGGCAGGCAGTACCTGGCGCGTCGCCGCGTTGCTCAGGGCCTGGGCGGTGCCGACGTTGATGTTGCTCAGGGCCAGAGTCAGGTGACGGGTGCCGTAACGCACCTGGTCGTCCAACTCCAGGCTGCTGCCGGACGCAGCAACGATGCTGCCTTCGGAGTGAATTCGGGTCACGCCGCTGCACGGCGTCAGGCTGCACCCGCCGATGTTGACCGTGCCGGTGGTGCCTGACAGAGGGGCCAATACATTGAGCAAGCCATTGGAGGCGGCCAGCAAGCTATAGTTTTGGAACTTCACATTGAGGTTATAGATAAAACCATCACGGGCATCGTAAGCGGCCTTGCCCCGTCCGATGGTGTTGATGGCGGCGCCTTGTTCCACCAACAGTTCGCCGCCGTCGGCCAGGAGGAATACCTCAGGCGCCGACAGGGTCGCACCTTCACGCAGTGCGACACTACGGGACACGTTTTGCGGCGTGATGTAGTTGCCACCTTGGCCATAGAGCACCGAAAACTGGCCGCCGATCACTTGCCGTGAGGCATTCAATGCATTGAGGCTTTCGGCGTTGAGGGTCACGCCCTCGAAGCCGTCCGTGGCCCCGCGCCCTTCGGCGACCACCTCCAGCGCGGTACCATTGCTGGCGACCACCGCGACGGTGCCGCCGTATCCCCCGGTCTGAGGCGCGAACTTGCCGATGCCCTTGAAGGAGAACGCCTGATCCCCCGCGCCCTTGGCCAGGTTCAACTTCAACGTCTTGGCGTCCACTGGCAACAAAGCCCTGGGGACACCCAGGCGTGCGGCATCGGCCACGGCAAACTGGGCATAGCTGGTTTCGTTGTACTGCGAGTAACGACGCAGCACATCGCCAGACGTCAGAATGAGCTGGCTGGCAATGCTGTTGCGCTGCCCGGTATTGGCCACCGACAGCACCCCGGCGGCGGTCCACGAACCGTTGCGCATCTGTTGCGCGCCGGTTGTAACGCCTTGCCCCGCCAAGCCATTGACCTCGACTCGAAACGCCCCCGGCAGCAAAGCATAGGTGGACGGCATCAGGGTATAGGTACCGGCAGCCAGCCCAGGCACACCGGCACCTATGGTGATTTGCTGACCGACCCTAGGGTCCACCGCACCGCCCTCGGAGGCGACCGGCGCATACTGGCTCTGGTTGCCCGGCACGATGGCGTAGACCGGGTTGCTGGACAATCCCGGCAAGGTGAAACCGCCGTTCGCGCCGATTTGTACCAGCGGGTTGAAGCGAGCATCGGTGGAACCGCCTCGGCCAGAGATAAAACCGGCGCCGAGCAATTCACCACCACCCGAAAGATCGAGCACCGAGCCTTCCTGGGCCGCCACCGACTTGCCGCCGAGAATCACGCCGATATTCAGGTCACCATTGCCGGCAGTCGCTCCTTGCCCTAGCAACACAACCTTCTTTCCAGCGTACTGATAGCTCTGCCCATCGACAGTGCCACCATAAGGCAGCACCAACCCCAGGCCGCTGACCGAGGTCAGGCTGCCCGGCAACAAGTCTACTCGAGCCGATACACCCGCCAAGCTGTTGTTTGTACCGATTTCAAGCAACCCCAAAGGTGCACGGACAACACCACCTTGTTCGATCTTGGCGCTACCCAGTTGCAAGCGACCGAACACCGAATAAGGCACTTGAGGTGCTACCTGTGTGGTGCGTCCGATGACCAGGCTACGCGCCGGATCATAGAGAATCATGCCGCTACCGGGTTCAGTGCCCCAGCCATATCCTGCCAATATCCGTGCGCCGACCCCGGTCGCGGGATACAACTGCGCCGCTTGCAAGATCATGTCCGAAGGGGTCAGCAATTGGGTAGTGAAGCCTTCAGGCATACCGCCGCCAGAGAACCCGGCCAGGAATCGTAAATCACCCCGACTGCTTAGCTGGACCCGGTCGAAACCGGCGCGCTCCAGCTCGACGGTAGTACCGTCGGCCTGCCTCAGCGTGCCTTTGCCGCTAAATATCACACTACCCTGTACATCCAGCAGGTCTGCGTTAACGGAAAACACTGCCTTGTTTGCCAACAGCGACACACCGCCGCCCTCGACTGCGGGCCGAGTATACCCGTCCATATTCGGTCGCGCGGCCGCAGGCCCGGACAGCAGCACATGGGAGGCATTGAGTTGGACCCGGGTATTGGCTGGCGCATTTGCACTCGGCCCAAAGCTGCGGGCATACAGACTCAGGCTTTGGCCGAGAGACAGTGACACGTCGCCATCGGCGCTCAACAGGCCATTGCTCAACAAGGCAAGGCTGTCGAAGCCGCCCGACTGCACCTGATCCACGCCCAACCGACCGTGACCGTAGACCAGTGAATCCGCCGAGGTTTCGGCTGAGTCGCCCAGTAGGGTCGCCTGGGCGTTTTGCCCCAGCACCAGCTCACGCACTTGCAAGACCCGATCACTGACCGCATCGTTGCGGTAATAGGGCGTTTCCAGGGCTACTGACAAACTGCCGCCTGCCGCCCCTGTGCCACCCGAACGAGCGCTGAAGTCGCCGTCCAGGTACAAACCATTGGCCGATGCCAGGGAAATACTGCCCCCATTACTCGCCACCGACGTACGTCCCTGGCCGGGAATGTCCAGTACGGCCTGGCTGCCATTCGCTTGCAGACGCGCACCGTCGCGCACCACCACAAACAGTTCGGATGCGGAAGCAGAACCTTTCGCGGCATCGATCTGGCCGCCGATGACAATCTGGCCGCCGTCGCGCACCAGGCCGTAGGTCTGGCCGCGCATATCCTGGGCAGTCACGGCGCGACTGGAGACGTCGATCAGCGCCTGTTCGCCGAGCCAAATGGAACGACCGTGGCCCTGGGCATTGACCCCTTCGCCGTCCGCACCCGTGACGCTCAACTCGGTGAGACTGACCCGCCCACCCCACGCATTAAGGGTGCCGTTGGCAGTCAGTTGACCAATGCTGCGCACATCGATGCCCTGCCCCGGATCGACGCTGATCACGCTACCCTTGCCCAGGTTCAACACCGTGCTCGCCATGTCGGCGGCGCTGGAGTTCGCGGTACCGGCAGTGAGGCTCAGGCTCGCGCCGCGACGCTGGGTGAGGACGCCTTTGATCGCATCTTCCTGGTACAGCTCCGGCGTCCAGCGCTGCAAAGCCTCGGCCGGCTCTGCATCGCTGCCGGTGCTCAACGCCTGCTCGCCAAAACGGTACACCGGCATCGTCACATCGACCCGGGTGCCTTCGGCCACCGTCAGGCCTTCGTTGCCGGTGATGTCATAGGCCGAGAAGCCCTTGTCGAAGAAGTCACCGCTCAGTTGCAGGGTGCCCGGTTCAAGCGGCGAGTCGCTGTTGCCAATCAGCACTTTATTGGCCGCCAGCTTCAAGGTCCCGCCACCGCTCACTCCGGTCCCGCGCAGCTCACCACCCAGGCTCAAGTCGCCGCTGTCTGACGACGTACTGGTAATCGCCGTCAGAGTCAGGTCCCCGCCCTTACCACCGCGGGTCTTGCCATCGGCCATGACCGCGGCGCCGGAGCTGACGTCAATCAGGCTGCCCTGGCGCACATCTATGTTGTCGCTGCGCACGGACACGGCACCGCCGTTGATAAACGGCAGGTTCTGGTGATCGTTGCCTTCAAGCAGCAGGTTGCTCCACCGTCCAGCGGTGTTCAACGTCACGCCCTCGCCCAACGTGACCAGCGCACGCTGACCTGTGGCGGGCGAAAGCACGACGTCTCCCATCTGGAAATTGTCGATTCTGACCTGTTTAAGCACGTTACCCAAGGCAATGCGACCGCTGCGGGCCGTCAGGTCGGCATTCACCTCGACCTGCGGTGCATAAAGCGTGATGTCGCCGCCATCGGCGACCTTGAGTGCCCCCTCGACCTTGATGCCCTCAAGCGCCGCGACCTTGACCGCGCCGAGTTGGAAGCCGTTGAGCAGATCGTTATCCAGAACCAGTTTGCCTTGCCGATCAGTGCCGACCACCGAGGTCAGGTCCAGGCCCGCGGCAATCTTGTCGGCCACCTTACCGACGGTGACCTGATCGAGCGTGGGGTTCAGGCCGCTATTGATCACACCACTGGTCTTGTCATAGATCGGCGTGTAACTGCCCACCCACAACTGCGCCCGTCGGGCCACAGCGTTTTGCGATTGCTGGTAACCGTCGAGGTTGAGGTTCGGCGCCTGGGTCTGGCGTTCGCCCTGGTAGACCTCGCCGACGATCTGGCCTTCCAGCACCGCGTTGCGGGTCGACACCACCAGCTTGCCGGCATCGCGACCGACTGTGTAACCCGCTTCGAAACGCTCGCGCGGGGCAATCAGCGGGTTGTAGTAGTAATCGGTCTGGCCCCAGCGTTGGCTGTGGTCTTCGTAGCCCTTGTAGATGCCGGTGTAGAGGATGTCCCCCGGCGCCTTGGACAATTCATACAAGCGCCCATTGGGGCCCTTGAGCCAGGACTGACGCAGGTAGCCGCTCTGCACATCCAGGGTGCCGCCGGACAGGTTCAACTGCGCCGCCTGTTGGGTCACCACGTCGTTGCCGGTGAACGTCAGGGTGCCGCCTTGAGCAGCCCATTCACCGGCGCTGTGGCCTCGGGTCCCCAAATAACCGCCGACTTCCAACAGCCCACCCGCCGTGTACCAACGGTCAGTGGCGTAGCCGTTGGTGCCCGCCGGGACGTAGATCAAGTCACGCACGTCCACCCAGACATCGTTGTTGGTCAGCTTGCCGCCCTCGCGGTTGACCGGAGCATCACGCTGTTCGTTGCCCTGCACGTTGACCTTGATGGAGTTGGATTCCATCGCCACCTTGACGCCGATGGCGCCGGACACATCGATCACCGCACCATCGCGCACCAGGCTGCGACCGGCGGCGCTGACCGCGACCTGGCCGCCGGTGGCCAGGGTAATGGAGCCGTTCTGGAAGTCGACGCTGCCGCCACTGACGATCTCGACCCGGGACTGGTCGCTGCGGTCGACCACGCTGCTGAGGTTGTTGAACTGACCGGTGATCAGGTTGTTCGGCGTGCCGTCCAGGCCAGCCGGTCCGGCATTGCGCTGGCTGTCCAGGGCGCTGCCGCCCGCAGCGTCGAGAAGCACTGCGGTGGCGCTGCCCTGCCCCAGGGTCACGCTGCCGGTGCTGTCGCTGAAAGCGTTGAGCAGGTGCACCGTGCCGCGGGTGTCCACCGAACTGCTCGCCACCGCCACGCCGTTCTGCTGCACATTGTGCCCAGTGAGGGTGATGTCGCCGGTGCTGGCCTGGATCAGGCCGCTGTTGATCACCGTGCCGGCGCTGCTGCCCGGTTTGAGGGATGTCGCGACCTCGTTGCCACGGGTGGTGGAGCGCAGGTTGCCGCTGGTGCCCTGGCCGCGCCGGATGTAGAAGTTGTCGCCCGCCGCCAGGGTGGTCTGGCCCTTGGCGGTGATGATGGAACCGGCGTTCTCCACTTCGGAACCCAGCAGCAAGGCATAACCACCACCGGCCGTGGAGGTGGCAGCTCGATGGGTTTCGATCAGCGCGCCCTGCTGCACTTCGACCTTGCCCGCTGCGTCGGTGAAGGTCGGTTGGCTGCCGATGGCATCGACGTACAAGCCGCGCTTGCTGAATTGCTCATCGCTGATGTTGGCCGCCACCGCCGCCAGGTTGCGCACGTTGACCTGGCTGCTGCCGCTGAAAATGATGCCGTTGCGGTTGATCAGCATCACCGTGCCGTTGCCCTTGATCTGGCCCTGGATCTGGCTTGGTCGCGCTTGAGGGTCGTTGACTCGGTTGAGCACGGCCCAGTTCGACTGCTGCTGGAAATCCACCGTGGTATTGCGCCCGACGTTGAAGGTTTCCCAGTTGAGAATCGCCTTGTCGGCGGTCTGCTCGATCGTCACCGTGGTCTTGCCGCCGGACTGAGTCTGCTTCGGGCCCTTGGCGTTGAGCCAGCCCTGGGTCAGGCTGTTATCGACCTTGAGCCCACCCTCGCCCAGCCCGTCGGGCACAGTCTGCACCTGCCCGAACGCGGCTTGCCGCCCCGCTGCCTGGGCGGCCTGCTGGGCCGCGATGGCAGCCACGGTGTTGTTGAGGTTGGTCAGCGAACGCTGCAACTGCGCGTTAGCCCGTTGCTGCTGCGCCAAGGGCGGCGGCATGCCTGGCTGCGCGGTCGTAGGCCGCGTCGCGCCACCGGCCTGGGTCGCCCCCTTGGCGGCAAACCAGGCCGAACTGAACGCCGTCGCTGCGTGGGCATTGCCGGCCACCATCAGCAGCGCAATGGCCTGGGCCAACGGCTTGAGCCGCAGCATCGACAACTCGCTGTCGCGACGTGGAGCGTTCAGGTTCGTCTGGGGTTTGCAGCGCAGCATCCTACTCATCCTTTCGGTTTGCTCTAAGGGGACACAACGCAGTGCTGTCAGGCTGCCAGCGTTGGTTATAGGGGATAGGCGGTTACAGGGGGACGGGACCGAACGGTTGTCATGAAAATTTCATGTGGCTGTGTTGGTCGCGGCGCCAGAGCAAAAAATCAGCAACGGCTTGCGCCGTTGCTGATGGTGTAGTGGGTGCACCCGACATGGGTTTACAGAGGGCGACCGATGCCATTGCAGACGTTGGGGTTGCCGACACTTAGACCATTGCTAGCGGTCAGGAAGCTGGAACGAATAAAGGTTTTCAAACGGGCTGACAGTGGCAAGAGGCGATTGGCGATGATAGCGGAGTCATTGTTGTTTACGGCCAATGCACCATAGTGACGAGTGAGGAAACCTCGCACTTGTGCGCTCTGCGAAGGGTCGGTGTAGCACTGGCTCAGGATCAGATTTGTAAAGCCCAAAATCGGATAACCGGTGGTTGGGTACGCCACGACGCTTGGGTCGTTAGGGTTGGTGGTTGCGGCGAACACCGGAACCCAGGCATTAGGGTTGGCGCGATTGTAGGCGGCAGGTACGTCAATGTTCGCGATCGCAGCCGAAATATTCGCTGGTGCTGGAGAAACACCAGCAACCCGCGCCACTTTTGTGGCGTCGTCCAGACCGGCCAGCGCGGACGCTGCATAGGCGGGGCTCATGTAGGTGATACGACCTTGAGCCGCATTCACCGCACTCATGACACCTGAACTACCGTTTGCTGATATTGCACCGACCGGAAGGCCGCCACTATAGGTGGAGGCAAAGTTGGTGGTGACGGCAAAGGTGCCGGTTTCAGCGCACTTGGCATTCAGGAAACGGGTAAACAGCTCCGTAGTACCACTGGAACCTTGGGGGTAAACGACGGTAATGGCACCGGTACGGCCGGCCCCGATGATCTGGCTCCAGTCAGTAAGCCGTCCAGAGAAGATGCCGCACAGTTGATTCACGCTCAAATCGACGTTAGCGGTCCCTGCTTTATTGAAAGGAATGGCAACCGACGTGGCCGCCGACGGTATCTGAATCAATGGCCCCCAGGTCGCACCGTGAACGCTGACGTAGGTACTCAGTTCGGTAGCGGTGAGCTTCGAGTCGCTGGCAGCCCAATGCACATTTTTACTGGTATCGCCCGGTACGAACCGAGAGTAATCGTTGTTCAGGAACGCTACCTTGCCTGCTCCACTGCCCACACCGATGTAAGGAGCAAAACCGGTGGTCAATACGCCGGACGTTTGGTAAAGCGGCTGAGGCAAAGTAGCGCCACCGCCATTGACATCTGCCAGTGCAAACGGCGCACATATAGCGCCGCACAACAATGCAACGGTCTTGGGAAATTGGTTGAACATGACAAGACTCCTGTCTTGGAATGCTGCCCCAGGCCCGAGTAAACCGAGCTGTAAGCGCAGCTGAAGGGTGTGAAACGACCACCGTTAACTACAAAGAAATCAGCAACGGCTTGCGCCGTTGCTGATCAGTGTTGCGTGTCGCTCGAACGCGGTGTTACAGCGGACGACCGATGCCGTTGCAGACGTTGGTGTTGCCGATGCTAAGGGTGTTGGTTGCGGTCACGAAGCTGCCACGGATGGCGGTCTTCCAGGCCGCTGGGAGCGGTACGAAGCGGTTGGCGGTGATTGCTGCGTCGTTGTTGTTCGCTGCCGTGGCGTTGTAGTGGCGGGTGAAGAAGTCTCGCACCTGCGTGGTTTGCGCAGCGTTGGCATAGCACTGGCTGAAGATCAGGTTGGTGAAGCCCAGGATCGGATAACCGGTGGTTGGGTAAGCCACGACGCTTGGATCGTTAGGGTTAGTGGTTGCGGCGAACACCGGCACCCAGGCGTTCGGATTGGCGCGGTTGGCGGCGGCTGGTACTGAAACAGCAGCGATGGCAGTCGATACGTTGGCTGGGGCAGGGGAAACACCGGCAACGCGAGCAACCTTGGTGGCGTCATCCAGACCGGCCAAGGTGGTGGCGGCGTAGTCCGGGCTCATGTAGGTGATACGACCCTGGGCAGCGTTCACAGCAGTCATCACAGCCTGGCTGCCAGTGGCGGAAACGGCACCGGATGGCAGACCGCCGCTGAAGCTGGAGGCGAAGTTGGTGGTGATTGCGAACTTGGCGCTGTTAGGTTCAGCGCACTTGGCGTTCAGGAAACGAGTGAACAGCTCAGTGGTACCGCTGCTCTCAGCACGATAAACCACGGTAATTGCGCCGGTACGGCCCGAGCCGGTGATCTGGCTCCAGTCGTTCAGACGGCCGGAGAACACGCCACACAACTGGTCAACGCTCAAGTTGACGTTAGCAGTGCCGGTCTTGTTGAAGGGAATGGCAACCGAAGTGGCGACCGAAGGCACCTGGATCAATGGACCCCAAGCGGCACCGTGGTTGGCAACGTAGCCATCCAGTTCAGCCTGGCTGAGCTTCGAATCACTACCCGCCCAGTGCACGTTTTTGCTGGTGTTGCCAGCCACGAACTTGGTGTAGTCGTTGTTCAGGAAAGCAGCCTTGCCAGCACCGCTGCCCACGCCGATGTAAGGGGCAAAACCGGCAGTCAGTACGCCGGAGGTCTGGTACAGCGGCTGAGGCAAGGTAGCACCACCGCCATTGACATCAGCCATGGCGGCCTGAGCGGCGCAGAGGCCGGCGAGGGTCAGGGATACCGCGAGAACGTTGCGCTTAAACATGAAGAATCTCCTTTCATCGTGTTCGTACGTAGGTTGGGTGACGCGTGCTTGCCGTCATGGCGCTCGGTCCTGTGCCGATGGCGGTGGGGTGAGGCCATGGGTTAGAAATTCGCAGTTTCCGGTGACAGATAAAGGAAAAAACCTCGGGAGCTGAGGGCTGTTTTTTGGCTTTTTTCCTCGGGTGTTCGAGGGCTCTGGAGCGGGGTTTCGACTGGGTCTGGCGGCGCTGTTGCGCAGGGTGGGCGTGGGGATGGCGGCAGGTGGTTGTCGGGCGAAGAAAGATGACAGAACGAGGAACCCGAGTTTGGTGCTGGCAAGGGTCGGGAGGTGTCGCGGCAGCGCAAAAATAACTGATTGTTTTTGTGACGAGGGAGCTTGCTCCCTCGCCACAAGGGTGGTGTTCACCAGAAAGTGCTCGGTTTACTGGACCAACTGGTTGATCTCGATAATCGGCAACAACACCGCCATGACGATCACCAGCACCACGCCGCCCATGATCACGATCATCAGCGGTTCCAGCAGTGCGGTCATGCCCATGGCCCGGCGTTCGATGTCGCGGGACAGGGTTTGCGCGGCGCGTTCGAGCATCGGTGGAAGGCAGCCAGTTTTCTCGCCACTGGCGATCAGGTGGATCAGCACCGGCGGGAAGACTTTTTCCACCCGCAACGCTGCGGCCAGGTTGACCCCTTCGCGAACCTTGGCTGTGGCATCGCTGACACTCAGGCTCAGCCGGTCGTTGGACAGGGTCTGGCGCGCCGCCTCCAGGGCCCGCAGCAACGGCACCCCGGCGCCGCCGAGAATCGCCAGGGTCGAGGCAAAGCGCGCGGTGTTGAGGCCCAGCACGAAGCGTCCGATCAGCGGCAGGCGCAGCACCCGCGCATGCCAGTTCAACCGCGCTGCCGGGTTGCGCAAGTACATGCGCCAACTCCAGAACCCACCGGCCAGCACGCCAAAACACAACCAGCCCCAGGCACGGATGAAGTCACTGGCGGTGAGCATCGCCACGGTCAGCCCGGGCAAGTCCTGCCGGGCCTGGGAGAACGCGCTGACCACCTGTGGCACCACATAGCTGAGGAGGAAAATCACAATAGCGATCGACACCAGCCCCACTACACCCGGATAGATAAACGCGGTAAGGATCTTGCCCCGCAGGTTGTTGCGCTCTTCGATGTAATCCGCCAGCCGCTCCATCACCTGGGCCAGGTCGCCGGACTCCTCGCCGGCGGCAATCAGCGCCCGGTAGATTTCCGGGAAGTCCCGTGGCCGCGCGGCCAGGGCTTCGGCCAGGCGCATGCCGCCGCGCACGTCGGCGCGCACTGCGCTGAGGGTCTGGGCGATGTGCTTGCGTTCGGCCTGCTCCACCGTGGCGCTTAATGCTGCCTCCAATGGCAGGCTCGCCCCCAACAGGCTCGCCAGTTGTCGGGTGGCCCAGGCCAGGTCGTTGTCCGAGAGTTTGGCGCTGAACAAGCCACCGCCATTGGCCTGCGTGGTATTGCGTTCGACCTGCACCTGCAACGCCGTCAGGCCGCGGCTGCGCAGCAGGTTGAAGGCCGCCCCCTGGCTGTCGGCTTCCAGGTGCCCGACCTCGATTTTTCCGGTGGCGTCAGCGGCCTCGAAACGGTAGCGATTCATCAGGCGTCCCGTGTCACGCGCAAGATTTCTTCAGGGGCGGTGGCGCCGCTGCGAACCCAACGTTCACCATCCTCGCGCATGCTGAACATGCCAGCCTGGCGGGCGGCCGCACGCAGGGCCTGCTCCCCTGCCCCTTGGTGGATAAGCGTGCGGATGTCATCGTCGATGCAGAACAATTCATGAATACCGGTGCGACCGCTGTAGCCGGTCTGGTTACAGGTCGGACAACCCACCGGGCGCCAGGTGCCGGGCGCTGCCGGATCGGCTTGTTTGCACTGCGGGCACAGCCTGCGAACCAGACGCTGGGCGAGCACGCCAAGCATCGACGAGGCCAGCAGGAACGGCTCGACGCCCATGTCGATCAGACGATTGACGGCCGACACCGCGTCATTGGTGTGCAACGTGGCCAGCACCAGGTGACCGGTAAGAGACGCCTGCACGGCAATTTGTGCGGTCTCCAGGTCGCGGATTTCCCCGATCATGATGATGTCCGGGTCCTGGCGCAGGATCGCGCGCAGGGCCAGGGCGAAGGTCATGTCGATCTTGGCGTTGACCTGGATCTGGCTGATGCCCGGCAGGTCGTATTCCACTGGATCTTCCACGGTGAGGATGTTGTGGACACTGGCGTCCAGACGAGCCAGGGCGGCGTAGAGGCTGGTGGTCTTGCCACTGCCGGTGGGGCCGGTGACCAGCACGATGCCGTGGGGCTGACGGATCAGGTGATCGAGCTTGCCCAGCACGTCCGGGTCCATCCCCAACGTTTCCAGTTGCAGGCGTCCAGCTTGCTTGTCCAGCAACCGCATCACCACCCGTTCGCCATGGCCGGTGGGCACCGTCGAGACACGGATGTCGATCGGTCGCCCGGCCACGCGCAAGGCGATGCGCCCGTCCTGGGGCAGGCGTTTTTCGGCGATGTCGAGCTGGGCCATGATCTTGATCCGCGACACCAGCGCGCCGTGCAGGGCCTTGCGTGGCGAAACCACGTCGCGCAGGGTGCCGTCGACCCGGTAGCGCACCACCGAATGGCTTTCGTAGGGCTCGATGTGAATGTCGCTGGCCTCGTCCCGTGCGGCCTGGGTCAGCAAGGCGTTGATCATGCGGATTACCGGCGCGCCGTCCTGGGTATCCAGTAGGTCGGTGATCTCGGGTATGTCCTGCATCAGCCGGTCGAGGTCCACCTCGTTCTCCGCCGCGCCCACCACGGCGGCGGCGCTGCCGGTGTCGGCGTAGGCCGTATTGAGCAACCCATCGAGTTCCTCGTCACGCACCCGCTCCAGGCGTACCTCGCCGAACTGGCGACGTACTTCACTGATGGACCAGCCCGGCGTGGACGGACACACCATCAACACCGCGCCGTCGTCGGACTGACGCAGTACCAGGCGCTGGGCCTTGGCCCAGGCGTATGGGAGGGTGTTCATGCTGACACCTCAGACCCAAGAAACACACATGTCCCCTGTGGGAGCGAGCTTGCTCGCAATAGCGGCGTGTCAGTTTGCATGAATGTTGACTGGGCTGCCGTCATCGCGAGCAAGCTCGCTCCCACAGGATGAGTGTTCATCAGCGAGCGCCTCCTTCGATCGGCACTGCCTTGATCACCGCCCTCGGCGTTTGCAAGCCAACCGGCGCCGCCCCCGGAATCGCCCGGGCCGAGGCCGGCAGTTGCGGCGCCTGCATGTCCGGCATCGCCCAACTGCGATCCGGTTGCAGCAGGCCTTGGGCGCGGCGCATGAAGTCGTAGCGGTTGAGGGTGATGCCGCGTCCCGCCGCCGTGTCGCGGATGATGTACGGCCGCAGGAACACCATCAGGTTGGTCTTGGTGATCTGCCGCCGCTCGTTGCGAAACAGCGCACCGACACCGGGGATGGTCGACAGCCACGGCACCGCGTCATTGCTCTGGCTGTAGCCGTCCTGCAGCAACCCACCGAGGACCATGATCTGCCCGTCGTCCAACAGGATGCTGGTGTCGATGGCGCGCTTGTTGGTGACAATCCCGGTGGTGCTCGAAGCGCGGTTGTCGACGCTGCTGACCTCTTGATAGATATCGAGCTTGACCGTGCCGCCCTCGGAAATTTGCGGCCGGACATTGAGCTTCAAGCCGACCTCTTCGCGGGTCACGGTCTGGAACGGGTTGTTGCTGGTGCCACCGCCACCGGTGACATAGCTGCCGCTGACAAACGGAATGGTCTGGCCGACAAAAATGCTCGCCGCTTCGTTGTCCAGGGTCAGTAGGTTCGGCGTCGACAACACATTGGTGCCGCCCTTGCTCTTCAACGCCCGGGCCAGGACCTTGAGGTCGAGGATCTTGCCGATGCCGGGAATGTCCACGGTGCCGTTGACCACACCGAGGTTCAGGCCCTGGGGCAGCACGTCGATGCTGGTCTTGCCATTGAGATTGAGCCCCGTGCCGCCGAGATTGACCCCACCGATCACGCCGCTGCCGCCCAGGTTACCGCTCTGCCATTGCACGCCGAACTCGCTGGCGTCGTCCTCGCCGACCTCGACGATCAAGCTCTCGATCACCACTTGGGCGCGGCGCTGGTCCAGCAGGTCGATGACTTCGCGCAGGTTGCGGTACAGCGGATCCGGCGCGGAGATCAGCAAGGTGTTGGTGGTGGCGTCGGCCTGGATGGTCACGCCGCCAGCGCTGAAGGCGGTGTTCTGCTCGTTCTGCGTCGAGGCGGAAGTCTGCCCGTTGCCGCTGCCCTGGGCGTAGCCGTTGCCGGTGGTCGAAGCACTGCCGCTGGTGGTGCTACTGCTGCCATCGCCGCTGCTGCCCTGCCCACTCTGGCCGCTGGTGCTGGCGCCCATGCCGCTGAGCACCGAACGGGCGTTGTCACTGCCCTCGCCTTCGCTTTCCCCAGTGAGCAAACCGCGCAGGGACTGGGCCAGTTTGCCGGCCTGGGCATTGCGCAAGTACACCACGTGCAGGTTGCTCGGGTTGTTCTGGGCGTTGTCGAGCTTGTAGATCAGGTTGCGCGCCAGCTCGGTGCGCTCGGGACTGCCGGCGCGGATGATGATGGAATTGGAACGCGGGTCACCGATCACGTTGATTTTCTGGGTCTGGTCGCCGCCCTGGGTTTCCAGCAAATCGGAAACCATCTGCGCGATGTCCACGGCGATGCCGTTGTGGATCGGCACCACATCGGTGTCGATGGCGCTGGGGGTATCGATGCCTTCGATGAGCTGCGCCACCCGTGACAGGTTCTCGGCATAGTCGGTGACGACAATGGTGTTGTTGCCCGGGTAGGCGTTGATCGGGTTGTTCGGCGACACGATCGGGCGCAGCACCGGGATCAGGTTCACCGCGTTTTCGTATTGCAAGCGGAAAGTGCGGGTCAGCATGCCGTTGCCGGCCGGTTTATCGGCGCTGTAGATCGGCCCGCCCAGCAGCTTGGCATCGGCCTCCGGCACCACCTGGGCCACGCCGCCAACGTCCACCACGCTGAAGCCTTGCATGCGCAGCGCGGCCAGCAGCATGTCGTAGGCCTGATGAGCCGGCACCTGGCCTTCGGACACCAGCGTCAGGTTGCCCTTGACCCGAGGGTCCACCAGAAACTGTTGGCCGGTGGAGCGGGACAAGGCCCGCACCACAGCCTGAATGTCGGCCTCGACAAAATTCAGGGTCACCGGTTGATCACCCAACGGATTGCTCGCCGAAGGACTGGCGCGAGGCGCGCGGGCCCGGGCGGTGAGATCGACCTGATGCCGCACCGCAGGTTTCTGTTCACGCAAGTCCTGGGCCCGTTGACGATCCAATAGCGCATCGCCGCTGCGCTGGGTACTGCCCAACGGAATGCCCAGCTCACTGTCCACCAACAACGGTGGCTGCGACGCTGGCGGCGTGCTGTTGCACGCGCTCAATGCAAGCAACAGCAACGGCGCGGCCTTGCGCCAATGACGTGGGTAGCTGGCACCCTTCATGAAGCTTCCTTAGCGCCTGGCGCCTGATTCATGCGAACGGTTCCGGACAGTGTGCCGGCGGTAATGTCAGTGTTTTCGGCGTTGCCAGAGGTGGCCGTGGCCGACCGTTGCAAACGGGCCTCGATCACTTCCAGGGAAAATTGTGCCGGGCTGCTCAACAGCCAGCCGATCACCCCGTCGGCCGGGGCGTCGGTGAAGGTCAGCTGCCAGGCGTTGGGGGGCTCGGCGCCTGGCGCCTGCAATTGGTAATGCGCATTCAGGCCACTGGCGTCGAGGGTCTGGCGCAGGGCTGCTTCAAGAGGTTGGCCCTGCGCCGGGCCGCCGATGTCGCGCAGCAGCACTTCCAGGGCTTCGGTCTGCGAGCGCAGCTTCGGGGTTTCGGTCTGCCAATAAGCGATGGTCTTGAGCGGCGGCTCGATCAGCGCCAGCCAGACCAGGCAACCGCCCAGTACCAGCGCCGCCAGGGCCACGGCACGTTGTTCGCGCACGGCCAGGCCCTGCCAGGACGTCCGGCAACGCGTGCGAAGGGTTTGCCAGCGCGCCCACAACAAGGCCAGGGATTGCTTATTCATCATCGGCTTCCGGGGTTTCGTCAGGGTTGTCCTGCGCACCCTGCCCGGCCGGCGCCACCCGCAGGGTCCAACCCTGGTCATTGGCCGCGACGTCGATACCGGCCTGGCCCAGGGGGATTTTCCAGGCATCTTCAGCAGCGTTTTTTTGTGCCTCGGCCACGACCTCCAGACGCAACTCACCGCTCTCGAACACCAGCGCCTGCAGGTTGCCGCCCATGAACGGCATGGCGCTGCCCGCCTGTTGCACCAGACTGGCGAAGCGCTGGGCCGGGTCGGCCGCCGTACCGTTCTGGCGCGCGCTGATTTGCTGGCGAGCCTGCTGCAAGGGGTTGAGAATCACCGGCAACTCCGGAAACGCCTGCTTCACCCGCTGGCTCATCTGCGCCTTGAGCCGCTGGCCCTGGGCCGCTTCACGGGCGGCGTAGAGATTCAGGCCAACGACCCACACCGCCAACGCCACCGTGCAGAGGGTCACCGCCCGGCCCCACCCGCCGCGCTCAGCGACGCCGTGCGCCAGGCCGGTGTGCAAGCCCCAGCCGGGGGCGACACCGGTCCAGCGCTGGGTGCCGGGCAAGGTCTCAACCGAGGCCGGCGGCGGCGACTCGCCGACCCAACGCAGCCCGGCGCCTGTCTGCAGCAACCATTCATCCAGTGCCCCGTCCAATAACGGTTGCACCACGGCGTGCTGCACGCTGTGGCGCACCAACAAGTGTCCGTCTTCGATGCAGGCCACCGGCCCGGACAGCACCGCTAAGGCATAGGACGCCGGGTATAGGCCGCGCAGATTCATCCCGGCCTGACGCAGCATCCGGCCCAGGGCATCGAGTGACTCCCGGTCCAGCCAGGCGATCTGCACCTGCCCGTCGGCACCGCGCGGGCTGTGGGCGACCTGCATGCGCTCACTGGCACCGAGCATCAGCGCCTGGGCCGCGCAATTCACCGCCGCGGTGATTTTCGCCGCCGGCAACAGCGGCAGTTCCAGGGTGGTCAGCAAGCTGTCACGGGGATGGAGGAAACATTCGACCCGCAGGTTCTTCCTCCCCTGACCGAGGGCCCGCAGGCTGCTGTGCCCTTCTTCACGAACCTGGCCCTGGCGATCCAGCCAGGCAAACGCCACCGGGCTGTCAAGGTTCAGACTGGCCAGCGGCGTCAGTGCTATGCGCAAAAGAGTCATACGCCCACCCGTGACCAGATCACCTGGGGCAAACGGTCCTGGCTGCGTTGCAGCAAAGCATCGATCTCCACCCGCCGTTGCCCGCTGCGCGCCTGGCCCCGCAGGCGGAACCAGTCGCTGGTGATACCGACCTTGACGGAGGTCATTTCCAGCTCGGGCATGCGCAGGCGATTGACGAAATCCCCACGATTGATAAACCAGTGGCCACCGTCTCGCTCGCGGACCAGCGCCTGGGCCCGTTGCAGCGACAGCCCCGGCACGTAGGCCGCCAGCACCGAGGCACTGGCGGTGTTGCCGTTGAGCCAGGTATTGGTCGGCAGAATCGTCACATAGGGCGCCAGGGTTTCCAGCAACGCCTCGGTGACCCCCTTGACGCCGCGCAGGTCTTGCAATGTGCGAAGCATGGGCCGTGTCGGTGCCAGTGGTGCATTGGAGGCGTCCGGCGAGGTGTCGCGGCCGCTGTCGAACGAATTGCTCACTGGCGCCTTGTCCGCCAGTTCCGGATTCAACACCCGCGGGTACGCAGCAATCACCCGCTCGACGATGCGCGCACGTACTGTCGCGGCGACGCCAAGCTGATCGCACAATCGTTCGAAGGCGCGTACCTGCTCCTGGTCCACCCGTTCATTGGCGACCAGGTTGCGCAGGTTGAATTTGCCTTGCTCGTCTTCCAACTGCCCTTCGAACGGCGTGTCGACCAGGTTCGAGCCTGGCATCACGATGGGGTTGGCCCACGGCTGGCCGAAGCGTGTCAGGGGGTCGCGCTGGCGGGCATCCGATAGCAACTGGCGACTCAATTGCAGGCCACCCTGCAACCGCGCCGTGCCCTGGATGCGCAGCTGCTCGGCTTCCAGGCTGCGGGTGAACAGGGTCTGGCGGGTGAGCATGCCGCCGGCGATCACCGCCACCACGGCGGCGATCAGCAAGGCACTGATGACCGCCATGCCGCGCTGCTTCGCCGCAGTGGGCGAATTCGTTCGCATCACGGCCCTTATAGCTGCCAGGAGCCAATGTCGGCATTCACGCCGTCGCCGTCAGGCTGGCCGTCGGCACCGAGGGAAAAGATATCGACTTCGCCATTGGCACCGGGGTTGAGGTAGTTATAGGGACGGCCCCATGGGTCGTTGGGCAGGCGTTCCAGGTAAGAGCGCCAGGTGCTGTTTTTGGCGTCGGCAGGTTTCTCCACCAGCACCTTGAGGCCCTGGTTCATGCTCGGGTAGCTGCCGTGATCCAGGCGGTAAAGCTTCAAGGCTTGCATCAGGCCGCCAATGTCCTGTTTCGCCGCCGTTGCCCGCGCCTGGTCGGGACGGTCGAGGACCTTGGGCACCACCATCGCCGCCAGGATACCGAGGATGACCACCACGACCATGATTTCGATCAGGGTGAAACCCCGCTGCCCGCGTGGGCCTTGGGAACGGGCGTTGTAACGGGCGATCTGCATCTCGACGGTCCTTCGCTGGATTCGATTCGAGGCGCAGTGTTGCAAGAAAATATGTCAGTGATATTGAAATTGCTCAGGAGCTTACGTCGTCAATCGGTCACGAACGTGGACTAGCCTTGGGGGCTGCCCCCGCCCATCGAGCCCGCGCCATGCCACGCCCTGCTCCGCAAGCCGGCTTCACCCTGATTGAAGTGCTGGTGGCACTGGCGATCATCGCCGTGGCCATGTCGGCAGCGGTGCGCGTGGCCGCGGTGATGACCCAGAGCAACGGCTTGTTGCGAGACAAATCCATCGCCCTGCTGGCGGCCCGTAGTCAACTGGCGCAGTTACGCCTGGAAGGACGTTTTGCCCAGGGTTCGAAAGTGTTCGACTGCGATCAGGGGCGGTTGCTGCTGCGTTGCGAACAGAACCTGCGCCCGGCGGAAAATGGCCGGATGTTGCGGGTTGAACTGACCGTGTCGGATCGCAGCCACGACGCACCGCCGTTGGCGCGATTGGAGACGTTGGTCAGCCGGGGAAAATAGCGGCTGAACACAACCCCTGTGGCGAGAGGATTTATTTGTGGGAGCAAGGCTTGCCCGCGGTGAAGACGACGCGGTCTGCGAGGAAACGAGGCGCCTGCATCGCGATCGCGGGCAAGCCTTGCTCCCACAGTGGGGCGGTGCGACGTTTCGCTAAATCCCCTCGCCACAGTTTTCAGCGGGTCAATGAGGGCAAAGCCACCGAATCCGGCAACCGTGCGAGCGCCAGCCGGGTCTGCTCGGTACCGCGCTCGATTACCACCGCCTGCGCCTCGATCGACACCAGCCGCACCCCTTGGGCCACCCGTTCACCCACCAGGAAACTGCGCGGTGGCCCGTCGTTGAGGCTGAGGATCGCCACCGCCCCACGGGCGCCGGCCATGACACCGCTGACCTTGATCCGCACCGGCGCCGGCTGGTTGGAAAACCACTGCAGCGCCGGGTTATCGGAACGCTCGGCCAGACGTTGCGGGGCGACGTCCGGGGTGCGGGACTCGGCGGATGTCAGCAACAGCGAAGACCAGGTCGCCACCCCGGCCAACGCCGCCAACAAGCCGAGTACCTGCACGATTTGCGCCGGGGACACACGCTCGATGAATGCCATGGCCTGAATCTCCTTTTTTATTCCAGCCACCAGCGTACGCGTCAATTCTCTCCGTTTTATTTCACATGCTTATCATCTTCACCGTGCAGGATGGTCCGACGCAAAGGAGCGCGCATGAACGTCGGCAAGCAACGCGGTTTCACCTTGATCGAATTGATGGTGGTGCTGGTGATCATCGGCATCGCCAGCGCCGCCGTGAGCCTGAGCATCAAGCCGGACCCATTGAAGTTGCTGCGCCAGGACGCCGGGCAATTGGTGCAACTCCTACAGCTGGCCCAGACCGAAGCCCGTACCGATGGCCGGCCGATTACCTGGCGCTGGGATGCCAAGGGATTTGCCTTCACCCGTCGCAACGATCATGGGGCTGGGCTGGATCGGTTCAAGGACGACCCGCAGCTACATCCGCGTCGCTGGCAGAGCCCATCGATGGAGATTCGTGTCGAGCCCAGGCAGCGGGTCGTGCTGAATGCCGAATGGATCGGTGAGCCCTTGCAGATCCGCCTGTCGGACGGCCAGAACAGCCTCAACGTGCAACGCAGTGCCGCCGGCCGGATGCAAATCCAATGAACGGCCGGCAGTCGGGTTTCACCTTGCTTGAAGTCATGGTGGCGATCCTGCTGATGGCGGTGGTCAGCCTGATCGCCTGGCGCGGGTTGGACAGCGTGACCCGGGCCGACACCCATCTGCAGGCCAGTACCGAACAGACCGAAGCCTTGCTGCGGGTGTTGAACCAACTGGAGCGCGACGTCGCCCTGCGCGCCAGCGTCGAGTTGAGCGAACCGGTAAAACCCGGGGGCGACGACGCCCCTTCAACCGCCCCACCCGCCCTCACCGTGCGCAGCACCGAGGGTCAAGGGTTCCGCCTGGACGTGATCCGCGTGGCCGCCACTCAGGAAGGCGAGCTGCAACGGGTTCGCTGGTGGCTCAAGGGCGACACCCTCTACCGCGCCCAAGGCCAGGCCCGCAGCCGCTACCCCTTGCCGGCACCCGGCGCGGGAGTGGCCGTGCTCAGTGAAGTCAGCGATGCAGGGCTGCGCTTCTGGGATCAGGAAAAAGGCTGGCGCAAACTCAGCGGCAACCGCCAGGAAAACCCGGCAGGCATCGAAATCAGCCTGAGTCGGCGGACACCCCAAGGCGTTGAAAAGTATCGGCAGGTGCTAGGGCCACTGGAGTAAGCCGAACCCTTCTGTCACGGTCAATGCATAACCCGTGTGGGAGCGAGCCTTCTCGCGACGAGGCCCACCCAGGCAACGTGAGTCTCAGCTCAACACCACCACCCCACCCGGCAACTCGGTGCATTTGGCGCCGTAGGCATCGCGGATCAGCAGCGCCACGCCCGCCAGTTGATCGAGACGGAAACGTGCCTGGACCTTGCGCAAGCCCAGTTCGCGATTGAGCAACAGCAACATGCCGGGCCGGTAGCGGTTGATTTCATCGATGACCCTGGCCAGGGTCGCGTCGTTGAACACCAGCACTTGATCGCGCCAGGCAACGGCTGCCGACACATCGGCATGCTGTGGGGTGCCGACCCGGCCAGTGTCGTAGGTCAATTGCATGCCCGGTTCCAGGCGAAAACTCTGGCCTTGCACTTGCACTTGCACGACGCCTTCCAGGCAGGTCGCGCAGACACTCTGGTCGGTATAACGAACGTTAAAACGTGCCCGGGCGGCACTGATCCAGCCGGCGCCGGCCTGGACGCTGACCGTCTGTGGGCTGCGCCCCTGCACTTCGATCTCACCGCTGAGCAATTCCAATCCTTGCCCACCATCGTTCAACGGAAGGCGGCTGAGGCGGGTCTGGGTGTTGAGTTCCAGGCTGATGCCATCCGCCAGTTCAACCCGGCGCTGTTCGCCGACTTCAGTGATGTAATCGGCTCCCAACCCTGAAACACCACCAGGCACCGTGGCCCGGATCAGCAGGAAACCGACCGACGCTGCAATCGCGCCGCCCAGCAACGCCCGCCGCCCGAAATGGCGCGGCGCCTGCAACGCCTGGGCCGCCGGTTGCAGCCCATGCCACAGCGCCTTGGCCTGTTCGAATGCCCGCGCATGCTCGGGGCTTTGCCCACACCACTGGCGCAAGGCCCGGGCATCGGCCACGGTGGCGCGTCCCGAGGTCAGCAGGATCAGCCAGTCGCGGGCCTCGCCATCCAGTCGGGCCTGGGGCGTGGCGTCAGGGGAAGTGATGCTGAAGATGTTCAAGCGCACACACACTCACAAAATGGTCTGGTCTCTACTCTCAAGACGGTTTTCCCGCGCCGGGACCGAACCGCTGAATGACTTTTCTTTCCAGGCGCTGGGCGCAATGTCCCAATGCAGCCTTGATTTCCTTCTCTACCATGCGCGTGGAAATGCCAAAGCGCTGGGAGATTTCCAGGTGTGGCGCTTCCTCCAGGCGCGCCGCGATGAAAATCCTGCGGCGCCGTGCCGGCAGCTCATACAAAGCCTTGAGCAGGACCTGCAGCTCCTTTTGCCCACCCACCACCCGGGCCGGATCCAGCGCTTCATCGGAGATCTGCAGCAACTCCTCGATTTCATCGCCAGTGAGCAGGCGCGCATCGGCTTGCCGACGGTCGGCGGCAATGTTCAGGGCCATGCGATACAAATAGGCGTTGGGCTGGGCAATGTCCGGCGTATCGCCCATCCGGTCGACCCGCAGGTAGGTTTCATGCAGCACATCGTTGGCCAGTTCCTCGGAGCCCAGGCGCCGGCGCAGACGCACCTTGAAATCCTCGTAAGAGGTGAGGAACAACTTGACCATCGGGCTGCGACCAGTGTCTTTCATCGCCCGGACACCCCTTCCCCTGCTGTGCATTCCATGCTTTTTCCTGATGAATCGGGTAACAAAAGCAGGGTCACCGGCTGGCGCAACGAACTGGGCGCCGGGCGGTCGATCCTGAGGTTTTGCAAGCTATTGACCAAGGCTCTGTCACGCATCAGATCGCCGGTGGAACTGACCAGGCGGCTGTGCTGGACCACGCCGTCGCGGCCGATCCACACTTGCAGCACTGCCCGAAAACTTCCCGGGCGGGTCAGCGGTGAACGACATAAGTTGCGTTGGATAACCGTCTGGATCGCTGCCGCGTAATTGCTGTCACTCAAGCTTGGGGTGACGCCGGGAGGCAGCGGTACCTCACGGACCCGCACCGGCTGCAACGTGAACGCATCCGCCCGGGCATAATGCGCCGCAAGCCCAGTGCCGCTGAGCAACACATTCAACCCTTGGGAGGGTGTGAATAGCCCCTGGACCCCCAGCGTGTGGCGCTGACTCGACAACCGGTGATCGACCAGCACCGCCATGCCCGTCGCACGACTGAACAACTCCAGTGCCGTGGTCAGTTCCTGGGGCGCGATGTCCAGATCCACCAGATCACCCGCCTGGATCGGCCCGGCCAACAGACACAACAACACCGTCAGCCACCCCAAGGGCGCCCTGGTCAATCCACGTCTGCGTCCGCCCCCGGCTTTGCCCTGCTGCACGACTGACGTATCCGTTGAAAACCGTCATCCTGAGGGGAGTTTATGAATGTCGTATGACAACTGATACAAATCCCCCGGGCCGCACTAGACTGATGCTCTGACAACGAACCGTCCGCTGTGACGGGCCAGGAGGTCGGTGATGAAACAGTGGATGAGAATGACGGCAGGCCTCGGACTGCTCCTGGCCCTGCCCTGGGCCCAGGGCGAAGAGGCGCCGGCGTGTATCGAGGTGACGGTTGGCGGCTACAAGACCCCGGACTACAACTGCCTGAGCCGGCAGATGGGCAACGACCCACAAGCGGCGGCGGCCGCGCAACGGGCACAGGACGCCTTGAATGTACCCGTCAACGAACGCGCGCCAAACAGCATCGGCCTGGCGACCCCGGCGGCCACCAGCGTGCGCATGGGCAATACCTTTGGGACGTCGGTCAAGCCGCAAAGGCCGCCGGTTCCGGCTAACAATTCACCGTTGCCCAAATGACGGTTCTGCCTCTGTGGCGAGGGAGCTTGCTCCCTCGCCACAGGAACGCATTCAGGCTGGATGAATGAACATCAGCCACCAGGACTCTGGCGAAAACTCACCGCCAGCCGGTTCCAACTGTTGATGGTGCTGATCGCCAGGGTCAGGTCCACCAGTTCCTCTTCGCTGAACTCGGCACGGGCCTGGGCATAGATCTCATCCGGCACCTGGCTTTCGGCCAACAGCGTCACCGCCTCGGTCCAGGCCAGGGCGGCGCGTTCGCGAGGCGTAAAAAAGCCGCTGTCGCGCCATACCGCCACGGCGTAAAGGCGCCGCTCGGTCTCGCCCAGGCGGCGCGCATCCACCGAATGCATGTCAGTGCAGAAGGCGCAGCCATTGAGTTGCGAGGCGCGGATCTTGATCAGGTGCAGCAGCGCCGCTTCGATACTCAAGCGACTCGTCAGAGCTTCCAGGCCGATCATGGCTTTCATCGCCCCGGGGGACGCACTGTAGTAATCCAGACGCGGGCTCATGGCTGGGCTCCGTGGCGATTGGGACCTTCACGGTAGGCCTTGGGGTCGGTGAGCGACAGGTCCAATTCGTCGAAAAAACCGGGGCCAACGTGCACAAGACCAATGGACGGGATTTCCTCCACGCAACTTCTATGCAGTCGCACAATGCAGGTAATCTTGCGCCTTTGACGCTTGCCGCCAAACAGGAGCCTGCGGGTATGGAACTTCATGTTGTCATCAACGGCCGCAAGGACCTGGCGGGCCAGTTGTATCAACAATTACGCAGCGCCATCGAAAGCGGTCGCCTGGCCGCCGGCACGCAACTGCCGCCCAGCCGCTTGCTCGCCGAACAACTGGGCATCTCGCGCAAGACCGTTTCCGACACCTATGCGCAACTGACCTACGAAAACTTCCTCACCGGCATCATCGGCAAAGGCACCTACGTCAATGCACGACCTGCCAGGAACGTGCGAAAACAAAGCCACCACGAGCTGGCCGGAGCCGATGTCGTCGAAGCCTGGCGCAACATGCCGGACCTGATGCGTCATCCCACCCTTGAAGGTGCGCTACGTTACGACTTCATCGGTGGCGCCATCGGCAAGGGCCAGTTTCCCCTGGATGACTGGCGCCGCTGCACCGCCCATGCCCTGCGCCAGATCGCCAGCGCCAAGGGCTTCTACAGCCAGCCCGAAGGCTTGCCGGCGTTGCGCAATGCCATCGCCCGGCACATCGCGTTTTCCCGCGGGGTCAATTGCCAGGACGCTGACGTGGTGGTGTGCAACGGCGCGCAACAGGCCCTGGACCTGATCTCGCGGGTGTTGACCCGTCCTGGCAGTCTGGTCGCCATGGAAGATCCGGGTTATCCGCCGGCGCGACTGCTGTTTGGCTCCCACGGCGCCACGGTGGCCGGGGTGCCGGTGGATGAGCAAGGCATGCGCGTGGAGCTGATCCCTGACGGTACGCGGCTGATTTATGTGACGCCTTCCCACCAGTTCCCCTTGGGCATGCCCATGAGCCAGGCCCGCCGCGAGGCTTTGCTGGCGCGGGCCTACGAGTTGGGGGCGATCATCATCGAAGACGATTACGACAGCGAATTCCGCTACGAAGGTCGGCCCGCCGACTCGCTGCAGAGCATGGACGAGCGCGGGATCGTGGCGTACGTCGGGACCTTTTCCAAGACCCTGCTGCCAGAGCTGCGCCTCGGCTACGCGATCCTGCCACCGGCAATTCTCGAAGCGGTGATCCTGGCCAAACGCCTTACCGACCAGCACACCTCCACCCTGCCCCAATGGGCGCTGGCCAAGTTCATCGCCGAAGGCTGCCTGCTCAAGCATATCCGCCGCTGCCATACCCTGTATGCCGGTCGGCGTGAGCGGATCCTGGCACGCATGGCCGGGGACTTGTCGCCCTGGTTCGAGGCCGTGCCCACCACGGCGGGCTTTCACATGGCAGTGCTGTGCAAGGTGCCAATCGACCTGGCCCTGGTGATCGAGCTGGCGAAAAAAGCCGAAGTCGGGCTCTACAGCCTCGCTGGTTTTTTCAACGATACCCCGGTGCGACCGGGTCTGTTCTTCGGTTTCGGTGCCATCGAAATCCTCGACATCGACATCGCCCTCGACCGCTTGCGGGACATTTTGCAGCAGGTCGCCTGAGCGATTGGACTGGGCATTTATCCGCCCATTGGCTGTTTGAGCCTCGCCCCGACAGGCCTATCCTGCACGGGTGTCGTTGAATGTTGAGCAACCCCCATTCGACTTGATTCAGGAGCCTGAACAATGTCTCGCCAAGTGATCAATACCGTCCAGGTGCAGGCCGCCGCCGGGCGCTCGGAAGAACTGGGCCGGCAGTTGCAGCAAATCGTCGAGACCCTGCGTGCACAGCCGGGGTGCGATGCCTACATGGTCGACCGTTGCCCGGAGGATGGCGACCGCTGGAACGTCAGCGCCCGCTGGCAATCGGAAGCGGCGATGCAAGCCCACTTCAACTGCCCCGAGGTGCAGGGCTTTATCGGCCTGATCGACAACCGCCTGGCCCGCAGTGTCGACTTCAACAGCTGACACCCCGAGCCCGTAGGAGCTGCCGAGTGCAACGAGGCTGCGATCTTGTCCAATCCAATTGAATCTCAAGCGAAAGATCAAAAGATCGCAGCCTTCGGCAGCTCCTACAGGGGGTTACCTTTCGAGTTTGGTGGATCGCGGCATTGGTCTACCCGCCTTCCGAAAGATTGGACGTTTGTTTGCCTCAACGTGGGGCTTAGGGTGACTTCATCATCGCGGCAACGCGAACTCACTCAAAAAACCCACGAAGGTAACCTGCCATGAAAGCCCTCTATCTGATCGCCGCCCTCAGCCTGCTGCCCATCACCCACATCTACGCCCACGAAGCCGCGCCCTCGGAGAAGGTCAACGTGTTGCAGGAGCAGATGTTGAAAAACGCTCCCGGGAAAAAGGCCATGATGCTGACCGTCGACTACGCCCCCGGCCAGTCGTCCATCGCCCACAAACATGAGGGCACGGCCATGGCCTATGTACTGGAAGGCGCCATCACCTCACAGGTCAAGGGCGAGCCGGCGATCACCTACAAGGCGGGGGAATTCTGGTACGAAGCCGCGGGGTCCGAGCACCTGGTTTCGAAAAACGCCAGCGCGACCGAACCGGCGAAGTTGCTGGTATTCATGGTGATGGGCAAGGATGAAGCGGTGTTGATTCCGCTGAAAAACTGACCAGCCACACCGCTACGCCTCTGTGGGAGTATCTTTACCTAAGGAGCAACTGCACCAATAAAAAAGCCCCGCATCTCTCAATGCGGGGCTTTTTTATTCAACGCCGGATCAGTTGGCCGTTACGACCGCCTGACCACTCATTGCCAGGTCCAGCAATTCGCGGTTGGCGACCGCGTACATGGCGTAGTCGGTGCCGCTGGCGGCACGGATGTCCACCAGCATCGCGCGCCAGCGCTCGACCATGCTGTGATGCTGCTCCAGCCACAGCGCCAGGCGGGTTTCCACCTCCTGGCTACCGTCACCCTCCTGCAGGACCGAGATGGTGATCGCCCGTTGCTGCCAGTCGACGTCATCGCGGAACGCTTCGCGGGCCAGGGCCTGCCAGTTGTTTTCCACCGGCAGAGCGCTGATCTGTTGCAGGTACCAGGTAATGTCCAGGGCGCTGCCGACGGCGAAGTAAGCCTTGGCCACATCGGCGGCGTTCTGGCCGGTCACGTCGGACGCCTCGATGATCGGCAGCAAGGTGTACAGGTGCGTGGTGCCTGCAACCATGCGCGCCAGCAGCTCAGGCACGCCGGCCGCCACGTAGGCCTGGTAACGGGTCTGCCAGCCTTCGCGGGTCGGGCCTTCCAGCAGTTCGTCGAGCTTGAGGCCCAACGCCGCCAGGTGCGGACCGAAGTGCGCGACGTCACGGGCAGCGTTCTGCTCGTTGCGACGGCTGCGCAGGAACCAGCGCGTGGCGCGACGGCCCAGGCGCATCAGCTCGTCCATCAGCTCCAGTTGCACGTCGGCCGAGACCTGATGGTCCAGCGCTTCGATCTGCCGGAACCAGTGCGGGAGATGGAAGATATCGCGCACGATCACATAGGCACCGGCCACGTTCGCCGGGCTCATGCCCGTAGACTCCTTGAGCCTTTGAACGAAGGTGATGCCCATGTGGTTGACCAGGTCGTTGGCAATCTGGGTGCTGACGATCTCGCGCTTCAGGCGATGGCGACGCATGGCCTCGGAGAACTGGTTCACCAGCGTCGGCGGGAACGCGGTTTCCATGTCACGGGTCAGGTAATCGTCGTCCGGTACCAGGGAGTTGAGCAGCGCTTCCTTGAGGTCGATCTTGCTGTAGGAGATCAGCACCGACAGTTCGGCACGGGTCAGGCCATGGCCCGCCGCGACACGCTCAGTCAGCTGTTCTTCGGTCGGCAGGAACTCGATGGCGCGGTCCAGCTTGCCCCGGGCTTCCAGGTCGTTCATCAGGCGCTTGTATTCGGCGATCCGCACGAAGGCGCGACGGGCCGCCAGGGACAGGGCCTGGGTCTGCTTGTAGTTGTTGCCCAACACCAGGCCACCGACTTCGTCGGTCATGCTCGCCAGCAACTGGTTGCGTTGCTTGTCGGTCATGTCACCGGCCTGCACCACTTCGTTGAGCAGGATCTTGATGTTCACTTCGTGGTCGGAGCAGTCCACGCCGCCAGCGTTATCGATGAAGTCGGTGTTGGAACCGCCGCCATTGAGGCCGAACTCGACGCGACCCAGCTGGGTCATGCCCAGGTTGCCGCCCTCGCCCACCACTTTGCAGCGCAGTTCGTTGCCATTCACCCGCAGTGCATCGTTGGCCTTGTCGCCGACATCGGCGTGGCTTTCGCTGCTGGCCTTGACGTAGGTACCGATACCGCCGTTCCACAACAGATCCACCGGTGCCTTGAGCAAGGCATTGAGCAGTTCGGTCGGGGTCAGTTTGTCGGCCTTGATGTCGAAGCGCTCTTTCATCTGCGGCGAGATGGCGATGCTCTTGGCGCTACGCGAGAAGATCCCGCCGCCTTCGGACATGATGCTGGCGTCGTAGTCGGTCCAGGCCGAACGCGGCAAATCGAACAGACGCTTGCGCTCGGCAAAGCTGCTGGCGGGCTCCGGGTTCGGGTCGATGAAGATGTGCAAGTGGTTGAAGGCCGCGACCAGTTGCAGCTTGTCGGACATCAACAAGCCGTTGCCGAACACGTCGCCGGCCATGTCGCCGACACCCACCACGGTGATGCTGTCTTCCTGGACATTGATGCCGCGCTCGCGGAAGTGACGCTGAACGCCCACCCACGCGCCCTTGGCGGTGATGCCCATTTTCTTGTGATCGTAGCCGGCCGAACCGCCGGAGGCGAACGCATCGCCCAGCCAGAAGCCGTAGTCGATGGCGATGCCGTTGGCGATGTCGGAGAAGGTCGCAGTGCCTTTGTCCGCCGCCACTACCAGGTACGGGTCATCGTCGTCATGCCGCACAACGTTGGCCGGCGGCACCAGCGCGCCGTCCTTGAGGTTGTCGGTGATGTCCAGCAGGCCCGAAATGAAGATGCGATAGCAGGCGATACCCTCGGCCGCGATCTCGTCCCGGCTGCCGCCCAGCGGCAGGCGACGTGGCAGGAAACCGCCCTTGGCGCCCACCGGCACGATCACCGAGTTCTTCACTTGCTGGGCCTTCACCAGGCCGAGCACTTCAGTGCGGTAGTCTTCTTCACGGTCGGACCAGCGCAGGCCGCCGCGAGCAACGTTGCCGAAGCGCAAGTGCACGCCTTCGACCCGTGGCGAGTAGACGAAGATCTCGAACTTGGGCACCGGTTTCGGCAGTTCCGGGATCAGGTGCGGGTTGAACTTGAAGCTGAAGTAGGACTTGTTCTGGCCGTTGGCGTCGGTCTGGTAGAAGTTGGTCCGCAGAGTCGCCTTGATCAGGTCCAGGTAGCGACGCAGGATGCGGTCTTCGTTGAGCACCTGGACGTCGTCCAGCGCCGTGAGGATCGCCTGTTCCAGACGCAACTGCTTGTCTTCCAGGTCATCGCCGCTGAGTTTGCGCGCCAGGTAGAAGCGGGTCTTGAACAACCGGGTCAACTCGCGAGCGATGTCGGTGTGGTTGTTCAGGGTGCTGGCGATGTAACCCAGGTCAAAGCCCAGGCGGATCTGCTTCAGGTAACGGGCGTAGGCACGCAGCAGCGCGACGTCACGCCATGGCAGGCCGGCGGTCAGCACCAGGCGGTTGAACGCATCGTTCTCGGCATCGCCACGCACGATGTGGACGAAGGCGTCCTGCAACGTGTCGTTGAGCTGCTGGATGTCCAGGTCCAGGCCTTCGGCGGCGGTGAACGCGAAGTCATGAATCCAGAATTCGCGGCCATTGGTGTGGCGCAGGCGGTACGGGAACTCGCCCAGCACGCGCAGGCCGAGGTTTTCCAGGATCGGCAGGACGTCGGACAGCGCCAGCGGCGTGTCGGCGTGATACAGCTTGCAATGCAACTCGCGCTGGCCGGATACCTGGCCCAGCGGCTGGTAGAAGCTCATCACCAGCGGATTCTTTTCGCTCAGGCTCAGCAGGTGCTGCATGTCGACCACGGCCGAGTGCGCGGCAAAACGCTCACGGTAGCCGGCCGGGAAGCCTTTCGGGAAATCCGACAGCACGTTGGTGCCCTGGGCTTCGCCGAAGCTTTCGATCACCAGGTTGGCGTAGTCGTCCTTCCAGCTGCGGCAGGCCTGCACCACTTCTTTTTCCAGCAGGACCGGATCGATGTCGAGACGGTTCTTCGGGTCCACCCGCAGAATCAACTGCACGCGGGCCAGCACGGATTCGGAGAAGAAGGTCCAGAACTCGCAATCCGAGGCCTTCAGGCGATCCATCAGCACTTGCTGGATCTTCTGGCGCACTTCGGTGGAATAGATGTCCCGCGGCACGTAGGCCAGGCAGTAGCAGAAACGGCCATACGGGTCTTTGCGCAGGAACACACGGATCTTGTTGCGTTCCTGGATCTGCACGATGGACATGACGGTGCTGAACAGCTCGTCCACCGGGGTCTGGAACAGGTCGTCACGGGGCAGCACTTCGACCACCTGGGCCAATTCCTTGCCCAGGTGCGCCTTGGCCTGGAAGCCCGAACGACGCTCGACTTCCTCGACCTTGCGACGGATGTACGGGATGACCCGCACGCTCTCGCCATACACCGAGGAGGTGTACAGGCCCATGAAGCGGCATTCCTTGACGACCTTGCCATTGGCGTCGATCACGCGGATCGACACGTAGTCCGGGTAGGCCGGACGGTGTACGCGGCTCGGGTGCGCGGCCTTGGCGAACGACAGCAGGGTCGGTTCGCGCAGGTAGTTGACGGCGTAGTCTTCGATGCGCAGGTCATCGGCGGTGAGGCCGGCGCGCAGCAGTTTGGTCAGGCCGAGGAACGAATCGGGGTTGTATTCGATGTGGCCGCCATCGGCTTCATCACGCACCACGAACTCTTCGTAGCCGAGGAAGGTGAAGTGGTTGCCCACCAGCCATTCCAGGAAGCTCTTGATTTCGCTTTTTTCGTCGGCATCGATGGCATAGGCGCTTTCGTCCAGGCCGATCAGGATTTCCTGGACCTTGGCTTTCATCGGCTCGAAATCAGCCACCGCCACCCGCACTTCGCCCAGCACTTGCTCAAGTTCCTTGCTCAGGACATTGAGTTCGGCGGCGTTGGCGCAGCGGTCGATTTCCAGGTACATCAACGACTCTTGCAGGATGTCGTCGCCCTGGGTGCCCTTTGGCAGGATTTCCAGCAACTCGCCCTTGCTGCCGCGACGCACGCTCAGCACGGTGGTTTGCAGGGTATGGATGCTGTAGCCGCGACGGTTCAGTTCGGTACGGACCGAATCCACCAGGAACGGCAGGTCATGGTGCAGCACTTCCACGGCCGTGTGGGTCGACTGCCAGCCGTGGCGTTCGTAATCGGGGTTGTAGACACGCACCTGCGGTTGCGCGTGATCGAAGCGCTCAAGCAGGCGCCAGGCAGACAGGGTGCAGCCGGCGAGGTCGGACAACCGGCGCTGGGTGAGTTCATCGAGGGAAATGATGCCGAAGAATTGTTCAGCGAACAGCGCCACTTGTGGCAGTGCCTGTTCACTGATGTGCTGCGCCAGTGCCGCTTGCAGTTGATGCTGGAAGTCGGCTTTGCTGGCTGCGGTGAAGAACGCCATCTGTGGTACTCCGCTTGGGCTTGTTATTGATGAAAGCGTCGCGTGCAACCCCTTGCGGGGCTGTCGGCCATCCCGTTCCTGATTCTCGGGCAGAGGAAACAGGATGACAGGTGGGTGAAGCTGGACGCGACCCGCAGGTCACATCCGTTTCCATGTAATTTCATGTCATGGGCACCTGCAAAAAGCACCTCGGGGTGGCCTTTGCAGGTGCACATCCGTTGCGCAGCTTAACGAGTGCGACAATATGCCTGCTTGCGGCGCTGCGACATATTCGGTCATCGGCAAGCTAAACCGGCCCGTGTTCATCGAACAACCCTAGCAGCCCAGGGGCCAAACGGCACCTGGCAGGGTGAAATCGCAGCCAGATTGCGGTAATCCAGCGCAAAGTCTTCCAGGCTGGCAAAATCCACTTTTTTCGGCTCATCGAGCCAGGAGCCCATCACCATGCAAATGACCACCGCCCTGCTGATCGCCAACCCGTGCGACGAAGAAGAAGACAACATCGCCATGCTCTGCTGCCACAGCGCCCAGGGCGAAATGTTCCTGATGACCCGCTACCCCGACGAAGACGAACTGGAAATCGCCCTCGATGGCGAGCCTTCGACGCTCGATGGCGTGAAAGTCACCCTCAGCCCTACCCGCCTGCTGATTGAAATTGCAGCGGCCGATGCCGATGCGCTCAATGGCGACGATGTACTGGAAATCACCCATGACACCGATGCGGCGGATCTGGTGGAAGTGGAACTGACGTTGCAGAACATCCTCAAGGGGACGGGCACCTATATAAGCCAGCTCTGATTCCAAAGGCGATAGCTCCCCTGTGGCGAGGGAGCTTGTTCCCGCTCGACAGCTCCTACACCTATAGCTCCCTCGCCACAGGTTCAGTGCATCAGCGCCTATTCGTCTTTCTGCACGAGATTGCCATCGGCGTCATAGACCAGGTACTCGTCACTATTACTCGGATCCCTCACGTAGTAACGGGCTTCATTGCCGTTATCCGGCACCTTCAGGCTGGTGTAGGAACCCAATTCCTTGATCAACTTGTTGGTTTGACTGATCAGGACCAGCCCGGAACCACCGCCGGCCCGGATGGCCGCTGCGTAACGGGTCTGGAACGCGTTGATCTGGGTGTAATCCAGTGGGACCTGCAACGTGCCCGCCAGGTCGATGGCACCGTAGCTGCCATTGCGCCCGACCACCGCCATGCCGTTGGAAAACGGCGCCACCTCGTCATACGGCAATTTGATGGGTAGCCGCGCGCCCTGGCGATTGATAAAAGCGAATTTCCTGCTTTTAGTGTCCTGCACCAGTAACGGTTGCTGCCCCACGAATCGACCTATCACGTTATAACCCTGAAGATTGATCCGTTTACCTTCCAGGTCGAAAACGTCCTGTCGGCTCCGATCGGCGGAGCTGGTGTAAAGGAAACCCTCGCTGTGCTCGATCCCCGAGAATTGCGTCGGCAGGATTTCCTTGCCATCCAGGGTATAGGCACCGTACAGGCCTTCCATGACATCGGTTCGCTTGCCGAGACGGGCGATGAACACATTGTCGGTCACGGTGGGGTTGACGAACTTCATCGGTAATATGAAACGATGACTCCTGGCGTCGTAAAGCCCATAAGGTCCGTTGGTTTCCCGTTCCACCAACAGCAGGCCATTGCTCAACGCCTCGGTGATGTATTCGAACGGCAGGTCCACGAGCTTGTTGCTGCCGGCGGGAAAATAGGCGAGTTGGCTGCGCAACGCCTGTCCGTCCGACTCGGGGTCGCTGGATTTTTCCGGGGTAAACAACGTGTAGGTATCGGCCATCAGGCTATCTTGCACCTGCACCCAACGGGGTTTGATCACCCACTGGCCGGCCTGATCGATGAAGCCATAGCGCTCGGCGCTCCGGTCCAGAGCGATGTAACGCGCTTGTTCCGCGAGGACGTTGTCGACCTGGGTGAACTCAACGGTGTTGTCTTCCAGCGGATCAAGTACATGAATGACGATGCGCTGCGGGGTAGCCTCGAAGTGGTAGTCGGCCTCGGTGTTCTTCAGCGGCCCCACCCCGGTGACAAGCGCCTGGGTCACCTGCTCCAGCCGCTGCTGCACAGCCTGACCGGTCTTGAGCTGCGCGAGATCCTTCTTGGTCTCGAGCAGCGCAGCGTGATAGTCACGCAACGCCGCAATGTCCTCGTCCGAGGGGAAGGAACGAGTGTTGTTCCCGTTGCTGTAGAGCGCCTTGCCCGCCTCGGTCACCCCTTGCACCACCAAGGTCGACGTTTTCAGCGTACTCAGCCGCAATGAGGCGCTGTCATCACCCAGGGCCGTGAGCTGGAAAGATTGACCGTCGTCCAGGGCAACCTTGGGGTGGTCCTTGTCCAGAACGACTTTCTTGAACCCCGGGTAGCTGCGGTAAGCGATCGTCAGGCCGAGACTGGCCAAGGGTTTGTTGACCGAAAGTGCGATCGTTTCACGGGGCGACAGTATCTCGTCCGACTCAATCTGGGTCGGCGCCGTGAGATCGGCAAAGTTTTTTTCGCTGCCGTCGCGAAAACGCAGGCGCTCCGGCCGGTACTGCGCAGCCACCGGCTCATCCGGCGTGGCCGCGCGCTTCCAGAGCGGATCAAGGCTGCTGGTATCGAGCCTCACTTCGGAACCATCGGCAAACAGCTTCTGGGCGAAACGCAGGTCCTGGACCGACGCCAGTGCGGTTTTCAGCTGCGCACTGGTGAACGGGACAAACAGTTCCTCGTATTGCAACGCCTGCTCGCTGGCCGGCTCGGTTGCGCCAATAGTCAGGCTCAATTGCGCGTCCATGACCAGCGCCAACGACCTGAGGCTGTCACCCGTGTCATGGATCAAGTAATTCAAGCGCTTTTCCACCTCGGGCAGCGCCAGCGTACCGATGTCTTCTATACCGCCTTCGTTCATGTCCTCGGCGCTAAAGCCTTCATCTGCCGGTGCACCGTCCGGGCGAAGCAGGTAGTAGGCCGTACAGCCCAGGATTAACAGAGTCACACTCAGTATCGACAGCAATCTCAAACGAGGCTGGGTAAAGTTCATAAGGGCTTCGGTAGTCAAAGGGCCGGGAAATGCAGGCAGCTAAGCACACGGCCTTGCGCTCTGCAAATCGCCTGGACGGTGCTGATCTGGCGCTTCACAGCAGGAGCCACATGACCTCTGCACCGGCTGTTTGACTGAGACGAGCCATCGTCGTCGCTCTAGTGTCGGGAATCCCGTTACGGCTGAGACACAAGGAGTGATCGGCGCCTAAGTGTTCGCACGGATGTATCCCGAGAGCATCTTCATCAAGATCTCCCGGGGCAAGGTGGTGGATGAAGCCGGGCGCAGTTTTTGTGGCGAGGGGATTTATCCCCGCTGGGCTGCGCCGAGCTTGCTCGCGATAGCGGTGGGTCAGGCTGCATTGAGGTTGAATGTGCCGCCGTCATCGCGAGCAAGCTCAGCTCCCACACTGGTCTGGGGCATTCATAGAATCGTTGCTCACCCAAGATCCCCTGTGGGAGCGAGCTTGCTCGCGAAGGCTTAGTGTCAGGCAACCTTTTCATCGACTGACACACCGCTTTCGCGAGCAAGCCCGCTCCCACAATGAATCCAAGTCGATCACAATTCCGCATGCCAGACAAAATCCCGTTAGTCGCCACACCCCGCCATGCATTAAAGTAACGACCCCAGCCCCGGCGTTATCCGAACGCCCGGGGCCACCCTTTCCAGGAACAGTCACCGATGGAACATCGTGAAGCGCTGCTTGCGCTGCGAACCTTTCTTTCAACGCAGATTCTCGGCCAGGAAAAACTCATCGAGCGCCTGCTCATCGCCCTGCTCGCCGACGGCCACATGTTGGTGGAAGGCGCGCCGGGGCTTGCCAAGACCAAGGCCATCAAAGAGTTGGCCGAGGGCATCGAAGCGCAATTCCATCGCATCCAGTTCACCCCCGACCTGCTGCCTGCCGACATCACCGGCACGGAAATCTATCGCCCGGAAACCGGCAGTTTCGTGTTCCAGCAGGGGCCGATTTTCCACAACCTGGTGCTGGCGGACGAAATCAACCGCGCCCCGGCCAAGGTCCAGTCGGCCTTGCTCGAAGCCATGGCCGAGCGGCAGGTCAGCGTCGGGCGCAGCACCTATGAACTGTCGCCGCTGTTCCTGGTAATGGCCACGCAGAACCCGATCGAGCAGGAAGGCACCTACCCGCTGCCCGAAGCCCAGCTCGACCGCTTCCTGATGCACGTCAAGATCGGCTTCCCGGACGCGGCGGTGGAGCGCCGCATCCTGCAGCAGGCCCGGGGTGAAGCGCTGAACGGCGAAACCAAGCCCGAACGCCGCGTCAGCCAGCAGGCGATTTTCTCCGCGCGCAAGGAAATCCTCGGTTTGTACATGGCCGATGCCGTGGAGGAATACTTGGTGCAACTGGTCATGGCCACCCGCACACCGGCCAAGTTCGACCCGGAGATGGCCGAGTGGATCGCCTATGGCGCCAGCCCGCGGGGCTCCATCGCCCTGGACCGTTGCGCCCGTGCCCACGCCTGGTTGGCCGGACGCGACTTCGTCAGCCCGGAAGATATCCAGGCCGTGCTATTCGACGTGCTGCGCCATCGCATCATCCTGTCGTTCGAAGCCGAAGCCGCCGGCATCGACCAGGACCGGGTCGTGCAGCGGATTCTCGACGTCGTCGCTGTCGCTTGAGTATGAGTCATGAATAACCCACTGGCGCCCGCACCGGGCATCCGCATCAGCCTTTCGGAGCTGATCGAGATGCGCCATCGCGTGCGCGAGGTGCAGTTGTTTTCCACCCCCGGCCAGCGCAGCCCGCTGATCGGCCTGCACCATTCCAAGCTGCGCGGGCGCGGGGTGGATTTCGATCAAGTGCGGGTCTATCAGGCCGGCGACGATGTGCGCACCATTGACTGGCGCGTCACCGCGCGTACCCAGGAGCCCCACACCAAACTGTTCCACGAAGAACGGGAACGGCCGATTTTCATCATGATCGAGCAAAGCCACCGGCTGTTCTTCGGCTCCGGGCTGATGTTCAAGTCGGTGCTTGCCGCACAGGCCGCCAGCCTGATCGGCTGGGCCGCGCTGGGGCACAATGACCGGGTCGGCGGGCTGGTGTTCGGCGACAACACCCATTACGAGGTCAAGCCCCGGCGCAGCAAACAGAGCCTTCTGCAACTGCTCAACCGCCTGGTGCGGGTCAATCAGTCGCTGCACACCGAAGGCGAGCCGGACCGCGATTCGTTCGGCATTGCCCTGCGTCGGGCCCGGGAAGTGCTGCGGCCCGGCAGCCTGGTGATCGTGATTTGCGACGAGCGCGCGCTGTCCGACAGTGCCGAGCAACAACTGAGCCTGCTGTCGCGCCATTGCGATCTGTTGCTGCTACCCCTGTCGGACCCACTGGATCACGCCCTGCCCGCCGCCGGCCTGCTACGTTTTGCCCAACGCGATTCGCAGCTGGAGCTCGACACCCTGAACTTCGAACTGCGCCAGGCCTATCGCGCCCAGGCCGAGGCACGCCAGGAGCGCTGGGAGATACTGGCGCAGAAACTGCGGATCCTGATGATGCCCCTGAGTACCCAGGGCGATATGGTCGAACAACTGCGCGAATACCTGAACCCCAAGCGGGCCGGGAAAAGCCGATGAGCAACCTGGATCAATTGCAGCCGCTGATGGCGCCGCCCCCCATAGGTTTCTGGCCTCCCGCGCCAGGCTGGTGGTTGCTGCTGGTGTTGATCCCGTTGCTGGGCCTGGGCTTGTGGCAGCTACGTCGATTTATCCCCGCCAAGCGCAACGTCGCCCGCGCCGAACAACCCCTGGACCCGGTGCGCCTGGCCGCCCTGGCCGAGCTCGCCTTGCTGCCCAAACCTTATGACGGAGCGCCGGCCGGGGCCTGGCTGCAACAACTCAACGGGCTGCTCAAGCGACTGTGTCGCAACCACTACCCCTACAGCCAGAGCCACACCCTCAACGGGCGCAAGTGGCTGGCCTTCCTGGATAACCGCTGCCCCGCAGCCGGCCTCACTCGTTGGATGGTGCTGGTGGAAGGTGCCTACAAGCCCGAATGCAAACTCGATGACAAAGCCATCGCCGGCCTGACCCAAGCAGTCGAAATCTGGATTCGCAAACATGTTTGAATTCGCCTGGCCGTGGGTGTTCGCCCTGTTGCCGCTGCCCTGGCTGATGCGCCTGGTATTGCCGGCGGCCGATAGCGGCGAGCCGGCGCTCAAGGTCAGTTTCCTGGGCGACCTCGAAGGCCTGGTGGGGCGTCGGGCCCGGGCCAATCTGCCGAGCTGGCGTCAACAGGCACCCTTCATCCTGCTCTGGCTGCTGTTGTTGATGGCCGCCGCCCGCCCTCAATGGCTCGGCGAGCCGCTGCCAATTGCCGCCAGCGGCCGTGACCTGCTGGTGGCGGTGGACGTTTCAGGCTCCATGGATTTCCCCGACATGCAGTGGCGGGACGAAGAGGTCAGTCGCCTGACGCTGGTGCAGCATATGCTCGGGGATTTTCTCGAGGGCCGCGAAGGCGACCGGGTCGGCCTGATCCTGTTCGGCAGCCAGGCCTATCTGCAGGCACCACTGACCTTCGATCGCCGCACCGTGCGACATTGGCTCGACGAGGCGCGTATCGGCATCGCCGGCAAGAACACCGCCATCGGCGACGCCATCGGCCTGGCCCTCAAGCGCCTGCGCCAGCGTCCGGCCCACAGCCGGGTGCTGATCCTGGTCACCGATGGGGCCAACAACGGCGGTGAAATCGACCCACTGACCGCCGCGCGACTGGCCGCCGACGAAGGCGTGAAAATCTACCCGATCGGCATCGGCGCCGACCCGGAACAAAGCGGCACGACGGGCTTGCTCGGCATCAACCCGAGCCTGGACCTCGACGAGCCGACACTCAAGGACATCGCTCATGTCACGGGCGGCCAGTATTTTCGCGCCCAGGATGGTGAACAACTGCTGGCGATCAAAACTGCCCTCGACCAGCTCGAGCCGGTGACCCAGCAACCGACCCAGGCCCGCCCTGCCCTGGCGCTTTATCACTGGCCCCTGGCCCTGGCGTTGCTATTGAGTGTGTTGCTGGTGGTGTGGGAGCGCTGGCCGGACAATCCACTGCAGCGCCTGTTCAATCGGCCGCTGTTCCAGACCAGCCAACATGCCGAGTGGCGTCAGCGGCTCAAGCGCCTGCGCTTGCGGAGGCGTCGATGATCGCCCTCTGGCCGCACTGGCTACGCCCCTGGTTCATCTTGCTGTTGCCGTTGCTGGGCTGGTTGCTCTGGCAACTGTGGCATCGGCAGAAACGCGTCGGGCGCTGGCAGATGATCTTGCCTCCGGCCTTTCACGCGGTGCTGCTCAGTGGCGGCAGTGGCCGTGAAAGCAGGCTGCCGTGGATTGCCCTGGGCCTGGGTTGGCTGTTGATGCTGCTGGCGTTACTGGGGCCTAGCTGGGCGCGGGTTGAACAGGCCAGCCAGAAACCCGCCGATCCGCTGGTGGTGGTGCTGGAACTGACGCCGGAGATGCTCGCCACCGACGTCCCGCCCACACGACTGGAGCAGGCGCGACGCAAGGTCCTGGACCTGCTGCACAACCGCAGCGACGCCCAGACCGCGATCATCGTCTATGCCGGCAGCGCCCACACGCTGGTGCCACTGTCCGACGACCTGTCCACCAGCGCCAACCTGCTCGAAGCCCTCGCGCCGTCGATCATGCCGCAAAGCGGCCATCGCGCCGACCTGGCGGTCAACAAGGCCATGGCCCTGCTGGAGCAGAGCGGGTTAGGCCATGGCCGGATCCTGCTGATCGGTTCTTCGTTGAACGAGCAGGAACGCGAGCACATTCGCCAGATCATGGACGGTTCTGCCACGCGCTTGCTGATGCTGGGCATCGGCACCCGGGAAGGCGCGCCGGTAGCCCAGGAGGATGGCAGTTACCTCAAGGACGCTCAAGGCGCGACTCTGGTGCCGCGCCTGGACAGCCCAAGCCTCAAAGCCTTTATCAATGAGCTGGACGGTCGTTACCGCCCGGCACGGCTGGACGACAGTGACCTGCGCGGCCTGGGCCTGCTGGACGGCCCACGCCATCTGCGCAGCGACGGTCAGACCTTGCGCCTGGACAGCTGGGCCGACCAGGGCTACTGGCTGCTCCTGCCGCTGTTGCTGCTGGCCGCCTGCGCCGGACGTCGAGGCTGGCTGTTCTGCCTGCCGCTGCTGTTCGTGTTGCCGCAAACCGGGCACGCCTTTGAGTTCCAGGATTTGTGGTTGCGCCCCGACCAACAGGGCCAGCACTTGCTCAAGCAGAAGCGCCCGGCCGAGGCCGCCGAGCACTTCGAGGAGCGCCAATGGCAAGGCGTCGCCCTGTACGAAGCCGGTGACTACAGCGAAGCCGCCCGGCGCTTTGCCGAGGGCACCGACGCCCGCGCCCATTACAATCGTGGCAACGCCCTGGCCAGGAGCGGCGAACTGGAAGCCGCACTGGATGCCTATGAACAGGCCCTGGAGTTGCAACCGGACCTGCGCCCCGCCCAGACCAACAAGGCGCTGGTGGAAAGCTTGTTGAAAGAACAGGCACCACCACCGGAAGAACCCAAGCCTGCCGAAAGCGAGGAACCGGGTCCAGCGGAGCAAGCGCCGGATACCGAGAGGCAAAGCCAGTCTTCGGAACAGGGACAGCCCTCCTCCGAAACGACCGAAGCGCCGGACGAGGCCCAGGCGCCGCGCACCCCGCCAGCGCCCGGCGCCCAGGATGTGCCGGGCAGTGAGTTGCCGGACGAGCAGACCACCACGCCACCGCTGCGCCCCGCCGCCGGCCAGCGTAACGAAGAAGAACAGCGCCAGGCACTGGAACAATGGCTGCGCCAGATCCCGGACAACCCAGGGGAACTGCTCAGGCGTAAATTCTGGTATGAACAGCAAAGCCATCAGGCCCAGGGAAAAACCCCATGACCCGCTTCACCGCCTACCTCCTCGTGTTGCTGCTCTGGGCCTCTGGAACCCAGGCAGCACAGCTGACCGCCAGTGTGGATCGCGGCCGCCTGAATTCCGGGGAAACCGTGGAACTGACCCTGGAGTCCAATGACGCCACGCTGTTCGGCAAACCCGACCTGAGCCCACTCCAGGCACTGTTCGACGTGCGTGGCACCCGCCAGGTCAACCAGCTGACCACCCTCGACGGCGAGAACCGCGCCACCACCCGCTGGATCGTGACCCTGCTGCCACGCCAGAGCGGCACCGTGACGATTCCGCCGTTGCAACTGGGAGAAGTGAGCAGCCAACCGATCACCCTGCAAGTGATCGAAAGTGAGACCCGCAATGCATCCGGCAACCTGGCGCCGGTGTTCATCGAGGCCAGCCTCGACCAGACCCAAGTGTATGTGCAGGCCCAGGCAATCCTGACCCTGCGCATCTACCACTCGGTGTCGCTGTACGACGACAGCAGCCTGACACCGCTGCACATCCCCGACGCTCGCACCGAACAGCTCGGCGAGTCGCGCACTTATGAAAAGGTCATCAACGATGTGCGCCACGGCGTGATCGAACTGCGCTACGGCATCTACCCGCAGCGCAGCGGCGAGCTGACGATTCCGGCCCAGACCTTCAGCGCCACCCTGGTCGAGCCGGTGGCCCAGGGCGCGGTGCCTTCGGGGCCGAAACCCGGCCAACTGATGCGCGTCAGCTCCGAGCAACTGCAGCTGACCGTCAATCCCAAGCCAACCAGCTACCCGGCCGATGTGCCCTGGTTGCCAGCACGCAGCCTGTCCTTGAGTGAAAGCTGGAGCCCGGAACCGACCCACAGCCAGGTCGGCGACTCCCTGACCCGCAGCCTGACCCTGGAAGCCGAAGGCCTGGCCAGCGCCCAGTTGCCGCCCCTGCCGGCCACGGAGATCAATGGCCTGCGGCGCTATCCAGACCAGCCGGTACTCAGCAGCCGCAGCAGTGAACGCGGGCTGGTGGGCAGCCGCGAAGACCGTGAAGCCCTGGTGCCCAACCGCAGCGGCACCATCGAGCTGCCGCCGGTGGAAGTGGTCTGGTGGAACACCCTGGAAAACCACCTGGACCGTACCAGCCTGCCGGCGCGAACCCTGCAAGTGGCGAACAATCCGAGCCTGATGGTGGATACGCCGGCGGGCACGGCGCAGATCGTGACGACCGTCGAGAGCGACAGCCTGTGGTATTGGCAATTGAGCAGCCTGATCCTGGCCTGCACCACGCTGCTCGGCTTCGGCCTGTGGTGGCGAGCCCGCTCGCAGCCCGCCGTCCTGCGCGCGACCCAGGCCGGCCCCAGCCCGCGCACCCTGCTGGATGATCTCAAGCGTACCTGCCTGGCCAACGACCCCCACGCCACCCGCCAGGCCCTCGACGCCTGGGCCCGCCAGCAACCGGAAACCCTGGCCGACATGGCGGCGCGCTTCGTACCGCTGTCCGACGCCCTCGACGGCCTCAACGGCGCACTCTACAGCGAGACCGGCCAGCTCTGGCAAGGCGAGGACCTGTGGCGGGCCATTCGCACCATTCCCACCGCAGAACGCTCCCAGGACCCACTGGGCGACAGTGGATTGCCGCCGCTTTACCCCAAATAACCCTTTTTGCGGCACATAGAGCTTTTTGTGGCGAAGGGACGGGTACCAGCTCAACCGGAGAAGTTGCACGGGTCCTCTCTGCTGTTTCCCAGTAAACTCCTTCTCTTTTAGCCGCCCATCTTCCCGCGGCCATCATCTGTTTTCTGGAGTTCACCTTGCGTCTGTTTCACACCTCCGACTGGCACCTGGGGCAAAACCTGCACGGCCAGGAGCGTGATTTCGAACACGCCTGTTTCCTCGAATGGCTGCTGCGCCAACTGACCAGCGAAAAACCCGACGTGCTGCTGATCGCCGGGGATATTTTCGACACCGTCAACCCGCCGGTCAAAGCCCAGGAACGGCTGTACGACTTCATCGTCAACGCCCATGAGCAAAATGCCAACCTGACCATCGTGATGATCGCCGGCAACCACGACTCCGGCTCGCGGATCGAACTGCCCGCGCCGCTGATGCGCCGCTTGCGCACCCATGCCCTGGGCCGGGTGTTGTGGCTGGACGACGGGCAGTTGGACGTCGAACGCCTGCTGCTGCCATTGCCCGACGCCAAGGGTAAGGTCAAGGCGTGGTGCCTGGCCCTGCCGTTCCTGCGGCCCGCCGAAGTCACCGGCGCACAACTGGGTGACGACTACTTGCGCGGTATCGGCCAGGTTCATGAATGGCTGATCGCCGCCGCCAACAGCAAACGCAAGAAAGGCCAGGCGCTGATCGCCATCAGCCATGCGCACATGGCCGGCGGTTCGGTGTCCGAAGACTCCGAGCGCAGCCTGATCATCGGCAACGCCGAGGCCCTGCCCGCCAGCCTGTTCGGCCCGAGCATCAGCTACGTCGCCCTCGGCCACTTGCACAAGCCGCAGAAGGTCAACGGTGAAGAACGGATCCGCTACAGCGGCTCGCCGATTCCGCTGTCGTTCTCGGAGATCGGCTATCAGCATCAGATCCTCGACATCACCCTGGACGGCGACACCCTGGTCAAGGTCGAGCCACGCCTGATTCCCCGGGCCGTCAACCTGCAACGCCTGGGCCCGGCACCGTTGGCCGATATCCTGGTACAACTCAAGGACCTGCCGGACATCGACCTGTTGGCCGATGTCCAGCGTCAGCCCTGGTTGGAAGTCCGGGTGCGCCTCGACGAGCCGCAACCGGACCTGCGTCACCAGGTGGAAACCGCGCTGCAAGGCAAGGCCGTGCGCCTTGTGCGGATCGCCGCCGAGTACGCCGGCAACGGTAGCACCGGCGGTGCCGATGATGGCGCGGCGCTGATCGAGTTGGATCAACTCAGCCCGCAGGAACTGTTCAGCCGTGCCTGGCAGGACACCTACGGCAACGAAGTGGATGAACAGACCCTCAAGGATTTTGCCGTGCTGTTGCAAGACGTGCAGATGGAGAGCGAGCAACCATGAAGATTCTCGCGATCCGCCTCAAGAACCTCGCCTCCCTGGCAGGGCCTTTCGAAATCGATTTCACTGCAGAACCCTTGGCCAGCGCCGGTCTGTTCGCCATCACCGGTCCCACGGGCGCCGGCAAGAGCACGCTGCTCGATGCCTTGTGCCTGGCGCTGTTCGGCGCCGTACCGCGCCTCAACAACACCGGGCGTGACGCCAAGGTGCCAGACGCCGACGGTGAAATCGCCACGGGAGACCCGCGCACGCTGTTGCGCCGCGGCACCGGCGATGGCTATGCCGAAGTGGATTTTCGCGGCATCGACGGGCGCCGCTATCGGGCCCGCTGGGAAGCCAATCGCGCCCGGGAAAAGGCTGGCGGCAAGCTGCAAGCCAGCCGCCAGAGCCTGCGAGACCTGGACAACGATCAACTGCTGGCGAGCCAGAAAGGTGAATACAAGGCCCAGCTCGAAGCCGCCCTGGGCCTGAACTTCGAACAGTTCACCCGCGCCGTGCTGCTGGCTCAGAGCGAGTTCAGCGCGTTTCTCAAGGCCGATGACAACGACCGCAGCGAACTCCTGGAAAAGCTCACCGACACCGCCCTGTACACCCGCCTTGGCCGCCGCGCCTTCGACAAGGCCAAGCAAGCCAAGGAAACCCACAAGCAGTTACAAGACCAGGCCACCGGCGTCACCCCACTCGCCCCCGAGGCCCGGGCCGAGCTGGACCAGCGCTTCAACGACGCCCAGCAACAACTCAAGGCCCAACAGGCGCAACTCAAGCAATTGGAGCAACAACACACCTGGCTCAAGGACCTGCGCCTGTTGCAGGACGAACAGGCCAGCGCCGCCGAGCAACTGCAACAGGCCCAGGCCGATTGGGACGCCCTGGCAGATCAACGCCTGAAACTGACGCGCCTGGAACAACTGGCGCCCCAGCGCCATCAATTCATCCGCCAGACGGAACTGACCCGTCAGCTTGAACCGTTGGCGGTGCAGATCCAGCAGCTCACCCAGCAGCAAATCGACCTGCATGAACAACAGGCCGCACTGGAAAAAGGCTTGAGCGCCGCACAACTGGCGCTGGCCACCGCCCGGCAACAAAGCAGCGACAGCGCGCCGTTGCTGCGCCAAGCCTTTGAAGAGCAGAGCACCCTCGCTCGCCTTGCCCGGGACGCGAGCCAGGGCGCTGAGCGCCAGGAGCAAGCGCAACAGGCTTGCACCGAGGGCCAGCGCACAATCGACACCTTGCTCGAACAGCAAAAACAGGTGGCCGCGCGCTTGCAGCGAATCGCCGGCGAGCTTGCACAAAGCACCCACCTTGCACCACTGAGCGACGCTTGGAAGGCCTATCGCGATCGCCTCCAGCAGTTGATGCTGATCGGCAATCGCCTGAACCAGGGCCAGGCCGAACTCGCCACCCTGGAGCAAAGCGCCGCCCGCACCGCCGAGGACCTGGCAACCCGCCGGCAAGACCTCGAAGTGCTCTACAAAGAAGCCGGCGCCGAACCGGACGCGGTGGCCGAACAGATCCAGTTGCTCGGCAACCTGTTGCAAGACAACCGCAAGCAATTGCGTGCATTCGAAGACCTGACCCGGCTGTGGGCCAGCCAGCAGGAACTGGACAAACGTGGCGCCGATCTGGAACAACGCCAACAACGGGCGTTGCAGGAACGTGACCGGCTGGTGCGTGAAGGCGGTGAAGCCAAAGCCGAACTGGCGATTGCCGAACAGACCCTGACCGTCACCCGCGAACTGCTGGAACGTCAGCGCCTGGCCCGCAGCGAAAGCGTCGAACAACTGCGCACGCAACTGCAGGACGACCAGCCGTGCCCGGTGTGTGGCAGCATCGAACATCCCTATCATCAGCCCGAAGCCCTGCTGCAAAGCCTCGGGCGCCATGATGAAAGCGAAGAGGCCAATGCCCGCAAAGCCGTCGATCTGCTCAATGAAAAAGTCATCGACCTGCGGGCGCAATACAGCGGCGTCATCGCCCAGCTCAAAGAGCTCAAACAGCAGCAGGAACAACTCGCCGGCCAGCAACAGGGCCTGGCGCCCAGCCTTGAGGCCCACCCACTGTCGGCGCAGCTGCTGGCCCAGGATTCTGGCAATCGCGATGCCTGGCTGGCGCAACAGAACAGCCAGCTGCACCAACACATCAGCCAGGACGAACAACGGCAAACTGCCCTGCTGACCCTACAGCAGGACGCGGTGCGCCTGACGCAGCAACTGCACAATGCCGAGACGGCGAGCCAGCAAGCGTTACAGCACCTGAACAACCAGCAACAGGAACTGGCCCGTGATCGCCTGCGCCTGGATGACGAGTTGAGCCACTTCAGCGCCTTGTTGCCGGCAGACACGCTACAGGCCTTGCGCAGCGAGCCGGCCGCGACCTTCATGCAGCTCGACCAGCAGATCACCCAACGGCTGGAGCAATTGGAACAGCAGCGCGACGAACTCAGCGAACAGCTCCAGCGCCAGCAGACCCTGGAGAAGGAGCAGGACCGCCAGCAAACCCGCGTGCAGCAATTGGCGTCGGCGCAACAGCAATTCAGCGCCCTGACCGAGCAACAGCAGGCCTGCCAGCAAAAACTCACGCAGCTGCTGGGTGAACACACCAGCGCCGAACAGTGGCAGCAACAAATCGACCAGGCCCTGGAACAGGCTCGCAATGCCGAAGCAGGAGCCAATCAACGCCTGCAGGAACTGCGCAATAACCTGGTGCAGTTGGCCGCCGAACTCAAGGCCCGGCAGGAGCAGGCACAATCCCTGGACAGCGAACTTCAAGCGCTGGCGGCCGCCATCGCGCAGTGGCGCACCACACATCCTGAATTGGACGACGCGTCCCTCGAAGCCTTGCTCAGTCTCGACGAGCAGCACGTCAGCCAGTTGCGCCAGCGCTTGCTCAACAGCGAAAAAGCCATCGAGCAAGCCCGCGTCTTACTCACCGAACGTGAGCAGCGCCTGCAAAACCACCAGGCCCAGCACAACGGCAACCTGCTGCCCGAACAGTTGGCACAAGCCCTCACCGAGCTACAAGCTCAATTCGCCGTCAGCGAACAACACTGCGCCGAACTGCGCGCCGAACAGGCCGAGGACCAGCGGCGGCAGAACGCCAACCAGGCCCTGGCCCAGCAGATCGAACAGGCCTACGCCGAATACCAGCGCTGGGCACGCCTGGATGCGCTGATCGGCTCGGCCACCGGCGACCGCTTCCGCAAGCTGGCCCAGGCCTACAACCTCGATTTGCTGGTGCACCACGCCAACACCCAATTGCGGCAACTGGTGCGTCGCTACCGGCTCAAGCGCGGCGGCAGCATGCTCGGGCTGCTGGTGATGGACACGGAGATGGGCGATGAACTGCGCTCGGTGCATTCGTTATCCGGCGGCGAGACCTTTCTGGTTTCCCTGGCCCTGGCGTTGGGCCTGGCCTCGATGGCGTCCAGCACGCTGAAAATCGAGTCGTTGTTCATCGACGAAGGCTTTGGCAGCCTCGATCCCGAGTCGCTGCAATTGGCGATGGATGCGCTTGACGGATTGCAGGCCCAGGGCCGCAAGGTCGCGGTGATTTCCCACGTGCAGGAAATGCACGAGCGAATCCCGGTGCAGATCCAGGTCCGCCGCCAGGGTAACGGGTTGAGCACGGTGGAGGTGAAATGAGCCGTGCCACGCTCTACTCCTTCCGTCGCTGTCCCTACGCGATGCGGGCGCGCATGGCGTTGCGTCACAGCGCAATCGAATTGGAGATTGTCGAAGTCAGCCTGAAGGCCAAGCCACCCGAAATGCTCGCGCTTTCCAGCAAAGGCACGGTGCCGGTGTTGCAGGTTGAGGGCCGGGTGATCGATGAAAGCCTGGAGATCATGAGCTGGGCCTTGGCACAGCAGGATCCGGATAATTGGAGATTGCTCGGCGACCCCGAAGGTCAGGTGTTGACGGCAGCGTTGATCGAGGAAAACGACCAGGTCTTCAAGCTTCATCTGAACCGCTACAAATACCCTGAGCGCCACCCCGAACACGCGATGGAGCACTATAGGGCCGAGGGCGAGGTCTTTCTGCGCAGGCTGGAAGCATTGCTTGCTACCGGGCCATTCCTGGCGGCGAATCACCAGAGCCTGGCCGACGTGGCGCTGATGCCGTTCGTGCGCCAGTTCGCCCATGTCGACCGAGAGTGGTTCGCCCAGGCGCCCTACCCGCGGCTACAGGACTGGTTGCAGAGGTTTCTGGATTCCGAGCTGTTCGTGGCGATCATGGCCAAGTAACTGCCAGCACACAGCCCTGTGGCGAGGGGCACTTCTGTGGGAGCAAGGCTTGCCCGCGATGCAGGCGCCTCAGTCCCTGAAAAGAACCGCGTCATCGTTCATCGCGAGCAAGCCTTGCTCTCGCAAAATCTCTAAGCAGACCCACTCAGTCACTCAGCAAACTCAACAATCGCTCACGAGCCACTTCCAACTCGCCGGAATCCGGCTGAGCGGCTGAAACAATCGGGGTGGAATAGAGAAACAGCAGCATCACTGCCAGACGCATCGCCATGATGTCGATCCTTATGGGAGAAGGAGTCAATTTAATAGCGTCAAATTTAAACACATGGCCAAGTGATATTACAGTGGGATTTGTTCAGAAACGGCGAAGCCTGCGATCTTTTCTCTCCTTGAAGATGAAAAGATCGCAGGCTTCAATCGTCAAAACCTTTCAGTGCTGGGTCTTGTGGTCCAGCGCGGCGTAGAAGTTGGCGCTCTGCTGCAGGTATTTCTCGGTGTAGCTCTGGGTGCGGTTTTTCTTGTCGCTGATTTCGATGCTGGCACTGGCTGGCAGCGCCACGGTGGCAGAGATGGCGGAAGCAGCGATCACAGAGAAGAGATTCAGATTCATGGCGGTAATCCTCGGATTCAGTTGGCTGGCTTGCCCGGTGGGGCCGTGAAGCAAACTTACGCGCCGAGGCGTCCTGCCTTGAAATGCTTTGCATGACTAACGAATATCAGTCTCGTTGATACAACCACGAAGGCCCCGAAAAACGGGGCCTGCGGTCTATTGACGGACGATGAACTTCAAATCGCTCGGCGCATCCATCGCCAGCTTCTGCACAGTTTTACCCAGCAGACCGGTCTTGGGATCGCGCTCGAGCACCACGATCTGATTGCTCTTCTGGTTGGCGATCAACAGGAATTTCCCACTCGGGTCGAGGCTGAACTCCCGGGGGTGATCACCTTCAACCGAGCGGCGCTGAAGCTCTTTCAGTGTGCCAGCGGCCGGGTCAATGGCAAACACCAACACTTCGTTGGTGGTGCCACGGTTGCTGACATAGAGGAACTTGCCATCCCTGGAGGCATGCAGCGCAGCCGCCGCCCTGCCCGGTTGAGGCTTGCCAGCCGCCAGGTCGACCAATTGGCGCTGGGTCAAGCGTCCATCCTGATAATCGAACACCGCCACTTGTGCGGTCATCTCCATCGTCAACCAGGCGTGCTTGCCGTCGGCGCTGAACAGCAGATGACGCGGGCCGCTGCCGGGCGGCAACTGCACGAAGGCCGGATCGGCGGCGGTCAGCGGCAGCTCGGGGTTGGCCTTGGGGTCGTAGCTGTAGACGAACACCTTGTCCGCCCCCAGGTCGTTGGCGAACACATACTTGCCATCCGGCGAAGAGACTGCGGCGTGCACGTGGGCCGACATCTGCCGCTCGGGATTGACCCGGCTCGGCTGATGGCTGCTCAACTGCACCGGGGGTGACAACTTGCCGTCGGCGGCCACCGGCAACACCGCCAGGGTGCCACCCGGGTCTTCCACCACCGAGTAGTTGCTGACCAGCAGATGCCGGCCATCACCACTGAGGCTGGAATGGGTCGGCTCGTTGCCCAGGGACTGCACTTGGTTGATCAGGCTCAGTTCATGGGTTTTCGGGGCGATGGCGTAGCTGCTGACCTTGCCCACCGGGTCTTTCTGGCCCGGCCCGTTTTCGTTGACCACGAACAGCCGGGTCATGTCCTTGGAAAGGGTCAGCCACGAAGGATTGTCAGTCTTGATCACTTGCAATGGGTTGGCGTCGAGCTGGCCGGTGCGGCTGTCGAATTGCAGCCGGTAGATGCCTTGACTCTGGCCGGCGGTGTAGGAACCTACCAACAGTTGATGACGTTCATCAGTTTCTGCCTGAACGCCCATGGCGCCCACGCTGCCGGCCATCAACAACGGCCAGAGACTACGCATCTTCATGTTCGTCGTCCTCATCATCGTCGTGGCCTCTGGTCGCTTCCACGCACTCCAGGTGGTGATCACCCGAATCGCTGGTGATGATCCAGTGCTTGGAGGCTTTGTCGAACGTCGCGGCCTGCATCTGCGTCGGCGTGAAACGCCAGTGTTCGAGGGTGCGGCCATTCATGCACTCGACGTGCAGCTGATCTTGCTCATCGAGGGAAAAATCGAATGCGTACAACCCGTCAATGATCAGCATGTCGCAGGATTCGAGGGCGTGCAGCAGGGTGTCGGTAACGGCAGTCATGGTGATCAGTCGGTCATTGGGAAAGTTGCCATGATAACCCAATGTGGGAGTGGGCCTTGGGCCATAACTTCAGACTCGATGTTGACTGGGCGATTGCCTTCGCGAGCAAGCTCGCTCCCACATGGGAACGCATTCCGATGTGGGAGCGGGCTTGCTCGCAAAGAGGCCGGTACATTCAACCTCAATGTAACGGCCTGACCGCGATCCTCAGACCGCCTCGCGCCCCGGCACCCCATCCACCAACCGCAGGATCCCCAACGGGTTGGCGTTCTTCAGCGGCTCCGGCAGCAGGCTGTCGGGATAGTTCTGGAAGCACACCGGACGCAGGAAACGATCAATCGCCAAAGTCCCCACCGAAGTGCCACGGGCATCGGACGTCGCCGGGTAAGGGCCGCCGTGCACCATCGAATCACACACTTCCACCCCGGTCGGATACCCGTTGAGCAGGATGCGACCGACCTTCTGCTCCAGCAACGGCGTCAATTCGCTGAACCGTTCGAAATCCGCCGGCTCGCCGATCATTGTCGCGGTCAGCTGGCCGTGCAGGCCGTTCAGCGCGGCAGAGAGCTGGGCTTGGTCCGCCACTTCGACAAACACCGTGGTCGGGCCGAACACTTCTTCCTGCAACGCCTCGTCGCCGTTGACCAACAGGCTGGCATCGGCCTTGAACAACTGCGGCTGGGCCTGGTTGCCCTGCTGTTCACGCCCGGCCAGATGCTCGATGCCGGGGTGGGCCAACAATTTCTGCAGGCCCTTGCCGTAGCTTTGCAGCGTGCCGGCGTTGAGCATGGTTTGAGGGGCCTGGTCGCCGATCAACGCCGCCACTTGTTGAGTGAACGCAGTGAACTGCGGCGAACGGATACCGATCACCAAACCGGGGTTGGTGCAAAACTGGCCACAACCCTGCACCACCGAGGCGGTCAAATCGCGGGCAACGCTCTCGGCGCGATTCTCCAAGGCTTGCGGCAACACGATCACCGGGTTGATGCTCGACATTTCGGCGAACACCGGGATCGGCTGCGGTCGCGCGGCGGCCATGTCGCACAAGGCACGCCCGCCCTTGAGAGAGCCGGTGAAGCCCACGGCCTGGATCGCCGGATGCTTGACCAGCCATTCGCCGACGCCACCGCCGTAGATCATGTTGAACACACCGGCTGGCATCGCGGTCTTTTCAGCCGCACGGATAATTGCATCGGCCACGTGCTCGGCGGTCGCCATGTGCCCGCTATGGGCTTTGAATACCACCGGGCAGCCGGCTGCCAGGGCCGACGCCGTGTCGCCACCGGCCGTGGAGAACGCCAGGGGGAAGTTGCTGGCACCGAACACCGCCACCGGGCCCAGGCCGATGCGGTACTGACGCAGGTCCGGACGGGGCAACGGCGTGCGCTCCGGCAAGGCCCGGTCGATGCGCGCGCCGTAGAAATCGCCACGGCGCAAAACCTTGGCGAACAGGCGCATCTGACCGCTGGTGCGACCGCGCTCACCCTGGATCCGCGCCGCCGGCAATGCGGTTTCACGGCAAACCACAGCCACGAACTCATCGCCCAAGGCATCCAGTTCATCGGCAATGGCTTCGAGGAACTCGGCCCGGCGCACCGCGCTCAGGCTGCGATAGGCCGGATAAGCAGCGGCGGCAGCCTTGGCGGCGGCGTCGACTTCTTCTGCCGTGGCCTGGATGAAATCATGGGGCAAGGCTTCGCCAGTGCTGGCGTCGATGCTCTGCAGGCGAGTCTGGCCGGCCGCGCTACGCGCCCCGCCGATGTAGTTGTGGCCAAGGATCTGGTTCATCGCAAGTCTCCTTTAAAGTGTGCCGATAGTACCCGGGTTGAACACCGCGTCCACCGGGGCAATGCCGTTGACCAGCGGCGCGCCGAATTCGGCCTGACTGATCTCGAACACATCCCCCGGCTGAGTGCGAATGCCGTCGGCGAACGACAGCGTCGCGGTGCCAAAGAAATGAACGTGTACATCCCCCGGGCGCAGGAACTGACTGTACTTGAAGTGATGGAATTCCAGGTTTTCGAGGCTGTGGCACATGTTCGCCTCGCCGCTGAGGAATTCGTTCTGCCACAGCACTTCGCCGTTGCGCAGGATACGACTGGTCCCGGACAGATGTTGAGGCAGTTCACCCACGCGAAGTTCCGGGCCAAAACTGCAACTGCGCAATTTCGAATGGGCCAGGTACAGGTAATTCTTGCGTTCCATCACGTGGTCGGAGAACTCGTTGCCCACCGCAAAGCCCAGGCGATAAGGCTTGGCGTCGTGGCCGATGACATACAGGCCGCTGATTTCCGGCTCCTCGCCCGCGTCTTCGGCGAACGGCGGCAGCGGGAACGGATGGCCCGGACGGACGACGATGCTGCCGTCGCCCTTGTAGAACCATTCCGGTTGCACGCCGGCCTGCCCGGCCTCGGGTTTGCCGCCCTCCACGCCCCACTTGAAGATGCGCATGGTGTCAGTCATGGCGCTTTCGTCGCCGGCCTGCTGGTGCATCTTGTCCCGGGCCGAAGCACTGCCCAGGTGGGTCAGGCCGGTGCCGCTGACCAGCAGGTGCGCCGGGTCTGGGTGATCCAGCGGCGGCAGGATGCGCAGTTCACCGAGCAACCGGGCGTAGTCATGGCTGGCGCCCAAGCCCAGGCTATTGACCTGTTGCTCAAGCTTGACGCCGGCCTCGATGGCCGCCAGCGCCAGGTCGCGCACGCTCCCCGCGCCCTGCACTTCCCGCACTTGCTCGCCGTCGACCACACCGACGCGGCGTTCACCGTCAGGCAATTCAAACTGAACTAAACGCATATTCTTCTCCCTGCAAACATAACTTGAATTACACACTGATCCCTGTGGAAGCGAGCTTGCTCGTGATTGCAGTCTGACAGTCGACATCATGGGTGAATGTAAGACCGCTATCGCGAGCAAGCTCGCTCCCACAGTTGATCGGGGTTACCCCTGAAATTTTTATGTACGCGTAGCCCCCCGGGCACTGGCCGCGAACTGATCCGCCGGCAGCACATGCTTGCGCTCCAGCAGACGATAGACCACGCCGGTCAACACCAGGCCAAAGACCATCACACCCGACAGGAAGTACAACCCCGACGCCAAATTTCCGGTGTATTCCTTCAGCGCACCAATCACGAACGGCCCGATGTAGCCACCCAGGTTGCCCACCGAGTTGATCAGCGCGATACCCGCCGCCGCACTGGCGCCGGCAAAAAAACGCCCGGGCAAGGTCCAGAACACCGCGGTGCAGGAAAACAGCGCAAACGCCACCAGGCACAGCGCCGCCAGTTGCAACACTGGCACCGACAGCCAGGCGCTGAGGAACAGGCCGATGGCGCCCAGCACATAGAGCACGGCCAGATGACCGTAGCGGTCGTTCAAGCGGTCGGAACTGCGGGGAATGATCAGCAGGCCGATGATGCCGAAGATGTACGGCACCGAAGACACAAAGCCGGTAACCAAATCACTGCCGCCGAACTGCTTGATCAGCGTCGGCAACCACAGGCCCAGGCCGTAGATGCTCAGGGTCACGGGCAGGTAGAACAGCGCCAGCAGCAGGACACGCTTGTCTTTCAGGGCGTGCAGCGGGTTGCCATGGCGAGTCTGGCCGTATTCCTGCAAGTCTTTTTTCAGCTCACCCGTCAGCCAGTCCTTCTCGGCCTGGTCCATCCATTTCACTTGTTGCGGGCCATCCGGCAAATAACGCAGCACCGGCCAGGTCAGCAGTACCGCTGGCAGGCCAATGACAATGAACAGCCACTGCCAGCCGTGCAGGCCAAGGATGCCGTCCATGCCCAGCAAGCCACCGGACACCGGGCCGGTGATCATCATCGCGATGGGTTGGGAAAGAATGAACAGGCCCAGGATCTTGCCGCGATGGCGTACCGGGAACCATTGAGTGATGTAGTACAGCACGCCCGGGAAGAACCCGGCTTCCGCCGCGCCCAGCAAAAAGCGCATCACATAGAAGCTATGCGGACCTTGTACGAACGCCATGCCGATGGTGATGGCGCCCCAGGTGATCATGATCCGGGCGAACCAGCGCCGGGCACCGAAGCGTTCGAGCATCAGGTTGCTGGGGATCTCCAGCAGGAAATAACCGATGAAAAACAGCCCCGCGCCCAAGCCATAGGCCGCATCGCCAATGCCCAGGTCAGCCCCCATGTGCAGCTTGGCAAAGCCCACGGCGGAACGGTCCACGTAGGCGATCAGGTAAAGCAGAATCAGGAAGGGAATCAGTTTCAGCGTGATGCGACGAATAAGCCGCAATTCCTGGCTCATGGGACTGTTCTCCAATTGTTGTTGTTATAGAACCTCGGGGGATTTCTCTCGCCAATGACAGCCAGGACAACCCCTCCGTTAAACCGGACTATATAGTAATACTATTTACCAAACAACACTTCCAAACCGCGTAAATTGCGCTTATGTTACCCTCACGCTAGAACAATATAGTCATACAATAAGAGAATCGATCATGTCTGATAAGAAACCCTCCCTGCGCTCGGCCCAATGGTTTGGCACCGCCGATAAAAACGGCTTCATGTACCGCAGCTGGATGAAAAATCAGGGCATCGCCGACCATCAGTTCCATGGCAAGCCAATCATCGGCATCTGCAACACCTGGTCGGAGCTGACGCCGTGCAACGCGCATTTCCGGCAGATCGCCGAGCACGTCAAGCGCGGCGTGATCGAGGCCGGGGGCTTTCCGGTGGAATTCCCGGTGTTCTCCAATGGCGAATCGAACCTGCGCCCCACCGCCATGCTGACCCGCAACCTGGCGAGCATGGACGTGGAGGAAGCGATTCGCGGCAACCCGATTGACGGCGTGGTGCTGCTCACCGGTTGCGACAAGACCACCCCTGCCTTGCTGATGGGCGCCGCCAGTTGCGATGTGCCGGCCATCGTCGTCACCGGCGGGCCGATGCTCAATGGCAAGCACAAAGGCCAGGACATCGGTTCGGGCACGGTGGTCTGGCAATTGAGCGAGCAGGTCAAGGCCGGCACGATCACCATTGACGACTTCCTCGCGGCCGAGGGCGGCATGTCTCGCTCGGCCGGTACCTGCAACACCATGGGCACCGCCTCGACCATGGCCTGCATGGCCGAAGCCCTCGGCACCTCCCTGCCGCACAACGCGGCGATTCCGGCCGTGGATGCACGCCGTTATGTGTTGGCCCATATGTCCGGCATGCGCGCGGTGGAAATGGTCCGTGAAGACCTGAAGCTGTCGAAGATCCTGACCAAGGAAGCCTTCGAAAACGCCATCCGCGTCAACGCGGCCATCGGCGGCTCGACCAACGCGGTGATCCATCTCAAGGCCATTGCCGGGCGCATCGGCGTGCAACTGGACCTGGACGACTGGACTCGCATCGGTCGCGGCATGCCGACCATCGTCGACCTGCAGCCGTCCGGGCGCTTCCTGATGGAAGAGTTCTACTACGCCGGTGGTTTGCCCGCCGTGCTGCGTCGTCTCGGTGAAGCGAACCTGATCCCCAACCCGAATGCCTTGACCGTCAACGGCAAGAGCATCGGCGAGAACACCAAGGACGCACCGATCTACGGCCAGGACGAAGTCATTCGCACCCTGGACAACCCGATCCGCGCCGACGGCGGCATCTGCGTGCTGCGCGGTAACCTGGCGCCACTGGGCGCGGTGCTCAAGCCGTCCGCCGCCACCGCCGAACTGATGCAGCATCGCGGTCGTGCCGTGGTGTTCGAGAACTTCGACGAGTACAAGGCGCGGATCAATGACCCGGAGCTGGATGTGGATGCCAACTCGATCCTGGTGATGAAGAACTGCGGACCCAAGGGTTATCCGGGCATGGCCGAAGTGGGCAATATGGGCCTGCCGGCCAAGCTGCTGGCCCAGGGCGTGACCGACATGGTGCGGATTTCCGATGCGCGCATGAGCGGCACCGCCTACGGCACGGTGGTGTTGCACGTGGCACCGGAAGCGGCAGCCGGCGGGCCCTTGGCGGCAGTGAAGGAAGGCGACTGGATCGAGCTCGATTGCGCCAGCGGCCGCCTGCACCTGGACATCTCCGACGCCGAACTGGCCGCGCGCCTGGCCGACCTGGTTCCTCCGCAACAACTGCTGGTGGGCGGCTATCGCCAGCTGTACATCGACCATGTCCTGCAAGCGGACCAGGGCTGTGACTTCGACTTCCTGGTCGGTTGCCGCGGCGCCGAGGTGCCACGCCACTCTCACTGACACCACCCATCGCCCTGTGGGAGCAAGCTTTTGTGGGAGCTGAGCTTGCTCGCGATAGCGGTGTAACAGACAACAGAGATATTGACTGGAAGGGCCTCATCGCGAGCAAGCTCAGCTCCCACAAAAGCCCGCTCCCACAATGGACCGGTGTCCACATCAAGTTCGCACTAGCGACCCGCCATCGCCGCGCCTGCTATCATGCGCAGCATCCCCTACGCACAGGATCGCGCCGCGCCCCATGGATTACCGTAAACCCTCCGACCGCAAGAGCATGCACTCGCGCATTGTCCAGGAACTGGGCATGCAGATCGTCTCCGGGCGTTTCAAGCCGGACGACAAACTGCCCGCCGAAGCCCTGTTGTGCGAGGAGTACGCCGTCAGCCGCCCAGTGCTGCGCGAAGCCACGCGGGTGCTGGTCGCCAAGGGCCTGGTGTATTCGCGCCCGCGGGTGGGCACGGTGGTCAAGGCCCGGCGGGAATGGCACATGCTCGACCCGGATGTGCTGCACTGGCTGATGCAGAGCAGCCCGCAGAATGAATTCTTCAACTTGCTGACCAGTGTGCGCAGCATCATCGAACCGGCTGCCGCCGCCCTCGCCGCACAGTTCGCCGACGCCAGCGACATCGCCGCCATCCGCGAAGCCTACCAGCGCATGGAAGCCGCGCCGACCCCCGAGGCCGTGCTGCAACCGGACCTGGACTTCCACAGCCGCATCGCCGACGCCACCCACAACGACTTGCTCGCCAACCTGTGCAACATGTTGTCGGTGGCCATCGCCGAAGCGCTCAAGCACTCCAACCAGCGGCCCAACCTGCATGAACTGGCGATGCCGCGCCACAAGGCGATTCTCACCGCCATCGAGAACCGCGACGCCCTCGGTGCCCGCCACGCCACCCTGGTGCAACTGGATGATGCCCGCAGCGCGCTGAATGTGGTGCTGGGCGCCGACCCTGCCTGATCCCCCCTTAGCCAAAAGACGAGTCCTGGCATAACCCACATCCGCCCGGGTGGTATTTATTTACCGCCCTCGCGGAAGCGGGATGTCGATACTTCCCTCGTCGTCACTCCCGGCGGCCATGAACTTATGAAAAGGATTTCATATGACCGCAGCCACTCCGACCAATACTCTCCCCGCGCTTGCACAAAGGGTCAGCCTGCTATTTGCCAGCCGCCCGACCTTCGAAGAAGTCGCGCAACGCATGCTCGAACAAGCCATCAAGGAAAAATATCCCTCGTTGAGCTTCGACCTGTCCAAGACCAAATTGGCAACGCCGGATCCCGCCTCTCGTGGTTTCACGCTCCAACCGTTCATGCCCCGCGTCCTCGATTACCTGGCCTTGGGCACCCCTCTGGATTTCACGGAACGCGGTGGGCGTCGCTGCTTTCTTTCCGACGCACCGCCCCGCGAGCTCTCACCGCAAGACGACAAGCTGGACATCAAGGTCATCGAAAAACTGCTGCTTGAACTGCCCTGGACCGTACCGATCGGGCTGGAGGATGCGCTGACCCGCTATTGGAACGCCGGCATCGACACGGGTAATGACATCAGCCGCTGGCGCTGGCTCAGCGATGCACTCAAGAACACGCTGTCTATCCGCAGCCTGCAACAACCCGACCTCACTGACCCGGCGCGCGAAGCCCTGGACCAAATCGTCTGCTGGCCGGACCGCGAGCAGCGATTTCGCCGCACCAACCTATCCCCCGTCTACGCCTACAGCCTGGAAACCAAAGTCACCCGAAACGGCTCCAGCAGCGTGCTGATCGGCAGCGAAATGCTCCTGACCTATTGCAAAAATGGCGCTACCGTCTTCCTGCTTTGCAGTCCGGGCGGCGCCGTGCAGTCCTTTGCATCCCTGGAAGAATTCAATAGCCATTGGGGCGCAGGGATTGCCAGCCGCTACATCGTCGACACCCTGTCTTGCCAACGCAACGAGATCAGCAGCAATGCTTTCGACACCCAGGCCGCCATGCTGCTGGAGCAGCAACTGGCCGACCTGAACGCAGTGCAGTTGCCCGCGCGGATTGGCCTGCCAGACCTGTCGACGCTCTACCAGGAGCTGAGCGACCCCGCCCGTTATCTGCTTGACGCACCGCATCTCACGCCCGAAACGGCGGCACGGATCGAGCCGCTGTTGCCCGACTGGTTGAAACAAGCCTCTATCGTCGATCAAACGAAATTCCAGCATTACAGCCTGGCACTGGCCAGCGCAAAAAAACGCCACCAGGGCCGCACCTTTCTCAGCGACATCGAGGACATCAAGGCCTTTGCCGCCGACGCCCTGCTCAAGCAGATGCAGCAAACCAACGACAGCCAACCTGACAAGGCTCAAACCAACCAATACCAGCCCGACGATGTAGAGCTGACTTTCACCGTGGCAGCCGGTTATCCCGGAACCATCGGGATCATCGAGAAACGGAAGATGAGCCTGACCGAACTGGCCATCAACAACCTCGTCGCTCGACCGAGTGCAAACCTGGTCCTCAGCCATCGCCTGGGCCTGACGCTGCCCCGGTGGCTGACGCCGGATTTCATCACTCGCAAGAACGGGCTGATCGAACAGGTCGACATTGGCACGACCTATCCTCGCTACCTGCAACAACGCCTGCTGGATGATTTGACCCAGGCCCAGGAACGCCAGCGACTGTTTGCAGAACAGATCCCGGCGCAGTTGTCGCTTGAAGCCCTCAAGCAAATGCTCAACCATGAAAACGGCGTGACCCGCCAAGGCCTGGGCCTGGTTGAAGCCCTGCTCAACCCCGACGCGAGCAGTCAACAGGTCGGCGGCCAGTCGGTGGTCATTCGCCACCTGGCCTTCCTGCGCAAACCCGAAGCCCATCCCGACATCGTGGGCAACATGTTCATCATTGAGCCGGCGGATGTCCAAACCGGACCGCACCTGCTGTATCGCCCGCTTTACGCGCCCTCGTTGCAAGAGCTCCCTACGCGCGAGGCACTGTTGAAGGCCATCGTCACTCCTGGGGATCTGCAAAAGAGCATCCTGACCTGGATGTCCGACGCCGCGCGCCCGATCTATGCCGATGGTGGTTTCCAGGAGCCGCACATCGTGCGCTTTTTCCAGGGCGATGAGTTCAGCCTCCCCGCCAAGCCTGCCCCCGCAACGCTGGCCATTGACGGTACAAACGACGAACTGCGGCAGTTCCTGCACAACGGTGAACTGATGCAGTATCTGTACGGCAGTAATGCCCGCGCTCTGGTCTCCCAGGCCGACCATGATTCGGTCTCCAACAGCGAGAGCCGCTGGGCAGTGCTGCTGGAAGGCGGCAGCCTGTTGTTCAATACGCTGCTGATGCCCTTGCTGCGCGGCCCAGTCATGACCACGCTCTGGCTGTGGAGCCTGATGGGCAGTGCCAGTCATGATATTGCGGCCCTGAGCAGCGAAGACCCGGTGACCCGTGAACTGGCCGTCGTCGACCTGCTACTCAACCTTGGCATGCTGGCGCATCAATTTCCCTCCATCAGCGCCTTGTCCCATGCACCGGTGCCCCATGCACTGAAGGAACAGGCGATGCGTCCCCCAGCACCGCGCGTCATCCCTGAGCAGTGGCCGACGCCGGTGCCGCCCAGGATTCTCGAAGGGCCGGTGGGCTTGCCCGGCGAACACTCGCAGGGCGCCCTGGACCTCAGTTTCGCCAGCACCGGGCAGCGCCTGACGCAGGAGCAACGTAACCGGCTGCAGCGGCTACAGGTGCCACGCCCCACTTCAATGCCTGAACCGATCAAATATGGCCCCTACACAGGCTTGTACGTCATCCAGAACAAATGGTACGCACTGGTGGAAGACAAACTGTATCGGATCAGTCCGGAGCCGGACGGCAACACGGTGATCGTCGACCCGCAGGCTCCACGAGACCCGGCAAAAAATGGTCCGGTGTTGAAATCAGATATCCAGGGCAACTGGTCCATGGACCTACGCCTGCGTCTGCGCGGGGGCATGCCCCCAAAGCGGGTGGCCGAACTGCGCAAGCTCAGGGCCCAGCGGGGGATGGAACTGACCCAGGAGCTGAGGAATTATCACGCACAGGAAGCCGATAAGCTAAAGGCCGTGCAAGTTGCCCAGGAAGTCTTGAGCAGAACCCAGGAAGGCGACTTTACCGAGGAACAACGTGCGGCAAAACGTGCGCAGTTTTATGAATTGCTCCAGGACCAGACTGACGACTATCTGCGGCTGCTGAACAAAGCAACGGAATATGCCAGCCTTGACATGACATTGCCCCCGGAACTGCTTCGCGCACTGATGGAAAATGTGATCAACAACGCCCGTAAGGCCTTTCTTGTCGTCGAGTTGGATTTAGTGGCCCTGGATGCCGCCAATATCCACTTCATGAAAAATGGACCGGCGTTGAAGGAGGCTGTCGCCGACAACCCCGTAGGCTACTTTGCGTACCTCGACGCAATGAGCGTCATCAACGATCGTACTATCTATTGGCTGGAACTCGAGGAGCGGCACCTGGACGCGTTATTGAACCTGGACGCCGAAGGCGCGCAGATATTCGAGCGGCTGACCAAGGATCGTCCCCAGGAAGAAAGATCTGCGCTGGCCACCAAGTCCTTGCAGTTACCCATACTCGCCGCCCTGCTGGTCAAAAACCCCGAGTCCGACCTTCCCGCCAGTCTGCATAATTTCATCAAGCTCTTGCTGGAACAGGTGCGCTCCCACTCCGACCTGGGAACATATGACCTGCCCCCTTCGGAGCGGCTTGAAGTGCTGGAAAGTCTGACCGAAAACTATGGTGCTTCCCTAGATGCCATGCAGGGCATCAAGGCACTCAATGCCAACGACATTGACCCATCCTATTTCGCCAGGCTGTTCAAGCTGATCGAACATCTCTATGACGACGTCTCCAAGAAATTGTCCGCCGAGCTCAAACCCGCGCCGCAGCCGCGCAAGCGTCCGCAAAAACGCACCAAAACGGCGAGCGGGCGCCCGCAAAAAAAGGTGATCAAAACCCGGAAGGGTGGCGTCTTGATTGGTGATCTGAAACCCGCCGGCACCTCCCTGCCGATTGAAGTCGTCGAGCTACGCTCCGAAGTCGATGACGAGTTACTCGCCACCTATTCACAGCACGACGACGTCTGGGACATCGTCGAAGTACAACGACCGGCTCCACCACCACGCACCAGAGCGATCAAAACGATCAAGGGCGATGCGCGCAAGCTGCTGGATCAACTGGAGAACAGTTTACTGAGCGCAGAGCGGTATAAAACCCAGTGCCGCTTTCCCCAGGAAATCGAGGAGATCATGAACAATGAGGCGAGTCGCTACCGCAAACGCTGCGAAGAACTCGAAAGAGCCTTCACCGCCTCGACAAAACCGCGCACAGCAGCGGATCAGACATTGATCGATGAACTGTCAAACGCAGCTTCCCGCCTGACCACCCGGGGCAGTGAACTGCGCACCGAACTGAGCCTGAAGTTGCCGCCCACCGACAGCAATCTGCGCTACCTGTTCGCAAAGAACCTGATACAAGTCGCACGGCTCGGCGAACGCAAAGCCTTGAAAGGCGAACGCAAGGATTTCCTCCAGGAATACGCCATCAACGACCGCGACGGCTGGACGCTCTGGTACGCGCACTTTCATTACGAGACGGTCGACACGCTGAAAACGGACTACAGCGTTGCGCATTTGAAAACCAAGGAGCAACGCCGGGAGCACTACCACTCGATGCTGGCCAAGGCGAAGAGCCCTTATGCAGTGGTGAATGTACATCGAGGGCAGATCGGCAGGTCGTTGGCGCAGAGCAAGTTCTTGCCGTTGGCGCCGTGATCACCGCTCAAAGGCTGGCGTAATTCATTGTGGCGAGGGAGCAAGCTCCCTCGCCACATGTATTTCAAGTCCATTGAGGGGACAGCATTCCCCTCCAGCAACCCATCAATGAGCAAACAACGAATTACCCTTCTGCCCCGCCAACTTCTCCGGCTTGATCAGGAACCGCGCCAGCGCCGGCAGCAGCCACAACGCACCGAACATGTTCCACAACAACATGAACGTCAGCATCAGCCCCATGTCGGCCTGGAACTTGATGGCCGAGAAGATCCAGGTGCACACGCCGATGGCCAGGCACAGACCGGTGAACAATACGGCTTTACCGGTGGATTTGAGCGTCTGGTAGTACGCCTCCTGCAACGGCAACCCGGCCCGCAGGAAGCTCTCCAGGCGGCTATAGATGTAGATGCCGTAGTCCACGCCAATCCCTACGCCAAGGGCCACCACCGGCAGGGTCGCGACTTTCACGCCAATGCCCATGAACGCCATCAGGGCGTTGCCCAGCACCGAGGTCAGCACCAGCGGTAGCACGATGCACAGCGTCGCCGCCCAGGAACGGAAGGTGATCATGCACATGGTCGCCACGCAGATGTACACCAGGATCAGGATGATCAGTTCCGATTCCTTGATCACTTCGTTGGTAGCCGCCTCGATGCCGGCGTTACCGGCGGCGAGGATGAATTCCAGACCGTCGCGGTTGTTGTCCCTGGCAAAGTCCTGCACCGCCTTCACCGCACGGTCCAGGGTCTCGGCCTTGTGGTCGTTGAGGAACACCAGCACCGGCGCCAGGGAGCAGCTGTTGTTGTACAGGCCATCGGCCCGGGCAATGGAGTTGTTCAGCACGTCAGGGTTGCGCGACAGGGTTTCCCATTTCAGGTTGCCCTCGTTCATGCCCTTGATCATTTGCTTGGACACGGTCACCAGGGAAATCGCCGACTGCACGCCCTCGGTGTTCTGCATCTTCCACATCAGCTCGTCGATGGGCGCCATGGCTTCATAGCGCGAGCAGCCCTCGGCCTTGGTCTTGACCATCACCACCAGGACATCGGAGCTGGTGGAGTAGTTGCTGATGATGAAGTTGTTGTCCTGGTTGTAGCGCGAGTCCGGACGCAATTCCGGCGCGCCCTGATCGAGGTCACCGATCTTCAGGTTCTGGCTGTACCAGAGGCCACCACCGAAAGCGATCACCGCCAGGGCAATGGACACCGGCGCGACCTTGGCGCTGGCGAAGTTCGACAACGTGCGCCAGAACGGGTGTTCACGGGTCGCGTCTTTCTTGCTGCGCTCGACGGCACGTTTGCTGATGCCGACATAGGAAATCGCCACCGGCAGCAGGATCAGGTTGGTGAACACGATCACCGCCACGCCGATGGACGCACCGATGGCCAGTTCGCGGATCACGCCGATGTCGATGATCAGCAAGGTGATGAAGCCGACGGCGTCCGCCAGGATCGCGATCATCCCCGGCAGGAACAGCTGGCGGAAGGTGCGCCGCGCGGCCGTCAGGGCGTTGTCAGCTTCGCCGGACTGCAAGGCGATGCCGTTGATTTTCTGCACGCCGTGGGAAATGCCGATGGCGAAGATCAGGAACGGCACCAGCATCGAATACGGATCGAGACCGAAACCGGCCGCGTGCATCAGCCCCAACTGCCAGACCACCGCCACCAATGTGGTGCTCAATACCGCGATGGTGCTGCGCATGCAGTTGGTGAACCAGTACAGCAGGATCAGGGTGATGACGAACGCCACGCCGAAAAACATCACCACCATGACCAGACCGTCGATCAGGTCGCCGACCTTCTTGGCAAAACCGACGATATGGATCTGCACGTTGGGGTTCTGCGCTTCAAACTTGTTGCGGATCTTGTCTTCAAGCTCGTGGGAAAACTTCCGGTAGTCGAGGGCGAGCAACTTGCCCTGGTCCTGTGGGTCCGGATAGGACTCCAGCAACGGGATATCGATGATGCTCGACTTGAAATCGTTGGCCACCAGACGCCCGACCTGGCCGGACTTGAGTACGTTGTTGCGCAGCAGATCCAGGCTGTCGGCTGAGCCGTTGTAGCTCTGGGGGATCACCTCGCCACCGGCGAAGCCCTCCTCCGTCACTTCGGTCCAGCGCACGCTCGGGCTCCACAGCGACTTGAGCCCGGAACGGTCGACCCCGGAAATGTAGAAGACCTCGTCGTGAATCTGGCGCAGGGTCTCCATGTATTCCTTGGAGAAGATGTCGCCATTGGTGGCTTCCACGGAAATTCGTACCGTGTTGCCCAGGTTCGCCAGGTCATTGCGGTGCTCGAGCATCTTCTCGATGAAGGGGTGCTGGAGCGGGATCATCTTTTCAAAACTGGTGGACGGCCGGATCAGCGTGGCCTGCCAGAACAGGAAAACGCTGACCAGCAGGCAAATGACGATCACTGCCGGGCGGTTGTTGAAAATCAGGCGTTCGAGGAACGTCGCCTTGTCTTGATGATGACTGCTCATGGGGTCCGCCTTCTTGTTTTTATGCCCGTCTTGCAGGCGTGACTCATTTGCTCAGTTCGGCGCCAGTGGACGTGGTGGCGCGCACGCCCCCTTGCCCCGCCAGGATCAGGTTGCCGTTGCCCGCCGCCGTGACGGCCGCCACGGAGATTCGGTCCGGGCGGTTGAACACGCTGAAGGTCACGCCGTCGTCGGTACTGCGCACCACACTGCCGCCGTTGCCGACGATCACGATGGAACCGTCCGGCAACAACGTGGCCCCAGACAGGCCGAACTCCAGGGCACCACGGGCGGCCTTGAGTTCGACCTGTTCCCAGCTGCCACCGAAGTCGGCGGAGCGATAAAGGTTGCCGCGCAAGCCGTAAGCCAAAAGTGTCGAAGGCTCGGCGGTGCCGATGACACCGAACAGCGAGCCTTCGTAGGGGCCTTCGACCTTTTCCCAGGTCTGGCCCCAGTCGGCGGAGCGGAACATGCTGCCGGCCTCGCCAACGATGAACAGCCCGGCGTCTTTCACCGCAGCTATGGCATTGAGGTGGAACTGGTCTTCGTTATCGAGGCGGTCACTGGCGTCTTCCCAGTGCTTGCCGCCATCGGTGGTTTCGAGCAGCGCACCGTAGGCGCCCACGGCAAAACCGTTGCTGGCGTCCTTGAACCAGACATCCAGCAGCGGCGATTCACGGGCCAGGTCTTCGAATTGCTTGGTCCAGGTGCTGCCACCGTCGTCGCTGGCGAGGATCTGTGCGTCATGCCCCACCGCCCAGCCGTGCTTGTCGTCGACGAAAAATACGGCGGTGAGCAGTTGGCGGGTTGGCACTTTGGCCTGGGTCCAGGAACTGCCCTGGTCGTCCGAATAGACAATGTGCCCACGGTCACCGACCGCCACCAGGCGCTGGCCGGCGTGGACCACGTCAAGCATCAGGGTTTTGCTGGCCTTGGGCGATTCGACGGAGTAGATGACATCGGACGTCGACGCCGCAACCGCCATCACCGGTGCCGACAACACGGCAGAGCCCAGCAGCGAGAGCACCGAAGCCAGCAACGCGACTCTGCGCAGCACCGGCGGGCGGCAGCACCCCACAGCCATGACAGGCTCACTCATAGACCTTTCCCCCATTATTATTGTTAGGCTTTGTACGTCGCCAGTTCTGGAGCATAGTCCTGAAACCTGCAATCTAGAGCCACTTCGGAAGCTGACCTATCCTATCGGGCTTTGGAAAGGTCTGACAATCGATGGCGCGTTATCTTTTGTTAACCGGGGGGATATAGGCCAAGGGCGAATAAGAAGACATTCGTGAGGGTGATGAATGTGGCGAGGGAGCAAGCTCCCTCGCCACAAAGGTAAGGCAGTGTCTGTTTATGCCAGGCTCTTGCTCACCACTTCAAACACATCGCTGGACAGCCCGCCGGACGCCAGGATGCGCTCCAGTTCGGCTTTCATCAGCGCCTGGCGGGCGCTGTCGTATTTGCGCCAGCGGGTCAGCGGCGCCAGCTGTCGCGAGGCGATCTGCGGGTTGAAACCATTGAGCTGGATCACCAGGTCCGCCAGGAAGCGATAGCCCGAACCGTCGGCGGCGTGGAAGTTGATCAGGTTCTGCCCGGCGAACGCACCGATCAGCGCCCGCACCTTGTTCGGGTTCTTGATGTTGAACGCCGGATGCTCCATCAATGCCTTGACCCGCGCCAGGCCACCTGGCAGCGGGCTGCCGGCCTGGACGCTGAACCATTGGTCCATGACCAGCGGGTTGCCCTTGAAGTTTTCCGCGAACACTTCCAGGGCCTTGGCCTTCTCGGCTTCGAACGGCGAGTTGACCAGCACTGCCAGCGCGGTGAGGCGCTCGGTCATGTTGTCAGCCGTATCGAACTGCTCCAGGGTCGCGCTCAGCACCTCAGGCTTGTCGGTGAGCATCAGGTACGACAATGCGATGTTCTGCAATGCGCGCCGGGCGAAATGCTCGGCCTCGGCCACATACGGCGTGCGTTTGGACAGGTCGCGGTTGGCTTCGTAGCGAAGCCACAAGGCCTCGAACAGGTTCTCGGCCAACTGCCGACGGGCGAACTCGCGGGCGGCATGGATCGCCTCGACGTCGGCCACTTCGCTGATTTCGGTCAGATAGGCCTCGCCTGGCAGCGAGAGCATTTCGGCGACCATGGCCTGGTCCAGGGACTCGTCCGACAGCACCGTGCGCAAGGCGCTGACCAGGCGAGGATCCAGCACCAGGCTCGTACCCTTCTGATGCTGGGCGATCAGTTCCTGCAACACCTGCACCGACAACTGCTGGCCGGCATCCCAGCGGTTGAAACCGTCACTGTCGTGCTGCATCAGGAACATCAGTTGGTCGCGGGTGTACGGGAAGCTCAGTTTCACCGGCGCCGAGAAGCCGCGCAGCAGCGAGGGCAAGGGTTGTTCGGCGATGTCGACAAAGGTGAAGGTCTGCTCGGCTTCGGTCACCGAGATCACCCGGGACGTGCCGTCTGCCGCCGCTTCCCCGGCCAGGCGCAGAGGGATCTCAGCGCCCTTGCTGTCGAGCAGGCCCAGTTCCACGGGAATCACGAACGGCAGCTTTTCCATCTTGTCCGGGGTCGGCGGGCAACTCTGGCTGAAGGTCAGGCTGTAGGTCTTGGCCGCGGCGTCGTAGGACTCGCTCACCGCCAAGCGTGGCGTGCCGGCCTGGCTGTACCAGCGCTTGAACTGGCTCAGGTCGACGCCGTTGGCGTCTTCCATGGCCTTGATGAAGTCATCGCAGGTCACGGCCTGGCCGTCGTGGCGCTCGAAGTACAAATCACTGCCCTTGCGGAAACCCTCAGGCCCCAGCAGCGTGTGGATCATGCCGACCACTTCCGAGCCTTTTTCGTACACGGTCAGGGTGTAGAAGTTGGAGATCTCGATAAAGCTGTCCGGCCGCACAGCATGGGCCATGGGGCCGGCGTCTTCGGCGAACTGGTGAGTGCGCAGGTAGGCCACGTCCTGGATGCGCTTGACCGTGGCGGAGTTCATGTCGGCCGAGAACCCCGCATCGCGGAACACCGTAAAACCTTCCTTGAGCGACAGCTGGAACCAGTCGCGGCAGGTCACGCGGTTGCCGGACCAGTTGTGGAAGTACTCGTGGGCAACGATCGCCTCGACCCGCTGGTGCGCAGCGTCGGTGGCGGTTTCGGCGCGAGCCAGCACGGCGCTGGAGTTGAAGATATTGAGGCCCTTGTTCTCCATGGCGCCCATGTTGAAGTCGTTGACCGCGACAATCATGAAGATGTCCAGGTCGTATTCACGCCCATAGACTTCTTCGTCCCAGCGCATCGACTTCTTCAGGCTGGTCATGGCGTGCTGGCATTTGTCGATGTTTTCCGGCTCGACATAAATGCGCAACGCCACGCTGCGCTCGCTCATGGTGGTGAAGGTGTCTTCGACGCACCACAGGTCACCGGCCACCAGGGCAAACAGGTACGCTGGCTTCTTGAACGGATCTTCCCAGGTCGCCCAATGGCGACCGTCTTCGCCAGGACCGCTGGCAATCGGGTTGCCGTTGGACAGCAGCACCGGATAGCTGTGCTGCTCGGCCACCACGGTGGTGGTGAACTTGCTCATGACATCCGGGCGGTCGAGGTAATAGGTGATCTTGCGGAAACCCTCGGCCTCGCACTGGGTGCAGAACATGCTGCCGGACTTGTACAGGCCTTCCAGGGCCGTGTTGGTTTCCGGGTGGATCCTCACGGTGGTGTCAACCGTGAAGGCCTGGGTCTTGGGCTGCAGGGTCAGGTGGCTGTCGTCCAGCTGGTAATCGCCCTGCCCCAGGTCGGCGTCGTCGAGCTTGATCGAGACCAGCTCCAGATGCTGGCCATCGAGCACCAGGGGCGGCAACCCGGCCCCGCCCTCGGGGTTGCGGCGCATCACCAGTTGCGCATGGACCAGGCTGTGGTCCTCGAACAACTCGAAGGTCAGGTGCGTCTCGTCGATCAGGTACTCGGGCGCCTGATAGTCCTTCAGGTAAATCATCTTCGGTTGTTCGGTGCGCATAGGTCGAATCCTTCTACTGATGCACGGCGAGCTGGTAAGCCGTGTATTTACGAATATTGATCACGCCGGTGTCGAAAATCAGGTACTGGCCCTTGATCCCCAACAGCGTACCTTCGGCAATCGGGTTCTTGTCCAGGTTGAAGCTGACGATCTTGGCCGGGTATTGCTCCACCGGATAACGGATCTCGAGGGGTTCGACGTCCGCTATGGTCTGGATCGCCTGCAAGCCGAATCGTTCCTGCAAGCCCTGCAATCCCTCGGCGCAGCTTTCGAACAGTGCATCGCGGATCCGTGGCAGATCCACCGCGACGGCATCGCCCTTGAGCAAGGCGCGCCAGTTGGTCTTGTCCGCCACCTGGCTGCGAAACAGGTCTTCGACAAACCCCGACTGCTGGCGGGTGGCGACCCGCAGGATCGGCAGCGCCTGGCTGGCGCCCTGGTCCAGCCAGCGGGTCGGCAATTGCGTGGCACGGGTAATGCCGACCTTCACGCCCGAGGAGTTGGCCAGGTACACCACATGATCGGTCATGCAAAACTGCTCGCCCCAGGCCGGCTCACGGCAGGTGCCGGCCTCGAAATGGCAGCGCTCGGGGCTCATGATGCACAGGTCACACTGGGCCAGTTTGGTCATGCAAGGGTAGCAATAACCCTGGCTGAAACTGGTCTTGGTCCTGCGTCCGCAATGGCTGCAGTGGATCGCACCGAGAAACTCCAGGCGTACCGTGCTGCCAATCAACGGGTTGACCGGCACCTCGGTATCGCCCAGGCGAAAGGCGTATTGAACGGTCGGCCCGTCAAGGCGCGCCGACATCTTGCTGATTGCACCGCGGCCAATCTCGATCAATGGATGGCGTCCGACTTGAACAGGATGTTCGGCACTTCAGTCGCCTTCGACTGGCACTCCTGCGGGCCCATGTAGCCAGTGCGTTCTTCTTCAGGCAGGTTCTGGATTTCCCAGGCAATCATCGCCTGCAGCGACAGCTCGCGCTGCTCGGCGGTGAGTTTGTTGCCATCGGCCCATTTACCGATTTCCACCGCCAGTTTCAGGCTTTTGTAGATGTCAGGGGTGATGTTCTGGATCATTTCGTTGAACGAGGACATGGGTTCTCCGCGCAATTGCGCATATTCAAGAGGCACAGGCGCCTGTCAGAGGGTCATTTTACGGCGAGCGAACAGCCCACCCAACAAACCCGTGAAGCAACCGACGAGCAGCCCGCCGACGTGGGCCGCGTTGGCGATTTCGCCGAAACCGATCAGCGAGACCAGCCCGGACAGACACAGCAGCAGCCACACCAGCATCATCACCAACACCCCACGGGGCAAGTGATAGGCCGGGTTCGGAGCGAGCAGTTGATAGATCCAGCAATGCCCCAGCAGGCCGTACAGCACGCCGGACAAACCGCCAAACAGGGTTGCACCGCTGAAGATGTACTGGGCGAAATTGGACACGAGGCTGAACAGCAGCGTAAGCCCCAGCAGGTTGATGCCACCCTGGCGCGCTTCGATTCGTCGTCCCAGCTCCCAGTACCACATGCCATTCATGGCGATGTGCAGGAAGCCGAAGTGGATCAGCATCGGTGTCACCAGGCGCCACCACTGCCCCGCCGCCATACTGTCAGCCAGCGGTGTGAACTGAATGTACTGGCCGACGACGCGAAACTCCAGGAAGGTCAGCCAACGCAGGACCTCCAGGTTTTCCCCCAGCAGAGTCACAGCGCTGACGATCAGGCTCAACAGCAACACCAGCGCGGTCATCGGACTACGGGTCAGTTGCTGGACAAAGCCAGGCCGTCGCGGCGTGCTGCCAGCGGCCGGCAGTTCCAATTGTTGCTCCGGGTCGCCGGCCGGGAAGCGCACGTACAAGGCGCGCACGTCCTCACTGAGTTCATCCGACACCCAGAGCACTTGCTCGCCCGCCTCCTCGCTGACCCGATGAGGCACCTGCATGCGCTGTAGCAACTTGACGAAGCCGCTCAAGTCCACCGCCAGGGGCAGGCGTAATACCGCGACGGCACTCATTGCATCACCTCCGGCCGCTCGACATCGACCCAGACGAACTTGTGCGGGTCCAGATGGGTTTCCTGGTCGAGTCGATAAGCCACCAGCTTGCCGTAGAGCACCGCGCTGTAGTCCAGGCACGCGAGGTTCTGGCGGATTGGCGCGGGCTTGCCGCTGCGCCAATAGTGACCGACGAACAGCAGCGGCTCATGCTCGCCATACCGCAGCAGGTTGTTCTTTTCATCCGGCGTCAGCGGCGTGCGCGCCACCGGTTCAGGCAAGGCGTCGGGTTGGAACACGATGTCGCCGTAGGTCTGCGGGTTGTCTTCCCAGAATTTGGTCCGGAAGAACGAGCGGGTCAGGCCATCGCCGCCGGTGAGGGTCAGGCCATGGGGCAGGCGCATGTCGGTGCCACGCAGCAAACGATCGAACACGGTGCAGGCAAAGCTGCCCGGCTGCGCCGAGGCCTGGAGGAAATGCTCGTCGATGCAACCGTCCGGAAACAGGCCGCGCAGCGGTTCGATCAGACCGGCGTCCCAGCAGGCATGCACCACCCGGAAACGGCCGGCGTCGACAAACAACGGCAGTTCATAGAACCACTTGAGAAAGTCCTGCCAGTCCGCGGGATGCTGCTCGAACTGGGTCAGGGTTTCGTTGAGCAGGCGGGCATGGCGCGGCGTGTGTTCGCGCACGTAGCGCTGGCCACTGCCCGGCAGTGCCGGCGTGCTCCAGCCCAAGGCATTGAACTCGTGGTTGCCCATGATGCACAGCGCCTGGCCGGCCACCACCATGTCGTGGACGATATGCAGCGCCTCGCGGATGCGCGGGCCCCGGTCGATGATGTCCCCCAGGAACACGGCCATGCGCGACGGATGCCGCCAGACTCCGCCCTGCTTGTGGTAACCGAGTCGGTCCAGCAGGTGTTCCAGGGTCAGGGCGCATCCGTGCACATCGCCGATCAGGTCGTAACTGCGCGCAGGATCGAGCATCAGTCGCCTCCACCCCCCAACCGGCTACCCCAGCCGAGCTTGGTCCGGCAGACTTCGTAGTAGTTGTGATCCAGCGGATGGATCAGGCGCAGCTTCTGCGCTTTCTTGCTGACGGTGATGGTGTCACCCGGCGCGCAGGTGAAATGGTTCTGACCGTCACAGGACACTTGCGGGTAGATCTGCATATCCTTGGACACGACGATTTTCAGCTCACTGTTGCCATCGACCACAATCGGTCGCCCAGACAAGGTATGGGGGTACATGGGCACAATCACAATAGCGTCGAGCTTGGGATGCATGATCGGACCACCCGCGGACAGCGCATAGGCCGTGGAGCCGGTCGGGGTGGCGACGATCAGGCCGTCAGCCTTCTGGCTGCAGACGAACTGGCCGTCGATGTACAGCTCGAATTCGATCATGCGCGTGGATTTGCCGGGGTGCAGCACCACGTCATTGAGGGCATCGCCCTGGCCGATGGCCTCGGCGTGACGGCGTACCTCGGCTTGCAGCAGGAAGCGGTTTTCCACCAGGTAGTGGCCGTCCAGCACCTCGGCGACTTTGGTTTCCAGCTCGTCAGGGCGGATATCGGTCAGGAAGCCCAGGCTGCCCCGATTGATCCCCAACACCGGAATATTGTGCCGCGCCAGGGCCCGGGCGGCCCCCAGCAGGCTGCCGTCGCCGCCGACCACGATCACCATGTCACAGACTTCGCCGAGCATCTTGCGCGACGAGGTCTGCAGGCCATGGCCCGGCAGCACTTCGGCGATGGTATCTTCGAGGATCACATGCAGGTGCCGCTCCAGGAGGAAACGTTTGAGACGGCGAACGGTGTCCAGCACCTGTGAACTGCCCAGGCGACCGATGATGCCGATATTGCGAAATTGCTCCATGAGGCTCCTGCGAAGGTCTGCGACGGGCGAAAAACACGATTATGGGCGAAAGCGCTCCATAGACAAAATTCTTTAAGCCTTCACCGCAGCGGCTATGCTCGCAACATGATCCTGTTTCCCGAATTGCTGGACCTGCCCCGCCGCCTGCGCCATCCCGAAGTGCGCGATCTGGCGTGGGCGCTGCTTGCCCCGCCGATGCTCATCGATCCGCCCTGGCCGCAGCGCCATCCCCTGACCGGCAGTGACTGGGTGCAGGATCCCCATCGACTGGAACACTGGCTGCGGCAACTGGACCGCGACAGCTACCCACTGCTGCATTGCCTGTCCCAAGGGCGCACGCGGCGCCTGGGCCTGTACTACGAAAGGCTCTGGCAATTCGCCGTGCAACAGGCGCCAGGCATCGAGCTGATTGCGGCGAACCTGCCGATCCGGCACGAAGGTCATACGCTGGGGGAATTGGACTTGCTGCTGCGCGATGGCGCCGGCATCCACCATCTGGAATTGGCGATCAAATTGTACCTCGGCCCCCAGAACGGTAATGGCCAGGACACCGCGCAGTGGCTCGGCCCGGGCTGCCATGACCGGCTCGACCGTAAACTGGCGCATTTGCGCGAGCATCAGCTACCGATTTCGGCACGCCCGGAAAGCCGCCAGGCCCTGGCGGCACTGGGCATCGAACCATCCGGTCTCGAGGTGTTTCGCTCCGAGCTCTGGCTCGGTGGGTATTTACTTTACCCCTGGCCGGGCCAGGCCGAACCGCCGACCGGTGCGCACCCCCGGCATCTACGGGGAAGCTGGCTGCATCAGCGAGATTGGTCCGCCTTCGTCGCCCAGCGACCGCCTGGGCGCTGGCAACCCCTGCCCCGCGCCGCCTGGCTGGCCCCGGCCCACTATCCGGCGGAGCAGACCTGGTGCGCCGAACAACTGGACGCCTGGCGAATGGCCCTCGACCCAATGGCACCGGCGCAGTTGATGGTGCGCCTGACTGAAAATGCCGACGGAGAATGGGAAGAAGCGGAGCGGCTATTCCTGGTGGCCGATCTTTGGCCGGATGTGCCGGGCAATGAGTGAGTTTTGTGGTGCCTGGACAACCGTCTTCGCGAGCAAGCCCGCCCCCACAGGAAAATGCATTCTCCTGTGGGAGCGGGCTTGCTCGCGAAGGGGCCACTACGGTTTAAAGTGACAACCGCAAAGCCAACGCCGCCAACGTCACCAGCAACACCGGCACGGTCAGCACGATCCCGACCTTGAAGTAATACCCCCAGCCGATCTGGATATTCTTGCGCGCCAGCACATGCAGCCACAGCAAAGTCGCCAGGCTGCCGATCGGGGTGATTTTCGGCCCCAGGTCGCTGCCGATGACGTTGGCGTAGATCATTGCCTCCTTCACCACCCCGGTGGCCTGGCTGGCATCGATGGACAAGGCGCCGATCAGCACTGTCGGCAGGTTGTTCATGATCGACGAAAGCAGCGCCGTCAACAGCCCGGTCCCCATCGCCGCACCCCATACGCCGTATTCGGCGAAACCATCGAGCCATTGGGCCAGGTAGCCAGTCAGCCCGGCATTGCGCAAGCCATAGACCACCAGATACATGCCCAGGGAGAAGATCACGATCTGCCACGGCGCTTCCTTCATCACCTTGCGGGTGGAGATCTTGTGGCCACGGGCCGCGACGGCCAGCAGCAACGCGGCACAGACCGCCGAAATCGCGCTGATGGGAATCCCCAGCGGCTCCAGGGCAAAACAGCCCAGCAGCAGGATCACCAACACTGCCCAGCCGGTGTAGAAGGTTGCCGTGTCATGGATCGCGCTCGCCGGATCGTCCAGTTGATCCGGGTCATAATCGCGCGGGATGTCGCGGCGAAAGAACCACAGCAGTATCCCCAGGCTGGCCGCCACGCTGACCAGGTTCACCGGCACCATGACCGCCGCGTAGCGGTTGAAACCGATGCCGAAGAAATCCGCCGAGACAATGTTCACCAGGTTCGACACCACCAGCGGCAGGCTCGCGCTGTCGGCGATGAAACCGGCGCCCATCACGAATGCCAGGGTCGCCGCCGGGGAAAAACGCAACGCCAGCAACATCGAAATCACGATAGGCGTCAGGATCAGCGCCGCCCCGTCATTGGCAAACAGTGCCGACACCAGCGCGCCCAGCAGCACCATGAAGGCAAACAGCTTGCGCCCGTTGCCCCGGCCCCAGCGGGCCACATGCAGGGCCGCCCAGGCGAAGAACCCAGCCTCGTCCAGCAGCAGGCTGATGATGATCAGCGCGACAAAGGTACCGGTGGCGTTCCAGATGATCTGCCACACCAGGGCAATATCACCGACCTGCACCACCCCGCTCAGCAAAGCCAGCAACGCACCGAACGTCGCGCTCCAGCCGACGCCGAGCCCCTTGGGCTGCCAGATCACCAGAGTAATGGTCAGCAGGAAAATCAACGACGCGATGAGCATGTGCTACAGCCTTGAAAGAGGAATTAAAAAGAAACAATCAGCCGCAACGCACCACCGGACGGTCGGTCATCGCGCTTAAACGCTGCACATCCGCCGTCAGCCAAACCGTGTTGGCCGCCAACGCCTGCGCAAGCAAGGTACTGACCCAGGACGGCAACTGCGGATGCAGGCGGTAGTAAACCCACTGGCCCTGGCGCCGGTCGCTGAGCAGGCCAGCGTTGCGCAGTTGGGCCAAGTGTCGGGAGATCTTCGGCTGGCTCAGGCCCAAGGCTGTGGTGAGTTCACAGACACATAACTCGCCTTCCCGAGCCACCAGCAACGCAATGCGCGTACGGGTGTCGTCGGCCAACGCCTTGAAGACTTCGACAGGATTGTGAGGATCGGACATGACAACGACGGGTCTGGATGAGCGGAGGGTGAATATATGGAAATTCGAATATTCAGTAAAGCGGGGATTTGATTTGGAACTGCAAATGCATCTGTGGCGAGGGAGCTTGCTCCCGCTCGGTTGCGAAGCGACCGCCCGAAGGGCCTGCTTCGCAGTCCAGCGGGAGCAAGCTCCCTCGCCACAAGTGCTTTGTTTGCTTGAAGTACCGGGCCATCAGGCCTTCTTGTGTTGCTCGACCCACTTGCCATAGGCGTCGATGAATTTCTGCAGGAACGGTCTTACGGACTCCGACAGATTACCCGCCTCGTCAAACGCCGTCCCGGCGCCGCTCAGGTAGGCTTCCGGCTGTTGCATGCAAGGCACATCGAGGAACACCAGGGACTGGCGCAAGTGATGGTTGGCACCAAAACCACCGATGGCGCCCGGCGAGGCACTGATTACCGCGCCCGGCCTGCCACTCAGGCAACTCTGGCCGTAAGGGCGCGAGCCGACGTCGATGGCATTCTTCAGCGGTGCCGGCACCGAACGGTTGTATTCGGGCGTGACGAACAACAATGCGTCGGCCGCACCCACCTGCTGACGGAAAGTGCTGTAGGCTGCCGGTGGTGGCGTCACGTCAATGTCTTCGTTGTAGAGCGGCAAGTCGCCGATTTCAACGATGTTCAATTTCAGATTGGCCGGTGCCAGTTCAGCCAGTGCCAGCGCCACCTTACGATTGATTGATGCCTTGCGCAGGCTGCCCACCAAAACGGCCACTGTGTAGACATTACTCATGAGAGGCTTCTCGTCTGTCGGCTTAAAGGAGCCTGTAGTTATAGATGATTGGCATCACAATTGGACCAGCGGAGCGACGAAAACCTGCCGTCTGGACTATTTTTTTCATGTAGGAAAACTTACCGCGCTTGACCGGGGTCTACAGAACCGCAAATCGAGTGATCTATTTCCAGAGGTTCTAAGCAATGGCAGCAGTACTTGTCGGACAATTTCATGCGCGGGACGCCGAAGGTCGCGTCTATTCAGTGCATGAGTTCCAGGAATCGACCCCGTCGCCCGACGGAAATGGCAAGGAGCCTGTCACGACCTATAAGCTGGCTATCGGTGATCGCGTCAACAAACTCGACGATGGCAAATTTGTGCTGGTGCAGTCCCAAGTCGAATTAACCCGCGAACCGGAAACGCCACCGCAAACTCAAACGCCCACTGAAACGCAAATAGCTTCATAACTGGTAGTTATGAGCAGAAGTCATGCCCGGACTTGGGTTAGGATTTGGCCACTCAATGGCTCACCCGCCGAACATGGACTTCTTGCATGCGTTTACGCCACATCGAAGTAATCCAGGCGCTGCTGCAAACCGGCCACCTCGGCACAGCGGCCGAATGGTTGCAACTGCCGATGGCAGAGGTCGAGGCGATCCTGCGCGATGCCGAGGCGCAACTGGGCTTCATGCTGTTTGCCAGTGTGCGCGGGCGCTTGCAGGCCACTCGAGAAACCCTGGAATTGCGCGATGGCATCACGCGGCTGTACGACACCCTCGAGCCGGTACAGCGACTGGCCAGCAGCCTGAAACACTATCAGGCGCCTCCCCTGCGAATCATCTGCACCCCGCCGCTGGCCCAACAACTGTTACCGCAGAGCATCGCCGCCCTGCGCCGACGTCATCCGGATGCACCTTGCACCCTGCTCAGCCAACCGACTCGCGACATCGTCCACAGCCTTCTCTTGCGGGAAAGTGACCTGGGGCTGAGCTTGCACGACCCAGAACACCCCGACATCCATTGCCAGGTCATTGCCCAGGGCAAATTGCAATTGCTCGCGCCCCACGGCTGGCTGCAACCACGGCAAAAATACATTTCACTTCAGGATCTGGCGGGCCAGTCGCTGGTGGGGCTCGATGGCCACGACCCGCTGAGCCCGGCGTTCGACCATAAGCTGGGAGCGCTGCGCCCGGCGCCAGTGATCCAGATACGCGTCCAGACGCATCAGATGATGCGCGCCATGGTCGAGGCCGGCGAAGGCCTTGCCATCGTCGACCCGTTCACCGCCTCAGGCGCCAAGGACGGAGGACTGGACGTTTGCCCGGTATCACCCGCCATCCCAATCAGTCTCTATGCCCTGAGCCTGAATGGCACGGCCCTCTCGCCGGCCATTCAATCGCTGCTGGAGCGGATCACGGAACAAGCCGAGGCGTTGCTGGGCCACTGATCGACATGCCCACCGGATCATCGAACAACCGGTACCAGAACAGCGCCACTTCGGCGGTGTGTCGGTCAATGCCGCGATAGCGCAGGTGATCGATACCACCGAGCACGTACCCGCAACGCTCATAGAGTCGGCAAGCCCCCAGGTTGTTGTTCTGGGTTTCCAGCATGATCCCCGGCAGTTTTTTCTTGCGGCTCCAGAAATGCGCGACGTCGAGCAGCGCCTTGGCCACCCCGTGGCGACGCGCCGGAGCATGCACCGCGAGTTCATCAATGTGGGCGAAACCATTCCAGTTGGTACTGACCACCAGATGCCCTACCGGCTGGTCGTCGAGATAGGCCATGAAGATTTCGCTGTCCGGGGCATTGCGAAAGCTGCTGAACTCTTCCGGATCGATGCCATAGCACTTGCGGTAGGGAACAATGGGCGTCACCGGCCATTGGCTCACCGGCCGGCCAACCTGCGCCGTACCGTAGTCGCTGACTTCGAAGCTGAAATCACTGCCCCAGATGTAGGCGGCAAAGCCATCATCGACGACGCGCACCGACAGACCAGGGTGTTTGGGATTCATGACCGGTTGCATACTGGGGAAAGTCCTCATTCCTTGAGACAACCAACGGCGCATCGCCATCCATTGCCCTTGCCTTTCAAATCTTCACACATCAAGCGGGATCCGTAGCCTGCCCGTTACCTCAGGTTAGAAGGTACTGGCGATTGTGGCGAGAAATGAGCGATGGATAACTCTGTGGGAGCAAGCTCGCTCCCACAAGGAAGGTTTCATCAGTTCGTGGCGGCCTGCGCCTCGACCAACTGCGTCCACAGTGCCGGAGCACCGGCGGACTTGGCGATGGCTTCCAGACGCGCGGCATGTTCGGCCAGGTCGCTTTCGCTGGCGCGGATGATCCGCGATGGCCTGCGATCAGCGGGCAAACGCCGGATTTCCGTGGCCTGGTTGCCCGAGCCTTCGCCGGTACCGTTGCCATCCGAGGCGTTACCGGCCAGGGACAGACTGGTCTGGCCACCGGTCATGGTCAGGTAGACGTCGGCCAGAATCTCGGAGTCAAGCAAGGCGCCGTGCAGTTCACGGCCGGAGTTATCGACGCCGTAGCGCTTGCACAACGCATCGAGGCTGTTGCGCTGCCCCGGGTGACGTTCCCGGGCCATCATCAGGGTATCGAGGATGGTGCAATGCTGGGTGATGTCGGCCCGGTCGTGCTGGCCCATCAAGGCGAACTCGTTGTTGATGAACCCCACGTCGAACGCCGCGTTGTGGATGATCAACTGCGCGCCCTGGATGAATTCGAAGAACTCATCGGCCACTTCGGCGAAACGCGGCTTGCCCACCAGGAACTCGTTGGTGATGCCGTGGACGCCGATGGCGCCCTCGTCACTTTCGCGGTCCGGTTGCAGGTAGACGTGGAAGTGGCGACCGGTCAGGCGCCGGCCCATCAGCTCGACACAGCCGATTTCGATAATCCGGTGACCATCGGTCACCGGCATGCCGGTGGTTTCGGTATCCAGTACAACAGATCTGTTGGCCATCAGTGTTCAGCTCTCAACGGGCAGGCTTGCAAAAGCGCGGATGTTAACACGCTCCTGTGGCCAGGGGATTGACCCCAGGCTTATGGAGGAAAAGTGGATTGTGCGGGAGCAAATTCTGGGGGAACACAGCTTGCTCTCGCTGGATTCTGGTTCCGTAGGAGCTGTCGAGTGCAACGAGGCTGCGATCTTTCCCCAGACACTTGAATCTCAAGCGAAAGATCAAAAGATCGCAGGCTTCGCCAGCGCCTACAGGACCCGGCGGGAGTTCCCTCGCCACAGGGGTCACATCCAGCTGAATCAAGCCTGCTTGAAACCCCGCACCTCATCCACCCCACGGTTGGCCAACTGGTCGGCCCGTTCGTTGCCGTGGTGGCCGATGTGGCCGCGCACCCATTTCCAGGTGACGTTATGGCGATTGACCTGCTCATCCAGCATTTTCCAGAGGTCGGCGTTTTTCACTGGCTCCTTGGCGGCGGTCTTCCAGCCGCGCTTCTTCCAGTTGGCCATCCACTCGTTGATGCCTTTCATCACGTACTGCGAGTCAGTCACCAGCAGCACATCGCAGGGCCGCTTGAGCTCTTCCAGGCCGCGGATCGCGCCCATCAGCTCCATGCGATTGTTGGTGGTATTGGTTTCGCCGCCCCAGAGCTCTTTTTCCACGCCCTTGCACACCAGCAACGCGCCCCAGCCGCCCGGGCCGGGATTGCCCTTGCAGGCGCCATCGGTGAAGAGTTCTACGCTATCGCTCATGCCAATCTATCCAGAAAAAATGCAAAGGCCTGCCGGTCGGGACAATAACGCCCGCCGCCGATATACCGGCCAGACCATCAGAAAAAGGGTTACGGCTCGATGTGGCGACGGTTGACCTTGGCCATCGGCAAGGGAATCAGCTTGCCCATCGGCTCGCGTCGCGCCTGACGCACCGGGCGCAGCCCGACCGCGATCTTGCGCGCCACCAACAGATAGAAACCACCGCCGGACAGTTGCCAGTCACCGGCCTTGCGTTCCCAGCCGGCCAGACGGGCCTGCCACTTGGGCGACGCAAGCGGCGGACGATAGCACCCGAAGCGGCGTTTCTCCAGCGCGAAGCCCAGCAGGTTGAGCCAGTCGCCGACCCGCGAGGCCGAGATGCAGCGAGCCTGGCGCAAGGCGTCGTGGGCGAACACGTGACGCAACCCCCAACTGCTCCAGGGATTGATGCCGATGATCAACAGATGGCCACCGGGGCGCACGCTGCTGGCGGCTTCACGCAGCAAACCGTGGGGAGACAGGCAGAAATCCAGGCCGTGCTGCAGCACCACCACATCGGCGGCATGCTCACTCAAAGGCCAGGCCTGCTCCTCGCAGACGATCTCGACCCCAGGCAATGGCGCCCCCAGGCGGACATTGCGCTGCACCTGCGGCGCCGACGGCGGCGTCTGCGCCGAAGGCCCGTAATGCACCAGGTAGCCGCCAAAGAACCGGCCCAGCTCGTCTTCGAGCATGCGCCGCTCCTCTTCCAACAAAAATTGCCCGACAGGGCCGGACAACCATTCGCGGGCCGCGCTGATCAACGCCAGCCAGTCAGGATCAGCCTGAGCGAACGCTTTATCGGTCATTGCATTCTCCAACGCGTCAGGAAGTTCTAAGATGCGCCTTTGTTTTCCGCTTGGCGAATTTCGCGATGATACAGATCAGTGCCCTGCCCGCGTTCACCGATAACTACATCTGGTTGTTACAGGACCACGCGACCCAGCGCTGCGCCGTGGTCGACCCGGGAGACGCCGCGCCGGTACAAGCCTGGCTCGACGCCCACCCCGGCTGGGTCTTGAGCGACATACTGGTCACCCACCATCACCATGACCATGTCGGCGGCGTCGAGGCACTGAAAAACGCAACGCACGCCACCGTCTACGGCCCGGCCAGCGAAAACATCCCGGCGCGGGACATGGCGCTCAATGACAACGACACGCTCAGCGTGCTCGGCCTGGACTTCGATGTCTACGCCGTGCCTGGCCATACATTGGGACACATCGCCTACTACCACCATGGCCTGCTGTTCTGTGGTGACACCCTGTTTGCCGCCGGATGCGGCCGGCTCTTCGAAGGGACGCCGGCGCAAATGCACCACTCGCTCAGCCGCCTCGCCGCCCTGCCCGAAGATACGCTGGTCTACTGCACCCATGAATACACCCTCAGCAACCTGAAGTTTGCCGCCGCGGTGGAGCCGGGCAATCCGGACATCGCCGCCCGTCTGGAAAAAGTCAGCCGGCTACGCAGCGAAGGCGTCATTTCCCTGCCCTCGACCCTGGCCCTGGAAAAGCTGACCAATCCGTTCCTGCGCACCACTGAAACATTCGTTAAACAAAAAGCAGACGAACGGAATGGCCAGCGTAACGAGACGCCAAGCGAGGTTTTTGCGGCCTTGAGGGCTTGGAAAGATAAGTTCTAAGGTAGCTATCGATTGATATAAAAATTCTGAATGGTTGACCTGTTGGGGTGCGCTTCCTAGAATCGGCCGACATTTTTGCCCGGAACTTACTTCCAGCCAATGTCGTCATCTATACGCAGGTCCGCCCAGTCAGACACATTGACCCGCTTGGCTCAAGCCATTGCGGTGGCTGTGTCCGCGACACTGGCGGGCTGCCAGAGCACGAGCCAGGTGCCGCAGACCGACGCGGCCCACACGCCGAATATCGCCGCTCGCGCCAAACAGAAGCCTGTCTGGCTCACTGAAAAACCCAGCCCCCAAGTGCCCCAGGATGTCTGGGAACGCATGCGCCAGGGCTTCCAGCTCCAGGAAACCGCCGGCGTCAATCCACGCATCGAGCAACAGCGCCTGTGGTTCGCCAGCAACCCGTCTTTCCTGGAAAACGCCGGTGAGCGCGGCAGCCTGTACATCCATTACATCGTCGAACGCCTCGAAGAACGCAACATGCCGCTGGAGCTGGCGCTGCTGCCAGTGATCGAAAGCGCCTACAACCCCATGGCCTATTCCCGGGCCAACGCCGTAGGGCTGTGGCAATTCATCCCGTCCACGGGACGTTACTTCAACCTGCGCCAGACCCGCTTCTATGACGGGCGCCGCGACATCACCGCCTCCACCACGGCCGCCATGGATTACCTGACGCGCCTGCACGACATGTTCAACGGCGACTGGTTGCTGGCGCTGGCCGCGTACAACGCCGGTGAAGGCACGGTCAGCCGCGCCATCGAGCGCAACGAAAAGCTCGGCCTGCCCACCGACTACTGGAACCTGCCACTGCCCAGCGAAACCCAGGCCTATGTGCCGAAGTTGCTGGCGTTGTCCCAGGTCGTGCTCTCGCCCGATGCTTATGGCGTGAACCTCAACCCGATCGCCAACGAACCCTATTTCCAAGTCGTCGAAATCAACCAGCGCATGGACCTGTCCAAGGTTGCGGCGGTGGCCAACATCGACGAAGACGAATTGTTCCAGCTCAATCCGGCCTTCAAGCAACGCACCACCATCGACGGCCCGCAGCACCTGCTGGTGCCCACCTCCAAGGCCCAGTTGCTGACCGCCAGCCTGTCGACCATGCGCCCGGAAGAGCTGATCAGCCAGCGCTCGCTCAAACCGGTCTTTGAAAACGTCGACGACAGTGAAGTGGAAGGCGCAAGGCGCACCTACCGCGTCAAGCGCGGCGAGAACCTGGCCCAGATCGCCAAGGCCAACAACGTCCAGACCAAGGACCTGCAACGCTGGAACAAGCTTAGCGGCAGCAAGCTCAAGGTCGGCCAGACCCTGGTGATGCGCGACACCAAGCCCACCAAGGCTACCGGCAAGCGCATCAGCACCGTGGTGGCCGCCAACAGCAAGGACCAGAAAAAACAGACCCAGTACAAGGTCAAGCAGGGCGATTCGTTGTATGTGGTCGCCAAGCGCTTCAACGTGGAAATGCAACACCTCAAGCGCTGGAATCCACGGATGGGCAAGGCGCTCAAACCTGGGCAGATGCTGACGGTGTACTCCCCGCATTAAGCCCCACCTTGATCGAGGGGCTTGTTGTGGCGAGGGAGCTTGCTCCCGCTGGGCTGCGCAGCAGCCCCAATAAAACCAACGACACTCATCCGAAATACCGCAGTGGCTGATTTCAGGGTCGCTTCGCAACCCAGCGGGAGCAAGCTCCCTCGCCACAGTTCCGGGTAATCCCTGCAGCTTTGAGCCCCCGCCTTTTTCCTGCCGATACAAGCTGTTACTGTACAGGCCATAAAAGCCCAAGCCGCCTGGATCGGATCTCAGACTTGATACGTCCCCTCCTCTTGCTCCTGATCAGCCTGGCCTTGAGCTCCCCCGCCAGCGCAACCATCAGCGAAAGCCATGGCTATGCGCAGTTCGGCACGCTCAAGTACCCGGCCAGATTTACCCACTTCGACTGGGTCAACCCGCAAGCGCCCAAGGGCGGTACCTTGCGGGTCATGGCATTTGGCACCTTCGATACGCTCAACCCCTATACATTCAAGGGCAGCAGCCCGGTTTCCACGCCAAATTTCCTGCAATACGGCATCAACGAGCTGAACGAACCGCTGATGGTCGGCACCGGCCAATACGCGCCCTCCGGCGATGAGCCAACGTCGAGCTACGGCCTGATCGCCCAGTCGGTGGAGTACAGCGAAGACCGCAGCTGGGTGGTGTTCAACCTGCGGCCCGAAGCGCGGTTTCACGATGGCGTGCCGATCACCGCCTATGACGTGGCGTTCTCCTACAAAACGCTGCTCAAGGACGGCCACCCGCAATACCGCACCAACCTGCAGGAAGTGCTGCGGGTCGATATCCTCAACCCGCTGAAGATCCGCTTTGTCTTCAAACGCGCGGGCAACCCGCTGCTGATCCTGCGCCTGGGGGAGTTGCCAGTGTTGCCCCAGCATTATTGGAAAGACCGCGACTTCAAGGCCACCACCTTCGAACCGCCCCTGGGCAGTGGGCCTTATCGCATCACCAAAGTGCAGCCCGGTCGCCAACTGGTATTCGAAAGGGTCAAGGATTACTGGGGCAAGGACCTGCCGGTCAATCGCGGCAAATACAACTACAACCGCATGGACGTGGAGTTCTATCGTGACAGCGAAGTGGCCTTCGAGGCCTTCAAGGCCGGTGAATTCGATATCTATATCGAACATCAGGCCAAGAACTGGGCCAACGGCTATGACTTCCCGGCGATCAAACGCGGCGATGTGATCAAGGCGCAGATCCCCCACCAGATCCCGACCCAGACCCAGGGCCTGTTCATGAACACCCGGCGCGGCACTTTTGCCGAGGCCAAGGTTCGCGAAGCCCTGGGGCTGATGTTCGACTTCGAGTGGACCAATCGCACACTGTTCAGCGGCGCCTACAAGCGCACCCTCAGTTATTACCCCAACAGCGAATTCTCCGCCAGCGGCCTGCCGGTGGGCCATGAATGGCTGTTGCTCAAGCCATACCGCGAACAATTGCCAGCCCGATTGCTCACCGAACCCTTCAGCTTGCCGAAAACCGACGGTCGCGGCATTCCCCGGGAAACCCTGCGCAAGGCCTTGGGGTTATTGAAAGAGGCTGGCTGGACTCTCAACGGCCAGCGCCTGGTGAATGCCGACAGCCAGCCCCTGCGCTTCGAGATCCTGTTGGTGAACCCGAACCTGGAGCGCATCCTGCAACCCTACGTTGAAAACCTCGCCAGCATCGGTATCCAGGCCCGGCTGCGCACGGTGGACCGCGCCCAGTACAAACAGCGCCTGGATCAGTTCGACTTCGACATGATCCTGCTTACCCTGGGCCAGACCCTCAGCCCGGGCCTGGAGCAATGGCAGTACTTTCACTCCAGCCAGGCCGGGGTCAAGGGCAGCAAGAACTACGCCGGGATTACCAACCCGGTGGTCGATCACCTGCTGGAAAAGCTGCTGGCCGCCCAGACCCGCGACGAACAGGTCGCCGCCGGCAAAGCCCTGGACCGCGTGCTGCTATGGCAGCACTACTGCATCCCCAACTGGTATCTCAACTATCATCGCCTGGCGTACCGCAACCGGTTCGCCTTCGTCACCACGCCGCCCTACACCCTGGGCCTGAGCGCCTGGTGGCTGAAATCTTCGGAGAAAGATCAATGAAGCCTTTTCGCGCCCTGCTCCTGCAGGCCAGCAGCCTGTTATTCGCCGGGCTGGCCTGTGCCGCGCCGCAGCACGCCTTGACCTTGTACAACGAACCGCCGAAATACCCGGCCAATTTCAAGCATTTCGACTACGTGAACCCCGACGCCCCCAAGGGCGGGATATTCCGCCAGGGCGGGTTTGGCAGCTTCGACAGCCTCAACCCGTTTATCAGCAAAGGCGTACCGGCCGATGACATCGGCCTGATCTACGACACCCTGGCCAAACAAGGCCTGGACGAACCCTTCACCGAATATGGCCTGATCGCCGAAAAAATCGAGAAGGCCCCGGACAACGGCTGGGTGCGTTTCTACCTGCGCCCCGAAGCCCGGTTCAACGACGGCCATCCGGTGCGCGCCGAAGACGTTGTCTTCAGCTTCCAGACCCTGACCAAAGACGGCGCACCGATGTTCCGCGGCTATTATAACGACGTTGCCGATGTCATCGCCGAAGAACCGCTCAAAGTGCTGTTCAAGTTCAAGCACACCAACAACCGCGAACTGCCGTTGATCCTCGGCCAGTTACCGGTATTGCCCAAGCACTGGTGGGCCGAGCGCGACTTCAGCAAGGGCAACCTGGAGATCCCCCTGGGCAGTGGTCCTTACAGGGTCGCCGAAGTGAAGGCCGGGCGCTCGATTCGCTATGAGCGCGTAAAGGACTACTGGGGCAAGGACCTGCCGGTCAACCGCGGCTTCTACAATTTCGACGTACTGACCACCGACTACTTCCGCGACAACACCGTCGCAGTCGAAGCGCTCAAGGCCGGGCAGTTCGATTTCTGGCTGGAAATGGCCGCCAAGAACTGGGCCAATGCCTACAACATCCCCGCCGTGGCCGAAGGCCGGCTGATCAAGGAACAGATCCCCAACGGCAACCCCACCGGCATGCAGGGGTTCGTCTACAACCTGCGCCGCCCGATCTTCCAGGATGTGCGGGTGCGCAAGGCCCTGAGCCTGCTGCTGGATTTCGAGTGGACCAACAAACAACTGTTCCACGGCGCTTACGCCCGTACCCGCAGTTATTTCGAAAACTCGGAAATGGCCGCCACCGGCCTGCCCGGCGAAGACGAACTGAAAATCCTCGAGCCCCTGCGCGGCAAAATCCCCGAACAGGTCTTTACCGAAGCCTTCCATCCTTCGATGTGCGACGGCAGTGGCATGATCCGCGACCAGCAGCGCAAGGCTTACCAACTGCTGCAAGAGGCCGGCTGGCGCATCGTCGACGACAAGATGGTCGATGCCCAGGGCAAACCGGTGGTGCTGGAGTTCCTGCTGGCCCAGACCGAGTTCGAACGAGTTCTGCTGCCATTCAAGCGCAACCTGAGCGACCTGGGCATCGAACTGGTCATCCGCCGCGTGGACGTGTCCCAGTACATCAACCGCGTGCGCTCCCGGGATTTCGACCTGGTGGTGGGCAGTTTCCCGCAATCCAGCTCGCCGGGTAACGAGCAACGCGAATTCTGGATGTCGGCCGCCGCTGACAAGCCCGGCAGCCGCAACACCATGGGCCTGAAGGACCCGGCCGTCGACCAACTGGTGGAGCAACTGATCAACGCCGACTCACGCAAAAGCCTGGTGGCCCATGCCCGGGCGCTGGACCGGGTGTTGCAATGGGGTTACTACGTGATTCCCAACTGGCACATCAAGACCTGGCGCGTGGCCTACTGGAACCACATCGGCCATCCAACCGTCACGCCGACCTATGACATCGGCACCACGACCTGGTGGGTCAAGCCGGACACCAAACCTGCCATCGAGGTAGAAAAACAAGTCATGGAACAACAGATCAACGCCGCCCCGGCGAGCGTGGAGTAACCCGATGCTGGCTTATATATTCCGGCGGCTGCTGCTGATCATCCCGACCCTGTTCGGCATCCTGTTGATCAACTTCCTCATCATCCAAGCCGCGCCCGGCGGGCCGGTGGAGCAGATGATCGCCAAGCTCGAAGGTTTTGAAGGCGCCACCAGCCGCATTGCCGGCGGCGGTGCCGAGGTGTCGGTGGCCGGTTCCTCATACCGCGGCGCCCAGGGCCTGGACCCGGCGCTGGTCAAGGAAATCGAGCGCATGTACGGCTTCGACAAGTCGGCCCCCGAACGTCTGTGGATCATGATCAAGAATTACGCCCGCCTGGACTTTGGAGACAGCTTCTTCCGCGACGCCAAGGTCATCGACCTGATCAAGGAAAAGATGCCGGTGTCCATCTCCCTTGGGCTGTGGAGCACGCTGATCATGTACCTGGTGTCGATCCCGCTGGGGATCGCCAAGGCCACCCGGCACGGCAGCCACTTTGACGTGTGGACCAGCTCGGCGATCATTGTCGGTTATGCGATCCCGTCGTTTCTGTTCGCCATCCTGCTGATCGTAGTGTTTGCCGGCGGCAGTTATTTCGACTGGTTCCCGTTGCGCGGGCTGACGTCGAACAACTTCGACGAACTGAGCATGGGCGGCAAGATCCTCGACTACTTCTGGCACCTGGCCTTGCCCGTGACCGCCCTGGTAATCGGCAACTTCGCCACCATGACTTTGCTGACCAAGAACAGCTTCCTCGACGAAATCAACAAGCAATACGTGGTCACGGCCAAGGCCAAGGGCCTGACCCGCCACCGGGTGCTCTATGGCCATGTGTTCCGCAACGCCATGTTGCTGGTGATCGCCGGGTTCCCTTCGGCGTTCATCGGCATCTTCTTCACCGGCTCCTTGCTGGTGGAAGTGATTTTCTCCCTCGACGGTCTCGGGCTGATGAGCTTCGAAGCGGCCATCAACCGCGACTACCCGGTGGTATTCGGCACGCTGTTCATCTTCACCCTGCTGGGGCTGGTGGTAAAACTGATCGGAGACCTGACCTACACCTTTGTCGATCCACGCATCGACTTCGAAAGCCGGGAGCATTGAGATGAACCTGTCCCCTCTCAATCGCCGCCGCTTCGAACTGTTCAAGGCCAACAAGCGTGGCTGGTGGTCGCTATGGCTGTTCCTGGTGCTGTTCGTCCTGAGCCTGGGCGCCGAACTGATCGCCAACGACAAGCCGCTGGTGGTGCATTACGACGATGGCTGGTACTTCCCGGCCCTCAAGCGCTACCCGGAAACCACGTTCGGCGGCGAATTCCCGCTGGAAGCCAACTACAAGAGCCCGTACATCCGTGAGCTACTGGCCGCCAAGGACGCCTGGGTGCTGTGGGCACCGATCCCGTTCAGCTACCAGAGCATCAATTACGACCTGAAAGTCCCGGCGCCGGCACCGCCCTCGGCCATGAACTGGCTGGGCACTGACGATCAGGGCCGCGATGTATTGGCGCGAGTGATCTACGGCTTCCGCATCTCGGTGCTGTTCGCCCTGACCCTGACGCTACTCAGCTCGATCATCGGCGTGATCGCCGGCGCCCTGCAGGGCTTCTATGGCGGCTGGGTCGACCTGGCCGGCCAGCGTTTCCTGGAGATCTGGTCCGGGCTGCCGGTTCTTTATCTGCTGATCATCCTCGCCAGTTTCGTCCAGCCAAACTTCTGGTGGCTGCTGGGCATCATGCTGTTGTTCTCGTGGATGAGCCTGGTGGACGTGGTCCGCGCCGAGTTCCTGCGTGGGCGCAACCTGGAGTACGTGCGCGCCGCGCGGGCGCTGGGCATGCAGAACGGCGCGATCATGTTCCGCCACATCCTGCCCAATGCCATGGTCTCGACCATGACCTTCATGCCGTTCATCCTGACCGGCGCCATCGGCACCCTCACTGCGTTGGACTTCCTCGGTTTCGGCCTACCGCCTGGCGCGCCGTCCCTGGGCGAGCTGGTGGCCCAGGGCAAATCCAACCTGCAGGCGCCGTGGCTGGGCATCAGCGCGTTCGCGGTGCTGGCCTTGATGCTGAGCCTGTTGGTGTTCATCGGCGAGTCCGCTCGCGATGCCTTCGATCCGAGGAAGTGAAATGAACCAGGACAATCTGATCGAAGTACGTGACCTGGCGGTAGAGTTCATTGTCGGCGAACGCCGCCAGCGGGTGGTCGAAGGCGTCAGCTTCGATATCAAGCGCGGCGAAACCCTGGCCCTGGTGGGCGAAAGCGGCTCGGGCAAGTCGGTGACCGCCCACTCGATCCTGCGCTTGCTGCCCTACCCGCTGGCCCACCACCCGACCGGCACCATCCAATACGCCGGGCAGGATTTGCTGAGCCTGAAAGAAAAGACCATTCGCCATATCCGGGGTAACCGGATCGCGATGATCTTCCAGGAGCCGATGACCTCCCTCAACCCGCTGCACTCGATTGAAAAACAGATCAATGAAGTGCTTGGCATTCACAAAGGCCTCACCGGCAAGGTCGCGACCCGCCGGACCCTCGAGTTGCTGGAGCTGGTCGGCATCCCTGAACCCCACAAGCGCCTCAAGGCCTTGCCCCATGAGCTGTCCGGCGGCCAGCGCCAGCGGGTAATGATCGCCATGGCCCTGGCCAACGAGCCAGAACTGCTGATTGCCGACGAACCGACCACAGCCCTGGACGTCACCGTCCAGCTGAAAATCCTCGAATTGCTCAAGGAACTGCAGGCGCGGCTGGGCATGTCGCTGCTGCTGATCAGCCACGACTTGAACCTGGTGCGAAGAATTGCCCATCGCGTATGTGTCATGCAGCGCGGTTGCATCGTCGAACAGGCACCGTGCGAGGAGCTGTTTCGCGCGCCACAGCATCCGTACACTCGGGAACTGCTGGCCGCCGAACCCAGCGGCACCCCGGCGACCAACGTGGTCGGCCCGCCGCTGTTGCAGGTCGAGGACCTGAAAGTCTGGTTCCCGATCAAGAAAGGCCTGTTCAAACGCACGGTGGATTACATTAAGGCCGTGGACGGTATCTGCTTCAACCTGCCCCAGGGCCAGACCCTGGGCATCGTTGGCGAAAGCGGTTCCGGCAAATCCACCCTGGGGCTGGCGATCTTGCGGTTGATCGGCAGCCAGGGCGGGATCCGCTTCGAAGGCAAACAGCTCGACAGCCTGACGCAGCAACAGGTCCGGCCACTGCGCCGGGAGATGCAAGTGGTGTTTCAGGACCCGTTCGGCAGCCTGAGCCCACGGATGTGTGTGAGCCAGATCGTCGGCGAAGGCCTGCGGATCCACAAGATCGGCACCGCAGCCGAGCAGGAACAAGCGATAATCGCGGCATTGAAGGAGGTAGGCCTGGATCCGGAGACCCGGAACCGCTACCCCCATGAATTTTCCGGAGGGCAACGTCAGCGTATCGCCATTGCCCGGGCCCTGGTGCTCAAGCCGGCGTTGATTCTGCTGGATGAACCAACGTCAGCCCTGGACCGTACCGTGCAACGCCAGGTGGTGGAGCTGTTACGGTCGCTGCAAACCAAGTACAACCTGACGTACCTGTTTATCAGCCATGACCTGGCTGTCGTCAAAGCGCTGAGCCACCAATTGATGGTGGTCAAGCACGGCCAAGTGGTCGAACAAGGTGATGCCCGCAGCGTATTCGCCGCGCCGCAACACCCCTACACACAGCAGTTGCTGGAGGCCGCCTTCCTGGCCCCAACCACTGCCGAATAACCTGAAAGAGGAGCAACACATGGGTTTTCTCGCCGGTAAGCGCGTATTGATCGTCGGTGTCGCCAGCAAGCTGTCCATCGCATCCGGCATCGCCGCCGCCATGCATCGCGAGGGCGCTGAGCTTGCCTTCACTTATCAGAACGACAAACTCAAGGGTCGTGTCGAAGAGTTCGCACAAGGCTGGGGCTCGAGCCCTGAGCTGTGCTTCCCGTGCGACGTGGCCAGCGATGAAGAAATCGCCAAGGTCTTCGAAGAACTGAGCAAGAAGTGGGACGGCCTGGATTGCATCGTGCACTCCGTGGGCTTTGCCCCGGGCGACCAGCTCGTTGGCGACTTCACCGAAGCCACCACCCGCGAAGGTTTCCGCATCGCCCACGACATCAGCGCCTACAGCTTCGTGGCCCTGGCCAAGGCCGGCCGCGAAATGATGAAAGGCCGCAATGGCAGCCTGCTGACCCTGTCGTACCTGGGTGCCGAGCGCACCATGCCGAACTACAACGTCATGGGCATGGCCAAGGCGTCCCTGGAAGCCGGCGTGCGTTACCTGGCCGGTTCCCTGGGCCCGGAAGGCACCCGCGTCAACGCTGTATCGGCCGGCCCGATCCGCACCCTCGCCGCCTCCGGCATCAAGAACTTCCGCAAGATGCTGGCCGCCAACGAAGCGCAAACCCCGCTGCGCCGCAACGTCACCATCGACGAAGTCGGCAACGCCGGCGCGTTCCTGTGCTCGGACCTGGCGTCGGGCATCAGCGGTGAAATCATGTACGTGGACGGCGGTTTCAACACCACGGCCATGGGCAATATCGAAGAGTAATCTTCACCCGCACCCACGCGTAAAAAACGCCGTTTGTCCTGGAAAGGGCAAGCGGCGTCTTTTTTTGGCCGATGGTCTGATTACACCGCAACACCCTGTGGGAGCGGGCTTGCTCGCGATAGCGGTAGGTCAGTCTGCATTGATGTTGGTCAGGCCCACTTTACTAGCGGCGTAGCGTCTGTTTCTGTGCATACATGGCCGCATCCGCTTCGGCCAGCAGGCCGTCGATCGACTGATGACGCTGCGGGTCGTATTCGATCTGGCCGACACTGAAGTGGATGTCATAGCCGCGCCGCAGCATCGCATTGCGCTCATCGAGGATTTCCCTGAGCCGCGCCATGATCGCCGAGGTCTCGACATGGGACGAGCCGGTGAGCAACGCGACGAACTCATCACCGCCCAAACGACCGATCACATCGCTTTCGCGAAAGGCGATGCGCAGCACGTCGGCGAAGGTCTTCAGCGCGGTGTCCCCCTCGGCGTGCCCGAAGCGGTCATTGATGGACTTGAAGTCATTGAGATCGAAAAACAGCAGCGTCGCCGGACGCGACAGGCGCTCGCACACGCTCAATGCGTGCTGGGCCAGCATCTTGAAGCCGCGCCGGTTGGACAACAGCGTCAGTTCGTCCATGCTCGCCATCTGCACGGCAATCATTTCCTGCTCGGCCATGCGCGCCAGGTCACGCAGCAGATCGCGCTCCTCGTCATTGAGCTTGCGTGGCCGGGTGTCGAGCAGGCACAACGTGCCCAGCATGCTGCCATCCTCCAACCCCAGCGGATGCCCGGCATAAAAACGAATACCAGGCTTATCCGTGACAAGCGGGTTATCGTGAAACCGCTCGTCCTGTTCCGCGTCGCAGATTTCCAGGATCTGATCCTGCAAAATCGCATGCCCACAGAAAGAAATCTCCCGCGAGGTTTCGCTGGCGTCCATGCCGGCATTGGATTTGAACCACTGTCGGTTGGCATCCACCAGAGACACCAACGCAATGGGCACATCAAACAGCCGCCGGGCAAGACGGGTCAGGCGATCAAAACGCTCCTCGGGCGCGGTGTCGAGCAATTTGAGCGACCGCAGATTCTTGAGGCGAACGGCTTCGTTGTCCGGTTTACCTGGCTCGATCATCGGGAGCTCCATTGGCGGCACTTCCTGAAGTCTAGCCCAGGCCCACTCCCCTTCAAACCCAACGGCTAAATCAAACGGGCATTTGCTGGCGAGGGCTAATACACTGCTTCACAGATTCAAGACGAGGACGCTGACCGATGAAGCTCGCCACCCATGACGCCGCCCCACGCTTCTGGCGCGATGCGGCCTTGCCCTTCATCGAAGCCCGGGCCATCGCCGATGGGCGCAAGGTCTGCTATTCACGTCACTCCCACGACCATTTTTCCATCGGGGCGATCACCGCCGGGCGCAGCACCTACATTCACGAGCGCTCGAATTTCCAGGTGCAGAGCGGCACGGTGGTGCTGATGAACCCCGGCGATGTCCATGCGTGCAACCCGGTCAATGATGAGCCATGGTCTTACTTGATGCTGTACGTCGACACCCAGTGGCTAAGAGATTTGCAGCGCCGTATCGGCTTCGACGAGAGCCTGGATTTCCAGGGCTTCGCGACCACCCATAGCCGCGACATCGAGCTGTTCACCGCACTGCAAGGGCTGTATGAGCAACTGGTGGACGAGCAGATCGATACCCATCACAAGCACGCCGCCGCCGAGGCGTTCTTCACCGACCTGCAGCAGCGGCTCAACCCCGCCGGCCGCCCGGACCGGGGCAGCCATCCGGGGCTGATGCGAGCGGCGCAGTTCATCCATGACCATTGCACCGACGCGCTGAAGCTCGAAGACATCTGCGCCGCCGCGCAACTCTCGCCGTCATACCTGAGCCGGGCCTTCAAGCACCATTACGGGATGACGCCCCATGCCTTCCTGGTCAACCGTCGGATCCAGTTCGCCCGCCGACAATTGCGCGAAGGCAAGCTGATTGCCGATGTGGCGCTGGACAGCGGATTTGCCGACCAGGCGCATTTCCAGCGGGCCTTCAAGCAACACCTGGCGGCTACGCCGGGTCAGTATCGCGGTTGATACCCGCCCTTTTGTGGCGAAGGGACTCGACTCAAGGCAACAACAAATACACCGCACTGGCCACCAGCAACACGGCCATCACCCGGTTGAACAGGCGCATGGTCGCCGGGTTGCCCAACCAGGAGCGCAGGAAACTGCCGGCATAGGCCCAGCAGCCCACCGAGACGTAGCAGATCACCAGGTAGATTGCCGCAAACTGCCACACCAGCCGCGCCTCGCCGTCAGCCACGAATGCGCCCATGCCCGCCACACAGGCCAGCCAGGCCTTGGGGTTGAGCCATTGCATCAGCGCTCCGTAGAACATCGAGGGCGCCCGCCCCTCATCTGCGTCGCCCAGGTGCCCGTTGTCCATCGCCAGCTTCCAGGCCATGAACAACAGAAACCCCACACCGCCCAGTTGCACGACCCGTGTGAGCCCAGGCCAGCGCTGCAGCACTTCATGCAACCCAAGCCCCATCAGCACCAGCAACAAGACAAAGCCCAGGGTCGCGCCACCGACATGGCGCAAGGTGGCACGAAAGCCGTACCGGGCCCCGGAGCTGAGGGCTATGATATTGACCGGGCCCGGCGTAATAGAGGCGACTAACGCAAACGCCGCCATGGAAAGAATCAGACTCATCGCATACCTTCTTCATGAACTGTGAGGTGGCGATCAGGGTAGGTTTTCATCTGCCGCAGGTATTGAACAAAACTGCCCAATGAGCGCAGCAACCCCTCGCGGGAACAGCGTCGCTGCGCGTATTTTTTACGAAAACTTTACGCTGAGTCCGTCCAACGAAAACAATACTGTGCGGCTCATTCACTCAGGCGTGCTCTATGTCCATTGCGGTAGTGCGGTTTATCGGTTTCATCCTCGGCATTTTCCTGATCACCCTCGCCGCCAGCATGGCCATCCCGCTTCTGACGCTGGTGATGTACGATCGCAACGATGACCTGTCGGCATTTTTGTGGTCGAGCCTGATCACCTTTGTCTGCGGCGTCGCGCTGGTGGCTCGCGGTCGGCCAGCGCACATCCAGATGCGCCCCCGGGACATGTACCTGCTGACCACTGCCAGTTGGGTCATCGTCTGTACCTTCGCCGCCCTGCCCATGGTGTTCATCCAGGACATCAGCTATACCGATGCCTTTTTCGAGACCATGTCCGGCATCACTACCACCGGTTCGACGATCCTGACCGGGCTGGACACCGCGTCCCCGGGCTTGTTGATCTGGCGCTCGATGTTGCACTGGCTCGGCGGGATCGGCTTCATCGGCATGGCGGTGGCGATCCTGCCGTTGCTGCGGGTCGGCGGCATGCGGCTGTTCCAGACCGAGTCGTCGGACTGGTCGGAGAAAGTCACACCGCGCTCCCATGTCGCGGCGAACTACATCCTGTGGATCTATGTCGGATTGACCGCCCTCGCCACCCTGGCCTTGTGGTTGGCCGGCATGACGCCCTTCGACGCGATCAACCATGCGATGTCCTTGATTTCCACTGGTGGCTTTTCCACTTCCGATGCCTCCCTGGGGCACTGGCCCCAACCGGCCATCCACTGGGTGTCAGTGGTCATCATGATGGCCGGTGCACTGCCGTTCACCTTGTATGTCGCCACCTTGCGCGGCAACACGCGCGCGCTGCTCAAGGACCAACAAGTCAGGGGCTTCGTCGGTTTCCTGGTCGTTACCTGGCTCGCGGTGGGAACCTGGCTGAGCCTGCACAGCGATCACACCTGGTGGGACGCGGTGCGCATCGTGGCCGTCAACGTGACATCGGTGGTGACCACCACAGGCGTGGCGCTGGGGGATTACACGCTATGGGGCAGCTTTGCCCTGTTGCTGTTCTTCTATTTGACATTTATCGGTGGCTGCTCGGGCTCGACCTCCGGCGGATTGAAAATTTTCCGCTTCCAGGTAGCCGGCGCATTGCTGATGGGCAGCCTGAAACAACTGATCCATCCCCGGGCGGTGATCCAGAAAAAATACAACAACCACCCCATCGACGAAGAGATCGTCCGCTCGCTGCTGACGTTTTCATTTTTCTTCACCATCACCATCGGCGCCATCGCCCTGGGGCTGGCGCTGATTGGCCTGGACTGGACGACAGCCTTGACCGGCGCGGCCACCGCCGTGTGCAACGTCGGGCCCGGACTGGGCACGATCATCGGACCGGCCGGTAACTTCTCGACGTTGCCCGATGCGGCCAAATGGCTGCTGACCATTGGCATGCTGCTGGGCCGGCTGGAGATTCTGACCGTGCTGGTGTTGTTCACGCCGGTGTTCTGGAAGTATTGAACACTTCGGGTAATGCGAAGCAGACAAACAAAAAAGCCGCGATGCCATGAACAGGCATCGCGGCTTTTTTCAAGCAATCAGCGGTCGTTCTTGATCGAAGAACTGGTCGCCTTGGTCAACCCCTTGGTGTTGTGGGTGCCCGGTGTGGCCGTGGAAATCGCGGAAGCCTTGGTCAAGCCACGAGTATCGCGATCCTTGGCGATGCTCGACGTGAGCGAAGCCTTGCTGGCTCGATCGGTGCGGGTGGCGCCGGTATGCTTGCCGCTGAGACCATGATCGCGCGTGCGGGTGCCGCTGTGGTCGCTGGTCAATCCTTTACCAAGGCCGCTGGAATCGCTGGACTTGCCGCTGCCCTGCCCACCGCCGATGCCGCCCCCTCGGCCACCGCCGTTTCCGCCGCCGTTTCCGCCACCACCCCCATTGCCACCGCCGGCGGCGTAGCTCGCACCGATAGGCGACAGGTCGGCGGGCAGCAAGGCTGAGGCACCCAGCATCAAGGCACAGACAGCGGCGGCGATCAGGGATTTCTTATGTTTGGACATGATGTCTCCGAAAGACAAAAACAACGGTTGAACCTTTAAGACTCAAGGGTTCAACTTTTGTTCGTGACCATCCGACCAAGTGAAGGGAAATTCACTGTCGATTTTTCGGTGGAGTCGTTCCCGGCACGGTTCTATGCTCAGCCCCATGAACCGACAAGACTCGCTGCTCCCGCCCCACGCCGAGATGGTCCGCGCCATGCTCGAACGAGACACTGCCTACGAGGGGGTGTTCTTCACTGCGGTCAAGACCACCGGCATTTTCTGTCGCCCCAGTTGCACGGCGCGCAAACCGAAACCGGAGAACGTCGAGTTCTTCGCCCATGCCGACGAAGCCATGTCAGCCGGCTACCGGGCCTGCCTGCGCTGCAAGCCGCTGGATGCCGCGGCCATCGCGCCGGACTGGATCCAGGCCCTGCTCAAAGCCGTGGACGCTGAACCCGACCTGCGCTGGACCGACGCCCTGCTGCTGGAACAAGGTATCGAACCGCTGAAACTGCGACGCTGGTTCAAGCAACATTTCGGCATGACCTTCCATGCGTATCTGCGGACCCGACGCTTGGGTATCGCCCTGGGAGGTATCAAGGAAGGTGCATCCATCGACAATGCAGCGCTCGATTGCGGCTATGAGTCCCTGAGTGGGTTTCGTGATGCATTCGTAAAATCCTTTCACATCACGCCAGGTCGCGCCGCCCTCAGCGAACCCCTGCTGTTCACCCGCCTGACCACGCCATTGGGCCCCATGCTGGCCATGGCCGAACGGCGCGGCCTGGTACTGCTGGAGTTCCTTGATCGCCCGGCCCTGACCCGGGAAATCGAAGAGTTGCAGCAGCGCTATGGCTACACCGTCGCGCCGGGACACAACCATCATTTGCAGCAGATCGAAACCGAACTGGCCGACTACTTCACCGGCAAGCTCACTGCGTTCAATGTCCCCTTGCACATGCCCGGCAGCGCCTTCGCCGTCCGGGTCTGGGCCGAGTTGCAAAAAATCCCCTACGGCGAGACCCGCAGCTACGGTGGCATCGCCTCCACACTCGGCAGCCCCGGCGCCAGCCGTGCCGTGGGCCTGGCCAACGGGCAGAATCGCCTGGCCATCGTCATCCCTTGCCATCGAGTGATCGGTGCGGACGGATCGCTGACCGGCTACGGTGGCGGACAGCCGCGCAAGGCGTTTCTGCTACGTCTGGAAAAAGCCGCGGTGCAGGTTTCGCTGCCGCTGGCATTTTGATCCCCTGGAGAATGAACCGCTGATGCCTGTGCCCTATCAAGCGGCGAGCACCTTTCTGGCCAGCCTGGATGAGGACTGGCGACGCCATGTCGAGGCGATCGGTCCTTGTCTGTTGCAACCCAAACCGGCCCGTGATCCCTATGAAGCCCTGGTGCGGGCGATTGCCTATCAGCAACTGCACGCCAAGGCAGGCGATGCGATCCTCGGTCGACTGTTGGCGCTGTTCCCGGCATCGACCTTCCCCAGGCCTGAACAGCTCCTGGCGACGGACTTTGCGCAAATGCGCAGTTGTGGGTTCTCCGCCAGCAAAATCGCAACCATCCACGGCATCGCCCAGGCGGCGCTGGATGGGGTGGTGCCGGATTACGCCACGGCACTGGCCATGGAGGATGAAGTGTTGATCGAGCGTTTGATCAGCTTGCGCGGCGTCGGGCGCTGGACCGTGGAGATGCTGCTGATCTACAGCCTGGAGCGACCGGACATCCTGCCGGGAGATGACTTTGGAGTGCGCGAGGGGTATCGGCGGCTCAAGGGCTTGGACGTCCAACCGACGCGCAAGCAGATGGTTGGGATCGGACAGGCGTTGAGCCCTTATCGGACAGTGGCGGCATGGTATTTGTGGCGGGTGCCCAGTCGCTAGACCGTGTCATCATTCATCGCGAGCAAGCCCGCTCCCACATTTGATCTTCAGTGTTCACAAATAATGTGTACACAGAAAATCCCCTGTGGGAGCGAGCTTGCTCGCGATGGCGTCAGGACAAACAGCTCTATGCCGCAGGCACACCACTGTGGAACCGAAACTCCACATCCGGCGACTCGATCAGCTCGCGTTCAGCGTCGCGGACCTTATCGATCACCTGGGCAATGTCCTTGGCATCGCCATACTGGTAGGCCAGCTTCAAGTAACCCTGGAAATGCCGGGCCTCGCTTTTCAGCAGGCCAAAATAGAACTTGCCCAATTCTTCGTCCAGGTGCGGCACCAGCGCCTCGAAACGCTCGCAGCTGCGGGCTTCGATAAAGGCACCGACCACCAGGGTATCCACCAGTTTCACCGGCTCGTGGCTGCGGACCACCTTGCGCAGCCCCGAGGCATAACGCCCGGCAGAGAGCTGGCGCAGGCCGATCTTGCGCTTTTTCATCAGCCGCATGACCTGCTCGTGATGCACCAGTTCTTCCCGGGCCAGGCGCGACATCAAGTTGATCAGGTCGACGTGGGAGTGGTACTTGGCAATCAGGCTCAGGGCGGTGCTCGCGGCCTTGAACTCGCAGTTCTTGTGGTCGATCAGCAACGTTTCCTGATCGGCCAGCGCGGCCTGGACCCAGGCATCAGGGGTGCGACAGCCAAGGAATTCGTGGATTTCGGGAAGGATCATGGGGCTCACGGGAAAAAGGTAGTCGAGCGAAGGGCGCCGATTATACCGGCCTGCCCCCAGACCACCAGCCACCGTCGTTGATATGCATCAAGTCGACGACTCAGCCATAGCAACTATAGTTGAGCAATGCCGTGCCTTTTCATTGCTGGAGACACCGATCATGCAAGCCATTCGCAGCATCCTGGTGGTCATCGACCCCGAACATTCGGAAAGCCTGGCGCTCAAGCGCGCCAAACTGATCGCCGGCGTGACCCAGGCCCACCTGCACCTGCTGGTATGCGACAGAAAGCACGACCACGCCGGCATGCTCAGCGTCCTGAAGGCCGCGCTGCTGGCGGACGGCTACAGCGTGACGACCGAACAGGCCTGGAATGAAAGCCTGTATGAAACCATCATCGATGTGCAGCAGGCCGAAGGTTGCGGCCTGGTGATCAAGCAGCACTTCCCCGACAGCCCGCTGAAAAAAGCCCTGCTCACCCCGGCGGACTGGAAACTGCTGCGCCATTGCCCAACCCCGGTGCTGCTGGTGAAAACCGCCGGTTCCTGGAAAGACAAGGTGATTCTGGCCGCCATCGACGTCGGCAATACTGACGACGAGCACCGTCACCTGCACAACACGATCATCGATCACGGCTACGACATTGCCATCCTGGCCAAGGCCCACCTGCACGTGATCAGCGCCCACCCCACGCCGATGCTGTCGTCCGCCGATCCGACGTTCCAGCTCAAGGAAACCATCGAGGCGCGTTATCGCGAGCAATGCCAGGCGTTCCAGGCGGAGTTCGACATCGACGACCAGCACCTGCACATCGAAGAGGGCCCGGCGGACGTATTGATCCCGTTCATGGCGCGCAAGCTGCAGGCCGCAGTGACGGTGATCGGCACCGTGGCGCGTTCCGGGTTGTCAGGGGTCTTGATCGGCAATACCGCTGAAGCGGTGCTCGATACGCTGGAAAGCGACGTGCTGGTGCTCAAGCCCCAAGAGGTTGAGGATCATCTGGTGGAGTTGGCGGTCAAGGGCTGAAGATCAAGCGATCGCAGGCTTCGCCAGCTCCTACGGTATGGCGCGATCCTTGTAGGAGCTGCCGAAGGCTGCGATCTTTTCAGCCGCCAATCGCATCCTTCAGGAACCCCGGCGCGATGTAGCGCTGGTAATGGGCTTCGGACAGGAGGAAAAATTCCCGATCAATGGCGTCCCGCAGGTCTGGCAGTTCCCAGTCGCGAAATTCCGGCATCAACACCATGCCGTAGGCTTCGAGGTTGTTGATGACCCGCGCCCCCCGGGCAATCAACTGATAGGCCCAGCAGTACTCCGATTGGTTCGGGAGGAAGCGGATCTTGCGGGCTTCCAGTTGCTGGCGGAGCAAACCGGGGTCGAAAACCTCCAGCTTGGCCACCATCACCTGCTCCAACAGCTGCTCCAACCGCATCCACACCGCGCGCTTCTGCTCCTCGTTGTAGCCGTTCCAGTGAATCACTTCATGGTGGAACCGCTTGCAGCCACGGCACACCAAATCACCGTAGACAGTGGAGCAGAGGCCGACGCAGGGGGTCTTGATGAGGTGGTTGGGCATAAGGAAAAGCACACGCTAAAGCAGGACAGGCCGGCATGTTAGCCCTTTGTCTAAGATTGATCACCCCTTCAAACTTCGTAGCCCAACTTACCTTTAATTTTTTTTTGCCGTAGAATCAGCCAGCCTTTTAAGGCGCCAATGTCCGTTAGAAGCTGTTTTCAAAGCGTCACGAGCACAGTCGTTCCTTCAGAGCGGTGTTGGCGGAGGGTCTTTCCAGCGGGGAAAGCCCAACGCCAACCCTCATCAGCTCCCCGTTCTGCAGGCGTAAAACTTTGAAAGCAGCTTCTGTGAGGAACCCCGGAAACTCTGGCGTAGTGGCTCAAAAAGCCTGCGACGCGCATGAGTACCGTGGGTTTCTGGATGAGCGTCCCGGACACCCATTTGGGACCACTGATGAGGGTAATAACTGTGCTTGAAGCCTACCGCAAACATATCGAAGAGCGTGCAGCACTGGGTATCGTTCCCCAGCCGCTTAACGCCGAACAAACCGCAGGTCTGATCGAGCTGCTGAAAAATCCTCCGGCTGGCGAAGAAGCTTTCCTCGTTGACCTGATCACCAATCGCGTTCCGCCTGGAGTCGACGAAGCCGCCTACGTCAAGGCCGGTTTCCTGTCCGCCCTGGCCAAGGGTCAAGCCCAATCCCCTCTGCTGGACAAGAAACGTGCCGTTGAACTGCTCGGCACCATGCAGGGTGGCTACAACATCGTGACCCTGGTCGAGCTGCTGGACGACGCCGAGCTGGCGCCGGTCTCGGCCAAGGAACTCAAGCACACCCTGCTGATGTTCGATGCCTTCCACGACGTGGCTGAAAAAGCCAAGAACGGCAACGTTCACGCCAAAGCCGTGCTGCAATCCTGGGCCGACGGCGAGTGGTTCAAGAACCGCCCTGTGCTGGCCGACAAGATCAGCCTGCGGGTGTTCAAGGTCACCGGCGAAACCAACACCGACGACCTGTCCCCTGCCCCTGATGCCTGGTCCCGCCCGGACATCCCGCTGCACGCCCTGGCCATGCTGAAAATGGCCCGCGACGGCATCGTGCCTGATGAACAAGGCAAGACCGGCCCGATGAAGCAGATCGAAGAGATGCGTGGCCAAGGCTTCCCGATCGCCTACGTCGGTGACGTGGTCGGTACCGGTTCGTCGCGTAAATCGGCGACCAACTCGGTACTGTGGTTCTTCGGCGACGACGTGCCTTTCGTTCCGAACAAGCGCGCTGGTGGTTTCTGCTTCGGCAGCAAGATCGCCCCGATTTTCTACAACACCATGGAAGACGCCGGCGCCCTGCCGATCGAATTCGATGTGTCCAACATGCACATGGGCGACGTGATCGACCTGTACCCGCATGCTGGCAAAGTCTGCAAGCACGGTACCGATGAAGTCCTGACCACCTTCGAAATGAAGACCCCGGTCCTGTTGGACGAAGTCCGTGCCGGCGGCCGTATCCCGCTGATCATCGGCCGTGGCCTGACCGAGAAGGCTCGCGCCGAACTGGGCCTGCCAGCGTTCGACCTGTTCAAGAAACCGGATGCCCCGATCGAAAGCACCAAGGGCTTCACCCTGGCGCAGAAAATGGTCGGCAAGGCCTGCGGCGTCGCCGGTGTGCGTCCTGGCACCTACTGCGAACCGAAGATGACCACCGTCGGCTCCCAGGACACCACTGGCCCGATGACCCGTGATGAACTGAAAGACCTGGCGTGCCTGGGCTTCTCGGCCGATCTGGTCATGCAGTCGTTCTGCCACACCGCGGCTTATCCAAAGCCGATCGACGTGACCACTCACCACACCCTGCCTGATTTCATCATGACCCGCGGCGGCGTGTCCCTGCGTCCGGGCGACGGCATCATCCACAGCTGGCTGAACCGCATGCTGCTGCCGGACACCGTCGGCACCGGTGGTGACTCCCATACCCGTTTCCCAATGGGCATTTCGTTCCCGGCCGGTTCCGGTCTGGTCGCGTTCGCCGCAGCCACTGGCGTCATGCCGCTGGACATGCCGGAATCGATCCTGGTGCGCTTCAAAGGCAAGATGCAACCGGGTGTCACCCTGCGTGACCTGGTTCACGCCATTCCTTACTTCGCGATTCAGGCTGGTCTGCTGACTGTCGAGAAGAAAGGCAAGAAGAACGCCTTCTCCGGCCGCATTCTGGAAATCGAAGGCCTGGACAACCTGAGCATCGAACAGGCTTTCGAGCTGTCCGACGCCTCTGCCGAACGTTCGGCCGCCGGTTGCACCATCAAGCTGTCGAAAGAATCGATTACCGAATACCTGCAATCGAACATCACCCTGCTGCGCTGGATGATCGGTGAAGGCTACGGCGATGTGCGTACCCTGGAACGTCGTGCCCAAGCGATGGAAGCCTGGATCGCCAACCCTGAGTTGATGGAAGCCGATGCTGACGCCGAATACGCTGAAGTCATCGAAATCGACCTGGCCGACATCAAGGAGCCAGTGCTCTGCGCGCCGAACGACCCGGACGACGCCCGTCTGCTCTCCAGCGTGGCTGGCGAGAAGATCGACGAAGTGTTCATCGGTTCGTGCATGACCAACATCGGTCACTTCCGCGCTGCCGGCAAGTTGCTGGATCAGGTCAAGGGTCAGCTGCCAACCCGTCTGTGGCTGTCGCCGCCGACCAAGATGGACGCTCACCAACTGACCGAAGAAGGCTACTACGGCATCTACGGCAAGGCCGGTGCACGGATGGAAATGCCAGGCTGCTCGCTGTGCATGGGTAACCAGGCACGCGTTGAGCCGAACTCCACCGTGGTCTCGACGTCGACCCGTAACTTCCCGAACCGTCTGGGCGACGGCGCGAACGTCTACCTGGCTTCGGCCGAACTGGCGTCCGTGGCCTCGATCCTGGGTCGCCTGCCGACCGTCGAGGAGTACATGGAATACGCCGGTAAGATCGACAGCATGGCAGCGGACGTGTACCGCTACCTGAGCTTCGACCAGATCGCCGAGTTCCGTGAAGCCGCTGCAAACGCCAACATCCCGGTCGTTCAAGCCTAACGCTACAACGCCCGACTAAAAACGCCGCCCTTCTTGCGAGGGGCGGCGTTTTTTTATGCCTGCTGTTTCGATGCAAACCAAGCAACCGCTATCACGAGCAAGCTCGCTCCCACAAGGTGACGGTCACGCCATAAGGGAGTAGATCAACGCTGTGATCGCCACCAGGCCCACCAATGTCACGAACACATTGGAGGCCTGCCCGCGATAACGGGCCATGGCCGGGACTTTGCGGATGGCGTACATCGGCATCAGGAACAGGATTGCCGCGATGACCGGACCGCCCAGGGTTTCGATCATGCCCAGAATGCTTGGGTTGAGCGTAGCGACGATCCAGCACACCACCAGCATGAACGCCGCAGTCAGGCGGTCCAGGGTCTTGGGCGCCGGACGGCGACCGCTCTTGACGACCAGGCCCTTGAGGCCCTCACTGGCGCCGATGTAATGCCCCAGGAAGGACTTGGAGATCGCCACGAACGCAATCAACGGTGCGGCAAAAGCGATGGTCGGGTTGCTGAAATGGTTGGCCAGGTACGACAGGATCGACAGATTCTGCGCCTTGGCTTCGGCCAGTTGTGCCGGCGACAAGGTCAACACGCAACTGAACACAAAGAACAGCACCATCACCACCATCAGTACATGGGCGCGCGACAGGATCTGCGAACTGCGCTCCTCGGCATTGGCGCCATAACGACGCTTCTGATCCACCGCAAACGCCGAGATGATCGGCGAGTGGTTGAACGAGAACACCATCACCGGAATCGCCAGCCACAGGGTATGCAGCAGCGCCGCAGGTGCAGGCGGCGTAGACGCGGTGGTCAGGATGCCGCCGTTCCAGTGCGGGATCAGAAACACCGCCAGGAACAGCAACGCGACGATAAACGGATAGACCATCAGACTCATGGCCTTGACGATCGCCTGCTCGCCACAACGCACCACCGCCAGCAGGCCCAGGATCAGCACCAGGGACAACACGACCCGAGGCGGCGGCTGGATATGCAGTTGATGCTCCAGGAAGCTGCCCACCGTGTTGGTCAGCGCCACGCTGTAGATCAGCAGGATCGGGAAAATCGCAAAGAAGTACAGCAAGGTGATCAGCGCACCGGCCTTGAGGCCGAAATGCTCTTCCACCACCTCGGTGATGTCCGCGCCGTCACGACCGGACAAGACGAAGCGGGTCAGGCCCCGGTGGGCATAGAACGTCATGGGGAACGCCAGCAACGCCAGGATCAGCAGCGGCCAAAAACCGCCCAGGCCCGCATTGATCGGTAAAAACAGCGTGCCTGCACCGATGGCGGTGCCAAACAGACCCAGCATCCAGGTGGTGTCATGGCGACTCCATTGGCTGAGGGTGGCTGGGACAGTCGTTTCAAAGCGCTCTTCGACGCTATTGGCCTGATCATTCATCCGGTCGGATCTCCGTTTTCCGGTCACATGCACCCGGCCGGGACGAGTCGGAAAAACCCGACAGGCAGCGCCCTGGCCGAAACAGGGGCGCGATTGTCCGGGATTAGCGAGCAGAAGCAAAGACTTAGCTGAGGAGCGGTTGTGCGGATCAGATCACGCCAATAGAAACCGTCGCCACATTCCCTGTGGGAGCGGGCTTGCTCGCGAAAGCGGTGTGTCATTCAGCCGATGCGTTACTGATACACCACCTTCGCGAGCAAGCCCGCTCCCACAAGGACGACGCTAGACACGAAATGCACATAAAAAGCCGGAGCCCCCTGCCCTCGGCTCCTACAATCAGGTTGAATACTTGAAATCGCCCCAGCGCCCACAGGAGCCCAGCATGACCGCAACCGTTCTGGTACTGGTTGAAACCGTCAATGAATACCTACCGATTCTCGAGCGGCAGGGCTACCACCTGGAATTGGCGCCAACGCCTGCCGAACGCAAGACGGCGATTTTCGAACACGGTGAACGGTTCGGCGCGGTGCTGACCCGCGGCCCCCTGGGTTTGACGGCCAAAGAGATCGCCGCCCTGCCCAACCTGCAGATCATCTGCGTGATCGGTGCCGGCTACGAGCAGGTGGACCTGCAGGCTGCGCGCAAGCGCAACATCGTGGTGACTAACGGTGCCGGGGTCAACGCTTCCTCGGTGGCTGACCATGCCATGGCGTTGTTGCTGGCGCTGGTACGCGACATTCCCCGGTCGGATGCGGCCTTGCGTCGGGGTGAATGGCCGAGGACCTCGCGCCCTTCCCTGGCCGGCAAGCGCCTGGGTGTGCTGGGCCTTGGCGCGGTGGGCATGGCGATTGCCAAACGGGCCGCCCTGGGCTTTGACATGAGCGTCAACTACCACAATCGCCGGGTGCGCAGCGACGTGCCCTACACCTTCTGCGCCACGCCCACGGAACTGGCCCGGGTCTCGGACTTCCTCATCGTCGCCACGCCAGGCGGTCTCGATACCCGGCAGCTGATCAACAAACAGGCCCTTGATGCCCTGGGGCCCAACGGTTTTTTGGTGAACATTGCCCGGGCCAGCGTGGTCGCCACCGCCGACCTGATCAATGCCCTGGAGCACCGGAGAATCGCCGGCGCGGCGCTGGATGTGTTCGATCACGAACCTGAAGTGCCCGACGCGTTGAAACGCCTGCCCAATGTGATCCTGACCCCACACGTGGCGGGCCTGTCCCCGGAAGCGACCCGAAGCACCGTGGAGCTGGTGGGCCAGAACCTGAACGCGTTTTTTTCCGGCAAGCCGGTGCTGACGCCGGTACCGTTACCCGATGTGTAACCTTAAAGAACCCCCAGCAATGTCCACAACCGCCGGGATTCGGCATCGGCACTGATCAGTTCGCCCAGCAACTCGCTCAGCGGCTTGTTGCCCCACTCAACGCCGCGCCGGATCAGGTAGGGCACCGGGCTGTGGGGTTCGGTGCGTGCCAGGTAACCGGCGATGACCAGGAGCTGTCGATAGGCCTCTTCACGGCTGGCCGGTTCTTGAAAGACCTGGGCAGGTGCCGCCTGCGACACAGAAGTCGGCGGCGTAACCGCTGGGGAAATTGGCACCGGCGCGACGGTGGGTTGCTGCGGATTCATTGCGATGAACTCCTCTACCAGAGTCAGCAAGGCCTGCATCACATCCTGCAGGGCTTTGTAGCCCGGGGCCAGATTGCCCAGGTAAGCGTCGCTCCAGGCTTCGAGCCGTTGCAAATGCTGCAGGCCCAGCATCAGGCTGCCTTGGCGATGTAGCCAGAACGACAACGGTGTGGTGCGAATCAATTCCGTGAGTTTCTTTTGATCGCTGCGCGCGGCTTCGGCCGATGCCTTGGCGTTTTTGCTGTCGTTGCCCAACACTTGCTGGCGCTGCAGACGTTGCCAGTCATCCAGGCTGAAACCGGCGAAAGACGGGTCCCGGCCATCGAACAACGGCACCCGCGTCAGCAGCACTTCGCTGTAGCGCCGGGCCAGCCACTCCAGCGGAATCACCCGCCACGCCTGGTCGCCCTCATCGGCCTGGGGGTGCAACTGCTCGGGATAGCGCTCACACAGACCCGCCACCAGCGCCAGGCTGCCCGGCAACCCCTCCACTCCCGCCAGATGCAGCCAGGCCTCCCCCAACCAGGCGCTGATCATCAGGTCCTTGCTGCGCTCGAGCAACAAGGTGGTGGCGAGTCTTTCCAGTTCCGGCCATTGGGCGCGCTTGATCGAGGCCTGCCAGACACCGGTGGGCAGGCTGGTGTCGTCTTCACGGCGCAACTCACGCAACTGGTCGAATTCCGGGTCGTAGCGCAGGTCCTGCCCGCAGGGCGATTCGGCGCTGATCGGCTCGAGCAACTGGGTGACCAGCTCGGGCAAAGGGGATATCGGCAAGCTCACAGGCCCTCCTCACGGGTCGCGATGGCGGGGCTCGATGAGGTCGCCATGAAAGGTGAACGGGGTGCCCGGGTCGGTAGCGGCGGGATCGACAACGGCAGCTTCGAGCCCTGGCTCATCAACGACAGGCGCACGAACATCAACGTTTGCTGCGCCGTGCTGGCCTGGGTCTGGGCCGTCACCGGCAGTTGCAGGGTCAGCGGAAAATCGGTGTAGTCGACATTCGGCTGGCGCTGGACAGACCCCAACGAGCGCATCAGGCGCAGCAACGACCAGGGGCCCTGGTATTCCCAGCCAGCTTCCAGATTGCGCACCACCAGGTTCGGTTGCAAAGGGTCGTTGGCCGGACGCTGGTAACCGTTGCGGGCCCAGCGCAAGGTCAGGCGCACCGGCTGCCCGACCATCCAGCGCAGGTTCTGCTGGGCGCCACCGGGGTAGTTGATCTGCTGGTTGCCGGCGTTCAGGCCCCAGGCGATCACCTGGTCGGCGCCGCGTTCTTCCTCGCGATCGGTGCGCCAGCGCACGTCCATTTCCACGCCGAGAATGCCGCTCTTGTCCCGTACGAACAGCGGCCCGAGCCAGGTACTGGCCTGTTTCAAGCGATTGAGGAAATCTTCGGCCGCCAGCCGATCCGGCGTCTGGCTCAATGTCAGCCCTGCCTGGGCCAGGGGCAAGCGCGTGTCGATCAACTCCAGCAGGCGCTGGACCCGCGCCGGGTCGGCATCGCTGGCCCGCACATCCTGGGAAAACGGGAAGCGCCCGGCCAGGTATTGATTGAAATAGTTGGCCAGGTCATTCCAGGCGGTCGCTGCCTGGTTCTGTTGCAGGTACAGGCAACGCTGCAGGGCGCTCTGCTGCAGCGCGACAGTACGCTGGGCCAGGTCACCGCGCCCGGCGGACAGACTGGCGGTTTGCAGGATCTGCGCGCAGGAGGTGGTGTCCATCTCGATGAAATCCCGGCTCACCAACTGCTCCAGTTGGGCCGCCGAGCTGGCCGGGTTCTGGTTCTTGTACTTGAGCAATTCATCGTTGATGGCCATGAACCGCGCCACCTGATCGTGCTCCAGGGCCGACAGGTTGTCCTGCTGGACGATCAGCCATTCCAGCGCCGGCATCCGTTGCTCGGCGATCTGCAACATGGCGCCGAACTGCTGGTTCAAGTTCAGCTTCAGATCCTGTGTATCGGTAGCGCCATAGAGCTGCAAACCGAAGTTCTTCGAACCGTTCCAACGCTGGACATCGGCCCGTTGGCTGAACAGCGGCTGGGCATCGATTTCGTTCAGGCCGCTCTTGATCTGCGCCAAGGCCCGACGATTGAGCAGGCGCTGGAAACGTATCGCCAAATCGCCCCGATGTACGTCCATGAAAGCCTTTTGCAGTGCAACAGCCTGGGACGTCTGCACATTGAAGCCCATGCCCGGCAACTGCTCGTCGCTCTCATTGAGGCTCAACCACATGGCCTGCGCCGCCGCCCCTTCAGCGGCCTGCATCAGCGCGTCACGGTAATCCGGCGGGATGCGCGGCAGCTCTTCGTTGGCGTAGCTCTTGTAGCTGGCGAAGTAGTTCAGGGCGACGCTGAAATCATCGCTGCCGTCGCCCTGGCTCATCGAACCGGCGTTGCTGTCCGACGGATCCTTCTGCAACGCCAACGCCACGAAATCACGCTTGAAGAGGGCTTGCACCGCGCCGTCCAGCGCCGTGACATGGTCTTGCAGCACCAGCAGGCCACTGCCCTGCTGCACCAGCAGATTGTCCCGGGAACCGGTCTGGACGATCCACTGGTCCCTGAAGCTCTGCTGCAGCTTCGCTGCCTGGCTCTCCAGATCCTGTTCGATATCCGGCCCAAGCAAGGTACTGTGGCTGACCTGGTCCATCAGTTGCGTGTAACCGGGCACCAGGTCCTGGCCCTTGCCTCGTCCCCAGGCCGAATTGGTCAGGCTGACCAGCGTCTGCAAGTCGTCGATCAGCGCCATCAGGTCTTCGAGTTCGCTCAAGGAGTTTCCACTGCCCGCTTCCAGCCGTTGCAGATGCAGCTTGAGGTAGCCGGCCTGGCGCACGAAGTTGTCCGCCAGAAAATAATGATCGAGCCAGCGCTGCATCAGGCCCGTGAAGTTATCGGAGATCCCCGGGCGCGCAGCGTTCAGGTCCAGCCCTTTCAGATCGGTATTTTGCGAATCGAACAGCACCCGGTTGTAGAACCGCGCCCGGCTCAAGGTGCCGGTGTTGAGGTTCAGCGACAAGGCGTTGTTACTCAGTTGCACCAGCTCATCCAGCGGCGCCTTGGGGTTGTTTATCGCCTGACTGAACAACTGGTTGTGCTGCTCCAGGCGCACCGCGCGCTCCACCAGGTCCCTGGCCTTCACATAACTCTGCCACTGCGCCGGGTCTTCGCTTTCCACGTTGCCGCGCCGCTCGGTGTTGCGGATGGCCTTGAGCTGTTCCAGGTCCGAATTCAACAGGTCACGCAGCGGCATGACCCAATGGTGCCGGGCGGTCAGACGCAAGCCGTCCTGCAGTTGCGTGTCCACCGAGGAGAACCACGACGTGGGGAACACCACCGAGACGAAACGCCAGCTCGGCGCTTTTTCCAGCACGTTCCAGTAGTTCTGCACGTTGTGCCGGGTCGGCTCCAGTTGCGGTTCGTCAGGGTCGACCACCAGATGGTTCTTATGGGCACTGAGGATCAACCGCGATAGCTCCTCGGCTTGCTCCACCGAGTCGCGCCAGACCCACAACATACTCCCCAGCCAGACCAGGCCGACCACCAGCGCGACCGCACCGGCCAGGCGATGCCAGCGCTGACGCAAGCGCAACAGGCGTGGCACGGGTTGGGCCAAGCCATGCTCAGCCACCAACCGCCGCGACCACAGTTGCCGGGCGAATACCGTCTGCCGCAGGACGCTGTCGGTGGCGGTCAGTCCATCCCCGCGAACGGCCGGCGCCTGGCTCGCGGTGAAATATACGCCACGAAAACGCGGTGCCTCGCCTTGGGCGTTACCCTGGAAGACCGGTTCCAGCAGGATCTGCATGGCCCGTCGCAAGCCTTCGAAACGCTCTGGCAAACCATAAAGGTCTGTACTCAATTGCCCCGACAGCGCGCCGATTTCGATGATCGACTGCGACAGCGCGGCGTTGACCTGATCCAGCGCCTGATCACTCCACTGCGATTGCCAGGCTGCATCGGGCAAGTAGGGTGACGACCAACCCAGCATCGATTCCCGAGCCTCGGCGGGCAATGCGCTGACCAGTTCCTGGAACCCCGGTAACTCCTCCATCCCGGTAATCACCACGTACACCGGCAAGCTGAGGCCAAAGCGTTGCAGGAGATCGATAAAGCAGCGCCGGACCTTGAGGCTCAACTCGGTGGTGTGTTCGATGTCGTCGAGTTTGCCGAACGGAACGGTCCAGATCACCGCATCCAAAGGCCGTCTGCTGCGCAACCGCAGGATCAACCCCAACAAACGCCACCAGTTGCCCCGTTGCCGGTTCATGCCTTCATCGGGCAGGAACAACGCCTGCGGTACCACCAGCACCGCACCTTCGGCATCCGACCACCAGCGCCCGAACCATGCGGCCTTGTCCGTCGGTTGCAAGCGCCACTGGGCGCACAGTTGGGCACCGTCGGCTTCGTTGCCGAGCATCATCAGCCAGGGCATCTGGTAGCGGTCCCGGGTGCCCTGTTCCTGTTCCATACGGCGCACCGCCCCGTAGAAACTACGGATCGCCGCGCCGCCCTGGGTGCGCAGCCACCAGATCACGGCCGCGATCAACAGCACCACGACGATGGCGAACAACACCAGAGCGACGATGCTCAAGGGGCTCATGAGTCCTGCTCCTGGACCGCCGACTCGTTCAGTTGCAGCACTGGTTCGAGCTCGGTACTAATGTCACGCCAGAACACCTGCCCCAGCCCGGTCAGCAACACCACCATCGCCAGGATCGCCAGCCCCAGGCGGACCCCGTCCGGCAGTGACTGCTGCCCCGGCATACGGACCGGCGCCGCGGCCGAAGACATCGCCAGGCGCTGACTGACATCGACATAATCGGGATCGTGCTGCCAGGCAAATGTGAACAACGCCAGGCGCCATTTTTCATGCTGGACCTGACCGGGCTCGCCGCGCAGCCGGCCCTGGAACCCGAGGATCAGGCATTGCAGGTAGACATTCGCCAGGTCCCGGGTGCCGGGCATCTGCTCATCCAGCAGTTTCTTGATGGCCGCGGGCAGCCGCTCGCCGGCCTGGCGGCTGGAATACATGCGTGACTCGAGGGGATGCTGCTGCCAGGCGAGCTGCCCGGGCCAGGGGGTGAATAGCAAGGTTTCGTCCACCAGCGCCACAAACGCATAGACCAGCGCCTTGACCTGCTCGGTGGCGGCATCGCCGACGGTGGCGAAGGCCACGCGCCACAAGCGTTGGGCGCTGCGACCGGAAAACTCCACCACCCGGCTGGCCAATACCGCAGGGTCGCTGTCCTTGGGCAAGTCCTGCCATTCCTGGGACCACTTCAGCCAAGCCTGACGAAAAGCGCTGCTCAGCGGCGCCTCATGCAGACCCCGAACCGCCCCGCCACTTCCGTCAGGCATACGACTCCCCTTTTGCAATCAGGCACTTTCACCGGCTTGCGCCACAAACAACACCACTTGCCACGGGCTACTGGCCTGGGTCGACGCCGGCGCCACGATGTGCAGTGGCAACTGCCCGTCGAACCACTGCCCGCTGGCGCTCACCACAAACAATCGAGTGTCGTCGCCCACGCTGTAGGCCACCTGTTCGTTGCGGCTCATGGCCTGATGGGGCAAACCGCTCATGCGTTGCCGACTCAAGAGCACGACATGCGGCGCAGACGCAATGATTGCCCCACGCAACCACTCGGCTGCGGCCTGCTCGCTGGCGCCGTTGGGCATGCGCAGGCCAATCACCAGGCGTTGGTTCGGCTGATCGTCGGGCAACTGGATCGAGAAGACCTGATCATTGCGCTCGAAGGCCAGGCTGCGATAGCCGGCACGAACCAGTTCCAGGGTATCTTCCAGCCAGTCGAGCAGCGGCTCGTAGCCGCGCTGCAACTCCAGAAAGTCCAGGGGCGCGAAGGCCGGCACGCCGGCCAGTGAGTCGAGGGCCGACCAGGCACCGGCCAGCCCCAGCAGCAAACCGTAGAGCGCCTGGGGTGTCGCGACCCGGGTGTTCAGCGCGCCTTCAACCTCCGGCAAGCGTGACCACAATGCGGTCAGTTGCCGGCGGATCTCCATGGCATCGTCCTGGTTGCCCGCCGCCTGGGCCTGGCGCAACCGACCGGCGAGGAACAGGCATTTTTCCCGGGCCCGGGCACACAGCCCGGCGACGCGCCGACCGAGCGGCGACTCCGGCAGCAGGACGGGCGTGGGCGGCGTGTAGGGTACCCGCAAAAAGCCACCGCCCTCCTTGCGAATGCGCAACAGCGGCAGGCAGATCGAATCGGCCTTGCTCAACTGCGTGCAAAGCCTCGGGTTCGGTCGCCAGACGGTGATCGACTCGGGAAATTCGCCACTGGTGAGGTCCGGCAACGCCTCGCCGACCACCGATTGCAAGCGCCCCTTGAGTGGCAGCAATTGCCCGGCGCGCCAGAGCGGGCTGATGGCCAGGTACACGGTCACGGTGGCATCGTCGGTCTTGTTGACCGCCTCGCTGATGTCCAGCTCCAGGGTCGGCCCGACACCGGCCTGCAGGTTGACCGGCAAGCCATCGGGCAAGGTGCCTTGCAGCTGCAACAGCCGCACCTGGCCGGCGCTCAGGGCCGAAGGGTCGACTTCCAACTGGCTGACACCCCAGAACCAGGGATTGCAGGCCCCGGCAAAATGCGCGGCCAGGGCCTCGGCGCGCAACCCTTGCAATTGGAAATGTTGGGGCAGCAACTGCATGCCCTCATGCCAGCACACCGCGTCAGGTAACAGACTCATACGACTCCCTTCGACATCCCAATGTCGCCGCAGTTGGCGGCCCGCGGTCACTCATGGCTGACGGTCATTGAGCTGACCATCGCTGACGAGGGTCATCTCACGACTGTCGAACTTGAGCCAGGCCTCGCGCTGATCGTCCAGCCGAAGCCGGTGGGCTCCGGGAGTGTTATAGCTGGCGAAGACCAAAAGTCCAGCGGCGCGCCGACCCTCCAGTGGGAAGGGTTGGCGGTCGATGAATTGCCCTGGAACCAGCTCCAGCCCCCACACCGACATGAGTTGACGATAGTCGCGCTGGAACTGTTCGCGCTCGGAAAACCACTGGCTGGCGGTGATACCCGACAGCTGCTTGAGCAGGTCCGGGTCGTTCACGGCGATGAAATCCACCGCGATCGGCGTGTCGTCATTGGCCCGCGGTGCGACGTCCAGGGTCAGGCTGTCCAGGTCGACACTGGGTGCAAAAAGCGAGCAACCGGTAAGTACCAGGCTCAAAAAAGATCCGCAAAAAAAGACACGCAAAATGAATTTTCCTTTTCTCAGCGGTCATAAATTGTTTTCCCTTGCATTTTTATAGACCTGTTCTAGCGTCTTGGATAGTTCGACCAGCACGGTCGAATGCACCAGGTTCGTCAAGGGAATGACAGGTTTTCTGCCGTCCATTTGCAACCTGCGGATCAGCAAGGGAATGCGATGAGCGGGACTCCCGATGCATTGCTTCCACACATGCATCGGAGTCGGCCGCCATGGCAGAAAGTACCCAGCACAAGCTCGACAGAGTCCGTCCTCCCCGCGTCCAGATCACCTATGACGTGGAAATCGGCAACGCCATCGAGAAAAAAGAATTGCCACTGGTGGTCGGCATTCTGGCCGACCTTTCGGGCAAGCCACTGGACCCGCTGCCCAAGCTCAATGAGCGGCGCTTCACGGAAATCGATCGGGATAATTTCAACGAGGTGCTCGCCTCCATCTCCCCCCGCGCCACGCTCCAGGTGAACAACACCCTCAGCGGCGACGACAGCAAGCTCAACATCGAACTCAACTTCCGGCACATCGACGACTTCGATCCGGTCAAGGTCGTTGAGCAGGTCACGCCGCTGCGGCGCCTGTTCGAAGCGCGCCAGCGCCTGCGGGACCTGTTGACCAAGCTCGATGGCAACGACGACCTGGACAAGCTGCTGCGCGACGTGATCGCCAACACCGAAGGCCTGCAAGAGATCAAGTCGGCCCGCCCTCAGGACGCAACGACCGAGCTGCCCACCGTGGCCGCCAACGATGACCCGGCCCCGACCGAACCACAGGCCTGATCGCGCTCATCACTCAAGGGAGATAAAGCCATGCCTGCTTCATCCAGCGCTCAAACCAGCGAGAGCACGACCCAGACCCTGTCCCTGCTGGACAAGATCATCGCCGAAGGCCGCATGGCCCACGACGACAGCCAGCAGGACTACGCCCGCGACATGCTTGCCGAATTTGCCACCCAGGTCCTCGACGAAGGCATGGCCATCGACAAGGACACCGTGGCGATGATCAATGACCGCATCAGCCAGATCGACCAGTTGATCAGCGCCCAGCTCAACGAAGTGCTGCACCACCCCGACCTGCAGAAACTCGAAGCCTCCTGGCGCGGCCTGCACCTGCTGGTGCAGAACACCGAGACCAGCACCCGGCTCAAATTGCGCCTGCTTAACGTGACCCAGAAAGAACTGCAGAACGATCTGGAAAAAGCCGTCGAATTCGACCAGAGCGCACTCTTCAAGAAAATCTACGAAGAAGAATACGGCACCTTCGGCGGGCACCCGTTCAGCCTGCTGGTGGGTGACTACACCTTCGGCCGGCATCCGCAAGACATCGGTCTGCTGGAAAAACTCTCGAACGTCGCCGCCGCCGCGCACGCGCCGTTCATTGCCGCCGCCAGCCCACGGTTGTTCGACATGACCAGCTTCACTGAACTGGCGGTGCCGAGGGACCTGTCGAAAATTTTCGAAAGCCAGGAACTGATCAAGTGGCGCTCGTTCCGTGAAAGCGAAGACTCGCGCTACGTGTCCCTGGTGCTGCCGCACTTCCTGCTGCGCCTGCCTTACGGCCCGGACACCCTGCCGGTGGAAGGCATCAATTACGTCGAAGACGTCAACGGCACCGACCACAGCAAATACCTGTGGGGCAACGCCGCCTGGGCGCTGTCGCAACGTATCACCGAAGCCTTCGCCAAATATGGCTGGTGCGCCGCGATTCGCGGTGCCGAAGGTGGTGGCGCGGTGGAAGGCCTGCCGGCCCATACCTTCCGTACCAGCTCCGGGGACCTGTCGCTCAAATGCCCGACCGAAGTGGCGATCACCGACCGTCGCGAGAAAGAACTCAACGACCTGGGATTCATTGCCCTGTGCCACAAGAAAAACAGCGACGTGGCGGTGTTCTTCGGCGGCCAGACCACCAACAAGGCCAAGCTCTACAACACCAACGAGGCCAACGCCAACGCGCGGATCTCGGCGATGTTGCCGTACGTGCTCGCGGCCTCGCGTTTCGCCCATTACCTGAAGGTGATCATGCGCGACAAGGTCGGCAGTTTCATGACCCGCGACAACGTGCAGACCTACCTCAACAACTGGATCGCCGACTACGTGCTGATCAACGACAACGCGCCGCAAGAGATCAAGGCGCAATACCCGTTGCGCGAAGCACGGGTGGACGTGACGGAGGTGGCCGGCAAGCCGGGGGCCTACAAGGCCACGGTGTTCCTGCGGCCGCACTTCCAGCTCGAGGAGCTGACCGCCTCGATCCGCCTGGTGGCGACCCTGCCGCCACCGGTAGCTGCCTGATCACTTGCTCCCGCTGACTTGCCGTAGGAGCTGACGAGTGCAACGAGGCTGCGATCTTTCCAAGGACGCTTGAGTCCCAAGTGAAAGATCAAAAGATCGCAGCCTTCGGCAGCTCCTACAGGCATCGGGCATTACCTCATCTGTGTTCTTCAGGAGTTCCACACAATGGATGCAATCATTCTCGACCTCGGCGGCGACATCAAGGGCGACAGCCTGCTCGAGGGTTTCACGGACAAGATCGAGGTCATGTCCTACAGCCACAACGTGGCGATGCAGGTCACCAACGACGTGAGCAACTCGGAACGCACCTCCGGCCGGCCCCACATCGGTGAATTCACCCTGACCAAATTCATCGACAGCTCCACCCCCTCCCTCAACGAGTATTGCTGCGCCGGCAAACCGATCCCGCAAGCGGTCATCACCATCGGCCGCAACGCCGCCGAAGGCAGCGGCAAGCTCATGCCGTTCATCATCTACACCCTCACCAACGTGGTGCTGTCCAACGTCAGCGTCAGCGGCGGTACCGGCGGCAAACCGGTGGAAACCCTGTCGCTGAATTTCACCAAGATCAAATGGGAACTCACCGCCCAGAAAGACGACGGCACCAAGGAAGGCACGGCGGGCACGACCTGGGACCTGGCGGCCAACAAAATGACCAAGTGACGGAGCGCGCCCATGGCTGGCTTCGGGCTTCGCCCACCGCTGTTCGATCGTCTGGCCAACCCGGCGGACGATGTTGGGCGGGTGTTCGATCGACAGGCGTTGCAGGACTCGGTCCACGCCGAACTGCAACGTCTGTTCAACACCCGACGCGGCCCGCAAGCACTGACCGAACCGCCAAGCATCCTGGACTACGGCATCGCTGACTGGACCGCCTTGCAACAGCAGCGCAGCGATGACCGTCGGCAACTGACCCGTGAAATCCGCCAGGCCATCACCCACTTTGAACCTCGCTTGCGACTGGGCGAGGTGCAGGTCACCCCGGTGCCGGGCCATCCGCAGCAACTGTGCATACGGCTGCTGGGCGAGCTACGCGGCGACTCGCACGCATGGCCGGTGGCATTTGTCATCGAGCATGCCGGCGACGGCCTTGAGGTACGCCATGAGCGACTCGATTGACCCGCAACTGCTGGACTATTACCAGCGCGAACTGACCTGGCTGCGACATGCCGGGAGCCTGTTCGCCGAACGTTACCCCAAGGTCGCCCGGCGCCTGGAACTGTCCCCTGGCGAATGCCCCGACCCCCACGTCGAGCGTCTTCTGGAGGGCTTCGCGCTGCTGGCCGCGCGTTTGCAACGCCGGCTCGATGACGACTACGCCGAGTTCAGCGATGCCCTGCTCGAACAACTTTACCCGTTGGCGATGCGCCCCCTGCCGTCCTGCGCCATCGTGCAATTCGAACCCGACCCGAGCAAAGGCAACCTGAACGAGGGCTATCCGCTGCCCCGGGATACGCCGCTGTTCGTCACCACGGACAAGGGCCAGAGCATTCATTTTCGCACCACCGCCGCCGTGCACCTGTGGCCGCTGGAAGTCAGCGAAGCGTTGCTGCTGGGCAGCGATGAGGCCCAGGCGCTGACCGGGGTGGTCCAGGCCCGCTCGGCCTTGCGCCTGAACCTGCGTTGCCTGGGGGAAAGCCAATGGGCGACCTTGGGGATCGATCAACTGCGGGTGCACCTGGCGGCGTCACCGATGATCAATGCCTGGCTCTACGACTTGCTCGGCGCCCATGCCGTCAAGGTTTTGGCCGGCCCGCCAGGCAGCGTGCCGGAGCCACTGGCAGGCTTGCCGCAGATCGTCGGTTTCGCCAGTGACCAAGTCTTGCTGCCGGATGAAGACGGCGTGCATCCCGGCATGCGCCTGCTGGCCGAGTACTTCGCCTTCCCTGACAAGTTCGGCTTTTTCGACCTGCCGTTGACCGGGGCCACCAGCGATAGCCCCTCCTTGTACCTGTACATCGTTTTCGACCGCGCCCCCGCCAGCCGCCTGCCACTCCAGGCCAGCGACATCGCCCTGGGCTGCGCGCCAGTGATCAACCTGTTCCCCAGGACTTCCGAGCCACTGCGCCCGGATGGCACCCGCAGCGAATACCGTCTGGTGGCCGACAGTCATCGGGAAAACAGCGTCGAGATCCACAGCATCCGCGGCATGCGTGCCACCTCCAGCCAGGGCGTGCGCAAGGTGCCGGCCTATTACGGCAGCCAGCACGGCAGCGACCAGACATGCTATTGGCATGCACGGCGGGTCAGCGGCATGAGCCCGAACCGGCTGGGCACCGATTTGATGGTCAGCCTGGTGGACACCCAGTTCGACCCGCTGGCCGATACCCGCGACTACAGCCTCACCGCCGAACTGCTGTGCACCAACCGGCACCTGGCCCAAAGCCTGCCGGCCGGTACGGCGCTGGGTTTCGAGCGCCCGGGGCCGGTGGCCTGGGCCCGCCTGCGCAACCCGCCCAGCCCCCAGAGCCTGCCGCGCCTGGACGGTGAATCGCGCTGGCGATTGGTGTCGCAATTGACCCTCAACCATTTGTCCCTGGTGGAAGGCCCCCAGGCACTGGACGCGCTGCGCGAGATTCTTGAGTTGCACAACCTGCGGGACGAGGCCAGCGCCCGGCGCCAGATCGAAGGGGTGTTGGGGCTGGGCTGCGAGCGGGTCATCGCTCATGTCGGCGAGGACGCCTGGCGTGGCTGGCGCAACGGACTGGAGGTGCGCCTGCAACTGGATCCGCAACACTTCGTCGGCAGCAGCGCGGTGCTGTTCTCGGGGGTGCTGGCGCAGTTCTTTTCCCTGTACGCCACTGCCAATCGCTTCGTGCGCACCGTGCTGGTCCAGGCCGATAAGGAGGTGAAAACATGGCAACCCCAAGCAGGCAAACCCCTGACGCTCTGAACCTGAGCCAACGACTGCGCGATGATCCACAACGCTTCGAATGGCTCCAGGCCTTGCTGCTGCTGGAACGTGAACATCCTCAGGCCGAAACCCTGGGCAGCGGCACCGCGCCGCACGCCGAAGCCTTGCGCTTGCGCGGGCCGTTGACGCCGCTGTTCGCCGCCAGTGAAATCGAAAGCCTGAGCCAGGAAGCGGGCTCGCCGCCAACCCTGACCACACCCATCTTCGGCCTCGGTGGTCCCGACGGCCCCCTGCCCTACGCTTATCAGGAATGGCTGCAACAACGGGCGCGCGCACGCGATCACGCCCCGGCGCAATTTCTCGACCTGTTCCAGCATCGCCTGCTCAGCCTGCTCTACAAGGTCATGCGCAAACATCGCATCGCCCTGGGCTTCACCGCCCCAGGGGCGTCCGCCGTACAAGCGCAGTTACGGGCGCTGACCGGTCTGTTGCCCAAAGCCCTGCAAGAACGCCAGGCCGCACCCGACTCCGCCGTACTGGCTTGCACCGCGCTGTACGCCGATGGCCGTCGTTCCCTGGCTGGGTTCGCGGCGATTGTCCGTGAACAGTTTGCGCTGCCTGTGGAGCTGACCGCGTACGCAGGTGGCTGGCGCGAAATCCCCCCGGCCAGCCGTAGCCGCTTGCAACCGGGCGGGCGCAATTTGCGCCTGGGCCGCAGCGCGGTGGCCGGCACCCGGGTCTGGGACGAACACGCCGGGGTGCGCCTGACCCTCGGCCCGCTGACTGTCGCCCAGGCCGCTGGACTGCTGCCCAATGGCGAAACCCATCCGCTGCTCGCCAGCCTGTATGCCTTGTATTTCGGCCCTGACCTGGATTGCACGCTGGTGCTGCTGATCCGTGGCGCCGGCCCACTGCAACTGGGTCGCCAGGCACCGCCACGCTTGAACTGGAACGGTGGCCTGCAACGTCAGCCGAACCTGGCCGTGCAACGGATCGAAACCCGCCTTCGTCAACCGGAGATCGCCTGAATGGAACTGGCCAGCCTGATCGGACGCCTCAACCCGGACAACCGCCGTGCCCTGGAACGGGCCGCGCAACGTTGCATGCAGCGCAGCCATCACTACGTGGAAATCGAACACTTGCTGCTGGAATTGCTGGACATCGAAGGCGGCGACTTTGCCTGTCTATTGCCGCGTTTTGGCCTGGAGCGTGACGCGGTCGCGGCAGAAATCAACAAGGCCCTGGAACTGTTCAAATCCGGCAGCACCCGTACGCCTGCGCTCTCAGCGCAAACCATCGGCCTTTTGGAAGACGCCGTGGTTGAGGCCAGCGTATTGGGCCTGGACAGCATCCGCTCCGGTCTGTTGCTGCTGGCCCTGCTCGACCGTGACGAACGCCGCAGCTTGCTGCTCAACAGTGCCTCGTCGCTGCTGCGTATTCCACGGGAGGCCTTGCGCACGCACCTGCTGGACTGGACCGAAAGCTCCCGCGAGCACGTCGGGGGCGTGCGCCCGGCCAAGCCCGGCGATGCTCAGCAGAAACAAGACCCGGTCCTCGACCAGTACACCCAGGACCTGACCGCAGACGCCCGGGCCGGACGCATCGACCCCATCGTCGGTCGCGACGGGGAGATTCGCCAGTGCATCGATATCCTGCTCCGGCGCCGGCAGAACAACCCGATCCTGGTGGGCGCTCCGGGGGTCGGTAAGACCGCCGTGGTGGAAGGCCTGGCCCTGCGCATTGCCGCCGGGGATGTGCCACCGTCGTTGCAGGAAGTCACCCTGCGCGTACTGGATCTGGGCCTGTTGCAGGCCGGCGCGGGGGTCAAAGGCGAGTTCGAACAGCGCCTCAAAGGCGTGATCGACGCGGTCCGCAGCGCCGAAAAACCGATCATCCTGTTCATCGACGAAGCCCACACCCTGATCGGCGCAGGCGGCGCAGAGGGCGGCAGTGACGCCGCCAATCTGCTCAAACCGGCCCTGGCCCGGGGCGAGCTGCGCACCCTGGCCGCCACCACCTGGCTTGAATACAAAAAATATTTCGAGAAAGACCCGGCCCTGGCGCGCCGTTTCCAACTGGTGCAGGTCGAAGAGCCGGACGAACTCACCGCCGTGGAAATGCTTCGTGGAGTAGCGACAAAACTGGAACAACACCACGGCGTGCAGGTGCTGGACGCGGCCATCCACGAAGCCGTGAAGTTGTCTCACCGCTACATCTCCGGGCGCCAGTTGCCGGACAAAGCCATCAGTGTGCTCGACACCGCCTGCGCGCGGGTCGCCCTCGGCCAACATGACGTGCCACCGCCCCTGGAAAGCCTGCGCCACCGGCAGAACAGCCTCAAGGACGAAGTCGAACGCTTGCGCCGGGAACAGGCCACCGGGCTGGACCACCGCGAACGCATCACCCTGCTCGAAGGCGAATCGACCAGCAACGTGCAGGCCATCCGCGAGCTGGAAACCCGCTGGGGCGAAGAACGCGAAGCGGTGCGCGAACTGCTCGACACCCGGCGCGAACTGCTGGCCCTGAGCGAGCGCGCCGACAGCGAAAAACCCGACACCGAGATCGATAACCGCATCGACCACCTGGCCGCCGAACTGCTGCGCCTGGAAGCCGGCCTCGATGCCATTCGCCAGGACGACCCCCTGGTGCCGGAACAGGTCGACAGCAAGACCGTCGCTGCGGTGATCGCCGGCTGGACCGGCATCCCGGTCGGCAAGATGCTCGCCGACGAAGCCCACGCCGTGCGCACCCTCGGCCAGCGCATGGGCCAGCGGGTCATGGGCCAGAGCACGGCGCTGAACACCATCGCCCAGCGCCTGCAAGCCTACCGCGCCGGCCTCACCGACCCGCAGAAACCGGTCGGGGTGTTCCTGCTGGTCGGCCCCACGGGCGTGGGCAAGACCGAAACCGCCTATGCCCTGGCCGATGCCCTGTACGGCGGCGAGCGCAACCTGATCAGCATCAACCTCTCGGAGTATCAGGAGGCCCACACCGTCAGCCAACTCAAAGGCGCCCCGCCCGGCTACGTCGGCTATGGCAGCGGCGGCGTGCTCACCGAAGCGGTGCGGCGCAAACCCTATTCGGTGGTGCTGCTGGATGAAATCGAAAAGGCCCACCCGGATGTGCTCGAGGCGTTCTACAACGTCTTCGACAAAGGCCTGATGGAGGACGGCACCGGCCTGGTGGTGGATTTCAAGAACACCGTGATGCTCGCCACCAGCAACGTCGGCGCCGAACTGCTGTTGGATACGCCCGTCGCGCAACTGGGCAGCGACGCCTTCAACGAAGCCTTGCACAAAGTGCTGCTACAAGCGTTTCGCCCGGCGTTTTTGGCGCGCATGACAGTGGTGGCCTATCGGCCACTGGATGAGGCGACGCTGGAGGGGATAGTGTTGGCGAAACTGGAGAAATTGCGCGGGCGCTACAAGGCCGCGACCGGCAAGCAATTCGAGTTTGATGCGGGGATTGTCAAGGCGGTGTTGGCCAAGTGCAGCGCGGCGGGTGCGCGGGATGTCGAAAATGTGTTGATGACGCAGGTGACCGGGAAGTTGGCGGAGTGGGTGTTGGAGTAATACTGCTAAACCAGCCGACTTTTACAACAGCTTCTTACTCAGCGGAGACAGGCATCATGACGGAAGAAGAATTTTTAAACGTTGTCTTGCAGGCGGCTGGCGTCCATCCGCAAGACTTCTCCGGCACACCCAGCCAGTTCAATAAAAGCTGGACTTCGAACGGCCCGTGGGAAAGCGCCGCCCAAGTTGAGATTTCCTACCACCTCCAACGTGGCTACGGGATCACTGCCAAGGTCAGGGAGATCAGTTACCCCTGGCCTTACAGCGCAGAGAAGGTGGATTTCTATTTCGTTCTTCTGGGAAAGAGTTATGCAGTGGAAATCAAGGTAGAGAGCACAAACGGAGATTTCGGCGGTGCGAGCCTTCAGGAATCCATCACCCGGGATGTCAACAAGCTCCACGGGTTCAAGGCTGATAATCGCTGGGTCGTTGTCGTCGCTACAAGCCAGAAAAATCGTGAGTTGCTGGACAAGACATTGAACCGTGGTGATTCATGGGTCTTCGACGCCGAGGGGTCCTTTACCGCTTATCTCTGCAACATAGACACGTACCCTCATGGCCTTCCTATCAGTCGATCGAACGAATTAAGCGCGCCGTACAACTTCATCACCACTCATTACAGCTGACGCCTGTTTTTTTCTTGAAGTCGTGAGGCCTTTCAATGCCCCGCTCCACCGACAGCAACACCACGCTATCGCTCACCGCCACTACACTGTCGGCGCTGTACCCTGATTCGCTGTCCGGCGAAGAACGCCTCAATGCATTGGGCTCGCACCTCCTCAACGGCATCAACGACGGCGCTTCGTTGACCCTCACCACGGCCGTCGCCAGCCACGTCACCACGACGCTGCACAAGGATGCCCTACTGCGCCCCATGGACTTTCTGGTGGCCGAAATCCGCCAGCTCCCTGCCGATGCCACCGCCGAGCGCTATCAACTCTTGTTACGGCCCTGGCTGTGGTGGCTGAGCCTTGCCAGCAACAACCGCGTGTTCCAAAACCTCGCCACGTCGGACATCGTCACGACGATTTTCAAGGCCCATGGCTTCACCGATTTCCAGCTCAAACTCACCGGCAGCTACACGCCACGCGAATACTGCGTGCAGTACGGCGAAACCGATCTGGCCTTCGTCTCGCGCCTGCTGGAAGAGGACGGGATCTTCTGGTTCTTCACCCATGAGGACGGCACGCACACCCTGGTACTGGCCGACAGCAATGACGCCTTCGCGCCCATTCCCAATGGACCGACGGTGAACTATCTCGGGCAGAAGCTGGGTGAGCGGGAACTGCACGGCATCCGCAGCGGGCACGTGTGCCTGCAAGCGGTGGCTGGGGTTTATCAGGCAACCGACTACGAATTCACCACGCCGACGACATCGCTCTACAGCCAGGCCGAAGCCGTGGCCGGGCCAAGCTCGATGTATGAACATCCGGGCGGCTATACCGCCAAAGCCCAGGGCGATGGGTTGACCAAACAGCGGGTGGATGGCCTGCGCAGCCAGGAGAAGCGTTTTGTCGGCGAAAGCGACTGCCGTTGGCTGGTGCCGGGGTATTGGTTCACTCTCGCCGGCCATGAAGACACGACGCTGAATATCGATTGGGTGGTGACCTCGGTCAGCCATGAAGCCTGCCATGACAGCTACCGCAACCGCTTCGAAGCGATCCCCAAGGCCACCCCTTATCGACCGGCGCGCACCACGCCAAAACCGCGCATGCACACCCAGACGGCGCTGGTGGTGGGCAAGGCCGGTGAAGAGATCTGGACCGATGAGTATGGGCGGATCAAATTGCAGTTCCCCTGGGACCGCACCGGCAAGAACGACGAAACCTCGTCCTGCTGGGTGCGCGTTGTGTTGCCCTGGAGCGGCAAGGGTTTTGGCATGCAGTTCGTGCCGCGCATCGGCCAGGAAGTCATCGTCACGTTCATCGATGGCGACCCGGACCGGCCGCTGGTGACCGGTTGCGTCTACAACGGCGACAACGCCCTGCCCTACGCGTTGCCGGCGAACCAGACCCAGTCCGGGATCAAGACCAACTCGTCCAAGGGTGGCGGCGGTTTCAACGAGTTGCGTTTCGAAGACAAGAAGGACGCCGAGGAAGTGTTTCTCCAGGCCCAGAAAGACTTCAACATCAACGTGCTCAACGACACCACCGCGACGGTCGGTCACGATGAAACCCTCACGGTGCAGAACGCTCGCACCCGCACGGTCAAGGACGGCGACGAGACCATCACCCTGGAGAAAGGCAAGCGTAGCGTGACCCTCCAGACCGGCAGCGACAGCCTCGATGTGAAAGACACCCGCACCGTGACCGTGGGCTCGGACCAGAACCACAGCACCGGCGGCAACTACGCGCACAAGGTCACCGGTAACTATGACCTGACGGTGGACGGCAACCTGACCATCAAGGTCAGTGGCACCCTGACCCTGCAAAGCGGCGGCAGTTTCGCGATCAAGAGCGGCGCGGACCTGGCGGCCCAGGCCAGCACTTCCATCAGCCAGAAGGCCGGCACGGCGCTGAGCAACCAGGCCGGTACGTCGTTGGAAAACAAGGCCGGCACCACGCTGACCAACGACGCCGGCATCAGCCTGGTGAACAAGGCCGCCGCCGAACAGACCGTGGACGGCGGCGGCATGCTGACGATCAAGGGCGGCCTGGTGAAGGTCAACTGACAGGAGCGTGCCGATGGCCTCGAAAAAACTCGACGTGGAGCGTGGCGACAGCCAACTGAGCGGGCAACTGGTCGATGGTCGGCTCGACGGTCCACTGCAGATTGAAGAGGCGCAGCGCCCGCAGGCAAAACTCAACTACAGCCAGGGTGAACTGCAAGGCACCAGCACCTTGTATCACCCCAATGGAAGGGTCTCGGCAGTGATGCCGTTCGTCAAAGGCAAGTTGCAGGGCGTGGCGAGTTTCTATGCCGCCGAAGGTGGGTTGCAGCGCCAGGCCACGTATCGCAATGGCTTGCTGCACGGTGAGACCAACAACTACTTCCCTGACGGGCAACTGGCCGAGGCCGAGTTCTATCGCGACGGCGTGCGCGACGGCCGTTATCGCCGCCTGCATCCCAACGGCAACCCGGCGGTCGAAGCCCGCTACCTCAACGGCCAACTGCTGGAGCCGGCCCACGCCTACGCCGAAGACGGCCGGCCGCTGGACGCCGAGGGTAAACCGATCTCCCGGGTGCGCTGGTGGTTCAGGCGCTGGAATGATCCAGCACAGGCCTGACCACCCCGTCCATCCTGTGGGAGCGAGCTTGCTCGCGATGACGGTTTCACAGTCAACATCACCGCCAACTGACCCTCCGCTATCGCGAGCGCTCCCACAGGGGATTTGAGGTGGACAGCAAATCCCGGGCCACCTCACAACCATCAAGGGATAAGCATCTGCACCTGCCCCGGCACGACGATCTTGATCACTCCGGCCCAGGTACACATCAAGGTGCTATTGGCGTCGATAGCCGGCATGTTGCCCAGTAACAGGGTCGGTGCGCCGCCGGGGATCCAGGGGGTGGCGGTGGCGGGAATACACGGCATGGGGGTCAACACACCCAGTGCCGCAGCGGTCGCGGCGGCCACGGTCGGGTTGGCCAGGCTCTGGCACATGCCGAACGTGGTGATGTTCACCAGCGGAATGTGATCCATGATGTTCGCCGCCGGCATCCCACCGGTCAGCAGGCGATTGACCGGCAGCACATTGAGTACCGCCGGAGCCACGCCGAAGCTGCATTGCAGGGTGGCGGTGCCACAGACTTGCGGACATCCCATCGCGGTTACCTCCTTGAAAGCGACTGCCCCCCAAACCATAGCTCGCCCGCAACCACCGCGCATCAGGCCCGATGATTATCCTGCAACACGCTAACCTATAAGACCCTGGCGTGCTTGTGACGCCGCCCACGCGCCATTAGATTAGCCAATGATCGATGGCCTCCAAAATAAGCAGAAGGGATAAGCATGGCGTTTACTGATCAGTCCACCCGCGTGCGCGACGGTGAAGAACTCGATGCCAGTCTGATCGACCCATACCTCAAGGCCCACATTCCGGGCCTGACCGGCATGCCGCAGATCAGCCAGTTTCCCGGTGGCGCGTCGAACCTGACATACCTGCTGGAATACCCCGAACAGGAATTCGTCCTGCGCCGTCCGCCATTCGGCCACAAGGCCAAATCGGCCCACGACATGGGCCGGGAGTTTCGCATCCTCAATCAATTGCGTGACGGTTTCCCGTACTGCCCAAAGGCTTACGTGCACTGCACCGACGAATCGGTGATGGGCGCCGAGTTCTACGTGATGGAACGGGTCAAGGGCATCATCCTGCGCTCCGAGTTGCCGCCGGAACTGGGTTTCGACGCCGCCCGTACCGAAACACTGTGCAAGAGCTTCATCGACCGGCTCGTCGAACTGCACCGGGTTGACTACCAGGCCTGTGGCCTGGCCGACCTGGGCAAGCCCGAAGGCTACGTGGCCCGGCAGATCCGTGGCTGGAGCGACCGTTACGAAAAAGCCCTGACTCCCGACGCGCCGAAGTGGGAAGCGGTCAAGGCCTGGCTCAACGACAAGATGCCCGCCGACCACCCGACTTCGAGCATCGTGCACAACGACTACCGGTTCGACAACGTCATTCTCGACCCGGACAACCCGATGCAGATCATCGGCGTGCTGGACTGGGAACTGACCACCATCGGCGACCCGTTGATGGACCTGGGCAACAGCCTCGCCTACTGGATCGAGGCCAACGACCCGGCGCCGGTGCAGTTGATGCGCCGCCAGCCAAGCCACGCGCCCGGCATGCTGACCCGCCGCGAGTTCGTCGATTACTACGCCGAGCGCGCCGGGATCCGCATCGACAACTTCGATTTCTATTACACCTACGGCCTGTTCCGCCTGGCCGGGATCGTCCAGCAGATCTACTACCGCTTCTTCCACGGCCAGACCCAGGACAAACGCTTCGCGCAGTTCGTTCAGATGAACAAACTGCTGGAGCAGATGAGCCTGCACGTCATCGGCAAATCCACGCTTTGAGCGCACCTATAACAAGGAAACAGCATGTCCAAGACTCAGTTGTTCGACCTCGACGGTAAAATCGCTTTCGTTTCCGGCGCCAGCCGTGGCATCGGCGAAGCCATCGCCAAACTGCTGGCCCAGCAAGGCGCCCACGTGATTGTGTCGAGCCGCAAGCTCGACGGTTGCCAGCATGTGGCCGACGCCATCATCGCCGCCGGCGGCAAGGCCACCGCCATTGCCTGCCACATCGGCGAAATGGAGCAGATCAGCCAGGTGTTCGCTGGCATCCGCGAGCAGTTCGGGCGCCTGGACATCCTGGTGAACAACGCCGCCACCAACCCGCAATTCTGCAACGTACTGGACACCGACCTGGGAGCGTTCCAGAAAACCGTCGACGTGAACATTCGCGGCTACTTCTTCATGTCGGTGGAAGCCGGCAAGCTGATGCGCGAGAACGGCGGCGGCAGCATCATCAACGTGGCGTCGATCAACGGCATCTCGCCGGGAATCTTCCAAGGCATCTATTCGGTGACCAAGGCCGCCGTGATCAACATGACCAAGGTGTTCGCCAAGGAATGCGCGCAGTTCGGCATCCGCTGCAACGCCCTGTTGCCGGGCCTGACCGACACCAAGTTCGCCTCGGCCCTGGTCAAGAACGACGCGATCCTGAAAACCGCCCTGGCGCAGATCCCGCTCAAGCGCGTGGCCGACCCGAGCGAAATGGCCGGCGCGGTGTTGTACCTGGCCAGTGATGCGTCGAGCTACACCACGGGTGTGGCGTTGAATGTGGATGGGGGTTTCCTGTCCTGATATCGACATTCCTCCTGTGGGAGCGGGCTTGCTCGCGAATGCGCCGGATCAGTTGATACAGTTATGACTGACTCATCGCATTCGCGGGCAAGCCCGCTCCCACAGAGGATCTTCAGTGATTGCAGAAATGAATATTTATTCCAGTATTTGCAATTAGCGAATATTTATTCCATAAAGAGCCCTCCTGAAAACAAAAATTCAAAGGGCTCTTCCTCATGCGCGAACTCGGCATCGGTCTGATTGGCACCGGCTTCATGGGCCGTGCCCATGCGCTGGCGTTCCACAATGCCAAAGCGGTCTTCGACCTCCCCCTGAACCTGACACTGGCGGCCCTGGCCGACGCCGATCCGCAGCGCGCCCGGCAATGCGCCCAAAGCTGGGGGTTCGCGACGGCCCACAGTGACTGGCAACAACTGATCGACGACCCGAAGGTCAACCTGGTCGCCATCACCACCCCCAACCATCTGCACTTCCCGATGGCCATGGCGGCCCTGGCGGCGGGCAAGCCGGTCTATTGTGAAAAACCCCTGGCGGTGTCCCTGGAGCAGGCCGAGCAGATGCAGCAGGCAGCCAAGGCCGCCGGCGTGGTCACACGGGTCGGCTACAACTACCAGCACAACCCGATCATCCAACTGGCGCGGGACATGATCCAGCGCGGGGAACTGGGGCGGATCATCAGCTTCCAGGGTGAATTCAGCGAAGACTTCATGGCCGATCCGACCTCGCCCTGGTCATGGCGCTGCGAAGCGGCCCACGCTGGTGGTGCGCTGGCCGACCTGGGCAGTCACTTGCTGGCCATGGCCCGTCACCTGTTGGGCAATGTCGAAGCGGTGTGCGCCGACAGCCAGACCGTGCACAACCAACGCCCGGCCAGCGCGGGCAATCCCGAACAGCGCGCCATTGTGGTGGACGACCAGGTCCACGCCCTGCTGCGCTTCACTAACGGCGCCCGGGGCACCGTGAGCAGCAGTTGGCTCAAGCATGGCTACAAGAACCACCTGAGCTTCGAGATCAGCGGCACCCTCGGCACCCTGGCGTTCGATCAGGAGCGGCTCAATGAACTGCGCCTGTGCCACATCGGCCAGCCGGGTTTCCAGCGATTGCTGGCCGGGCCGGACTTGCCGGGGTATGCCGCGTTCAGCCCGGCGGCCGGGCATCAGTTGGGGTACAACGAATTGAAGACTCTGGAGGTGCAGGAACTGCTCATGGCCCTCGCCGGCCAGGGTGGCAGCGGGACAGATTTTGCCGAGGCCTGGGAGGTGGAGCGGCTGGCGGCGGCGATTCGTGTGGCGGCGCGGGAACAGCGCTGGGTGAAAATCAGTGAATAGTCACTGCCCGCCGCTGATCCGCTTTTGTGGCGAGGGAGCTTGCTCCCTCGCCACGGGGGACGAGGTCAATCTGGGTGGTGGGTTTGCAACTCAACCAAGCGCGCCGCCAGCGCCTTGGCCTGGCTCGCCACGTCGGTCACCGCGGTGCTTTCCCACCACATTCCGCGCAGCGGCGGGCCCATCGCGAAAAGGCGCTCGGCGGGCTCGCCGTGGGCGTCCAGCACGGCCCCATCGGGACACGCGGCGATGCCCAGGGCCAATGGGCCGGGCTGGATCAGACCACGGGCCAGCAACTGCTGCGGCAACGGTCGCGCCACCCGGCGCCAGTCATATTCGATGCCGCTGGAGTTGATCAATGCCGCGCCCTGCACCACGGTCAGGCCAGCCTCGCCCCGTCGACGGATGTGAATCGCCAGTGTCCCCTCAGCAGAGGACGCCAGCCCGTTGAACGACGCCGCCCGGATCCGCAACCGCCCTTCTTCGTGCAGACGCGCCACCAGTCCGGCGCTCAACGGTGGCGAGCGATGGTGATGGCTCTCCCACCAGGGCCGTACGTGCCGGACGAACTGCCGGCGCTGCACATCGCTGGCCTGGCTCCACAAACGCCCGATGTGCGCGCGCACCGTGTCCAGCGGCGCCTGCCAATCAATGCCTTGGGCCAGGGCCTGGCGGCATTGCTGCCGCAAGGCCCGCATCAGTTGGCGCGGCGAACGCAGGCTGTGATCCTCGGCCAGGAAATCCACCCAGGCCGGCGGCTGGCGACGTACATGGGGCAGCAGGCCATGACGGGAAAACACTTCGATCGGCCCGCGATGCCCGGCCTGCTCCAGGGACACCACGGCGTCAACCATGGTCAGCCCCGAGCCGATGATCAACACGGTGGATTGCGGATCGAGCCGGCGCATCGCCGCCACATCCCAAGGGTCCAGGGCGGCGGCATTCAAGCCGCTGGATTCGGTTTGCGGGGTTCGCGCCGCCGGAAACATGCCGGTGGCCAGCACGGCGAAACGGCCACGCAAGACCTGGCCGTCATCCAGGGTCAGCATTACGGCATCGTCGACAACCCGCAGGTCCACGGCCTCCCCGCGCACGTGCTCGGCGGTCGAACCGTTTTGTACGCCCAACTCGCGAGCCTCGGCCAGGCGTTGCTGCGCATAAAGGCCAAACATCCCCCGGGGTGGGAACAGCTCGCTGATGGGCACCTGTTGCTGATCCGACTCGGGCCAGCCGCCGGCCTCGATGAACGCAGTGAGCCATTGGGTCAGGTCATCGGCGTTGTCCGGATCGACACTCATCCGCGCCGCGTTGCCATTCAAGGTATGGCCCAGTTCCACGGCACTGTAGGCTTCACCCCGCCCCAGTTCGCTGCGCGGCTCGACGATCAACACCTCGCGTCGGCCCGGCAGGCGCAACAATTGCGCCGCCAGCATGGCACCGCTCAGGCCGCCGCCGATGATCAGGATGTCCGCCTCGCGGGTGACGCCATGCTCATGTCGATCCAGCGCTGTATCCATACCGCTCTCCAGGAATCAAATCACCACATTGCGGACGAATCTCGCCGCCACCGGCCCATCGTTGCGATAGGCATGGGGCTGGTTGCTGGCGAACATGAAAAACTCACCGGCGTCGATCCGGCGCTCTTCGCTGCCCAACAACAGGGTCAGGCAGCCTTCGAACACATAGAGCTGTTCGCTCCAACCCTCGGCGTCGGGTTCGGAAGGGTAATGCTCACCGGGCTCCAGGCGCCATTCCCAAAGTTCGACTTCGCGACTGGCAGTGGCTTTGGCCAGCAGCACGGCTTTGCTGCCGGGGATGGTGCCGGCCCAGGCCAACTCGTTGATGCGGCTCGGATCGCGGGCGTCGGGGGCCTGGATCAAGTCGCTGAAGGCCACGTTGAGGGCCTCGGCGACGCGGTCCAGGGTGGTCAGGCTGACGTTTTTTTCGCCGGCTTCGATGGCCACCAGCATTCGCCGGCTGACCCCGGACAGTTCCGCCAGCGCGGTCTGGCTGAGCTGCGCGACATGCCGCAGGCGGCGGACGTTCTGGCTGACGTGTTGCAGGACGGATGCCCGCTGGCCGTTTTCTTTGTGCACTATATTGCTCACATGCTAGGGCTGCGCATTATACTGCCCAACTTCGGGCGCATTGTGCGTCCGCCTCAAGTGGCGCGCAAGGTCATGACATCGGTGAACTCCCCTCAAGCTTCCTCCCGTTTCTCAAGGTTCAGCAAGGCCGAATGCGTGCTGGTGCTGATCACCATGATCTGGGGCGGGACTTTCTTGCTGGTGCAGCACGCCATGACCGTCAGCGGACCGATGTTTTTCGTGGGTTTGCGCTTTGCCGCCGCGGCGGGGTTTGTCGCGCTGTTCTCCTGGCGCCAGTTGCGGGAACTGACCTTGTTCGAGCTCAAGGCCGGGAGCTTCATCGGCGTGGCGATCATGCTCGGCTATGGCTTGCAAACGGTCGGCCTGCAAACCATCCCCAGCAGCCAGTCGGCGTTCATCACCGCGCTGTACGTACCCTTCGTGCCGCTGTTGCAGTGGCTGGTGCTGGGCCGCCGGCCTGGCTTGATGCCGAGCATCGGCATCATGCTGGCGTTCACCGGACTGATGCTGGTCTCGGGGCCGGCGGGCGCCTCGTTGAATTTCAGTGCCGGCGAGATCGCCACGCTGATCAGCGCCATCGCGATTGCCGCCGAGATCATCCTGATCAGCGCCTATGCCGGCCAGGTCGATGTGCGCCGGGTGACCGTGGTGCAACTGGCGAGCACGGCGGTACTGGCATTCTTGATGGTGGTGCCGACCCAGGAAGCCATCCCGGATTTTTCCTGGCTGCTGCTGGTCAGCGCCGTGGGTCTGGGGGCCGCCAGTGCAGCGATTCAGGTGGCGATGAACTGGGCGCAGAAAAGCGTCTCGCCAACCCGTGCCACGCTGATCTATGCCGGTGAGCCGGTGTGGGCCGGCATTGCCGGGCGCCTGGCGGGCGAGCGGCTGCCGGCGATTGCCTTGTTCGGCGCGGCGCTGATCGTCGCGGCAGTGATTGTCAGTGAGCTGAAGACCCGGAGCAAAGGTGAGGTCGGGGTGGATGAGGTGCTTGAGCGCGAGCAGTGAGGCCGTCGAGAAATCGTTGCCTTGCCTCCTCTTGCAGCCATGCAAAGTCAGAAAACTCCACCTGCTTTGTAGGATTCTGAGACAGCCTCGCGGTTGGTGATCCGGGATACGCCACGTATGATCCCTCACAAACTCCCGCCGAATAGAAGCCTATGTCACTGATAGTTCTATTGCTTTTACCCTTCATCGGCAGCTGTGTCGCGGCGCTGCTGCCGCATAACGCCCGTAACGCCGAATCGTTGCTGGCGGGCCTCGTGGCCCTGGTCGGCACCGTTCAGGTGGCCTTGCTGTACCCGCAGATCGCTGACGGCGGCGTGATCCGCGAAGAATATTCCTGGCTGCCCAGCCTGGGCCTGGATTTCGTGTTGCGCCTGGACGGTTTCGCCTGGCTGTTTTCGTTGCTGGTGCTGGGTATCGGCACGCTGGTGTCGCTGTACGCGCGCTATTACATGTCACCGGACGATCCGGTGCCGCGCTTCTTTGCCTTTTTCCTGGCGTTCATGGGCGCCATGCTCGGGCTGGTGATCTCCGGCAACCTGATCCAGATGGTGTTCTTCTGGGAGCTGACCAGCCTGTTCTCGTTCCTGCTGATCGGCTACTGGCACCACCGCGCCGACGCCCGGCGCGGTGCCTACATGGCCTTGATGGTGACCGGAGCCGGCGGACTGTGCCTGTTGGCCGGGGTGATGCTGCTCGGCCATGTGGTGGGCAGCTATGACCTGGACAAGGTCCTGGCCGCCGGCGACCTGATCCGTGCCCATGCCCTCTACCCCACCCTGCTCTCGCTGATCCTGATCGGCGCCCTGAGCAAAAGCGCCCAGTTCCCCTTCCACTTCTGGCTGCCCCACGCCATGGCCGCGCCCACGCCGGTGTCGGCCTATTTGCACTCGGCGACCATGGTCAAGGCCGGGGTGTTCTTGCTGGCGCGGTTGTGGCCGGCGCTGTCGGGCAGTGAACAGTGGTTCTATATCGTCGGCGGCGCGGGGGCCTGCACCTTGTTGCTGGGCGCCTACTGCGCGATGTTCCAGAACGACCTCAAGGGACTACTGGCCTACTCCACCATCAGCCACCTCGGGCTGATCACCCTGCTGCTGGGCCTGAACAGTCCGCTGGCGGCGGTGGCGGCGGTGTTTCATATCCTCAACCACGCCACCTTCAAGGCCTCGCTGTTCATGGCCGCCGGGATCATCGACCACGAAAGCGGCACCCGCGACATTCGCAAGCTCAGCGGCCTGGTGCGGCTGATTCCGTTCACCGCGACCCTGGCGATGGTGGCCAGCGCGGCAATGGCCGGGGTGCCGCTGCTCAACGGCTTTCTGTCCAAGGAAATGTTCTTCGCCGAGACCGTGTTCATTTCCGCCACAGCCTGGGTCGAGCTGGCGCTGCCGATCATCGCCACCATCGCCGGGACCTTCAGCGTCGCCTACTCCCTGCGCTTCACCGTGGACGTGTTCTTCGGCCCCACCGCCACCGACCTGCCCCATACCCCCCACGAGCCGCCGCGCTGGATGCGCGCGCCGGTGGAGTTGCTGGTGTTCACCTGCCTGCTGGTGGGGATTTTCCCGGCCCAGGTGGTCGGCTCGTTGCTCGCTGCGGCGGCGTTGCCGGTGGTGGGCGGCACGCTGCCCGAGTACAGCCTGGCGATCTGGCATGGCCTGAACGCGCCAATGATCATGAGCCTGGTGGCGATGTCCGGCGGCATCGTGCTGTACCTGCTGTTGCGTAATCAGTTCAGGCAGGGGCACATCAAGCACCCACCGTTCATTGGCCGGCTCAGCGGCAAGCGGCTGTTCGAGCGCTGCCTGGTGCTGATGATGCGCCAGAGCCGGCGGCTGGAACGGCTGATCAGCACCCGCCGCCTGCAGGCCCAGTTGTTCTGGCTGGTGCTGGCTGCGGTGCTCGCCGGGTTGATCCCGATGCTGCACAGCACGCTGGTCTGGGGTGACCGGCCGAAGATCCCCGGCTCCATCGTGTTCGTCACCCTGTGGCTGCTGGCGATCGCCTGTGCCCTGGGTGCGGCCTGGCAGGCCAAGTACCACCGGCTCGCGGCCCTGACCATGGTCAGCGTCTGCGGCCTGATGACCTGCGTGACCTTCGTCTGGTTCTCCGCGCCCGACCTGGCCTTGACGCAACTGGTGGTGGAAGTGGTGACCACGGTGCTGATTCTGCTCGGCCTGCGCTGGCTGCCACGGCGGATCGAGGATGCCTCACCCCGGCCCAACAGCGAACGGCGCGCGCGCATTCGACGCCTGCGGGACCTGCTGCTGTCCATCGCGGTGGGCAGCGGCATGGCGCTGTTGTCCTACGCGATGCTGACGCGCCAGACCCCCAACGACATTTCTTCGTTCTACTTGAGCCGGGCCCTGCCCGAAGGTGGCGGCAGTAACGTGGTGAACGTGATGCTGGTGGATTTCCGTGGCTTCGACACCCTGGGGGAAGTCACCGTGCTGGTGGCGGTGGCCCTGGCCGTGTTCGCCCTGCTGCGACGGTTCCGCCCGCCGAAGGAAAGCATGCAACTGCCGGCGCAACAGCGTCTGCTGGCGCCGGACGTGGTCACCGACCTGGTCAACCCGCGCCATGCCAGCGACACCGCGCTGGGCTTCATGATGGTGCCGTCGGTGCTGGTGCGGCTGCTGCTGCCGATTGCGCTGGTGGTGTCGTTCTACCTGTTCATGCGCGGACACAACCAACCCGGCGGCGGTTTCGTCGCCGGGCTGGTGATGTCGGTGGCGTTCATCCTGCAATACATGGTCGCCGGCACCCAGTGGGTCGAGGCGCAAATGAGCCTGCGACCACTGCGTTGGATGGGCACTGGGCTGTTGTTCGCCACAGCCACGGGGCTTGGGGCGATGGTGGTGGGTTATCCGTTCCTGACCACCCACACCTGGCATTTCCACTTGCCGCTGCTGGGCGACATTCATCTGGCCAGCGCGCTGTTCTTCGACATCGGCGTGTACGCCGTGGTGGTCGGCTCGACGCTGCTGATTCTCACCGCCCTGGCTCACCAGTCGGTACGTGCGCATAAACCGGGCCTGCAAGCCAAACCCGTCACCCAACCAGGAGCCACCGCCTGATGGAAGAAGTCATCGCAATCGCTATCGGCGTACTGGCCGCCTCCGGTGTCTGGCTGGTGTTGCGGCCTCGGACCTTCCAGGTGGTCATGGGCCTGTGCCTGCTGTCCTACGGCGTCAACCTGTTCATTTTCAGCATGGGCAGCCTGTTCATCGGCAAGGAGCCGATCATCAAGGACGGCGTGCCCCAGGATCTGTTGCACTACACCGACCCGCTGCCCCAGGCCCTGGTGCTGACCGCCATCGTCATCAGCTTCGCCATGACCGCGCTGTTCCTGGTGGTGCTGCTGGCGTCCCGGGGCCTGACCGGCACCGACCATGTGGACGGCCGGGAGCCCAAGGAATGATGTTGACGCCCCATCTGATCGCCGCGCCCATCCTGTTGCCGCTGCTGACCGCCGCGTTGATGCTGATGCTCGGTGAAAAGCACCGCCCACTCAAAGCGCGGATCAACCTGTTCTCCAGCCTGCTGGGCCTGGGCATCGCCGTGTTGCTGCTGCGCTGGACCCAGGACCAGGCCCTGCCCGCCTCCATCGGTGTGTACTTGCCCGGTAACTGGCAGGCGCCGTTCGGCATCGTCCTGGTGGTCGATCGTCTGTCAGCGCTGATGCTGGTGCTGACTGGCATCATCGGCGTCAGCGCCCTGCTCTTCGCCACGGCCCGCTGGGACCGCGCCGGGGCGAGTTTCCATGCGCTGTTCCAGATCCAGCTGATGGGCCTCTACGGCGCCTTCCTGACGGCGGACCTGTTCAACCTGTTCGTGTTCTTCGAGGTACTGCTGGCAGCTTCCTACGGTTTGATGCTGCACGGGTCAGGTCGGGCGCGGGTATCGTCGGGGCTGCATTACATTTCCATCAATCTGCTGGCCTCGTCGTTGTTCCTGATCGGCGCGGCGCTGATCTATGGCGTCACTGGCACGTTGAACATGGCCGACCTGGCCCTGAAAATCCCGCTGGTGCCGGAGGCCGACCGCGGCTTGCTGCACGCGGGGGCAGGCATTCTCGCGGTGGCGTTCCTGGCCAAGGCCGGCATGTGGCCGCTGAACTTCTGGCTGGTGCCGGCTTACAGTGCCGCCAGTGCGCCGGTGGCGGCGCTGTTTGCGATCATGACCAAGGTCGGCGTCTACACGATCCTGCGCCTGTGGACGTTGCTGTTCTCCGGCCAGGCCGGCGCCTCGGCGTATTTCGGCGCCGACTGGCTGGTCTACGGCGGCATGGCGACCATCGTCTGCGCCGCCATCGCCATTCTCGCGGCCCAGCGCCTGGAGCGCATGGCCAGTCTGAGTATCCTGGTCTCGGCCGGAATCTTGCTGTCGGCCATTGGTTTTGCCCAGCCGAACCTGGTGGGCGCGGCGCTGTTTTATCTGGTGAGCTCGACCCTGGCGCTTTGCGCGCTGTTCCTGCTGGCGGAGTTGGTCGAACGCTCGCGCTCGGCCAATGAAGCGGGCCTGGACGACGACTTCGACACGTTGCCGCGACCGCAGGAATCCCTGCAGCCGCCCAAGGGCATCAACCTCGATGACGAGCAGAAAGCCGTGGTCGGCCAAGTGATTCCCTGGACCATGGCCTTTCTCGGCTTGAGTTTCATCTTCTGCGCGCTATTGATTATCGGCATGCCGCCGCTCTCGGGGTTCATCGGCAAGCTGGGTCTGCTGAGCGCGTTGCTCAATCCCCAGGGGTTGGGGGCCAGCGCCGGGGCGCCGGTGTCGAATCAGGCGTGGAGCCTGTTGGCGTTGCTGATTCTGTCGGGGTTGGCCTCGTTGATCGCGTTCTCGCGCCTGGGCATCCAGCGCTTCTGGACGCCACAGGAACGACCGTCGCCGTTGCTGCGGCCGTTCGAATGCCTGCCGATCATCGTCCTGCTGGGCCTGGGCATCGCGCTGACCTTCAAGGCCGAGCCGTTGCTGCGCTATACCCAGTCCGCCGCCGATGCGCTGAACAACCCTGAACATTATGTGATGTCGGTTCTGGCCACCCGCGCCGTGCCCAACCCCCAGGCCAGCACCGCATTGCCGGAGGTGCAACCATGAAGCGCCTGTTTCCCGCTCCGTGGCTGTCCCTGGCGCTCTGGTTGCTGTGGCTGGTGCTGAACCTGTCCCTCAGCGCCGGGCACCTGCTGCTGGGGGCGGCGTTGGGCTTTCTCGCGCCGCTGATGATGCGCCCGCTGCGCCCACGGCCCATCCGTATCCGGCGACCGTGGGTGGTGCTGCGCCTGTTCCTGTTGGTGGGCCGCGATGTACTCGCCTCGAACCTGGCGGTGGCCTGGGGTGTGTTGAACGCCGGGCGCCGCCCGCCTCGCTCGCAGTTCATCAAGGTGCCGCTGGACCTGCGCGATGCCAACGGCCTGGCAGCGCTGTCGATGATCACCACGGTGGTACCCGGGACAGTCTGGTCGGAACTGGCCCTGGATCGCAGCATCCTGCTGATGCATGTGTTCGACCTGCAAGACGAGGCGTCTTTCATCGCGCATTTCAAGGCCACCTACGAGCGCCCGTTGATGGAGATTTTCGAATGAGCCCGCTGCTGTCCAATGCGATCCTGTTGAGCCTGTTCCTGTTCTCCCTGGCGATGGTGTTGACCCTGTTGCGGTTGTTCAAGGGCCCTTCGGCACAGGATCGGGTACTGGCCCTGGACTATCTGTACATCGTGGCGATGCTGATGATGCTGGTGCTGGGCATTCGTTATGCCAGCGACACCTATTTCGAGGCGGCGCTGCTGATCGCCCTGTTCGGCTTTGTCGGCTCGTTTGCCCTGGCCAAGTTCCTCTTGCGTGGCGAGGTGATCGAATGAGCGGTGAATTGTCAATGTGGGTCGAAATCCCGGTGGCGATCCTGCTAGTGCTCAGCAGCCTGTTCGCCTTGATCGGGGCGATCGGCCTGGTGCGCTTGAAGGACTACTTCCAGCGCATGCACCCACCGGCCCTGGCTTCCACGCTGGGCGCATGGTGCGTAGCGCTGGCCTCGATCATTTACTTCTCGGCGCTCAAGTCCGGGCCGGTGCTGCACGCCTGGTTGATCCCGATCCTGCTGGCAATCACCGTACCGGTGACCACCCTGCTGCTGGCCCGGGCGGCGTTGTTTCGCAAGCGCATGGCGGGGGATGATGTGCCGGCGGAGGTCAGCAGTCGCATAACCGAAAGCGGCGACTGACAGATGCTTCGAGCCGGCACCGTTTTTGTGGCGAGGGAGCTTGCTCCCGCTGGGGTGCGCAGCAGCCCTGAAACCTGTCGCCTCGGTATGTCAGGCTGACTTGTGTTCAGCCTTTTGGGGGCTGCCGAGTTTAGTTGATAACTGGCCGCACGGCCCTTCGCTACTCATAAGGACTCACCCAGCGACAACACCTGAAACGGTAACAATGAGGCTTTTAATATTGGGGCGGCGAAAATGTGTGCCAAGTACACATCAGCTCAGGTCAATACTCATTAGGCGGAGTTGAAGCACTCGACCAAAAACAGGTCCGCCTATGAGAATCTTTTTTTTACCGAGGATGATTGTTTGGCTGACATATGGACTGGCGCTGAGCGGTTGCAGCCTACTTGAGCCACATTCACCGACATGCTGGGAGACAGATTCGCGGGTATCGACCCAAGAAATTATTTCATGCGCGCAACAGACTCTCCAAGCTTTATCAGTTAAGAACCGTAAATGGGAAACGACTATTACTCGACTGGACATTCGCGGCGGGATACTAGAAACAGATGATTATCCAAACTCTAATGCGACTGGCTTACGAACCCGTGTCACTTTCCAACCCGAAGCCCATCAACTGACAGTGGACATTAAAAGGTGACGGCCCCTACTACATGGATCCTGGGGCTAAGAGGGCGCAACCCACTTCAAGCGAAGCATGGAAAACTGCCTAGCCAGATAGTTTCTCAGAGGAAAGGCAATGAATAAAAGATCATTCTTTTGGGCTACATTTTTGATGCTTTCAGGATTTTCCACTGGCGGTTTTTCTCGCGAAATCGAATGGCAGGTGAATGAGTCAGTCGTGAGGACCATAGAAGATCCAAAAATAATTATCGAGCGCACAGCGTCATTTAATAAAAGCTTGAAGCACAAAGGCCATACAGGCGTTATAAAAGATTGCTCTGACATCTATGACTTTCCTGTTGGGATTGCCGGTGGAAACCATAGTTTTGGCAGCATCTGCACTTATAAACATGATCAAACCACTGAAAAAGTTTTTGTTTGCAACGACATAATGATGGGGCATTTTGCGCTGCTAAATAAATTCACCGATACGGACCAGTGGAAAGCCAAAGCCATTTACGAGAACTGTTACGGCGGCTAGGCTGACTCGTGTTCAGCCTTTTCGGGGCTGCTACGCAACCCAGCGGGAGCAAGCTCCCTCGCCACAAGGATTGCGGTTGACTGGCTATTGTCTGCAATTACATGAAACCATGGGTGAGCTGGAAACTCAGGCCCACGCCACCGTCAGCAACCCAGCCCCAAGCACCACGCACAACGGCGAGTATACCCAGGTGTCGAGCCTGGCGAAGGTCGAGTCCTTGACCTCTTTGAAGAACCCCACCAGGTGCGACTCACCGATGGCCCGGGCGAACATCAGCAAGGCAATCGCGCTGATCAACCACTGCAACGCCCGATGGGTGACGGGCGGTGCCAGCAGACCGACTCGCAGGCAGACCAGCACCGCAATCATCAACAACGCAAGCGCCACCAGCAGGGTCAACCAGCCGGAAGGGTCGAACGCCGGACGCAACGAACCTCCCTGCTTCACCGGCACCTGAGGCACCACCGCCAGGGCCGCCCATCGCCCACCCAGGGCCCAATACAAATGAATCAAGCTGATGGTCGCAAACACTGCGACCAGCGTCCGTGCTAATAAAAGCGTCATTCGCCAGCCTCCTTGAAAAAGGTTGAACAATCATCCTAGCTGGAATTTGGCATTTCGCTGGGACCGGCGCAGATTGCCAGATTCCAGAGAATCACTCATTGCCCAGGATCAAGTGTTCAACCTGCTGGCATCCAAGCCCTCCTACAGGCCCGCGGAGACCTTATCGGCCACATCCTTGGGCAACCAGGCCTGCCAGACCTGTGGATGGGCCTTGAGGAACGCCTCGGCGGCTTCGCGCGGTGGCGTGTGCTTTTCGCTCATCTCGGCCAGGGCCTTGTTCAACGGTTCGATAGGCAGGTCGACCTTGCTGAAGAACTCGGCAATGTCCGGATATTGCTTCTGGAACGGCGCGGAGACGCCAATCGACAACTTCGAGGCCAGTGAACGGGTCGGCTTCGGGTTGGGGTTGTCGGCGTCGGTCAGGGTTTTCCAGGCCTCCGCATCGAACGGCGGCTCTTGCAGTTGCACCAGCTTGAAACGTCCGAGCAACGGCGTGGGCGACCAGTAATAAAACAGGATCGGCTTGCCCCGGCGGATCGACGAGCTGATTTCCGCATCCAGCGCCGCCCCCGAGCCGCTGCGGAAATTCACATAGCTGTCTGACAGGCCATAGGCCTTGAGTTTCTGTTTGTTGACCACTTCGGACGTCCAGCCGATGGGGCTGTTGAGGAAGCGCCCCTTGTCGGGGCTTTCCGGGTCCTTGAACACGTGCTTGTAGCGCGCCAGGTCTTCAACGCTGCGCAGGTCCGGTGCCAGGGGCTTGATGCCCTTGGCCGGGTCGCCCTTGATCACGTATTCCGGCACCCACCAGCCTTCGGTCGCCCCCTTGACCGTATCGCCCAGGGCAATCACCTTGCCTTCGGCCTCGGCCTTGACCCACACCGGGCTGCGCCCGGCCCACTCTTCACCGATCACCTGTATGTCGTTATTGGCCAGGGCGGTTTCCAGGGTAATGGTGGTACCCGGCAATGTGTCGGTCGCAAGCCCATAGCCCTTTTCGACGATGATCCGCAGGATATCGGTGATCAGGCTGCCGCTTTCCCAGTTCAAGTCAGCGAAGTGGATCGGCGCTGCAGCGGCTGACGCCGGGAGTGGCGAAACCAACACAGCGAAGGTGGCCCAGGCAGCCAACCACTGTCGAACTCGTTTCATGCGTTGTACCTCGTGCCAGACACAGCCATAGCTGAACGGCCCTGCGCAACCGAACGCAAGCCTCTGAATAGTTCAGTCAACTGACTGTAGCCGAGGTTCCAGCGATATTTCGTTAAAACTGTTACCGGTCCTGGGCGACCGAAGCCCCAGCGAACCTGGCGGTCAGCGGCGCTGCCTGCCTCACTCGCTGGCCTTGAACGTCACCAGCTCGCCCTTGCGCCACTTGGCGGCTTTGGCGGTGACCGCCTTCAGGGTCTTGGTCAGGCCTTCCTGCAGCTGTTCATTGGCCGCGAACACCGTCACCACGCTATGGCCTTCCTTGAACAGGATCGCGTGACCGGCGGGGGTCGTGACGAACGCGTAGTCCCCAAGGCCATAGACCGTCAGCTTGATTTCGCGAAACTTGATTTCAAACTTGCCGCCTTCACGGCTGGGCAATACCGCTGCGCGAAAATGATCGCCGACCTTGAGTTCGAGCCTGGGCTTGTCATCGACCACCAGGGCCGATTCGGTGTCGATTTCGGCGACATAAATACCTTCGGCGGTCTGCTCGGTGATGTAGACGAAACGTGACTGGAATTGTTTGACCAGTTTTGCCCGCAGGTCACCAAGTACAAATAACGCATGCATGTCGAGATTACTTACTGCCAAGGAAACATCCCCATCTTTGAAAACGGTCCGCCCTCTGAAAAGGACGGACCACGAGAACCCGTGCCGACTGTAGTGTCGCAATGGACCTGAAACTGAAATTCGAAGTGAACGGCGCGCCCTGTCCCGGAGCGAGAGGAGACTAAAGGATTGCCGCTCTCGCCGTCTTTCCCGGAAGGCGTCAGAGGCTGAAGGAAAACGCCACTCTGAGCATCGGAAAAGATCGGACTACTAACTTTAGGGAAATTTCCCACTTAAAAAAGCATTTTTCTGACATCGAGCCCAAAAAAAATTGCTTTAGATAGGCACAACCGTCCCCACGGCACTGCGGATTCTAGAGCAGTCGCAGGCGTGGAGACTACCCGAAGTACTCGACAATTCGTCGGTAAACCATAGAAAAGGAATTCGCATGGCCACTTTCACAACCCAGACCCAACCAGCAACCCCCTGCATCGTGGAGACACACGACAGGTTCGACGGGGTCGATTGCCTCCCCGTTTCGTTGATTCAACCGCGCTACCGGGTCGTCCTGGCCGGCAAGTGTTTCTTTCATATTGAAGAAACTTCGACGGGACGTGTAAGAGGATTCCGGACCGATCATAACGAAGCCTGCTACCTGGCCAGGCGTCTCGAACGCAGTGCCTGAGCTCATATACGCCCGTCCATGACTTAACTCAGCCGCCGACAGGCAACTGCTGCCATACTGCCTGCCCGCGAAGACCGTCTCCCATCGACGGATCGCGCACCAACAATATGACTTTTGAAGAGAAGGCGCGACGTGACGGAATTTGATATCGGCGAATTTTTTATCCGGGGCGAAGCCAGAGAGGTTGAAGGCGAGTTCCAGGCCGTCATCGTGATGCGCGCCAAACCGCCCCTGACCGCTGTCAGCTGCCACCAAGTGGAAAAGGACCGCTGGTTCAAGACGTCGGAGATCGCTGCCGAGGCCGCCAGGGAAGTGGCCAAGGCCTTGAAGGCCGCGGTGGATGAAGGGGCCTTGAAAGCCTGAGTCCGATCGAACTCCTGACGAGCGCTTGCCTCAGATAGAGGGAAGCCACCGAGGCGCCACGACGGCGCCCGCTCAAAGGAGTCCCCCATGGAACAGCCATCCTACGAACTCAATACCCTGTTCGACCAACTAGGCCTGCCCTCGGACGGCAAAGCCATCGACGATTTCATCATGGCGCACCCGCTGGCGCCGGAGATTAAGCTGGTGGAAGCCGATTTCTTGGCACCACACCAGAAAGCCCTGCTCAAGGAATGGATGCGCGCCGACGGCGAAGAAGCTCTGTTGGTAGACGAACTGAACGTGCGCCTGCACGGCGGTAAGTAGCGCCAAGAACCATGAGTCCCCTGTGGCTAGGGGATTGGTGGGAGCAAAGCTTGCTCGCGATACAGGCGCCTCGATCCCTCATGAGACCGCGTCGCCTTCATCGCGGGCAAGCCTTGCTCCCACAGATAATTTCCTCGCCACAAAAGCGCCTTTGCCACTCAGTGGCGTTGAGGCCTAGCGCGGTTTCTCGGGTTTGTAGCCCAAGCGCAAACCACCCCAATGCCGCCCCTTGAGCATGATCGGTACGGAAAGGTCGTGCATCAACTCACCCGTGTCGCGGGTGTAGGTCTGGAGCAGCACCGGCTGTTGGTGGCTGCCGCAGCGGATCCCGGTGCGATCGGAAAATTTGCGCTTGGTGCGGTTGTTCAGCGTGTCCACCTGCGGGTCGCCGGTCAGCGGCTGGCTGAAGACCTTGTTGTGAGTCGGCACATAACCTTGCTGGGTGCAGGCAATCGCAAACACCAGGCCTTCGTGGCGGGCAAGCAATGGCTCCTGGATCGCCGGCAGCACCTGATCGGTGTAGCGGTCGAAACGGGTCTGGTATTTGGCCGGCTGGGTGTTGGGGATAGGCTGGTAGCTACGGTCGAACAGATCCTCCAGGCTGACCCGGCCCTGGTCGATATCGGCCTCGAATTGCGCGGCGATCTGGCTCGCCCCTTCCCGTGCCAGGTCATAGACCCGTTGGTGATAGTCGTCCAGGCCCACCTCGGCCAGGCGTTCGCTGATGGTTTCGGCCTGGCCTTCCATCTGCACCGCCGCCTCGGCGAGGCGCTGAGTCTGCTGGTCGCTGATGGACAGGTCGCCGCGCATCTGCTCGATGGCATGGAACAGGCTGTCGAGTTGCTCACGATTGGTGTCGGTGCCCTGGGCGATGGCGCTGACCTGAGTTTCCACACCCGCCGCGAGCCGGGCAATGTTTTCCAGGTGCTGGCCGGTGTGTTCGACCTGCTGCACACCGCTGTCCAGGTCACTGGCCAATTGACGGATCTGTTCCACCACCTGGGCGGTGCGCTGCTGGATGTCCGCCACCATCACCCCCACTTCGCCGGTCGCCGCAGCCGTGCGCCCGGCCAGGCCGCGTACTTCATCGGCCACCACCGCGAACCCACGACCATGCTCACCGGCCCGTGCCGCCTCGATGGCCGCGTTCAGCGCCAGCAGGTTGGTCTGGCTGGCGATGGACTGAATCACCAGGCTGACCCGTTGGATTTCATCACTGCGCACGCTCAAGGCCTCGATCAACTCGCGGCTGTCGTTGGCGCGCTGGCTAAGCTGGTGCATACGGCTGATGGACTCCACCAGTTCGCTGCGCCCGGCCACGCTGCTGCGATGAGCTTCACTGGCGGCGCTCAGGGCCTGCTGGCTGAGTTGTGAGGTGGCTTGTTCGGTGGCGATCATCGATTCGGCATTGCTGACGATCTGCGCGGCGGCGTCGAGTTGCGACTGGACCTTGCCGGCCAATTGCTTGACCGAATAGGCGACTCCGGCCGCCGACAACGCGTTATGGCTGGTGGTGTAGGACAGGTCGCGAGTCAGCTCGGCCAAGCTGCCGACGCCCTCTGCCGGTTCAGGCACGGCGGCCAGGCGAGAACGCAGGCGCGGCAGCCAGACGATAAGCATCACCAGTGGCAGGCCCAGGTACAGCGACCAGCCGCCCAGGGCCATGCCACACAGCAGCAAGGTCAGGGCGAGACTCTGCAGGGTCGGCGTCAGCCAGCGCGCTGCGTTTTTTGTCCCAGGCACCGAGGCAGGCACCGCTCCCGCCAGAGATCCGTCTGTCGCCATGTTCGTCACCCACAATTCTCGTTGTTATGACCGCATTAAACGCCACTACCGAGCCATTATCCATGGTCCATTAGTCGTGTTCTTGCAGCAGGTCAACGGGAGTAGATAAATAGCCGGGAGACGAAAACAAAAGATCGCAGCCTTCGGTGAGAAGGCTGCGATCTTTGTTTGAGCCGGGAATCAGGCCTGACGCTGGTGCTTATCGATCTGCTCGTGACGTTCCTGAGCCTCGATGCAGTACTTGGTGGTCGGGCTGATCAGCAGGCGCTTGAGGCCGATTGGCTCGCCGCTGTCGTCGCACCAGCCAAAGCTGTCGTCGTTGATACGGTCCAGGGCCTGCTCCAGTTGAGGCAGCATGCGCTGGTCGCGATCGATGGCGTTAACCAGCCAGGTCCGCTCTTCTTCTACGGAAGCAGCGTCCGCTGGGTCAGCCGGGGTGTCCAGGCTCTCAATGGCGATTCGGTTCTGTTCGATGCGCTCGTGGGTTTCGACTTTCATGTTCTGCAACAGCTTGGTGAAGAAAGCCAGCTGCTCGGCATTCATGTAGTCATCCGCCGGCATGGCCAGCAACTTTTCCTTTGTCATTGATATCTCTATAAAAAAACGTGCATTAAGGCGAATTATGGAGCGTCCCGCAGCGCAGCTGCCGCGCTCATCGGGAAGGCGCCGTCTATTCCAAGCGCCACCCGGCACTCAATTTACGAGGGGCGGCAGTCTAAGGCCGAGTCGAGGCCTCAGCAACTGAAAACATAGGGAAAATGTCCGACAACCCCTTCAAATGTTCTCTGACAGGCTTTTGGCGGTCATCGGAGTGCGTTTATAACAAGAAATTCAGTGTAATAGCTGTATTAAGAAGACAAATGGCAACGCCACGCGGGTCAGGCGTGGCGCTTTGTCGCAGGACAGGGACCTTCAGCGCTTGAGTTTACGCTTGTTGCGGTACTGGTCGATGACCACCGCCACCACGATGATCAGCCCCTTGATGATGTCCTGGATGTAGGCATCGACACCGACGAAGGTGAAACCACTGGCCATCACCCCGAGGATCAGCGCCCCGATCACCGTTCCGGTGATACGCCCCACCCCACCCGCCAGGCTGGTACCGCCGATCACCGCCGCCGCAATCGCATCCAGCTCATAAGACATGCCCATGCCGGCCTGGCCGGTCGCCGCCCGCGCCGAGGCGACCACCCCGGCCAGCCCCGCCAGCAACCCGGCGATGCTGTAGACAATCACCAGGTGGCGCTTGACGTTGATCCCGGAAGTGCGCGCCGCCTGCATGTTGCCGCCGATGGCGTAGGTGTATTTGCCGTACTTGGTGTAGCGCAGGGCAATGTGGAAGATCACCGCCACCACCAGGAAGATGATCACCGGCATGGCGCCATGGCCGATGGCGGTGTAGGAATCGGACAACATGCTCACCGGCTGGCCTTCGGTGTAGTAACGCGCCAGGCCACGGGCCGAGACCATCATGCCGAGGGTGGCAATAAACGGCGGAATGCCGGTCATGGCGATGATGCTGCCGTTGATCGCCCCCGCCAATAGCCCCACGCCGAGCCCGGCGACCACCGGGATCCACACCGGCAGGTCCGTCAGGGAAGGAAACACCGCCCGGGCGAAGTCCGAAGTCTGGGCCAGGCTGGCGGCGATCATGGCCGACAGCGCCAGCACCGAGCCGGACGACAGGTCGATGCCGGTGGTGATGATCACCTGGGTCACGCCGATGGCCAGTAGGCCAATGATCGATACTTGCAGGATCATCAGCACCAGGCGCTGGGAGTTCATCAGGAAACTCTGGTCGCGCATGATCCAGCCGAACATTTCGAACACCAGGCCAATGCCAATCAGCACTAGGAAGATGCTCAGTTCCGTCGGCAGCCGCCGACGCGTCCTGGCCGGTGCGGCCGCGGGTTTGTTTTCCAGTATCGCGTTCATAGCCATTCACCTTTTTTATTGCGTGCCAGCGGCGCAGGTATCGCCGCCGACGTCGATTCGTTTAACTACTAATGAACCGCAGACAGGCCCGAAGCCAATTGCATCACCCGCTCCTGGGTCGCTTCGCTGCGGTCGAGGGTGCCCATCAGGTCGCCCTCGTGCATCACCATCACCCGGTCGCTCATGCCCAGCACTTCCGGCAGTTCCGAAGAAATCATGATCACCGCCATACCCTCGCTGGCGAGGAAGGAAATCAGCCGGTAGATCTCGGCCTTGGCCCCCACGTCGATGCCGCGGGTCGGCTCGTCAAGGATCAGGATGCGTGGGTTGGTCATCAGCCAGCGGGCCAGCAACGCCTTCTGTTGATTGCCGCCGGACAAGGTGTCAATGCACTGCTCAAGGGATGGGGTCTTGACCCGCAGCTTCTTGCACATGTCTTCGCACAAGGCACGCAGGGCTTTCTGCTGGATGAAGCCGTTGCCGACGTAATGGGGCAACACGGCCATTTCCATGTTTTCCAGCACCGACAGGCACGGGAACAGGCCGCTAAGCTTGCGATCCTCGGTCAACAGCGCAAAGCCCTTCTCGATGGCCATGTGCGGGTCACTGATGCGTACCGGTTGGCCGTCCAGCAGGATCTCGCCACCGGTGCTTGGGGTTACGCCGAAAATCGCCTCGGCCACATTGGTCCGGCCCGAACCCATCAGCCCGGCGATGCCAAGGATTTCCCCGGCATGCAGGTCGAAAGACACGCCTTTGAAGATGCCGTCCAGGCTCAGGTCGCGCACCGACAGCACCAATTCACCGATGGGTTGCTCCCGCACCGGGAACAACTGGCTCAACTCGCGCCCAACCATCATCGAAATCAGGCTGTCGCCATCCATGCTGTCAGCCCGTTGCAGGCCGATGTAGGCGCCGTCGCGAAACACCGCCACTTCATCGGCGATGGCGAATACTTCGTTCATTTTATGGGTGATGTAGATGATGCCCTTACCCTGGGACTTGAGGTCGGCAATGATCGAGAACAGATGGGCGACTTCCGTCTCGGTGATCGCCGAAGTCGGTTCGTCCATGATCAGGATGTCGGAATCGTAGGACACAGCCTTGGCGATCTCGACCATCTGCCGTTCGGCAATGCTCAGGTTGCCCACTTGCTCTTCAGGATCGAGGTTGATCCGCAGGCGCTCCAGCAGCCTGGCGGTGCAGCGATGCATTTCGCCATGGTCGACCATGTGCAGGCCGTTGAGCTGCTCGCGGCCGATCCAGATGTTTTCGGCAATGCTCATGTGCGGCATCAGGTTCAGTTCCTGATGGATCATCGCAATACCCGCCTGCAAGGCCGCCAGGGGCGTATCGAAGGTTATCGGCTTGCCGCGCAGGCGCAGCTCGCCGGCGTCCGGCTGGTAAATGCCGGCGATGATTTTCATCAGGGTGGATTTGCCCGCACCGTTTTCACCCATCAGGGCCAGCACGGAACCAGGACGGACCCGCAGCTGTACATCGGACAGGGCCACCACGCCGGGAAAGCCTTTGCTGACATTGACGACTTCCAGCAGGTACGGTTCTTCAGGTGTTACGTCCGGCTGGACAGTCATCGCCGGGGCGCTCGAAGCAGTCGCTGAAGCGAACATGATCAGGTACTCCCTCGGCAAGGTCGGCGTGCGACCTTGCCTGTTTATTGTTGTGGTGGCGGTACGTTAAAACGTCACTTGAACTGATCGACATTTTCCGGCGTGATCAGCCGGTACGGCACCCAGACGGCCTGTTCGACCGGCTGCTTCTTGACCATTTTCACCGCCGTATCGATCGAGCCATCGGCCTGGCCCTTGGCGTCCTGGAACACCGAGACCGCCATTTCGCCTTTCTTGATGGCGTTCAAGCCGTCCGGCGTACCATCGACCCCGGCAATCAATACGCTGCCTTTCTTGGTGCCCGCTTGCTTGAGTGCCATCGCGGCACCGATGGCCATCTCGTCGTTGTTGGACACCACGGCCTGGAAGTCGCGGCCCTGGGTCAGCCAATCGTTGACCAGGGTCATGCCCTTGTCTCGCGACCAGATACCGGTCTGTTCCTGTTCAATCTTGATGCCCGGATACTTGGCCAGAACCTCCTTGACGCCCTTGGTGCGGTTCGTGGTGGAGTTGTTGGCCAGGTCACCCAACAGGATCACGATGTCGCCTTTGCCGCCCATCTTGTCGGCCAGGTACTGCATCTGCATGCGCCCGGCTTCGAGGTCATCGGAGGCCACGGTGACCACGCCTTCCGGCAATTTCGGATCGTCCGGGCGGCGGTTGACGTACACCAGGGGAATACCGGCGGCCACGGCGGCCTTGGTGATGCGCTGGGTCGCGGCGGTGTCCACCGGGTTGACGATGAGCGCGTCGACCTTCTGGCTGATGAAGCTTTCCACCTGGCTCAGTTGCTTGACCACATCACTGCGCGCGTCTTCGAACTGCAAGGTGACGCCGTCCGGGAATGACTTGGCTTTCTTGTCCATGGATTCGCGCAGGTAGGTCAGCCAGGTGTCATCGAACTGGGACATGCTGACGCCGATCTTCAGGTCCGCCAGGGCAGCGCCGCTGGTGAGCATCAACGACAGGGCCAGCGAGGCGATACGGGTCTTGGTCTTCATGAACGGTCTTTCTCCACTTTTTTGTTGGTTTTATGGATAAGGCGTAGCGAATCAGGAACGGGGCAAGCGCACGATCGGTGCGCCGGGCATGCAACACACCATGGCGCCGTTGCGCTGGATGCAGAGGGATTCGAACAGGGGAAGGACTGCAGACAGGCGCAGCAGATGTGACAGGTGAAACGCAGAGCGGCTGAAGGTTTTCATCGACGGTACCTAGCTGTGTTTCTTGTTTTTGTTTCGTCCGTCATCTCTTCAAGGCTGGGCTTGGCAAGAAGCGGACAGGGTTGTCGGTAACCTGGAATCGACTTTATTGGAAAATATTTTCCATATCAACTCATTTTAGAATTTTATTCGTTTTTTATTCCATGCCCTACAGGCACGGTTAAACACACCACCCCGCCCTGCTCGGCACTCTGCCTGGCAGCGTCGAGGATGCGCGTGGTCGCCAGCGCATCACGGGCTTCCACCGGTAGCGGGCCAGAGCCCTGCAACGCGGTTTGCAAGCGTTGGTAGAACGCCATCCAGCAGCCTCGCTCCGAGGTCACCCGCTCACGCTCGGTGCCGTGTTCGAACCAGCCCCAGCGCCGATGTTCTTCGGCGCCCCAGCGCTCACCCTCGGTCGCTGGGCTCAACCCGGCCAACGCCTGGGCCTCCTGGCCATCCAGGCCATCGACGGTATAACAACCCTCGGTGCCATTGACCCGGAAACGCGGGCGCGGTGCGTTTTGCACACAATTGCCGCTCAAGTGGGAAATCACGCCACCGGCATGGGTCAAGGACATGAAGAAGCCGTTATCGAACGCCTGGCCTGGCTGCCGGTAATCCAGTTCGGCGTACACCCTGGCCACCGGCCCGAACAGTTGCAGCGCCTGGTCCACCAGATGGCTGCCCAGGTCACGCAGAAATCCGCCACCACTGCCCTTGCCCACCGACATCGGCGAATAGCGCTCGACGCTGGATTCAAAACGAATGATTTGCCCCAGGGCTCCGGAAGCCAGCAGCTTACGCAGAGTCAGGAAATCCGAATCCCAGCGACGGTTCTGGTACACGCTCAACGGCACATTGCGCCGTTCGGCCGCCAACACCATGGCCTCGGCTTGCCCAGCGTCTTGGGCGAAAGGCTTATCGCTGACCACTGCCACGCCGAGTTCGATGGCTTGCATCACCACGGCTGGGCGACCGTCCAACGGCGTGGACACCACCACCGCATCGACGCCGGCCGCCACCAATTGTTCGAGCGTGTCGAAGGCCTGGACGTGCGGGTAATCACTCGCCAGTTGCTCGCGCCGCTCGGCGGACCGGGTCACCACGCCAACAAACGTAGCCCCCGGCAGGCTGCTGATCAGCGGCGCATGAAAAAACCGCCCGCCCTTGCCATAGCCCACTAGTCCGATTCGCATGAAAGCTCCTTATTTGGATATAACACCGCCCTGTGGGAGCGAGCTTGCTCGCGATGGCGTCGGATCAGCTTGCACTATGTCGACTGACCCACCGCTATCGCGAGCAAGCTCGGCTCCCACAATTGACCGAGTACCTTCAGGGAAACGCGGTCGATTGTGGTTAGCCGTAGAAACGCGGGCGCTCGGGCAGTTCGACTTTGACGATCTGCCCGCTCTGCTGCGCTTGAATGCAAGCATCCGCCGCCACCGCCGCGGCGAAGCCGTCCCAGGCCGACGGACCGCCCACCTGCCCGGTGCGCACGCCGTCGATGAAGGCCTGCAATTCGACGTCGTAGGCAGCGATGAAGCGGTCCTTCCAATCCATCAGGATGGCGTTGGACAGCTTGGCGCCGCTGCGCAGTTGCACCTGGGACGGTTCCGGGAGCTTGGCGATGCCGGTCTCCCCCACCACTTCACACTGGATGTCGTAGCCGTACTGGCAGTTGACGAACACCTCCACGTCGATGCGCGTGCCCTTCGCGGTTTCCAACAGAATGATCTGCGGATCCCGCAAGTGCGCCAGGGCCTTGCTGGTCTTGCGCGGGAACACCACCTGCACCGAGACATAGTCATCGGCCAGCAGCCAGCGCAACACATCCAATTCATGGATCAAGGTATCGGTGATGGCCATGTCGGTCTTGTAGTTCTCGCCGACGCTCGGGTTGCGGTGGGCGCAGTGCAGCATCAGCGGTTCACCGATCTGCCCACTGTCAATCACCGCCTTGAGCGCCCGATAACCTTCATCGTACGGGCGCATGAAACCGACCTGCACCAGGCGCTTGCCGTGGGCGACTTCGGCCTCGACGATCTTGCGGCAGCCTTCGGCCGTGACGGCCAGGGGCTTTTCACAGAACACCGGTTTGCCAGCGGCAATCGCCGCCAGCACGAACTCTTCGTGGCTCGGTCCCCAGGAGGTCACGAGGATCGCCTCCACGTCCGGCGCCTTGATCAACGCATGACCGTCGGGGTAGACCTCGGCGGTCAGCTTGAGATCGGCAACGACCTTGGCCGCTTGTTGCAGGTTGATGTCGGTCACCGCCACCACCTGGCTGTTGAGCAAGGTCTGGCTGCAACGACGGATATGGTCCTGGCCGATGGCCCCGGTGCCGATGACGCCCAGCTTCAAAGACATGAAAAACTCCTTTCGTAGTGGTGGGGCAATCAGTATTGACGGGTCTTGGCCAGTCGCTCATTGAGGGTCTTGGCGACTGCATCGGTGCGGGCGCTGGTAGAAACTTGCGCCACGCCGACCCGCCACCACGACAGGTATTTGTGGATCATGGTCTTGGGCAGGACCTTGATGTCGATCAGCGTCGAGACCGTTTGCCGCCGCGCATCGGCCAGGGCCGCGTGCAGCTCGTCGAGGGTCTTGACCTTGTAGGTCTTGCAGCCATAGGCCGCCGCGCTCATGGCGAAGTCCACCGGCACGAAACCGCCGTCGAGCTTGCCGGTGTCCGGGTTGCGGAAGCGGAACTCGGTGCCGAAACTGTCCATGCCGTGTTCCATTTGCAGGTTGTTGATGCAACCGAACGTCATGTTGTCCAGCAGTACCACATTGATCTTGCGCCGCTCCTGGATCGAGGTCGCCAGCTCCGAGTGCAGCATCATGTAGGAGCCATCACCCACCAGGGCGTACACCTCTTTGTCGGGCTCGGCGAGCTTGACCCCCAGCGCCGCATTCACCTCGTAACCCATGCACGAATAGCCGTACTCGAGGTGATAGGTGTTCACGCCCTTGCTGCGCCAGCTGCGCTGCAAGTCGCCGGGCAGGCTGCCAGCGGCGGCGACGATGATGGCGTCATCCGCCAGGCTTTCATTGAGCGTACCCAACACGCGGCTCTGGGTCAGGCAGGAACCGGTGAGCTCGATGAATTCACGAAACACCGCCGGGTCCATGTGGTCGTTGATTTCCGGGACGAAATCCTCGGTCTGGAAGTCGGCCTGATAGATCCGATCCACTTCGGCGTCCAGCTGGGCCTTGGCATCGGCGACCTGCCCGCCCCATTCGGCGCGATAGTCGCCCATCGCCGCCGACAGTGCCTCCAGGCCCGAACGCGCGTCGGCCAGCAGTTGCACGCCGTCGAGTTTCAGGGCATCGCACGGGCTGATGTTGAGATTGAGGAATTGCACGTCCGGGTGCTGGAACAGCCATTTCGAGGCTGTGGTGAAATCGCTGTAGCGAGTGCCGATACCGATGATCAGGTCGGCTTTCTTGGCCAACAGATTCGCCGCCAGGCAACCGGTTTCGCCGACGCCACCCACGTTCAGCGGGTGGCTGGAAACCACAGCGCTCTTGCCGGCCTGAGTCTCGGCGAAGGGAATGTCGAAGCGCTCGGCAAAGGCCTGCAACGCGGCATTCGCACCGGAATACCGCACACCGCCACCGCAGATGATCAACGGCTGGCGCTTGCCCTTGAGCAGCGCCAGGGCATCGCCGAGCATCGCCTCGGTGGCCGGGCGACGGTCGATGCGATGAACCCGTTTCTGCAGGAAGTAATCCGGGTAATCGTAGGCTTCGGCCTGTACGTCCTGGGGCAGCGCCAGGGTTACCGCGCCGGTTTCGGCCGGGTCGGTCAAGACGCGCATCGCATGGATCGCGGCGGTCATCAGTTGCTCGGGGCGGTTGATGCGGTCCCAGTATTTGCTCACGGCCTTAAAGGCATCGTTGGTGCTGATGCTCAGGTCGTGAAACTGCTCGATCTGTTGCAGCACCGGGTCCGGTTGGCGGCTGGCGTAGACGTCGCCGGGCAACAGCAGCAACGGAATACGATTGGCCGTCGCCGTGGCGGCGGCGGTCAGCATGTTCGCCGCGCCTGGGCCGACCGACGAGCTGCAGGCGTAGATCTTGCGGCGCAGGTGCTGCTTGGCAAAGCCGATGGCGGCATGGGCCATGCCCTGCTCGTTGCGGCCTTGATGGACCACCAGGTCGCCGCTGTCCTGCTCCAGCGCCTGGCCCAGGCCCAGCACGTTGCCGTGGCCGAAAATGGTAAAGACCCCGGCGACGAATTTGCTCTGGACGCCATCGACCTCGATGTACTGGTTATCGAGGAATTTCACCAGGGCCTGGGCCATGGTCAGTCGTGTTGTGGTCATGCTTGCACCTTTTCAAACGCAACTCGGTCAAGTGTGGGAGCGGGCTTGCTCGCGAAAGCGGTGTGTCAGGCGACATCAATGTTGAATGTGCGGCCGCTTTCGCGAGCAAGCCCGCTCCCACATTGGGATCTTCATCGGGTCAACAATCGGGTCAGGCCTGGGAGCTTTGCAGGTGATTCATGCTCGCCCCCAGCGCCTGGCGAATGTCGGCCAGATCATGGACGCTCTCGGCAAACGGTTCGAAGGACAGGTAGCCCTCGTAACCACCGGCCCGCAACGCCTCGATCTGCGCGGCATTGCCGAGGATGTCGGCCTCGCCCACCAGCACCCGATGACCGTCGCGGATGGTGGCCAAGGGGGCCTGGGTATCCTCGACGCCGGAGATGTGCACCAGCCCGGTCAGTTCGGGGAAGACTTCGTGCTCACCGGCCAGATGATGGTGGAAGGTGTCATGCACCAGGCGGAACACATCGAGCCCGCCAATGGCCTTGATCGCCTCCACCGCCGTGCGTTTGCGGCGCAGCGAGCACTCCTCGAAACCCAGCGGTTCGATGAAACCGTAGATGCCAAAGGCCCGCAGAATCGGCGCCAGTTCACTGAGGGCCGTGCGCAGCCCCGCCGCGCGCTCGGCCTCGCTGCGCGGGTCGGCGCGATCGTTGAGCGGGCACATCACCAGCCCCTCGGCACCGCATTCACGGGCGTAGTCGGCCAGGCGCACGGCCTGGGCACGGCGCTCTTCATTCCACACGTCGAAGGGGTACAGGGCGTTGATCGACAGCACCTTGATGCCCCGCGCCTCGCACAACTCACGCACGCGGGCCGGCGGCATGCCGTCTTCGATCTCGACACCCTTCAGATCGTTGCGGATCTCGATGGCATCGGTTTTCAACGCCAGGGCCAGGTCGATAAAAGCGGGCAGTGACAGGCGCGGGGCAACCATTCGATTCAGGGCAAAACGCAGGGGCTTGTTCATTGTTGTTCTCCCTCCGGCAGTCATTCAAAAATGAGTTATTGGGCAGTCGGCATGCTGAATTCAGGCCCCTTGGAAATGCTGTCGGGCCAGCGCTGCATCACGCTTTTGTAGCGACTATAGAAACGCAGGCCTTCCTCGCCGTAGGCATGGTGATCGCCGAACAACGAGCGCTTCCAGCCGCCAAAGGAATGCCAGGCCATGGGCACCGGAATCGGTACGTTGATGCCGACCATGCCGACCTTGATGCTGCGGGCGAACGCCCGGGCGATGCCGCCGTCACGGGTGAAGCAGGACACGCCGTTGCCGAATTCATGGGCGTTGATCAGCGCGACTGCCGTGGCGAAATCCGGCACGCGAACGATCCCCAGCACCGGGCCGAAGATCTCTTGCTGGTAGATGCTCATCTCGACGCTGACCTGATCGAACAGCGTCGCCCCGACAAAGAACCCCTGCTCGGCCCCCGGCACCTTGAAACCACGGCCGTCGACGATCAGCCGAGCGCCCTCGGCCACGCCGGCGTCGATGAAGCCTTCGACCTTGGCCTTGTGCTCGGCGGTGACCAGCGGCCCCATGTCGGTGCCGGGCTGCTGGCCGTCGCCGATCTTCAACTGATCGATGCGCGGCAACAGTTTGGCAATCAACTCATCGCCCACCTCCCCCACAGCCACGGCGATGGAAATCGCCATGCAGCGCTCACCAGCCGAACCGTAGGCCGCACCGATCAACGCATCCGCCGCCTGGTCGAGGTCGGCGTCGGGCATGACAATCATGTGATTCTTGGCGCCGCCCAGGGCCTGGACGCGCTTGCCGTTCGCGGTGCCCTGCTGATGGATGTACTCGGCGATCGGCGTGGAGCCGACAAAAGAAATGGCTTCGATGTCCGGGTGCTGCAACAGCGCATCCACCGCCACTTTGTCGCCCTGGACCACGTTGAACACACCGTCGGGCAAACCGGCTTCCGTCAGCAACCGGGCCATCAGCAAACTGGCGGACGGGTCACGTTCCGAAGGCTTGAGGATGAAGCAGTTGCCCGCGACCAGCGCCAGGGGAATCATCCACAGCGGCACCATCACCGGAAAATTGAACGGCGTGACACCGGCGCACACGCCCAGGGGCTGGCGCAGGTTCCAGTTGTCGATGCCGCCACCGATGTTGTCACTGAAATCGGTCTTGAGCAGGCTCGGCGCACCGCAGGCGTACTCGACGATCTCGATGCCCCGGGTGACCTCACCATGGGCGTCGGACAAGACCTTGCCGTGTTCGCGGCTGATGATCTGCGCCAGTTCGTCGTGATGGCGGTCGAGCAATTCCTTGAACTTGAACATCACCCGCGAACGGCGCAGGGACGATTGCTCGGACCAGGCCGGAAACGCCGCCAGCGCCGAGGCCACCGCCGCATCGACGGTGCCCGGTTCGGCCAGGGCGACCCGGGCCTGCACCTGGCCAGTGGCCGGGTTGAACACCTTGCTGAACCGCGCGCTGTCGCTGTCCTGCACGTGGCCGTTGATGTAATGGCCTATTACCGGGGCGTCACTCATTGTTCTTGTTCTCCGTGCAAAGGGTGGAATTCAGAGGTCGAGCAGCCAACTGTGCTGCGGGTCGTTATGGAACTGCCAGACCCGCTTCGGGCCGGCCATGACGTTCAGGTAATACGACTCGTACCCATAGGGCACGCTGACCGGGTGGTAGCCCTTGGGCACCACCACCAGGTCGCTGTTCTCCACGGCCATGGCCTGGTCGATGCTGCGGTCGTCGGTGTAGACCCGCTGGAACACAAAGCCCTGGGACGGGTTGACCTGGTGGTAATAGGTTTCTTCCAGAAAGCTCTGGTGCGGCAAGTCGTCAGTGTCGTGCTTGTGGGGCGGGTAGCTCGACGAGTGCCCCGACGGCGTGCGCACTTCCACCACTAGCAGCGAATGGGCCGGTTCGCTGTCGGGCAGGATGTCGCAGACATACCGGGTGTTGGCACCCTTGCCGCGCACGCTGCGCTTCATGCTGTCCGGGCGGATCAGCCGTGGGCCGTAATTGTTTTGCGCAGAACCCGGCGCGGCACACACGGCAATCTGCACGTCGCTCAGGGCAGTCACCTGGGCCTGGCTGCCGGGCGGCAGATACGCGGCATAGGGCGATTTGTCCTCGAACACCGAGTGGCGGTCACCGAGGTTGTCCCAGTCAAAGGCGCCCTGCCCCGGCGCTTCGCCCTTGAGGCCGATGCGACCGCTGAGCAGCACCAGGCACAACTCCTTGTCAGCGGCGGCTACCGGCAAGGTTTCACCAAGGCTCAAACGGTAGGCGGTGAAGCCGACATATTCCAGTTCGCCAGCAGGCAGCTCGACCATGGTCCGACCGCTGGATTGGCTTTTGATCAACAGGCTCATGACGCAGTCCTCTCTTGCAGCAAGGCGCACAGGGTGTCGTAGCCTTTCTTGGCGTAGACATAACTCGGCGCCACGGCCGGATCCTGCTCGGCTTCGACCACCAGCCAGCCTTGGTAATCGGCGGCCAGCAGCACGTCGAGCAACGCGGCGAAATCGATGTCACCGTCCCCCGGCACCGTGAAGGTGCCGTTAATGATGCAGTCAGGAAAACTCCAGAGGTTGTTGCGCGCCAGTTGCACCACCGCTTTGCGCACGTCCTTGAAGTGCACATGGCAAACGCGCTCGATGTGTTTGCGCAACACCTGCAACGGCTCACCGCCGCCCATGTAGCAGTGGCCCGAGTCGAATAGCAGGCCCACTTCACTGCCGGTCAAAGCCATCAACTTGTCGATGTCCGCGGGCGATTCGACGTAGGCCCCCATGTGGTGGTGATAGGCCAGGCGCACGCCCCTGGATAAGGTGAAGCGTGCCAGCTCGGTGAGTTTGTCAGCGTAGGCTTGCCAGGCTTCATCGGTGTGAAAGCGCGGCCGTTCGATCAGAGGAATGCGCTGGCCTTGAATGGAGTCGGCGACTTCGCCATACACCAGCACCGTTGCACCGTTCTGCGCCAGCAGCTCGACATGGCTGGCGATAGCGTCGATTTCCTCAGCCGCCGAACGCCGGGCCAAGCGACTGGAATACCAGCCGGAAACCAACGCCAGGTCATAAGGGCGCAGCACATCGCCGACACCCTTGGCGTCCTTGGGGAACTTGCCGTTGAGCTCAAAACCTTCGTAACCGATGGCCTTGCCTTCGCTCAGCGCCGTGCTCAACGGCGTCTCGCCGCCCAACGATGGCAAGTCGTCGTTGCTCCAGGAAATCGGGTTGATGCCAATTCGAATAGCGGGCATGGCTGCACCTTTTATTGTTTTTCACAAATCAGTAAGAACGACGCTGAACACTTGTGGGAGCGGGCTTGCTCGCGAAGGCGGCGGCATATTCAACATGGATGTCGCCCGACACACCGCTTTGGCGAGTAACCCCACTCCCACATTGGATTGGCGTTAACTCATCTATCCCGCGCAGCACGCCACGCCTCGATCAACTCCACAAACCTGCCCTGCACTTGCCGGATCAACGTTTCATCATCGATTTCCCCGGCCAGCCAGGCCCGGCTCGGTTCCTGGAAGATCGTGCGACCCACGGCAAACCCGCGGCAGGTGGCGCTCTGGCTGGCCTGGCGGAAACCTTCGGCCAGGGCGGCAGCCGGGGCGTTGAGGCCCAGCAACACCACGCCCCGGCAGTACGGATCGCGCTGTTGGATCAGTTCGTCGAGCTGCTTCCACTCCTGCGCACTCTGGGCCTCGATCTTCCACCACGCCGGGAAAATGCCCAGGTTGTAGAGGCGCTTGAGGGCGCGATAGAGCACGTCCGGGTGCGGCGAGGGGTGATCCTTGGGCGGAATGACTTCCAACAGCAATTCATGGCCGCTGACCTGGGAGGCCTTGTACAACCCCATCAATTGCGCCTCCTGTTCGAGGCGCAGCAGCGGTTCGTCATCGGGGTGAAATTGCACCAGGCACTTGATGATCTGTTCCTGGGGCCAGGCGATCAGATTGCTGCCGATCGAGCGCCCATGTTCAAACGCCAGCGGCCGCGAGTTCTGCACCTCCACGGGCCGCGCCACCCACCAGCCCCGGCCGGTCGCAGCGTTCAGCGAGTCCTGGCCGAAACGTTGATCGGCCAGCAGGCCGACATCAGCCGCGATACCCTGACGCTGCAGGTCGGCTTCGACCCGCTCCACCGCCTGGATGAACAGTTGCTTGAGCTGACCAATGCAACTCAGGTCGCGACCGCTCTTCTGGGCCAGTTCCACCAGTTGCCAGCGATGGTCGAACGCAAAGATGAACAGCTGTTTCCAGGCCTTGCGTGGCACGCTGACCTGATGCAGCCGCTGCAACACGGCGTCCTGGTCCGGCCGGGTAATCGGCACCGGACTCTTGAATAAATAGTCGAGCTCGGCCCGGGTCGGCATCGCCGGGGCACAGGCATGGCGCGACACCACCAGGCCGCCGCAGGCATTGGCCAATTGGCAGCAACGTTCATCGCTGGCGTCCTCCAGCCACCCGGCGAGAAAGCCCGACATGAACGCATCACCGGCGCCCAATACATTCAGGACTTCGACCCGTACCCCAGGATAAAGGGCACCGTCTTCCAGTCGGGTCGGGATAGCGCCGTGGATGACTGTGCAGCCCTGCGGCCCGAGCTTGACCACCAGCGTGGCAGCCGTCAGCGAACGCACGGTTCGCAGCGCGGTCAGCAAGTCTTCACTGCCACCGGCAATCAGGAATTCTTCTTCGGTGCCGACGATCAGGTCAAAACGCGGCAGGATGCTTTGCACGTGCTGGCTGACTTTCTGGTCGGCGACGAACCGGGTTTCCCCATCCGCCTTGCCTGCCAGGCCCCAGAGTACCGGGCGATAGTCAATGTCCAACACGCGTTTGACGTTGTGTTTCTCGGCGTAATCCAGCGCCTGGGTGCTGGCCTTATAGACGTCTTCGGTAGAGAAATGAGTGCCGGTGATCAGCAGCGCCTTGCTGGAGGCAATGAACGTTTCATTGATGTCCTCGGCGCGCAGCGCCATGTCGGCGCAGTTTTCCCGGTAGAACACCAAGGGAAAGGTCTCCCGGTCCTTGATACCCAACAGGACCATGGCCGTCAGGCGCTGCGGGTCGACCTTGATGCCGCTGACATCGCAGCCTTCGCGGGCCAGGGACTCCACCAGGAAGCGGCCCATGTGGTCATCGCCGACCCGGCTCAACATCGCCGACTTGAGTCCTAATCGCGCCGTGCCGAAGGCGATGTTGGCCGACGAACCACCCAGGTATTTGGCAAAGCTTGAGACATCTTCCAGGCGCGCTCCGACTTGCTGCGCGTAAAGGTCGACACCCAGGCGTCCCAGGCAGATCACATCCAATTGACGCCCACTGGCAAAACGAGTCTGGCCCATGCTGGCTCCTGTTATTTTTATCAGCCTGCGCTTGCCGCCGGAACCGGCGCCAACGCTCTTGGTGGATGCAGACTAAAACGAGCAGCCGCCAATAATCAATAATTATTCTATAAATTTTTTACGTGGAATATTTTTTCCAATACGCTATAGCTGAACCGGACCAGACGCAGTGCATCGTTTCAGCACCTATTGCAACGTTGTCCACCCATGATTTTCCCTGCGCCTACGCTGTAGACTGCGACCAGCCAACCTATTGTCGAGGGCCGGCCTCTTTTGGGGCCGCCCATAAGAACAAGCCAGAAGGATTTTCTATGACCCGCCCCGATGATCTGCCGGCGCCGTCCGAGAGCGCGTCCGAACCCGCCCTCTCCAGCCCTCCGATCAATGCCGAGCGCCTGCTGCAACTGATTACCGATGAATACGAAAGCCTGCCGCGCCAGCTCAAACGCATCGCCAGCTACATGAGCCAGCAGAGCGACCGGATCATGGTCGATCGCATCAGCGACATCGCCCGGGAATGCGAAGTGCACCCCTCGGCCATCGTCAGGTTCTCGCAACGCTTCGGTTTCAGCGGCTTCAGTGAAATGCAGGCGTTGTTCCGCGAGGCCTACACCCACAAGACCACGCCGGTGCAGAACTACCAGCAGCGCATCCGCAGCATGATCGCCAACAAGTCGCAGAAAGCCAGCGGCGGCGACCTGGCCCGCGAGTGCGTCAACGCCACCCTGTCGGGCATCGAGCGCCTGGGGTTGGAGCTGGATGACCAGGCTTTCGAAAAAGCCGTGGACCTGGTGGTCAACGCCGACAACATCTATGTGGTGGGTGTACGCCGCTCGTTCGCGGTGGCCGATTACCTGGTCTACAACCTGCAACACACCAATAAACGCATTCACCTGGTGTCCGGCCTGGGGGGCAGTTATCGCGAGCAGATGCGTAGTGTGCGGGCCAACGACCTGGTCATTGCCATCAGCTTCACGCCCTACGGCAAGGAAACCCAGCACTGCCTGCGCATCGCCCAGCATCATCAGGCCAAGACACTGATCATCACCGACAGCAACCTGTCGCCCCTGGCCAAGCGGGCCAATGCGGTGCTGCTGGTGAACGAAGGCAGCTCGTTCGCCTTCCGCTCGTTGAGTGCCACACTGTGCCTGTGCCAGGCCTTGTTCATCGCGGTGGCTTACCGGCTGGAACTCAAGGTCGATGAAATCCATGAACAGGTCGGGTTCGAGGACTGACGCCCCGAGCTATCAATTGAAGGAGAAGCCATGAAACTGATCGGCATGCTGGACTCGCCCTACGTGCGCCGCGCCGCCATTTCCGCCAAATGCCTGGGGGTTGCCCTGGAACACCAATCGGTTTCGGTGTTCAGGCATTTCGAGCAATTCCAGCGCATCAACCCAGTGGTCAAGGCCCCTTCCCTGGTGCTGGACGATGGCACTGTGCTGATGGACTCCACGTTGATCATTGATTATCTCGAGGCCTTGGCCGCACCGGGCAAAAGCCTGATGCCGGATGATCTTGGACAACGAGTACGCTCACTGCGGCTGATCGGGCTGGCCTTGGCGGCGTGCGAAAAATCGGTGCAGATTTACTATGAGCGCAACCTGCGGCCGACGGAGATTCAACATGCGCCGTGGGTTGAACGCGTGGAAGGCCAACTGGCCGCGGCCTATGGAATGCTGGAGCAGGAACTGGAGAAACAGCCGTTGAGCACCGACGGCTCGATTGATCAGGCTGGCATCACTGTGGCAGTGGCGTGGAGTTTCACCAACCTTGTGGTGCCGGACCAGGTGCAGGACAAGGCTTTTCCGTTGATCAGCGCGTTTACGGCTTATGCCGAAGGGTTGGAGGTGTTTGCCAGCACGCCGATGGAGTAATGGCGACACCCAAGAACCTGTGTCCACCACAAACCCTGTGGGAGCTGAGCTTGCTCGCGATAGCGGTGAGTCAGCTTGCATGGATGCTGAATGTGCCGCCGTCATCGCGAGCAAGCTCGGCTCCCACAGGGTTGACGACAAATCTCTGTAGTTAGCGAGGGCTTATTCTCAAGCCAGCTCCACTTCCTTTGTTTCAACGGCCTTCGGCGTCACCTCGAAGCGATCCGCCAGAAATGGCGTGATGTCCAGCGGCAACGGTTCGTTGTTCACCAGTTTGTCCAGCAGCACTCCGGTGATGGCCGAAGTGAGGATGCCGGTGCGGAAATGGCCGCAGGCGTTGAGGTAGCCTTCCACGCCACGCATCGGCCCCAGGATCGGCAATTCATCGGGAGACCCCGGGCGCAGGCCGGCCCAGGTACGTTTCAGGTTGATGTCGGCCAGTTGCGGAATACACCGCACCGCGCCCTGCACCAGCCCTTCGATCTCGGGGTAGGTGGTGGTCACGTCGAAACCCTTGTCTTCCGTGGTGCTGCCAATCAGGATTTCGCCGTTGTCTTTCTGCGCCACGTAGCAGTCGCTGGTGGTCAGGCAGCCGTTGAGGATTTTCGGCATGCGTTCGGTCAGCAGGATTTGCCCCTTGACCGGCTTCACCGGGATCCGCACGCCGGTGGCTTGCTCGCTCAGGTCCGCCGCCCAGGCCCCCGTCGCGTTGATCAGGGTCCGGCAGGTGAAAGTCCCGGCCTCGGCGGTTTTCACGCCGGTGACCCGCGAACCACTGCGCAGGACTTCCGTCACGTTGGTGTTGAAAAACATATCGACACCGTTCTGCCGGGCACCTTCGGTGTAGGCGTCAGCCAGGCGGAACGGGCTGACCTGGTGATCACACAGGAACTCCAGCGCGCCACGGGCCTCATGACTGACATTCGGCTCGGCCTCGCGCAGGGTGGTCTGGTCGAGCCAACGCACCTGATCGGCCAGGTGGGGAATGCAGGCGACGATATGCTCGGCGTACAGACGGTCTTCGTCGTCGTAGATCACGAACTTGAGCCCGGTCTCCTCGAATTTGAAATCCATGCCATGGTTGTCGATCAACTCGCGGTGCAATTGGGGATACATCGCGTTGGACTGCAAGGCGAAATCAAAAAACGACTGGGGCAGGATGTGCGGCGTGCTGGCGTCCACCGCCACGGCGGCACCCTGGGTCTGGCGCTTGCGATTGGCCGACATCATGCGAAAGAAGATCACCCCGCAGCCCAACCCCACGGACTCGCCAATGGCCCACAGGCCGCCGGCCGAGGCACGGGTGGCGTTGCCGGGACGCTTGGCATCGACCAGGGCGATCTTCAGGTGCTTGCGCTTGGACAGCTGATAGGCACAGGAGGCCCCGATCACCCCGCCACCGGCGATGACCACGTCGTAGTCCTTGAGATCTGGATGCTTAATCATGCTGGGCGGCCTCCGTGTCGGCGTCGTGGAATGCAGAAAATGGAATCGGATCGATGGGGAAACGCGGTCGTAGCCAACCCACGTCGGCACGCCCGGTGGCTTCGCGCAATCGATCACTGCAATAGCCGACGCACATCCGCCCCTGGCAGTCGCCCATGCTGACGCGGGTGCGCATTTTCAGACCGGCCATGTCTTGCACGCCTTGCTCCAGGGCCCGGTCGATGTCGGCGCGGGTCGCGTGCTCACAGCGGCAAATCACCGTATCGGCAGCCGGCAATGCGGTTTGCCCGGTGCCACGCTGGGTGTAGCGGTCCACAGCGGCGCGAAAGCGAACGATTCGCTCCAGTTGCGCCTGGTACCGCTCGCGCTGCGCCAGGGCGGCGGACACATCCAGTACGTTGCGTTGCATCAGGATCGACAACGCTGCGATGCGCCCGCTCAGCATGGCCGCTTCCCCACCACGAATCCCGCCCATGTCGCCGGCCAGGTGAATGTGCGCCTCGCTGCTTTGTTGCCAGGCATCGGACACGGCCCGCAAGTAGCCGTCATCGCTGAAGCCGTGCTCCAGGCCCATCTGCTGGCTCAGCTGGGTACGTGGGATAAACCCGTAGCCAACCGCCAGGGTCTGGGCCGGCACCTCCTCGGCGCGTTTCAAGTCCGGCTCCCAGGTACTGGAATACGGCGCGACGGTGACGTGGCTCAACTCCCCCTCGCCGTCCGCCTGGACCACGCCCCAGCCATAGCGCACGGGAATGCGATTGAGCTTGAGATAGGCCAACATGCTCAGGCCATCGAGGAACAACTGCGGCTTGTTCAGCAACGCCAGGCTTTCCTTGGCAATCCTGCCGAAGGTGCAGGCCTCATAGACACCCGCCACCGCCACGCCCGAAGCGTGCAGTTGGCAAGCCACCAGCGGCAGCAACGGGCCGGTGCCGGCGATCACCACCGGCCCAGGCGGCTTGACCACTCCGCTCTTGATCTGCAATTGCAGGCCACCGAGCATCATCACCCCCGGCAAGGTCCAGCCAGGAAACGGCACGCTGCGCTCGTGACAACCGGCCGCCAGGACCAAATGTGAGTAGACAACCTCGCGCAGGCGCTCGTCGACGTCCAGCAGCATCAGCGCCCGGAAGCCTTCGGCGCCAATGACACGGCTGCTCAATCGCACGTCGATCAACCCGGCATAGCGCTGGAATTCACCGTGGAGCTTCTCCAGGGCTTCGCTGTAGCGGGGGCCCAGGTAATCCAGGCGCACACCATCGCGCAACGGTCCGCGATACACCACGCCACCCAGGCGCGGCGCTTCTTCGAGCAAGGTGCTGCGCACCCCATGGGAGGCCAGCTCAATGGCTGCGGCCATACCCGCCGGCCCACCGCCGACAATCACCGGATCAAGGCTCATGACGCCTCCGTCTCGGTGATGCGGTTGGCCCGGGTTTCGATCTGCATGCCGGGACGTACCAGGGTCTGGCAGGCGCGGCGCTTGTGGCGACCGTCGATCTTGACCAGGCAGCACTGGCACACGCCCATGCCGCAGTAAGCGCCGCTGATCTGGTCGTGATCGTTGCGGGCCACTTGACGTTGGCCCAGGGACTGGATGACGGTGAGAACGGTCTCACCCTGGGCGGCGCTGACAGCCTGCCCGTCCAGGCGCACCGTCATGTCGGCCTGGGTCAGCGGCTGGATATCGAATTTTCGGCGTAGAAGGTCTGGAGGTTGCATCATACTGCTCGTCCTTGAAAGGTCTGTGGGGGCTCGGCTCCTTGCGGCACACCATCACCGGTTCGCATCAGTACCCGGTAGCGGCAGCGCGCCAAAACGGGGCGACAGACGCAACATGATAGTGCGCACGAAATTTATGTTAGGGATTATTTGTGACCAAGTATTGATCCAGGCCAGCGAATCCGCTTGCTGGCTCATGAACTTTTTTTCAGAAAGCCGACAGGTATTCTTTGGCAGAATGCTGCGCAAGAGCACCAACTTCCCAACACGGTACCGCCCATGAATCGCATCCTGACCATCGAAGACGACGCCGTGACCGCCCGTGAAATCGTCGCCGAGCTGACCCGCAACGGCCTGGATGTCGACTGGGTCGACAACGGTCGCGAAGGCCTGGAGCGCGCGGTAAGCGGTGACTACGACCTGATTACCCTCGACCGCATGCTGCCCGAGCTCGATGGCCTGGTAATCGTGACCACCCTGCGGACCATGGGCGTGGCCACGCCGATCCTGATGATCAGCGCCCTTTCCGATGTCGATGAACGGGTGCGCGGTCTGCGGGCCGGTGGCGACGACTACCTGACCAAGCCCTTCGCCACCGACGAAATGGCCGCCCGCGTCGAGGTGCTGCTGCGACGTAACAGTGGCACCCGCGAGCCTGAAACCGCGCTGCGGGTGGCCGACCTGGAGCTGAACCTGATCAGCCGCGAAGCCAGTCGCAACGGGCAATTACTCAGCCTGCTGCCCACCGAATACAAGTTGCTGGAATTCCTGATGCGCAACAGCGGGCAGATCCTCTCGCGCATGATGATTTTCGAGGAAGTCTGGGGCTATCACTTCGACCCAGGCACCAATCTGATCGATGTCCACATTGGCCGCCTGCGCAAGAAGATCGACCCGCCGGGCCTGGAACCGCTGATTCGCACGGTACGGGGTTCCGGCTATGTCATTGCTGAACCCTGCTAAGGGCTGGCGTTCCTCCAGCAGCCGCCTGCTGGCGCTGTACAGTTCGCTGTTCGTGATCTGGAGCGCGATCCTGATGGGGGTGATGTATTACGAAGTGTTTGGCTACCTCGACAGCCTGGCCAAACACTCGCTGATGCAGCGCCAGCATCTGTTTTCGCGAATCCACGGCGATCAGTTGGAAGACGCGCTCATGGCCAGCCTGACGCTGGACGAGCGCGGCGTCGATGCCTACGGTCTGTTCGATCCGCAACTGCACCACTTGAGCGGGCCGATCCAGCGGATCCCCGCGGACCTGCCACTCGATGGCAGGATCCACATGCTCGGCGGCTGCGTCGATTCCGACGCCCCCGGCGTGTCTTCCGACAGTTGCGACGCGGTGGCGACCCGGACTCAGGACGGGCGCTGGCTGGTATTGGCGCGGGACAACGGCTCGCTGTTCGCCGTGACGCGGATCATCTTGCACGCGCTGTTCTGGGGCGTGTCGCTGACCATACTCCCAGGCATTGCCGGCTGGCATCTGCTGCGTCGCCGCCCGCTGCAGCGTATTCGCAAACTGCAAGCCAGCGCCGAGGCCATCGTCGCCGGCGACCTGACCCATCGCCTGCCCCTCTCAAGCCGGCGCGATGAACTGGACATGCTGGCGGCGATCGTCAACGCCATGCTCGATCGCATCGAACGCTTGATGAACGAGGTCAAGGGCGTGTGCGACAACATCGCCCATGACCTGCGCACGCCGCTGACCCGTCTGCGCGCGCAGCTTTATCGCATCCAGCAAGAAGCCCCGGACGGCTCGCCCGAGGCGCTGCAGATGGACCAGGTGATTGCCGAGACCGATACGCTGATGGCGCGCTTTCGTGGCTTGTTACGGATTTCCGAACTGGAAGACCAACAGCGTCGCTCGGGGTTTGTGCGCCTCGATCCGTTGCAGTTATTGCAGGAACTGCACGACTTTTACCTGCCGCTGGCCGAGGAAGGCCAACTGACTTTCACCCTGGAAGCGCCTGACGCCCTGCCCCTGCTCAATGGCGACCGTGCGTTGCTGTTCGAGGCGGTGTCGAACCTGCTGAGCAATTCCATCAAGTTCACCCCGCCAGGGGGCGAAGTGATTCTGCGCGGGGTCGATCAGGGCGACAGTACCCGCATCGAAGTGCTCGACTCCGGCCCCGGCATCCCTGAGGCGGAGCGCAAGGCCGTATTCCGCCGCTTTTATCGTGCCGAGGGCAGCAGCCAGCACGGCGGATTCGGCCTGGGCCTGTCGATCGTCGCAGCGATTGTCAATTTGCACGGGTTCACGCTGGAAGTGGGCAGCAGCGAGCGCGGCGGTGCGCGGTTGGTACTCGATTGCCGGGCGACGTTGTTGTAGACATGAGCTGGACCGCACTTGTGGTGAGGGGATTTATCCCCTCACCACAATGGACGGCGTTCAGCGGATCATCTATGCCAGGTCACTGCGACGCAGAGGGGTGTTTTCAAGCTCATAGCGCAGTTCGTCGATCAGCTTCGTCAGGCTTTCTTCCGAACGAACGCTGTCCAGGCTCATGCCACTCACGACCAAGTCCACCTCGCCGCTTTCGCGATGATAGAGGCGTACCGTAAGGGTGCCGTCGCCATTGAGGCTGCATTCGCAAGCCAGCGGCTTGAAGCTTTCTTCGAGGCGCGCGCGCACAGGGGCCAGTTGGGTCATGCGGTGTACCTCAGCGTTGAGATTGCAAACGACTGATGGACAACACCGGGCTCCCGGCCTTAACAGACATCCTGTTTACACGTTTGATGGGTTCACTGCGCATGCGACCTGTTCCTTGACTGTTTCATGGGGACGCGACATAGCAAACTAATGCCGCACCCTCACAGCCTAAGGTCCCAAGCGCCCGCGCAGAACCCGAATATGCACCAGTGGACCCAGTGCATTTGCACCATCATCGTGCCTTGTTTCGCCATTCGCTGGCGAACAAGCCCCGCTCCCGAGCCCAGACGATGGCTTCGCTGCGACTGTGCACGTCCAGCTTGGAGTACAGCGTCGCCACATGATTTCGTACGGTATTGGGGGCCAGTTTCAAGCGCGCGGCGATTTCCTTGTCCGCCAGGCCCTCACAGATCAAGCCCAGCACATCACGCTCCCGGGCCGTCAACTCGGTGAACGACACACTGGACACCTGAGCGTTGATACTCCTCACATTGGCCAATTTTTCGATCAGGGTCCGGCTGAACCAGGAAGCGTCCTTCATCACTTCCTCGATGGCCGCCACCAACTCCAGCTCCGAGCGCTTGCGCTCAGTGATGTTCATCAACACCAGCAGGTAGCAGGGCTTGTCCTGGATGATCACGGTGTCGGCCGCCACCTCGCAGTCGATCTGTTCGCCGTCTTTCTTGTGGACCTTGACGTCGACGCTGGACACCGTCGCGGTCTTTTCCAGGGTGGCAAACAGTGCGGCGCTGGCGCCCTTGCCGAGGAAGCCGATTTCCTCCACGGTTTTACCCAGCAGCTCCTCACTGGCATAACCGGTGGTTTGGAGAAAGGCTTCGTTGATTTCCAGCAATTGCTGTTCGGCGCTGCACACCAGGGTGGGTACCGGCGTGAGGCGGAACGACTTGGCAAAACGTTCCTCGCTCTGGCGCAGCGCCGTTTCCGCCTTGCGGCGCGGCTCCATGTCCATGAAGGAAAACAGCATGCAGTCTTCGTCGTGCAGGTCATCCAGCGGCTGGCCGGCGACAATCACTTGCTTGCTGCCGCCGCCTGGCAATTTCAGCTCGGCCTGCATTTGCGGAATGGTCGTGCCCTGCCCCAGACGCTCAATGGCCAAATCACGTTTTTCAGCGCTCTCGAGCACGTCCAGCTCATACACCGAACGGCCGATCACTTGCTCGCGGCTGTAGCCAGTCATTTCCAGAAAACCCTGGTTGACCTTGATATAGCGCAAGTCACTGAGACGACAGATCACTGCCGGCGCCGGGTTGGCCCCGAAGGTTCTTTCAAAACGCTGCTCGGCGCTGGCCCATTCGGTGGCATCGCTGAGGATCAGTACCAGTAATTCCGCCTCGCCGCTGCGGTCGGTCAATACCAGGCTGCGGATCCGATGAACCCAGGTGCGGTCCGGAGCGGCCTCGGGCGTGACTTCCACCAGCACATCACTGAACTCATCGCCCCGGGCGGCCCGGGCAATGGGGTAGTTGTCCGCAGTCAACGGGTGATTGTTGCGATAACGCAAATTGAACCGCTGGGCGTATTCCTCGGCATTGGCACCCAGCGCTTTGAGGTCAGTGACCCCGTGCATGGTCAACGCCGCTTCGTTGGCCCAGGCGATGGTCTGATCGACTTCGATCAAGATCACCCCGTCAGACAGCCCGGCGATAATTTGCAGCAATTGGCGACGATTGGTATCGGTGGTCGGGACATCTTGGTTCATTGGGTCTCCATGTGGTCAGTGCAATTTTCAAGCATGGATGCGTTGAAGGTTACGACCACATGGGGTTGCGATAGTGCACCACGCCACTCAAACCGCCATGCGCCCCTCGGCAATGGCCTGTGAGGCTGCCAGCATCGCCCGCAGCAGGACCGCGCAACCGGCGGCGAGATCGTCGGGGGCGGCATTTTCTATTTCGTTGTGGCTGATACCGCCTTCACACGGCACGAAGATCATCCCGGCCGGGCCCAGTTCGGCGAGGAATATCGCGTCATGACCAGCCCCGCTGACGATCTCCATGTGCGACAGACCGAGGCCCTGGGCCGCGCCACGTACGGCTTCGACGCAGCCTGGGTTGAAATACAGCGGCGGGAAGTCGGCCGTGGGTTTCAGGTCATAGGTCAGGCCATGCTGCCGGCAGGTGTCGTCGATCACCTGCTTGACCTCGGCGATCATCGAATCCAGCCGCGCCGGTTCCAGATGACGGAAATCCAGGGTCATGCGCACCTCGCCGGGGATGACATTGCGCGAGCCCGGATAGGCTTGCAGGCAACCCACCGTGCCGCAGGCATGGGGTTGATGACCGAGGGCGGCGCGGTTGACGGCGCCGACGATGATCGAGGCGCCCACCAGGGCGTCCTTGCGCAGGTGCATCGGGGTCGGGCCGGCATGGGCTTCGACGCCCCGCAACGTCAGGTCGAACCATTTCTGCCCGAGGGCGCCCATGACGATGCCGATGGTCTTGTGTTCATCTTCCAGGATCGGCCCCTGTTCAATGTGCGCTTCAAAATACGCCCCTACCGGATGCCCACTGACCTGGCGCGGGCCGGCGTAACCGATAGCGTTGAGCGCCTGGCCGACGGTGATGCCTTCGGCGTCGACCTTGGCCAGGGTTTCTTCAAGGGTGAATTTTTCCGCGAACACGCCGGAGCCCATCATGCACGGGGCGAAGCGCGAACCCTCTTCGTTGGTCCACACCACCACTTCCAGCGGTGCCTCGGTTTCGATGCCCAGGTCATTGAGGGTACGCAGCACTTCCAGCCCGGACAGTACACCAAAGCAGCCGTCGAACTTGCCGCCGGTGGGTTGAGTGTCGATGTGACTGCCGGTCATCACCGGCGGCAGGTTCGGATTGCGCCCCGGGCGTCGGGCAAAGATATTGCCCACCGCATCGATGCTGACCGTGCAGCCGGCCGCTTCGGTCCATTGCACGAACAGGTCCCGGGCCTGGCGATCGAGATCGGTCAAGGCCAACCGACACACACCGCCCTTGACCGTGGCACCGAGCCGGGCCAGGTCCATGAGCGATTGCCACAGGCGGTCGCGGTTGATGTGCGGGTGGGTGGACTGTAGAACGTCGACGGCTGCGTTCATGGGGGATCTCCATTTTTCAGGCATTTTTTTGGTGTTTTTGAGGCCGCTATCGCGAGCAAGCTCGCTCCCACAAGGGATCTACTGTGCGCATAGATTTCGCGGCCACCCGAATCCAGTGTGGGAGCGAGCTTGCTCGCGATGGGGCCCTCCTTCACACCGCAGATTTGGCGACGGATGGGCTCGCACGAAAACCGCACAACCCGTAATAAATCACCCCGCCCAGCGCCGAACCGGTGAACCAGCCGTAGCTGTAGAACCAGCTGAACGCGTCGCTGCCCAGGGACAACAAGGTCAGCAGCACCGGCACGCCAAAGGCGATGAAGCCGTTCCAGTTCCATGCCGGATAAACGTCGTCGCGGTACAGCCCGGCCAGATCCAGTTGCTGTTTCTTGATCAGGAAATAGTCCACCACCATGATCCCGGCAATGGGCCCCAGCAGGCTTGAATAACCCAGCAACCAGTTCGAATAAACCGATTCAAGACTGACCTCGGAGACGATCAGGCCAAGCTTTTTCAGCAGTTCGTGGGCCATCAGCGCCAACCCCACCAGCCCGGTGAGCATGACGGCCTTGGTACGGCCGATCAGTTTCGGCGCCAGGTTCTGGAAATCGTTGGTGGGCGAGACGATGTTGGCGGCGGTGTTGGTCGACAACGTGGCGACGATGATCAGCACCATGGCCAGGGCCACCCACACCGGGCTCTGGATGTGCCCGATCAAGCTCACCGGATCGGAGACGGTCACCCCCACCAGTTTCTCCGAGGCGGCGGTCATGACCACGCCGAGGGAGGCAAACAGGAACATGGTCAACGGCAGGCCGATGACCTGCCCCACGATCTGGTCTTTCTGGCTCTTGGCGTAGCGGCTGAAGTCAGGAATGTTCAACGACAACGTCGCCCAGAAACCGACCATGGCCGTCAGCCCGGCAAGAAAGTAACTGGTCACGCCAGCACCTTCAGGCCGTTTGGCCGGGACCGCCATCAGCTCAGTCAATGACACATTGGGCAACGCCCACACCAACAGCCCGGCCCCCACCAGCACCAGCAGTGGCGCGGACAAGGTTTCCAGCCATTTGATCGACTCGGCACCGCGCAACACCACCCACAGGTTCATGACCCAGAACAGCATGAAGCCGATCACTTCACCGGTGCCGCCCAGGCTCTTCCAGCCTTCGAACACCGAGCCGAGAAACAGGTGGATCGCCAGCCCGCCGAACATTGTCTGGATGCCAAACCAGCCACACGCCACCAAGGCGCGAATCAGACACGGGACATTGGAGCCAATGACACCGAAGGACGAACGCAACAACACCGGAAACGGGATGCCGTACTTGGTCCCGGCGAAGGCGTTGAGGGTCAGGGGAATCAACACGATGATGTTGGCGAATAGTATCGCCAGCAGCGCCTCGCCCACCGTCAGGCCAAAGTAGGCAGTGAGAACGCCGCCAAGGGTGTAGGTCGGCACGCAGATCGCCATGCCGACCCACAATGCAGTGATGTGCCACTTGTTCCAGGTTCGCTCGTGCACCTTGGTCGGCGCGATGTCGTGGTTGTAACGGGGGCTGTCGAGGACGTCGCTGCCGGCATCAAGCTCGAACAACCCGTCGCGCTCAGTCACTGTTGATCTGGTCATGTCCGCTCCACTGTTTTCATTATTTTTGCTCATCGACTGGCGATGGCCGGAGTACTTGCATGTAAGCACGCGTGCTACCGACGGCCCTGCCCGACAGCGTCAACACTCAATAACCGTGCCGATTGTTGCGCCGAGTTGACTGGGCGATCGATAAAACACTTATAACCACTTGATGTTTAATACTTTAATTCACACTCAGAACCTTGCCACACTGCTGAACATCGCCCTTTAGGCTAGATGACCTGTACGTTCTGTCGAGCTGAAGATTCAAAGTGGTGCACCCCCACTTTATGCGACGTGTCTAAACCGCACTTTCACAGCTTTCAAGCCGCTGATTTACCATGACAAATCTCGCTCAAATAGCGATCCTGTCAAGTGCGTCAAAATGGTGAGGCGGCTCACCATTTTGGTGATTTAATTATTTATTCGTTATTTTTCAAATAGTTATTAACAGAATAAGCTTATGAAAAATAATCTTGCTCATTCTCTCAACTCCAGCTAGCGTCTAATCCTGACAGCCGTGACAGGAATATAACCTGCCACGTTTTGTCACTTATTAATCGTGGTCTATAAAACATAAAGAACCGGCATCAGTCGGTCATGCCTGCGAGGAGCTCGGAATGTCTCTGTTGATCCGTGGTGCCACGGTAATTACCCATGATGAAAGTTATCGCGCCGATGTGTTCTGTGCCGACGGCGTGATCAAGGCCATTGGTGAAAACCTGGATGTTCCCGCCGAGGTCGAAGTGCTCGATGGCAGCGGCCAATACCTGATGCCGGGCGGCATTGACCCGCATACCCACATGCAGTTGCCGTTCATGGGCACGGTCGCCAGCGAGGATTTCTTCAGCGGCACGGCGGCAGGCCTGGCCGGGGGCACCACCTCGATCATCGACTTCGTGATTCCCAACCCGCAGCAGTCGCTGATGGAAGCCTTTCATCAATGGCGTGGCTGGGCCGAGAAAAGCGCCAGCGACTACGGTTTTCACGTGGCGATCACCTGGTGGAGCGAGCAGGTTCGCGAAGAAATGGCCGAGCTGGTCAGCCAGCACGGCGTGAACAGCTTCAAGCATTTCATGGCCTACAAGAACGCGATCATGGCCGCCGATGACACCTTGGTCGCGAGCTTCGAACGCTGCCTGGAACTGGGGGCGGTGCCCACGGTGCACGCCGAGAACGGCGAACTGGTCTATCACCTGCAACGCAAGCTGCTGGCCCAAGGCATCACCGGGCCGGAAGCCCATCCGCTGTCGCGCCCCTCGCAAGTGGAAGGCGAAGCCGCGAGCCGGGCCATCCGCATTGCCGAGACCCTGGGCACACCGCTGTACCTGGTGCACGTGTCCACCAAAGAGGCGCTGGACGAAATCACCTATGCCCGCAGCAAGGGCCAGCCGGTCTACGGTGAAGTGCTGGCCGGGCATCTGCTGCTGGACGACAGCGTCTATCGCCACCCGGACTGGCAGACCGCCGCCGGCTACGTGATGAGCCCACCCTTCCGGCCTCGCGGCCATCAGGACGCGCTCTGGCACGGCTTGCAGTCGGGCAACCTGCACACCACCGCCACCGACCACTGCTGCTTCTGCGCCGAGCAGAAAGCCGCCGGTCGCGACGACTTCAGCAAAATCCCCAACGGCACCGCCGGTATCGAAGACCGCATGGCCGTGCTCTGGGACGAGGGGGTCAACAGCGGCAAATTGTCGATGCACGACTTCGTCGCCCTCACCTCCACCAACACCGCGAAGATCTTCAACCTCTACCCACGCAAAGGGGCGATCCGCGTCGGTGCCGACGCCGACCTGGTGCTCTGGGACCCGCAAGGCAGCCGCACGATTTCCGCCAAGACCCATCACCAGCAAGTGGACTTCAACATCTTCGAAGGCAAGACCGTGCGGGGCGTGCCCAGCCACACCATCAGCCAGGGGCGACTGGTCTGGGCCGATGGCGACCTGCGGGCCGAACGCGGTGCCGGGCGCTACGTCGAACGGCCGGCGTATCCGGCGGTGTTTGATTTGCTGAGTAAGCGGGCGGAGCTGAACAAACCAACTGCGGTTAAACGCTGAAATCCAGGCCTTCGGCCTTCGCGAGCAAGCCCGCTCCCACATTGGATCTGGGATAGACGCAGATGTGTGGTGTGTAGCAAATCCCTTGTGGGAGCGGGCTTGCTCGCGAAGACGTCAGTCCAGACAACGAAAAAACCACTGCCCACCAGAGGCAGCACCTCAAACACCGTGAGGCCCATTCCATGATCCAGCCCTTGAGTCACCTCCCCCATTCCCCGGAAGAGCCGGCCACCCTCGCCGCCCGTTTCAGCGACCTGGCGCCGCCGCTCAATGCGCGCCAGGCCCACCTGGAAGCCTCCCGCTGTCTGTACTGCTACGACGCGCCGTGCGTGAACGCCTGTCCAAGCGAGATCGATATCCCCTCGTTCATTCGCAACATCCACCAGGACAACGTCCAAGGCGCGGCGCAGAAAATCCTCTCGGCCAACATCCTTGGCGGCAGTTGCGCGCGGGTTTGCCCCACCGAGATCCTTTGCCAGCAAGCCTGCGTGCGCAACAACGCCCAGGAATGCGCGCCAGTGCTGATCGGCCTGTTGCAGCGCTACGCCGTGGACAATGCCCACTTCAGCGAACACCCGTTCAAACGCGGCGCCGCCACCGGCAAGCGCATCGCCGTGGTCGGCGCGGGCCCTGCGGGCTTGTCCTGCGCCCACCGCAGCGCGATGCACGGGCATGACGTGGTGATCTTCGAAGCACGGGAAAAAGCCGGCGGCCTCAACGAATACGGCATCGCCAAATACAAACTGGTAGACGATTACGCCCAGCGCGAACTGGCCTTTCTGCTGGACATCGGCGGCATCGAAATCCGCCATGGCCAGAAGCTAGGCGAGAACCTGAGCCTGAGCGATTTGCACCAACAGTTCGACGCGGTGTTCCTCGGCCTCGGCCTGGCCGCCAGCAAACAACTGGGCCTGAGCGACGAACAAGCGCCGGGGCTGCTGGCCGCCACCGAGTACATCCGCGAACTGCGTCAGGCCGACGACCTCAGCCAGTTGCCCCTGGCCGACCGTTGCATCGTCCTCGGCGCCGGTAACACCGCCATCGACATGGCCGTGCAAATGGCCCGTCTTGGCGCCCGGGACGTCAGCCTGGTGTACCGGCGCGGCCTTGAAGACATGGGTGCCACCGTGCATGAACAAGACATCGCCAAGGCCAATCAGGTGCGCCTGCTGACCTGGGCTCAGCCGCAACAGGTCTTGCTCGACGACACTGGAAATGTGCGCGGCATGCGCTTCTCCCGCACGCATCTGGAAAACGGTCGCCTGGTCACCAGCGCCGAAACCTTCGACCTGCCCGCCGACGCCATTTTCAAAGCCATCGGCCAGGCCTTCGACGACAACGCGCTGGTGGATCCGCTGGCCCGGGAACTCAAGCGCCAGGACGGGCGGATCCTGGTGGACGAACAACTGCGCACCAGCATTGCCGGGGTGTATGCCGGTGGCGATTGCACCAGCCTGGACCAGGACCTCACTGTGCAGGCCGTGCAACATGGCAAGCTCGCCGCCGAGGCGATCAACGCTCAACTGATGCTCAACGTGGAGGCTGCGTAAATGGCCGATCTGTCGATTGTCTTCGCCGGCATCAAAGCCCCCAATCCGTTCTGGCTGGCCTCCGCGCCGCCCACCGACAAGGCCTATAACGTGGTTCGCGCCTTCGAGGCCGGCTGGGGTGGCGTGGTCTGGAAAACCCTCGGGGAAGACCCGGCCGCCGTGAACGTGTCGTCGCGCTACTCGGCCCACTACGGCGCCAATCGCGAGGTGCTGGGCATCAATAACATCGAGCTGATCACCGACCGTTCGCTGGAGATCAACCTGCGGGAAATCACCCAGGTGAAAAAGGACTGGCCGGACCGGGCGTTGATCGTGTCGCTGATGGTTCCCTGCGTGGAAGAGTCGTGGAAGCGCATCCTGCCCCTGGTGGAGGCCACGGGCGCCGACGGCATCGAGCTGAACTTCGGTTGCCCCCACGGCATGCCGGAACGGGGCATGGGCGCGGCGGTCGGCCAGGTGCCGGAATACGTCGAGCAAGTGACTCGCTGGTGCAAGACCTATTGCTCGCTGCCGGTGATCGTCAAGCTCACGCCGAACATCACTGACATCCGCGTCGCCGCCCGCGCGGCCCATCGCGGCGGCGCTGACGCGGTGTCGTTGATCAACACCATCAACTCCATCACCAGCGTCGACCTGGACCGCATGGTCGCCCTGCCCACCGTCGGCAGCCAGAGCACCCACGGCGGGTATTGCGGCTCGGCGGTCAAACCCATCGCCCTGAACATGGTCGCCGAAATCGCCCGCGACCCGCAGACCCACGGCTTGCCGATCTGCGGCATCGGCGGCATCGGCAGCTGGCGCGACGCCGCCGAATTCATCGCCCTGGGCAGCGGCGCGGTGCAGGTCTGCACGGCGGCGATGCTGCATGGTTTTCGCATCGTCGAGGAGATGAAGGACGGCCTGTCACGCTGGATGGACGATCACGGCCACGCCAACCTCCAGGCCTTCTCCGGGCGCGCGGTGGGCAACACCACCGACTGGAAGTACCTGGACATCAACTACCAGGTCATCGCCAAGATCGACCAGGACGCCTGCATCGGTTGCGGTCGCTGCCACATCGCCTGCGAAGACACTTCACACCAGGCCATCGCCAGCCTCAAGCAAGCGGACGGAACACGTAAATATGAAGTGATCAATGAAGAATGCGTGGGCTGCAACCTCTGCCAGATCACCTGCCCGGTGCAGGACTGCATCGAGATGGTGACGGTGGACACGGGCAAGCCGTTTTTGGATTGGAACCATGATCCGCGTAATCCCTATCATGTTGCTGTCTGAGGGCTGAGGTGTCTGGACTGGCCTCTTCGCGAGCTTGCTCGCGATGAGGCCATCAGCTTCACCACAAAACCTCAGGGCTCCAACCCAATCCCCCGCAAAATCACACTGGTCACCGTCTGCACCGCCCGCTCGAACTGCATGTCCGACAGCGGCTGATGATCATTGAGAATATTGATCTGGTGGTCGAAGTCGGCGTAGTGCTGGGTCGAGGCCCAGATCATGTAGAGCAGGCTGGACGGTTCCACGGGGAGGATGCGTTTGTCCTCCACCCACTGGCGGATTTTCGCTTCCTTCATCTTGGCCCAGTCGTAAAGGCTGGCATCCAAGGCCTGGCCTAGCGTCGGGGCGCCGTGGATGATTTCGTTGGCCCAGACTTTCGAGCCGTAGGGGCGGCTGCGGGAGTGGTTCATCTTGGCGCGGATGTAGCTGCTGAGCACCACCCGTGGGTCGTCGAACATTTCGAAGCACAAGGCGTCCTGCTTCCAGACTTCCAGCAGGTCGAACAGCACGGCGCTGTAGAGTTCGCTCTTGGTGCTGAAGTAGTAATGCAGGTTGGAACGAGGCAATTGCACTTCGGCGGCGATGTCGGCCATGGCGGTGCTGCCGAAGCCTTTCTCGGCAAAGACCTTCTCGGCGGCCAACAGGATTTTCTCGACGTTACTGCGACGAATCTCGATCTTGTGATTGCCCATGAGGGCTCCCTGGCAACAGCGTTGGTCAAGACTAGCATCCGCCCACTTTCGAAAACACTGGTGGTCCTTGTGGGAGCGAGCTCGCTCGCTCCCACATTTTGACTGTGTTTCTGTCCAGAGAGACGCGATATGTCGGTTAGCGTGGTTCGACGTTGTCCAGCGCGCGGTTCGCCAGCAATCCGCCCAGTTCGATCAACTGCTGGATGCCCAGGGCCACGTGCCGCCGTGAACCTTCCAGGTCAACGGCCAGGTCACTGACCATGGCATTGGCCGAGGCCAGGGTTTCGCTGAGGTTGGCGAGCAGGCTTTCGGTGTCGATGTCCTTGATGACGGTGAAGAGTTGGCCAGCCGCCGCATCGGCTCCTGGTTTGTCCGGTTTGGGGTTCAGGTAATAGTCGAGGGCGCGTTCGGCGGCTTCGTCGAGTTTTTGGGTCTGGTTTTTTTTGCGCGGTGAAGTCGGATCGGTGTCTGGTGGGTTGGGTGTTGGTTTGAACATAGATGGAACCTCATGTGGGATTGGAGGAGCCATCACCCTCGCTACCAAACGAAGGGCGGTGGCCATACGAAGGTTGGTAGACCGGTCCACATGAACACCGGCGCGCCCGAAGACGCCCTACGCATGGCCACCATCAAATACAAATGCTGAAGAAAAGCACCTGCAGAAGATGAAGCTGTGCGTCATATGGAAAAACCGGGCTACCAAACCCGATCGCTGATTCCTCAACGACCCGGAAACGATAAAACCCGGCCCACGAGCGCACAAGCCGGCGGATTCTGGCGCAGTTGTAGGCAACGGCGCAAGACAACGTAGCCCGATCCAGAGCGATCCTACATCTGGATAAACAAAGGCCTGTTTGGACTGGGAGAATGGGTTAACAACACACCCTTGTGGCGAGGGGATTTATCCCCTCGCCACAAGGGACTTCACCATCTGTCAGATCGGGTGCATTCGACTAATGTCTTAGACCAGTCATCGCATAACCAAACGCACACACCGCTATTCTCAGATCACCCATTTGCCCGGCACCAAGGCTTGCGATCTTGAACTCGTTCAGTGACAACCATCGAAACGCCTCATTTTGAAGCACCCTCGGCTTGGATAATTCCGATAATGGCCAGTTGACAACGAGGGGCAGCTTCCAAATAATCATCCCCATGTTGTACGACGACGTATGACAAATAAAAACAACAAAAAAGTAGGGAGCGTCATAGTGAGCACACGTGTCCGTTTTTCGCCCGACAACCGTCCAAACCGCCGTACCCTCTTCAATTCCAGCCCCGCACTGATTCTGCTCGGTTGCAGCAGCTTGTCCGTGTTTCTGCCAATGACGGCCAGCGCCGAAGGCTTCGTCGATGACGCTAAAGCCACGCTGAACCTGCGCAACGCCTATTTCAACCGTAACTTCACCAACCCGAACAATGCCCAAGGCAAAGCCGAGGAATGGACCCAAAGCTTCATCCTCGACGCCAAGTCCGGTTTCACCCAAGGCGTGGTCGGTTTCGGCGTGGACGTGTTGGGCACGTATTCGGTCAAGCTCGATGGCGGTCGCGGCACCACCGGTACGCAGCTGCTGCCGGTGCACGATGACGGTCGCCCGGCCGATGACTTCGGTCGCCTGGGCGTGGCCCTCAAGGCCAAGGTGTCGAAGACCGAGCTGAAGGTTGGCGAGTGGATGCCGGTGCTGCCGATCCTGCGCTCCGACGACGGCCGTTCCCTGCCGCAAACCTTCCGTGGCGGCCAGGTGACCTCCACCGAGATCAGCGGCCTGACGCTGTACGGCGGCCAGTTCCGCGCCAACAGCCCGCGCAACGACGCAAGCATGGAAGACATGTCGATGAACGGCCGTGGCGCGTTCACTTCCGACCGTTTCAACTTCGGCGGCGGTGAATATGCCTTCAACGAAAAACGCACCCAAGTCGGCGTCTGGTACTCGGAACTGTCCGACATCTACCAGCAACAATACTTCAACCTGACCCACAGTCAGCCCATCGGCGACTGGACCCTGGGCGCCAACCTCGGCTACTTCATCGGCAAGGAAGATGGCAGTGCCCTGGCCGGCGACCTGGACAACAAAACCGCGTTCGCCCTGCTCTCGGCAAAATACGGCGGCAACACCTTCTATGTCGGCCTGCAAAAAGTCAGCGGCGACGATGCCTGGATGCGCGTCAACGGCACCAGCGGCGGCACCCTGGCCAACGACAGCTACAACTCCAGCTACGACAACGCGAAGGAAAAATCCTGGCAACTGCGCCATGACTTCAACTTCGCCGCCGTCGGCGTGCCGGGCTTGACCCTGATGAACCGCTACATCAGCGGTGACAACGTGCACACCGCCACCGTTGACGACGGCAAGGAATGGGGCCGTGAAACCGAACTGGCCTACACCGTACAGAGCGGCGCGCTGAAGAGCCTCAACGTTAAATGGCGTAACGCATCGATTCGTCGGGACTACAGCACCAACGAGTTCGACGAAAACCGGATCTTCATCAGCTACCCGTTGTCCTTGCTTTAATCGTGGAACCCGACGTTGCCAAGTCCCGGCGCGCACGGGTACATGGCCACGTCGGGCCAAGCGGCACTGACACCTTTAACTGTTTGCCCAGGGAATTTCATGACTACGACACTCACCCGCCACCCCCTCAATCGCCTGCTGCTGACCGGTGCCGCCGGCGGCCTGGGCAAAGTCTTGCGCGAGCGTCTCAAGCCTTTCGCCCGCCACATTCGCCTGTCCGACATCGCCAACATGGCCCCGGCCATCGATGAAAGCGAGGAAGTGGTGCCCTGCGACCTGTCCGACAAGCAGGCGGTGCATCAACTGGTAGAGGGCGTCGATGCGATCCTGCATTTCGGTGGTGTTTCGGTTGAGCGCCCGTTCGAGGAAATCCTCGGCGCCAACATCAGCGGTGTATTCCACATCTATGAGGCCGCCCGCAAGCACGGCGTCAAACGCGTCATCTTCGCCAGCTCCAACCATGTCATTGGCTTCTACAAGCAGGATGAGGGCCTTGATGCCCTTTCTCCTCGTCGTCCGGATGGCTACTACGGCCTGTCCAAGTCCTACGGCGAAGACATGGCCAGTTTCTACTTCGATCGCTACGGCATCGAGACCGTGAGCATCCGCATCGGCTCGTCGTTCCCCGAACCGCAGAACCGCCGGATGATGAGCACCTGGCTGAGCTTCGACGACCTCACCCAGTTGATCGAATGTTCGCTCTACACCCCGAACGTGGGCCACACCGTGGTCTATGGCGTGTCCGCCAACCGCGACGTCTGGTGGGACAACAGCCACGCCGCGCACCTGGGCTACCAGCCCAAGGACAGCTCGGAAATTTTCCGCGCCAAGGTCGAAGCGCAGCCGATGCCGGCCGCCGATGACCCGGCCAGGATCTACCAGGGTGGCGCCTTTGTAGCGGCCGGCCCGTTCGACGACTGACTTGCCTGTTTTTCATGGGATGCGCACGCACAAAGGAATCACCATGCAAGCCGAATTGATTGTCGATGCACGCAACGCCGTCGGGGAAAGCCCGGTGTGGGTTCCCGAGGAAAACGCCCTGTACTGGGTGGACATTCCCAGCGGTGGCCTGCAACGCTGGAACGCCAGCAGCGGAAAAATCCAGGGCTGGGAAGCTCCTGAAATGCTCGCCTGCCTGGCCCGTCATCAGGACGGTGGCTGGGTCGCCGGCATGGAAAGCGGCTTCTTCCGTTTGCACCCCAATGAAGACGGCAGCCTGGACAGCGAACTGTGCGCGAGCGTCGAGCACAGCCGCACCGACATGCGCCTCAACGATGGCCGTTGCGACCGCCAGGGCCGTTTCTGGGCCGGCAGCATGGTGCTGAACATGGGCGCCAACGCCGACGAAGGCCGGATGTATCGCTACGAGGCGGGCCAACGTAGCCCGGTCGAGGCACAACTGAGTGGGTTCATCGTGCCCAATGGCCTGGGCTTCAGCCCGGATGGACGCACGATGTACCTCTCCGACTCACACCCGCTGGTGCAACAGATCTGGGCCTTCGACTACGACATCGACAGCGGCACGCCGTCCAACCGGCGGCTGTTCGTCGACATGCTGCCGTTGGCCGGGCGCCCGGACGGTGCGGCGGTGGATGCCGACGGTTGCTATTGGATCTGCGCCAACGATGCCGGCCTCATCCATCGCTTCACTCCGGATGGCCGACTGGATCGCTCACTGGCCGTGCCGGTGAAAAAGCCGACCATGTGCGCCTTTGGCGGCAGTCGCCTGGACACCCTCTTCGTCACCTCGATCCGCCCCGGTGACGACAGCGACCCGCAGTCTTTGGCCGGCGGCGTGTTCGCCCTCAATCCCGGCGTCAAGGGCCTGGCTGAACCCGCGTTTGGAGGACTGAAACACTCCGCGAACTGATCTGCATTGCCGCTTCACTGGATAAGCACATAAAAAAAACAACAAGACTGGAGATTGACCATGAACTTCAAACGCACGCTTCTGATCGCCGCCCTACCCCTGGCCTTTCTGGCACAGGCAGCCCATGCCCTCGATATCAAGATCGCCGACATCCATCCCAAGGGCTACCCTACCGTGGTCGCCGAGGAGTCCATGGGTAAAACCCTGGAAGCGGAAAGTAAGGGTGAACTGAAATTCAGATATTTCCCGGGTGGCGTACTGGGTTCTGAAAAAGAAGTCATCGAGCAGATGCAAGCTGGCGCGATCCAGATGTCCCGGGTCAGCCTGGGTATCGTCGGTCCTGTCGTGCCGGACGTGAACGTCTTCAACATGCCGTTCATCTTCCGCGACCAGGCCCACATGCGCGCGGTCATCGATGGTGAAGTCGGCGATGCGATCCTCGACCGAATCACCAACTCCGAATTCGGCCTGGTGGCCCTGGCCTGGATGGATGGCGGCACGCGCAACCTGTACACCAAGAAACCGGTGCGCAAGCTCGAAGACATGAAGGGTATGAAGATTCGCGTCCAGGGCAACCCGATGTTCATCGAGACCATCAACGCCATGGGCGGCAATGGTATCGCCATGGACACCGGCGAGATCTTCAGCGCCTTGCAGACCGGCGTGATCGACGGCGCGGAAAACAACCCGCCGACCATGCTTGAACACAATCACTATCAGAACGCCAAGTTCTACAGCCTGACCGGTCACCTGATCCTGCCTGAGCCCATCGTGATGTCGAAAATCACCTGGAACAAGCTCACGCCCGAGCAGCAAGACATGGTGAAGAAAGCCGCCAAGGCAGCACAGGCTGAAGAGCGCGTGCTGTGGGACAAGAAGTCCACCGCCAGCGAAGAGAAACTCAAGGCCGCCGGCGTCGAGTTCATCACCGTGGACAAGAAACCTTTCTACGACGCCACGGCGCCAATCCGGGCCAAATACGGCGCGCCGTATGCCGACCTGATCAAGCGCATCGAAGCCGTTCAGTAAGCCCTCTCAATCTGTACTCATGAAAAGGCTGGGCGCGCCTGCGGTTAAAAGGCGCGCCTGGTTACGGTGGAACCCGATGAAGAATTTACTGCTGCGTATCAACGACAAGATTTACATGACTTGCATCTGGGTGGCCGGCCTTTCTGTCCTGGCAGTTGCACTGATGATTCCGTGGGGGGTGTTCGCCCGCTATGTACTCGGGACCGGCTCTAGCTGGCCAGAGCCCACCGCCATCTTGCTGATGATCGTGTTCACCTTCATCGGTGCCGCCGCCAGCTACCGCTCCGGCTCGCACATGGCCGTGGACATGGTCACCAGTCGCCTACCACCGCACTGGCAAACCTTGGCTTCGGTTTTCACCCAGCTCTTGATGGCGGCGGTGTGCATTTTCATGACCATCTGGGGCACCAAGTTGTGCATGACCACCTGGAATCAATTCATGAGTGCCATACCCACCCTGCGCGTCGGCATCACCTACATGCCGATTCCGATAGGAGGTTTCCTGACCTTGATTTTTGTCCTGGAGAAACTCTTCCTGGGTGATCAAAGCCAGCGTCGGGTCGTGCAGTTCGATCTGATTGAAGAAAGCGAAGGTGCCGTTTAATGGACGCTCTGATTCTGCTAGGCAGTTTTTTGTTGTTGATCATGATCGGTATGCCGGTCGCCTACGCGCTGGGTGCTGCCGCCCTGATTGGGGCGTGGTGGATCGATATTCCGTTCCAGGCCATGATGATTCAGGTGGCGGGCGGGGTGAACAAATTCTCGCTGTTGGCCATTCCATTTTTCGTCTTGGCCGGCGCGATCATGGCCGAGGGCGGCATGTCTCGCCGACTGGTGGCATTCGCCAGTGTGTTGGTAGGGTTCGTGCGCGGCGGCCTGTCATTGGTCAACCTCGTGGCCTCGAGTTTTTTTGGCGCGATCTCCGGTTCCTCGGTGGCCGACACCGCCTCGGTCGGTTCGGTGCTGATCCCGGAAATGGAACGCCGCGGCTATCCGCGTGAATTCGCCACTGCCGTGACTGTCAGCGGCTCGGTCCAGGCCTTGCTGACACCGCCAAGCCATAACGCGGTGCTGTATTCGCTCGCGGCTGGCGGTACCGTATCGATCGGTTCTCTGTTCATGGCCGGTATCGTGCCCGGCATCCTGATGAACCTCTGCCTGATGGCGCTGTGCCTGGTCTTTGCGAGAAAGCGCAATTACCCCAAGGGCGAAGTGATTCCACTCAAGCAAGCATTGAAGATCTGCAAGGAAGCCATGTGGGGCATGATGACCCTGTTCATCATCCTTGGCGGCATTCTCTCGGGCGTTTTCACCGCCACCGAATCGGCCGCCATTGCCGTGGTGTGGGCGTTCTTCGTGACCATGTGCATCTACCGCGACTACAAGTGGAGCGAGTTGCCGAAACTGATGCACCGTACGGTACGCACCATCTCCATCGTGATGATCCTGATCGGCTTCGCCGCCAGCTTCGGCTACATCATGACGCTGATGGAGATTCCGGCGAAGATCACCACTGCGTTCCTGACGCTGTCGGACAACCGCTACGTGATCCTGATGTGCATCAACGTGATGCTGCTGCTCCTCGGCACGGTGATGGATATGGCGCCGCTGATCCTGATCCTCACGCCGATCCTGATGCCAGTGATCGTGGGCATCGGCGTGGACCCGGTGCAGTTCGGCATGATCATGCTGGTGAACCTGGGTATCGGGCTGATCACGCCACCGGTGGGCGCGGTGCTGTTCGTGGGTGCCGCCATTGGCAAGGTCAGTATCGAAAGCACCGTCAAGGCCCTGCTGCCGTTCTACGCGATGCTGTTCCTGGTACTGCTGCTGGTGACCTACATCCCTGCCATCTCGCTGTGGTTGCCGCACCTGGTGCTGTAACCCCAAAAGCAAGCAAGCCCCCTTGTGGCGAGGGAGCTTGCTCCCTCGCCACAAAAGCACCCTCTTCCCAAAAGACGCGACCATCATGACGCAGCCTCTTCTCTACCTCGAAGACGAACTCACCCGCCTCACCCTCGCTCCTCACCTGGGCGCCAGTCTCGTTGAATGGACCTTGCTCAGCACCGGCGCTCCCCTGCTACGCCCTCCCGCGCCGCAAGCGCTGGAAAACCGCCTTCCAGGCAAACTCGGCGGCTTCCCGCTGATTCCCTGGTCGAACCGGATCGCCCACGGCGGTTTCGACTGTCCCGGCGGCTGGCTCGCTTTGGAAGCCAACAGCCCCAACGATCCGTTTCCGATCCACGGCAGCGCCTGGCAACAGCCGTGGCAGGTAATCGAGCAGAGTGCCCAGCAAGTGTTGTTGCAACTCGACAGCCAGCAGCCATTCGCCTACTGCGCCAGCCTGCGGATCCGCTTGAGTGGCGGCCAGTTGCAAATCGCAATGCACGTCACCCACATGGCCGAACAGGCCGCGTGGCACGGGCTGGGTTTGCATCCGTACTTTCCACGCACCGCCAGCACTCGCCTGCAAACCCGCGCCAGCGAAGTCTGGATGTGTGATGCCTCGAAACTGCCGACAGAACTTCGGGAGATTCCTGAAAATTGGGATTTCCAGCAGCCCCGATTGCTGCCGGATACGCTCGTGGACAATGGCTTCGGCGGTTGGGACGGACACTGCCTGATCCAGCAACCGGACCTGGGCTACGAACTGGAATGCCGAGCCAGTGGCAGCGACTATTTCCTGCTGTACTGCCCCGTGGACCTGGACTTCTTTTGCATCGAACCGGTCAGTCATCCGGTCAATGCGCACCACCTGCCAGGGCGGCCGGGGTTGCGCTTGCTAGAGCAAGGGCAGTCAATCGCGCTGGGGTTTTCGATGCAGTGCCGCCCCCTGTAACCCATCCAAGCAGGCTGCTGTGGTATTGAGCCTCAGGTGCCCAAGGTCAACCCATTGGCCGGCAACGGCAACGCCGTCTTGTAGCGCACCTGCTTGAGGGCAAAGCTGGAGCGGATATTCGCCACGCCCGGGACCTTGGTCAGAAAGTCCATCATGAACCGCTCCAACGACTGGATGGTCGGCACCAGCACGCGGATCAGGTAATCCGGATCGCCAGCCATCAGGTAGCACTCCATCACCTCCGGCCGGTCGGAAATCGCCTCTTCGAAGTGCTGCAGCGCCTCCTCCACCTGTTTCTCCAGGCTGACATGGATGAACACGTTGACGTGCAGCCCCAGCAGGTCGGCGTCCAGCAGCGTGACCTGCTCGCGGATCACCCCCAGCTCCTCCATGGCCCGAACCCGGTTGAAGCACGGCGTCGGCGAAAGGTTGACCGAACGGGCCAGTTCGGCGTTGGTGATGCGGGCATTTTCCTGAAGGCTGTTCAGAATCCCGATGTCAGTGCGATCCAATTTGCGCATGAGACAAATAATCCTGTTTTTTATCGTTGTGCAGATTTTTTATCTGCAAATGATCTGAACAGCAAGCCAACAGAGAAAAATATTCTTCTGCGTCGAGCCTATGATTGTTGTAGGACAATTTCCCGTACCCGGGGAAATTCGTCAGCTAGCGCGCCCACTACAAGAAATTCACAAGATCGAGCGTAGAAAGCCATGAACCCAGCGTACGAACCGCTACGCCTGCACGTCCCCGAACCCTCGGGCCGTCCCGGCTGCCAGACCGACTTCTCCTACCTGCATCTGTCCGATGCCGGCACGGTGCGTAAACCTTCCATCGACGTCGAACCGTCCGACACCGCCGACCTGGCCCGGAGCCTGATCCGCGTGCTCGATGACCAGGGCAATGCCCACGGTCCATGGGCCGAAGACGTGCCGCTCGAGATCCTGCGCAAAGGCATGCGCGCCATGCTCAAGACGCGCATCTACGACAACCGCATGGTGGTCGCCCAGCGCCAGAAAAAAATGTCGTTCTACATGCAGAGCCTCGGCGAGGAAGCCATCGGCAGCGGCCAGGCCCTGGCGCTGAACATCGATGACATGTGCTTCCCCACCTATCGCCAGCAAAGCATCCTGATGGCCCGCGAGGTGCCTCTGGTGGGCATGATCTGCCAACTGCTGTCCAACGAGCGCGATCCGCTCAAGGGCCGGCAGTTGCCGATCATGTACTCGGTCAAGGACGCCGGTTTCTTCACCATCTCCGGCAACCTCGCCACCCAATTCATCCAGGGCGTGGGCTGGGGCATGGCCTCGGCGATCAAGGGCGACACCAAGATCGCCTCGGCCTGGATCGGTGACGGGGCCACCGCCGAATCGGACTTCCACACCGCCCTCACCTTCGCCCACGTCTACCGGGCGCCGGTGATCCTCAACGTGGTCAACAACCAGTGGGCAATCTCCACCTTCCAGGCCATCGCCGGCGGTGAAGCCACCACCTTCGCCGGACGCGGCGTCGGTTGCGGCATTGCCTCGCTGCGTGTCGACGGCAACGATTTCATGGCGGTCTACGCCGCTTCACGCTGGGCCGCCGAACGCGCCCGCCGCAACCTCGGCCCGGCGCTGATCGAATGGGTCACTTATCGCGCTGGCCCGCACTCCACGTCCGACGATCCCTCGAAGTACCGTCCCGCCGACGACTGGAGCCACTTCCCGCTGGGCGACCCGATTGCACGCCTCAAGCAGCACCTGGTGAAAATCGGCCATTGGTCCGAAGAGGAACATGCCGCCGTCACCGCCGAACTCGAAGCCGAGGTGATCGCCGCGCAGAAGGAAGCCGAGCAGTACGGCACCCTCGCTGGCGGGCAGATCCCGAGCGCCGCGACCATGTTCGAAGACGTCTACAAAGAGATGCCGGAGCACTTGAAGCGCCAGCGTCAGGAGTTGGGGATCTGACATGAACGATCACAACAACAATATTGCGCTGGACACCGCCATGACCACTACCACCATGACCATGATCCAGGCCCTGCGCTCGGCCATGGACGTGATGCTCGAACGCGATGATAACGTCGTGGTCTTCGGCCAGGACGTGGGCTACTTCGGCGGCGTGTTCCGCTGCACCGAAGGCCTGCAGAACAAATACGGCACCTCGCGGGTATTCGACGCGCCGATCTCCGAAAGCGGCATCGTCGGCGTGGCCGTGGGCATGGGCGCCTACGGATTGCGCCCAGTGGCAGAAATCCAATTCGCCGACTACGTCTACCCGGCCTCGGACCAGATCATTTCCGAAGCGGCGCGCTTGCGCTATCGCTCGGCCGGCGAGTTCACCGCGCCGATGACCCTGCGCATGCCTTGCGGCGGCGGCATCTATGGCGGTCAGACCCACAGCCAGAGCATCGAGGCAATGTTCACCCAGGTCTGCGGCTTGCGCACTGTGATGCCTTCGAACCCTTACGACGCCAAGGGCCTGCTGATCGCCTCCATCGAAAACGATGATCCGGTGATCTTCCTCGAGCCCAAGCGCCTGTATAACGGCCCGTTCGACGGCCACCACGACCGTCCGGTAACGCCGTGGTCGAAACACCCCTCGGCGCAGGTGCCGGACGGCTACTACACGGTACCGCTGGACGTGGCCGCCATCACCCGCCCCGGTAAAGACGTGACCATTCTCACTTACGGCACCACCGTGTATGTGTCCCTGGCCGCCGCCGAGGAAACCGGCATCGACGCCGAAGTCATCGACCTGCGCAGCCTGTGGCCGCTGGACCTGGAGACCATCGTCAAGTCGGTGAAGAAAACCGGTCGTTGCGTGATCGTCCACGAAGCCACCCGTACCTGCGGCTTTGGCGCCGAGCTGGTTTCGCTGGTGCAAGAACATTGCTTCCACCACCTGGAAGCACCCATCGAGCGTGTCACCGGGTGGGACACGCCCTACCCGCATGCGCAGGAGTGGGCGTATTTCCCAGGGCCGTCCCGTGTGGGCGCGGCGTTGAAACGGGTCATGGAGGTCTGAATGGGCACGCACGTTATCAAGATGCCGGACATTGGCGAAGGCATCGCCGAAGTTGAACTGTCGGTGTGGCACGTCAAGGTCGGTGACATGGTGGTCGAGGACCAGGTACTGGCCGATGTCATGACCGACAAGGCCATGGTCGACATTCCTTCGCCAGTGCATGGCCGGGTCATCGCCTTGGGTGGCGAGCCCGGTGAAGTCATGGCGGTGGGCAGCGAACTGATCCGCATTGAAGTCGAAGGTGCGGGTAACTTGAAGGAATCGGCCCAACCGGCGCCAGCTGCGGCGACGCAGGCGGCTACACAGGCGCCAAAGCCGACGCCAGTGGCAACACCTGACCCCGTGGTGGAAAAGACCACTGCGCCACGCTGCGCCCCGCAAGCGCCGGTGGCCCGCGATCCCGAAGAACGCCCACTGGCCTCGCCGGCCGTGCGCAAGCATGCGTTGGACCTGGGCATTCAATTGCGCCTGGTCCAGGGCAGCGGTCCCGCCGGGCGTATCCTGCATGAAGACCTCGAGGCTTATCTGGCCCAGGGTCCATCGGCCCAGGCCAAGGGCGGCTCGGGTTATGCCGAACGCCATGACGAGCAGCAGATTCCGGTGATCGGCATGCGCCGCAAGATCGCCCAGCGCATGCAGGAAGCGACCCAGCGCGCCGCCCACTTCAGCTACGTCGAGGAAATCGACGTCACTGCCCTGGAAGAGCTGCGGGTGCACCTGAATGAAAAACACGGCGCCGGTCGCGGCAAGCTGACCTTGCTGCCGTTCCTGGTCCGCGCGTTGGTGGTGGCCCTGCGGGACTTCCCGCAAATGAACGCCCGCTATGACGACGAAGCCCAGGTCATCCACCGTTTGGGCGCCGTGCATGTCGGCGTCGCGACCCAGAGCGATGTTGGCCTGATGGTGCCGGTGGTGCGTCACGCCGAAGCCCGCAGCCTGTGGGACAGCGCGACGGAAATCTCACGCCTGGCAACGGCGGCGCGCAATGGCAAGGCCAATCGCGATGAGCTGTCCGGCTCGACCATCACCCTGACCAGCCTCGGTGCGTTGGGCGGCATCGTCAGCACACCGGTGCTGAACCTGCCGGAAGTGGCGATCGTCGGCGTGAACAAAATCGTCGAACGGCCCGTGGTGATCAAAGGCCAGATCGTGATCCGCAAGATGATGAACCTCTCCAGCTCCTTCGATCATCGGGTGGTCGACGGCATGGACGCGGCGCAATTCATCCAGGCCCTGCGTGGCCTGCTCGAACAACCCGCAACGCTGTTCGTGGAGTAAGGCATGCAACAGACATTGAATACCACGCTGCTGATCATCGGCGGCGGTCCTGGCGGTTATGTGGCGGCGATTCGCGCCGGCCAGTTGGGCATCCCGACCCTCCTGGTGGAAGGCCAGGCGTTGGGCGGGACCTGCCTGAACATTGGCTGCATTCCGTCCAAGGCGCTGATTCATGTGGCCGAGCAGTTCCACCAGACCCGGCACCACAGCCAGGGCTCGGCCCTGGGCATCACGGTGTCGGCGCCTACCCTGGACATCGGCAAGAGCGTGGAATGGAAGGACGGCATCGTCGATCGCCTGACCACCGGCGTCGCGGCGCTGTTGAAAAAGCACAAGGTCCAGGTCATTCACGGCTGGGCCAAGGTGGTCGACGGCAAGACCGTCGATGTCGACGACACCCGCATCCAGTGCGAACACCTGCTGCTGGCCACCGGCTCGAAAAGCGTCGACCTGCCGATGCTGCCGATTGGCGGGCCGATCATTTCCTCCACCGAAGCCCTCGCCCCGACCTCGGTGCCCAAGCATCTGGTGGTGGTCGGCGGCGGCTACATCGGCCTGGAGCTGGGTATCGCCTACCGCAAGCTCGGCGCCGAGGTCAGCGTGGTCGAGGCCCAGGAACGGATCCTGCCAGCCTACGACGGCGAACTGACCCAACCAGTGCATGATGCGCTCAAGCAACTGGGCGTGAAGCTGTACCTCAAGCACAGCGTCGAAGGTTTCGATGCCCAGGCCAGCACTCTGCAAGTGCGTGATCCCAATGGCGAGACGCTGAACCTGGACACCGACCGGGTACTGGTGGCCGTTGGTCGCAAACCCAACACCCAGGGCTGGAACCTCGAAGCCCTGGACTTGGCGATGAACGGTTCGGCGGTGAAAATCGATAACCGGTGCCAGACCAGCATGCGCAACGTCTGGGCCATCGGCGACCTGAGCGGCGAACCGATGCTCGCCCACCGGGCCATGGCCCAGGGCGAAATGGTCGCCGAGCTGATCGCCGGCCAGCATCGCGAGTTCAACCCGACCGCCATCGCTGCGGTGTGCTTCACCGACCCGGAACTGGTGGTGGTCGGCAAGACGCCGGACGAAGCCAAGGCGGCCGGCCTGGACTGCATGGTGTCGAGCTTCCCGTTCGCCGCCAATGGCCGGGCCATGACCCTGGAATCGAAAAGCGGTTTCGTGCGGGTCGTGGCGCGCCGGGACAATCACTTGATCGTCGGTTGGCAAGCCGTTGGCGTTGGCGTCTCGGAGCTGTCCACCGCGTTTGGCCAGTCCCTGGAAATGGGCGCACGCCTGGAAGACATCGCCGGCACCATCCACGCCCACCCGACGCTGGGTGAGGCGGTGCAGGAAGCGGCGTTGCGGGCGTTGGGGCATGCGTTGCATCTGTGATTCAGGGGATTTTAGGGTGTGAGTGGTGGCCTCTTCGCGAGCAAGCCCGCTCCCACAGGTGATCTCGGTCGTTCATGCGAACGCAATCCCATGTGGGAGCGGGCTTGCTCGCGAATTTTCAAAAACACCACCATTTATCTGCCTACCCCCCATCGAGCAGGCTGCGAAACACCCCCGGAATGAAGTATTGTTGTCCCCATCCAAAAAACGTCAGAAGCCTTGAACCGTTTCGACGGTTGCTAAGAAATAGAGGGTGTCATGGGTAACGAGAGCATCAATTGGGACAAACTGGGCTTTGACTACATCAAGACCGACAAGCGCTACCTGTCGCACTGGCGCGATGGCGCCTGGGACGCCGGCACCCTGACCGACGACAACGTGCTGCACATCAGCGAGGGCTCCACCGCCCTGCACTACGGTCAGCAGTGCTTCGAAGGCCTGAAGGCCTATCGCTGCAAGGACGGTTCGATCAACCTGTTCCGCCCGGACCAGAACGCCGCCCGCATGCAACGCAGCTGCGCGCGCCTGCTGATGCCGCATGTCGAGACCGAGCAGTTCATCGAAGCCTGCAAGCAAGTGGTCCGCGCCAACGAGCGCTTCATCCCGCCTTACGGCACCGGCGGCGCGCTGTACCTGCGCCCGTTCGTGATCGGCGTGGGTGACAACATCGGCGTGCGCACCGCACCCGAGTTCATCTTCTCGATCTTCTGCATCCCGGTTGGCGCCTACTTCAAGGGCGGCCTGACCCCGCATAACTTCCTGATCTCCAGCTACGACCGCGCCGCACCACAAGGCACCGGCGCGGCCAAGGTCGGTGGCAACTACGCCGCCAGCCTGATGCCCGGTTCCCTGGCCAAGAAAGCGAGCTTCGCCGACTGCATCTACCTGGACCCGATGACCCATTCGAAAATCGAGGAAGTCGGTTCGGCCAACTTCTTCGGCATCACCCACGACAACAAATTCGTCACACCCAACTCCCCTTCGGTCCTGCCGGGCATCACCCGCCTGTCGCTGATCGAACTGGCCAAATCGCGCCTGGGCCTGGAAGTGATCGAAGGCGACGTGTTCATCGACAAGCTCTCGGACTTCAAGGAAGCCGGCGCCTGCGGTACCGCAGCGGTCATCACCCCGATTGGCGGCATCAGCTACAAAGACAAGCTGCACGTGTTCCACAGCGAAACCGAAGTCGGCCCGATCACCCAGAAGCTCTACAAAGAGCTGACCGGCGTGCAGACCGGCGACGTGGAAGCGCCAGCGGGTTGGATCGTCAAGGTCTGAGCCAGGCCTACCCGTAGTACCGAGGCGCTTGTAGCGAGGGGATAAATCCCCTCGCTACAAAGGGCGCCAGGATTCAAAAAAGCAAACCGTACCTGCCGTCACCCATCGGTTCGGGGCTGACCCGCCCTACGCTCGAAAATCGCCCCCTCGATACCCAGCACTTCACGCGTATCGGCATAGATCCCGACGCCCTTTTCCCAGACCTGCTTGATCGACTGATCGGCACAGCGAATCCGGTAATTGAGTTCGAACGGTTCCTGCCGCGACAAGGCATATTGCACCTCGCGCCAGACGTAATCGGCATCCTGCGCCAGGATCAGGCTGTTGTAGGTGAATTCATGGTTGTCCACCAGCCGCTCCGGTGGATATCCGGTCAGTTGCAGGCACCCGGCACTGACGAATTCCATGGTCCAGTCGCGGTTGTTGCGACCGCGATAGATCAGCCCCGGCATGCTGTCGAGCAGGCTCATGCTGCTGCGCTGGCTCGCCTGTAAGGCAATCTCGCGTCGCTTGTGCGCAGTGACGTCGCCGGCCACCAGATAGAAACCCTGGTGCCCGCGCTTCAGGCTGACCTCGAACCAGCGCAGTTCCCCCGAAGGGTGAACGAAACGCAGCCGCTGGTTGAAGGAGGTTTCGGGGCGCCGACGCAGTTCATGCAGGGCCTGACGCCACAACGACCGGTCTTCGTGGTGCACATAGTCGATGAGGTTGCGTTCCGTGCCTGGCAGATCCATCAGCTCGACCCAGGCCAGGTTGAACTGGGCAATCTGACCGCTGTCGCGCAGTTCAAGCAATGCCGCCGGAAAGCGGTCCATAAGGTGCACGGGCAGTGGCTGCACAAATGCCTCTGGTCGTTCCATCATCTAATGACGCTCCTCGTGTCTCACTGACGCGCCGTTGTGCACCCACGCCGCCAGTTCCAGACGGGAGTGCAGGCTGAACTTCTGCAACAGATTCCTCACGTAGATTTTGACCGTACCATCGCTGATCCCCAGTTCCCGGCCGATCTGTTTATTGCTCATGCCGGCGCCGATCAGGGCCAGGGTCTGCCCCTCGCGCTCGGTGAGGTTGCCTGTGTCTGGCAGGTCCAGATCGTGGGCGCTCCGGCTCCCCGACTCGGCCTGATCAGCCAACAGGGCAACCAGGCTTGAATCCAGGACGATCGCGCCCTTGTGGCAATTGCGCATGTAGCTCAACAACGCATCGGGTTCGGTTTCCTTGAGCACATAACCACTGGCGCCCAGGCGCAAGGCCGTCAACAGCTCGGCGCGATCCATCGAGGCGGTGAGCACCACCACCTGACAGTCGAGACGCAACTGACGCAGTTCATCGAGCACCTGCAAACCGCTCAAGCCGGGCATGTGCAGATCGAGCAAGACCTGCTGCGGTGCCAGGCTCACGGCCAGGTTGATGCCTTCGCGACCGCTGGCCGCCTGCCCCACCACTTCGAAGTCGTCGCTGGCATCGAATAGCTGCGCCAGGCCTTTGCGAAACAATGGGTGATCATCGATCAGTAATAAGGTCGTGCAGTCCATCGAAACTCCCCTGTGGCAGGTCTTGGTGGCGGCTGAGGCCAAGGTGTACGCGGACCCCGTGCGGACGGATCGCTTCAATTGTCAGCCGGGCGCCGATGCTCGCGGCGCGCTCGCGGATGATCGCCAGGCCGAAATGGTTTTGCTCCCCTGACGCCGGGCTGAGCCCGATGCCGTCATCCTCCACCGAAATGGAGGCATCACCGGCCTGGTTTTGCCGTAACTCGATGCGTACATGCCGCGCATGGGAATGGCGCACCGCGTTGGCCAGTGCCTCGCGAATGATCTGCAAAACCTGTAGTTCGGTGCCCGGGCTCAAGGCATCGTCGGCCAGGCGATTATCCAGTTCGAACACAATGATGCAGCGCCGCGAGAACTCCGCGATGGAGTCGGCCAGGGCCTGGCGCAGCGAGCGCCCGTCCATGGTCAGGCGAGCATTGGTGATCAACTCGCGCACCTGGCGCTGCAACTGGCTCAAGCCGACGCACAGTTCCTGCAACCCGGCGCTGGCCTGCTCAGGCTCGCCCAACTGCGACTGCAGTAAACGCGCCTGGAACGACAGGTAACCCAACTGCTGAGCCACCGAATCGTGCAGCTCACGGGCCAACGCGCCGTGCCGGGACGTCGCCTGCTTACGCTGCTGCTCACGGTTGTAGCTGCGCAAGCGCACGGCCACGCCTACTGCCTGCGCCGCCTCTTCCAGTAACTGGCGCCAACTGGCACCGGCCCGTTTTGGGCTATCGAGCAGCAACACACCCTTTTGGCCCTCGGGCAACGCGCACACCAGGCGGTGCACACCGCGTTGCCGGCACGTGCCGCAGGTTTGGGGGGTGTCTGCCGCGCTTGCGTCGCGCCAGGGGCAAGTCGCCGCGTCCTGGCAACCCTCGATCAAGCCGCGTCGCGTCGGGCTGAGGTCTTCGCCGCCGAGAATCAGGTTCAGCCTGGCAGGCGGCAGCAGTGCGTCGAAACGGTCCAGAAAACCCGATAAGGCACCGTCAGCGTGCGCCTGGCTCAAAGGTAACCCGGCCAACAGCTTGCGCACGCTGTGTGCCTGTTCGGGGCGCACAGGCCCTAACCAGAGCGGCCACCACTGCGGTCGTGTTCGCACTCTCGATAACTCCCCGTCCGGTTGCTCCACACTCCTCGAACACCAGCAACTTCCATGCCCCGGACGGCCGTACAGCAAGGCTTATCTCCAAAGGCATAGCCCTTTTTCCAGATTGAGAAGATTTTCCCTATAGGAAAGTATCTCTCCCAACAGGAAACAAAAGAGCACTTTGGAGAGCCCCCATGAAGCCCACCCTTAGCCGCCCCATCGTGGTGATGCAATCGGCAACCACCTGCACGGAGGTTGTCGCTGAACTGGACAATCCCCTGCTGCTGAACGGCGAACACCCCGACTTCGCCCGGCGCTTGCAACACGTATTGGCCAGCGCAACCGTGGGTTGTCGGCTCTACCTGCTGGGCGATGAAGCTTTTGTTTGGCGTGTTCACGGGGAGGCACGCGCCGCTGGCCTGGAAGACGACGAGATCAACATTCCCTGTGCGACGCCCGGCCTGCGCCAGGTGTATTGCGCACATTGCGGCCTGACCCAGGCTGTCGGGCCGGACGCAGTGTTGAACTGCATCGGCTGTAACGTCGGGCTTGAGGTACGTGCGCATTTTTCCAGGCGCCTGGGGGCTTATCTCGGGGTGTGCATTGATCCCGACCAGCCCTATGCGGCATTCCAGCCATGAGCGCGGCCCTCAACGTTCAAGTCAGCGCAGCAAGAATGCTCACGCCGGTGGTGCGCGAATTGACCCTGACGGCCTGCGACGGCACCCTGCCTGGCTTCTCGCCCGGCAGCCATGTGCAGGTGCATCTGCCACTGGCCGAGGGCAAGGTGCGCAACGCCTACTCGCTCACCAGCGACCCGGCGCACACCCAGCACTACCGCATCGCCGTGCGCCTGCAGGATGCTTCTCGTGGCGGCTCGCAGTACCTGCATCGCCAGGTGCAGGTCGGCGACACCTTGCAGATTTCGCCGCCGGCCAATCTGTTCGCACCCCACGGCACCGCACGCCTGCATATCCTGATCGCCGCCGGCATCGGCATCACGCCGTTCATGGCCTATATCGCCGCGATGGAACAGCAGCAGGTCGATTTCGAACTGCATTACCTGTTCCGCCCGGGCCTTAGCGACGCCTACCTCGACGAACTGCAACAGCGCCTCGGCGCGCGCCTGCACGCGTACAACAGTCGTCCCGACCTGAACCAGATCCTCGCCGGCCGGCCGCTGGGCAGCCACGTCTACACCTGTGGCCCGCAGTCGCTGCTCGACGCGGTTGAGCGTGAGGCCACGCGCCTCGGCTGGCCGCGCAAACGCCTGCATTGCGAAGCATTCAAAGGTGCGCAACCAGGCCAACCGTTTGACCTGCAGCTATTGCGCAGTGGCCGGCGCTTGCGCGTCGAGGCAGAGCAAAGCCTGCTCGAAGCCCTGGAGCACGCAGGTCTTTCAGTGCCCAACCTGTGCCGTGGCGGGGTCTGCGGCCAGTGCATCACACGCCACACCGGCGGTGCCATCGAACATCGCGACAGCTTCCTCAGCCCGGCCGAACAGGCCGACTTTCTGATGCCCTGCGTCTCGCGCGGCAGCGGCCCCTGCATTTCGCTGGACCTATAGGAGTGAGTGACATGCCCCTGCAAACGAGCCCTGTGCTGAGCTATCGCGACGACTTCAGCTTTCGCAACAGCCCCGCGGCCATCCGTCGTTTTCCCTTTCCCTTTGTCGAGGACAGCTACCTGTACTCGGTAAATATCGAACCGGCCACCTCCCGCGACCCCGGTTCGATCTATGAGCATGGCTTCGACATCGACGAACACTACCGCTCGGAAATGGCCGAACGCGCCCTGGTGCTGGACAAGGATCCACGCCGCTATCTGGTGATGCCGCACATGCAAGTGGCCGCCTGGGATGCGCTGCAGATGCTCATGGAACACCTCGCCACTGACTATCCGCAATGGTTCCGGCTGGCCCGTGACGGTGATCACTGGCATTGGCACAACACGCTGCTCAATATCGATCAGCACTTTGTCTTCGGTGACGCCAGCAGCCTGCCCTGCGAGCCGCTGGCGTTCATCGGCCGCCAGGTGCAGGGTGATTTTGCCCTGCTCGATCAGCGCGACGGCGATCTGTACATGGACGCCGGCCTGGTTACCAGCCCGGCCGACTGGTCCCTGGCCTTCGACGCCGGCATGAGCTTCAAGCAGTGGCATTCACCGGTGCCCATGGCCCATCAGATGGGCGTGTTCGACCGCGCGCTGAAGTACCTGCTCAACCTGCAAGTGGGCCAACCGGTGCGGCGCCTGAATTGGACGCTGACGATCAACCCGCGCCTGGACTCCTCGCCCGAGACATTCCATGAATGGGGCGCCGACCGCGGCCGCATCACCGCCGAAAACGTCGGGCAGCAGGTTCATCTGCGCGTCGAGCTGCAAGTGATGGCCCGCCTGCCGCGCAGCAACGCGGTGATGTTCAGCATCCGCACCTACCTCATCAGCATGGACGAACTGGTCACTCAACCCGGCTGGGGCTGTCGCCTGCACCGCGTGCTGCGCGACCTGCCCGAGCCGATCGCCGACTACAAAGGCATGAGCCGCTACCGCCAGACCCTGGTCCAGTGGCTGAGCCGCTTCGACCAGGCCTGAACCCTGACCCACTTTCACCGACAAGGATCCTCCACATGGCTCATTCATGGCGTATTTCTGCACTGGCCGAACGGCACCGCGCGCTCGGCTCGAACCTGGAAGACTGGAACGGCATGGGCACGGCCTGGACCTATGCCAGCGACCTGGCCGATCACCATCAAGCGATCCGCACCCGCGCCGGGCTGATGGACGTTTCCGGGCTGAAGAAAGTCCACTACGTCGGGCCCCATGCCGAAAGCCTGCTGCAATGGGCGACCACCCGCGACATCGCCAAGCTCTACCCCGGCAAATCGGTGTACGCCTCGATGCTCAACGAGGAAGGCAAGTTCGTCGATGACTGCATCGTCTACCGCACCGGGCCTAACGCGTTCATGGTGGTCCACGGCGCCGGCAGCGGTCACGAAATGCTGGTGCGTTCATCCCAGGGCCGGCAAGTGGCGGTGCTGTTCGACGACGACCTGCACGACCTGTCGCTGCAAGGACCGCTGGCGGTGGACTTTCTCGCCGAGCACGTCCCCGGGATTCGTCAGTTGCCCTATTTCCATCACCTGCAAACCCGCCTGTTCGATCGCCCGGTGATGATCTCTCGCACCGGCTACACCGGCGAACGCGGCTACGAGATTTTCTGCAAGGCGGCCGACGCCCCGGCGCTGTGGGACAACATCCTCGAACAGGGCGCGGGCCTGGGCATCATCCCGTGCGCCTTTACCGCCCTGGACTGGTTGCGGGTCGAAAGCTCGCTGATGTTTTTCCCCTACGACAACTCGCAGATGTACCCCTTCGCCGACCAGAAGGCCGGCGACACCCTGTGGGAAATGGGCCTGGATTTCACCGTTTCTCCAGACAAACGCGAATTTCGTGGCGCCGAGGAGCACTTCCGGTTGCGCGGCCAGGAGCGTTTCAAGATCACCGGCGTGTTGCTCGAAGGTGTGCGCGCCGCCGAGGCGGGCGACACCCTGTGGCAAGGCAATCAGCAAGTCGGGGTGATCACCTGCGGCATGTATTCGCGCCTGAGCAAACGCTCCATGGCCATCGCCCGCATGAACGTCGCCTGCGCGGTTCCCGGGATTGCCTTGCAGGTGCGTGGCAGCCAGGAAAGCGCCGCGGTGACCCACGCCCTTCCCTTCGACGACCCGGAAAAAACCAAGCGCACGGCCAAGGGCTGAGCCTCTACCACCTTGCACAGGGAGCCCTCGATGGACACCTCCAGCGAACACTACATTCTCAAGATCAACTGCCCGGCGGCGTCCGGCATCGTCGCCGCCATCAGTACCTGCCTGGCCCGGCAACAGTGCTACATCAGTGAGCTCGCGCAATTCGACGACGAGTTCACCGGGCAGTTTTTCATGCGCGCGGTCTTTCGTTTCAACACCGGCGTGACCGGCGATATTGGCGCCCTGCGTGAAGACCTGGGCGACCTGGCTGGCGGCTTCGACATGCAGTGGCAACTGTTCTGCTCAAGCCAGCCGACCCGGGTGCTGCTGATGGTCAGCAAGTTCGACCATTGCCTGACCGACCTGCTCTACCGCCACCGCAAGGGCGAGATGGACATGCACATCACTGCGGTGGTCTCCAATCACCTGGACCTGCGGGCCATGGCCGAACGCGAAGGCATTCGCTTCATCTACCTGCCGGTCACCAAGGACAGCAAGGCCAGCCAGGAAGTCGAGCTGATGCGCATTGTCGAAGACACCCAGACCGACCTGGTGGTGCTCGCGCGCTATATGCAGATTCTCTCCGATGGCCTGTGCCAGCAGCTGTCCGGTCGGGCCATCAACATCCATCACTCGTTCCTCCCCGGTTTCAAGGGCGCCAAACCCTATCACCAGGCGTATGACCGGGGCGTGAAGCTGATCGGTGCGACCGCCCATTACGTCACCAGCGACCTCGATGAGGGACCGATCATCGAGCAGGAAATCCAGCGCGTCGACCACACGCACCTGCCCGACTCGCTGGTTGCCATCGGCCGTGACACCGAAACCGTCGCCCTTTCCAAAGCCCTGAAATACCACCTGGAACACCGGGTGTTCATCAACCAGGACAAGACAGTGATCTTTCGCTGAAACCCTTCAGGAGGCACGCTCATGACACTACGCGTAGCAATCATCGGCGCCGGCCCGTGCGGCCTGGCTCAACTTCGCGCCTTCCAGTCAGCCCGCGACAAGGGCACCGCCATTCCCGAACTGGTGTGCTTTGAAAAACAGCAGGATTGGGGCGGCATGTGGAACTACACCTGGCGCACCGGTCTGGACGAGAACGGCGAGCCGGTGCATGGCAGCATGTACCGTTACCTGTGGTCGAACGGCCCGAAGGAATGCCTGGAGTTCGCCGACTACACCTTCGAGGAACATTTTGGCCGCCCCATCGGCTCTTACCCGCCGCGAGAAGTGCTCTGGGATTACATCAAGGGCCGCGTCGAAAAAGCCGGGGTACGAGATTACATCCGGTTCAACAACGTGGTGCGCCAGGTCACCTTTGACCAAGCGACTCGCCGCTTCACGGTGCTCGCCCACGACCACGGCAGCGATACCCAGACCTCGGAGGAGTTCGATTATGTGATCAACGCCTGCGGGCACTTTTCGACGCCGAAGATGCCGTACTTCCCCGGATTCGAGCAGTTCGGCGGGCGCGTCCTGCACGCCCATGATTTCCGCGATGCGCTGGAGTTCAAGGGCAAGGATCTGCTCATCGTCGGCAGCAGCTATTCTGCCGAAGACATCGGTTCCCAGTGCTACAAATACGGCGCCCGCAGCATCACCAGTTGCTACCGCACCGCGCCGATGGGCTATGACTGGCCCGCCAATTGGGAAGAAAAACCGCTGTTGCAGCGCCTGGAAAAAAACCGCGCGTACTTTATCGACGGCAGCCACAAGCACATCGATGCGGTGATCCTGTGCACCGGCTACAAACATCACTTCCCCTTCCTGCCGGACGAACTGTGCCTCAAGACCGATAACCGGCTGTGGCCGATGAACCTGTACAAAGGCATTTTCTGGGAATCCAACCCGCAGCTGATCTACCTCGGCATGCAGGACCAGTGGTACTCGTTCAACATGTTCGACGCCCAAGCCTGGTACGCCCGCGATGTCATCCTGGGGCGTATTCAACTGCCCGGCCAGGCCGAAATGATCGCCGACAGCCGGCAATGGCACGAACGGGAACAGACCCTGGAAACCAACCAGCAAATGTTCGAATACCAGGGCGCCTACATCCAGCACCTGGTGGACGCCACCGACTACCCGAACTTCGACATCGCCGCCGTCAATGAAACCTTCCTGCACTGGAAGCACGACAAAGCGGAAAACATCATGGGCTATCGCGACAAGTCCTATCGCTCGTTGATGACCGGAACCCAGTCACCGCCGCACCACACCCCCTGGCTGCATGCGCTGGACGACTCGATGGCGGCGTACCTCGCTGAGCCGCCGATGTCCGTCAAGTCGATCGGTTGACCCGGGAGCGCCACCATGAACGCACCTCGTGTTTCCCATCCGCGCGAGCCCGGACTCTTTGCCCGGGTCCCGGACCTGGAGCGCTATCGGGTGGGCGCCGGCGGCCTGACCCTTGTCGCGCTGCAGCCCGGCGACAGCCTGCAAGTGATCGACCTTGAAGGCCGGCAACCCTGCCAATTGCTGGCCATGGATACGCTCGGCCGCAGCGCGCTGTCGGCCTGGGCGTTGAGCGGTTCGTCGGCTTGCGAATTCATCGGCGCACGGCTCGCCGAACCGACCTTGCAAGCTCGACGTATCCACCAGGCGTTGCGCCGACGCGGCGTTGATCCGGACCACCTGCCCAGTGCCGCTTCACTTTGGGACGAGGACAGCCCTGCCGACTTCAGCCGCCAGTTTGTCGCCAACGATGAACTGTTAGTGATTGTCGCCGCGCCCGCGGGTCCCACGTCCGTCGATCGGCAGTACCGGCCCAGCGAACTGCGGTTGTGGGTGACACGGGCCAATCCCTCGTCGCTGCTGCTCCCGGCATTACCCGAACCGTTGGGCGAGTTGCTCGATGAATTCACTATTCACGCCGGCACCGCCCACAGTTACACGGTCGGCAAAGGGCAGTACGTGCAGGTGCTGGACGTGGCCGGTCGCCAATGCTCGGACTTCGTCGCCCTCGATCGGCGGGCATTGGATCGCGGCCTGGAACTGGACCTGGACCAGACCGTCACCCGCACCCTGAACGGCAGCGCCTACCCGGCACCGGGATTGTTCTCGAAGTTTTTCGACCGGCAGATGCAACCGATGCTGGAGGTGGTGCGTGACACCGTCGGCCGCCACGACTCCTTCGCCCTGGCCTGCGCCGCGCGCTACTACGAAAGCCATGGCTACTTCGGGCACGACAACTGCAGCGACAACCTGAGCCGGGCCTTGGCACCTCATGGGGTCGAGGCTCGCAGCGGTTGGCCGGCGATCAATTTGTTCTTCAACACCGGGATCGACGCCCACCAGCAGATGACGCTGGACGAGCCGTGGTCGCGGCCCGGCGATTACGTGCTGCTGCGGGCCATGACCGATCTGCTGTGTGGCAGCACCTCATGCCCCGATGACATCGACCCGGCCAACGGCTGGAACCCGACCGATATCCATGTCCGCATCTACAGCGAAAAGGAGCGTTTTTCCATCGCCATGAGCACTCGTACCACGGCCGATGCCGACCCGATCCTCACCCGTGAGTCCGCGTTCCATTCACGCACCAGAGCCTTGACCGGCAGCTTTGCCGACTACCGCAACTGGTGGCTGCCGCTGCGCTACGACGGCTATGGCGCCATCGAGGAATACCTCGGTTGCCGCGAACGCGTCGCGGTGATGGACCTGACCGCCCTGCGCAAATTCGAAATCCTCGGCCCCGACGCCGAAGCCTTGATGCAGTACTGCCTGACCCGGGATGTGCGGCGCCTGGCGGTGGGTCAAGTGGTGTACTCGGCGATGTGCCACGAACACGGCGGCATGCTCGACGACGGCACCCTGCTGCGCCTGGGCCCGGACAATTTCCGCTGGATCTGCGGCGAGGATTACGCCGGAGTCTGGCTGCGCGAACAGGCGCAAAAGCTCGGCATGAAGGTCTGGGTCAAATCCGCCAGCGAGCAGATTCACAACCTGGCCCTCCAGGGCCCGATGAGTCGTGAACTGCTCAAACAGATGGTCTGGACCCCACCGACCCAACCGAGCCTGGAAACCCTGGGCTGGTTCCGCTTCCTGGTGGGCCGCCTGGACGGTTACGACGGCTGCCCGCTGATGATCTCGCGCACCGGCTACACCGGCGAACTGGGCTACGAAGTCTGGTGCCAGCCCGAGGATGCCGAGCGGATCTGGGACCGGATCTGGCAACTGGGCCAACCCCTGGGCCTGGTGCCGCTGGGCCTGGAAGCACTGGACATGCTGCGCATCGAAGCCGGGCTGATTTTCGCCGGCTACGAGTTCAGCGACCAGACCGATCCTTTCGAAGCGGGTATCGGCTTTAGCGTGCCGATGAACAGCAAAACCGACGATTTCATCGGCCGCGATGCGCTGTTGCGGCGCAGTGCCCACCCCGCCCAGAAGCTGGTGGGCCTGCAACTGAGTGGCAACGAAGGCGCCCACCACGGTGACCCGGTGTATCGCGGCCGGGCCCAGGTCGGGGTCATCACCAGTGCCTGCCGCTCGCCGCTGCTGGCCAGCAACATCGCGCTGTGCCGGGTCGACGTGGCCTGCGCCGACGTCGGCACGATGCTTGAGATCGGCAAAGTCGATGGCCTGCAGAAGCGCATCAGCGCCGAGGTCACCGCAGCGATTTTCTACGACCCGCAAAAGAGCCGGGTACGCAGTTGATCGACCAGACGGACCTGGGCGCCACCCTGACTTTGACTGCCCCCACTACTCCGCTACTCAGACATGGGAATACGAAGATGGAAGCGACTACGTTCGAGACCGTACCGCAGGCCGCCAGCTCAGTTGGCAGCCTGCACCGCAAGATCGATTGGCGCGGGGCTTTCTGGGTTGCCAGTGGCGTGCCCGCGCTGGTGCTGTTTTCAATCGGCGCGATTGCCGCCACAGTGGGCAAGCCGGCGTGGATCGTCTGGATCGTGTCGATCCTGTTCGGGTTTATCCAAGCCTTCACCTACGCCGAAATCGCCGGGCTGTTCCCGCACAAATCCGGCGGCGCCTCAGTCTATGGCGCGGTCGCCTGGGTGCGTTACAGCAAGCTGATCGCACCGGTTTCGGTGTGGTGCAACTGGCTGGCCTGGTCGCCGGTGCTGTCGATCGGTTCGGGGCTGGCAGCCGGCTACATACTCACCGCACTGTTTCCCGCCGACGCGTTGATCAATACCTGGCAATTGACCCTGCTCGATCTGGGTTGGATCAAGAGTGGCCTGTCGTTGCGGATCAATGCGACATTCGCCATCGGTCTGTTGATCCTGCTGACGGTGTTCGCCGTGCAGCATGGCGGCATTCTGCGCTCGGCGCGTCTGACCCTGGTGCTCGGCGTGACATCGCTGATCCCCTTGCTGCTGGTGGGTGTGGTGCCGTTGCTCACCGGCGATGCGGCCCAGGCCAATTTCCTGCCGTTGTACCCCCTGGCCCATGATGATGCCGGGCAAGTGATCGATGGGCCCTGGGATCTGTCCGGCTGGACGCTGATGGCCGGCGGTCTGTTCATGGCGGCGTGGTCCACCTACGGCTTCGAAACGGCGGTGTGCTACACCCGGGAATTCAAAGACCCCAAGCGCGACACGTTCAAGGCGATTTTCTATGCCGGCCTGCTGTGCATTCTGGTGTTCACTCTGGTGCCCCTGGCGTTTCAAGGCAGCCTTGGGCTCGGTCAACTGGTGACACCGGCCGTGCTGGACGCCAGCGGCGCCGTGGTTTCGCCGGCGGTCTACAGTGGCCTGTTGTCGCCGGCGATCTACAGCGGCATGGGCGTCGGCCAGGTGATGGCGGACAGTATCGGCGGCGGTAAACTGGTGGCCAACATCGTGCTGATCATGCTGGTCCTGGCCACCCTGCTGGCGATCATGACGTCGATGTCCGGCTCGTCGCGCACTTTGTACCAGGCGTCGGTGGATGGCTGGCTGCCGAAATACCTGGGCCGCACCAATGACCACGGCGCACCCACCGCCGCGATGTGGACCGACCTGTGTTTCAACCTGCTGCTGTTGCTGATGTCCGACTATGTCTTCGTGCTCGCGGCGTCCAACGTCAGCTACATCATCTTCAACTTCCTCAATCTCAACGCGGGCTGGATCCATCGTCTGGATCGTCCTGACTGGATACGCCCGTACAAAGCCCCTACCGTGCTCCTGGCAGCCGGTGGCGTGCTGAGCTTCGTCAACCTGGCCTGCATGGGGCTGGGCGCCGATATCTGGGGCGCTGGAACCCTGATGACCGGCCTGCTGCTGGCGCTGTTGATCCTGCCGGTGTTCTGCTACCGCCACTATGTGCAGGACAAGGGGCTCTTCCCCGAAGCCATGCTCAACGATCTCTACGTTCAGGCCGATACGGGTCAGAAACGCGCTGGCTGGTGGCCTTACCTCACGCTGATCGCAGGTGTTCTTGTGGTGTACGGCAGCCATCAATTGGTAGTCTGAGCGCCCTTGCTTGCAGATCTTCGCGAATCATCGAGGCGCAACGACGCCTCGGTGATTATTTCGCCCCTCTATCATTTCAAGCCAACGGTGACTCTTTTGATCAGCACCACCCCTGCACTTGCTCGCGATATCGACGGCAAGGCCATCTCCGCCCGGGTTCTCGAGGAGGTTCGAGAAGAGGTTCTGGCCCTCGCGGGACAGCACATCTACCCGGCCCTGGCTGTACTGTTGGTGGGTGAAGACCCGGCCAGCGAGGTTTATGTACGCAACAAACTGCTGCGGGCCAAGGAAGTCGGCATTCGCTCCCTGGAGTACCGTCTGCCAGCCAATGCCAGCCAGCACCAGGTACTGGAACTGATTGCCCAACTGAACGCCGATGTCACGGTGAATGGCATCCTGGTGCAATTGCCATTGCCGGGGCATATCGACGAGGCAGCAGTCATTCAGGCCATCGACCCGATCAAGGACGTGGACGGTTTTCATCGCGAGAACGTCGGCGGCCTGGTGCAAGGCATGGAAGTCCTGACACCCTGCACGCCCAGCGGCTGCATGCGTCTACTGTACGAAACCTGCGGCGACGTGAGCGGCTTGCACGCCGTGGTCGTCGGGCGCTCGAACATCGTCGGCAAGCCCATGGCAACCTTGTTGTTGCAGGCTCACTGTTCGGTCAGCGTGGTGCACTCACGCAGCGTCGACGCCCCGGCGTTGTGTCGACTGGCCGATATCGTCGTCGCAGCGGTGGGCCGTCCTGGGCTGATCGATGCCAGTTGGCTCAAACCTGGCGCCGTGGTGATCGATGTCGGAATCAATCGTGTTACTGATGAATCCGGCAGCCATCTGGTGGGGGATGTCGACTACGCCAGCGCGCGTACCGTCGCCAGCGCGATCACGCCGGTCCCCGGCGGCGTCGGGCCGATGACCATTGCTTATCTGCTGAAGAACACCCTGATCGCCAGCCAGTTGCAGCACGCGGCCCAGGCCCGTGGGCAGGCATCTGCCAGCCATCTGGTGGTGAGTTGAGCACAACGCGTACGGCCCGTTCGAGGGTGTAAATGCTGTTTACTTAAGCCGTTCCCGGAGATTCTGATCTTCCGTTCCTAGCGTGTTTTTTGGGGGGATTGGTGTGTATATCCGTTACCGCAAAAACGGATATACACACCAAAGCAAGTAGATACAGCACCACTTTTTCTAAGTGAACACTCGAAGGTGAACCGTGTCGATCAACAGCAACGATCAGTGGTTGTAAGCACGCTCGTTGTGTTCAGCCAGGTCCAGCCCCATCTCCTCCACCGACTCATCGGCGCGCAAGCCGATCACCGCGTTGATCACCTTGAGAATGACCCAACTGACGACAAAACAGTAAACCGTCGTCAGCAGTACGCCTTTGATTTGCGCCACGACCTGAGACCCCATGGTCACACCTTCGACCAATCCCCCCACCGACGGTACACAGAACACCCCGGTCAACACCGCGCCAATCATCCCGCCAATGCCGTGCAAGCCGAACACGTCGAGGCTGTCGTCATAACCGAAGCGCCGCTTGAGCACGGTAACGCTCAAGTAGCAGAACACCCCACACAACAAACCGATGGCCAACGCACCACCGACGCCGACATACGCGCACGCCGGCGTGATGCCGACCAGCCCGGCCAAGGCACCACTGGCCAGGCCCAGAGCGCTGGGTTTGCCAACCTTGAACCACTCGGTGAACATCCAGCCAAGAATGCCCGCGCACGCCCCCAACTGAGTGTTGAGCATGACGATGCCAGAAGTGCCGTTGAGGCCACCGCCGGAACCAATGTTGAAGCCGAACCAACCCACCCAGAGCATCGCCGCACCGGCCATGGTCAGGCTCAGGTTGTGGGCGGGCATCGGCGTGTTCTGATAGCCCTTGCGCTTGCCAAGAAGCAGGCACGCGGCCAAAGCGGCGACGCCGGCATTGATGTGCACGGCGGTGCCACCGGCGAAATCGAGTACCCCCCAGTTATGCATCAAAGCGCCCGCGCCACCCCAGACCATATGCGCCACCGGGGCATACACCAGGGTGAACCACAACGCCATGAACCACAGCGCCGCCGAAAACTTCATGCGTTCGGCGAACGCACCGGCAATCAGCGCCGGGGTGATGATCGCGAAGGTCATCTGGAAGGTCACGAACACGCCCTCCGGAATATCCCCCACCAGGCTCTCCGGGGTCATGCCCGCCAGAAAGGCCCGGCTCAAACCGCCGACAAAACTGTTGAACGTCACCTGCCCCTCAATCATGCCGGTGCTGTCAACCACCATGCTGTAGCCATAGATCACCCACAACACGCCGACCAGGCCGGCGATGCCGAAGCACTGGGTGAACAGCGAAAGCATGTTTTTTGCCCGGACCAGGCCGCCGTAAAACAATGCCAGACCCGGTAGACACATAAACAGCACCAGCACCGCGGCAGTGACCATCCAGGCGGTGCTGCCAGTGTTCAACGCGGGGGCATCGGCGGCCTGGGCCAATGGCGCAAGTGCACCGGTCGCCAATAAGCCAAGAAGGGATTTTCCGAGAAGACGATTGACCATGTTCAAAGCTCCTGCAAAGAAAGGTGAGTGTCGGGCAGCGAGCAGTAAAGAATGAGATACGGGCCTTTTCGGCCTCTCGAATATAAATGCCATGAACAGGACTTGTGGGAGCGGGCCTGCTCGCGATAGCGGCGGGTCAGCTTGCATCGGTTTTGCCTGTGCCACCGTCTTCGCGAGCAAGCCCGCTCCCACAGTTTTTTGTCAGTAACCGGTACCAGAACCTGGAACCCAGTTGGTCCCCGCCAACGGCACTCGCGCCATGGCCGCTGACTCCACCGTCAGCGCTACCAAATCCTCGGGATCGAGGTTGTGCAGGTGCGACTTGCCGCAAGCGCGGGCCATGGTCTGGGCTTCCAGCACCAGCACACGCAGGTAGTTGGCCAAGCGGCGGCCACCCTCCACCGGGTCCAGTCGCTTGGACAATTCCGGGTCCTGCGTGGTGATCCCGGCCGGGTCGCGGCCGTTCTGCCAATCATCGTAAAAACCGGCGGCCGAGCCGATTTTCTTCAGTTCCTCGTCCAGGCGTGGATGGTTATCACCCAAGGCAATCAGCGCCGCCGTCCCGATAGCCACCGCATCCGCACCCAGCGCCATGGCCTTGGCGACGTCGGCACCGTTGCGAATCCCTCCAGAAACGATCAACTGTACCTTGCGATGCATGCCCATCTCCTGCAAAGCCTGTACCGCTTGCGGGATGGCCGACAAAATCGGAATCCCCACGTGCTCGATAAAGACCTCCTGGGTTGCCGCCGTCCCGCCTTGCATGCCATCGAGCACAATCACATCCGCCCCGGCCTTCACGGCCAACTTGACGTCGTAGTACGGCCGGCTGGCGCCGATTTTCACGTAGATCGGTTTTTCCCAATCAGTGATTTCGCGGATCTCGGCAATCTTGATCGCCAGGTCATCCGGGCCGGTCCAGTCGGGGTGACGGCAGGCACTGCGCTGATCGACGCCAATCGGCAAGGTGCGCATGCCGGCAACACGCTCGGTGACTTTCATCCCCAGCAACATACCGCCGCCGCCAGGTTTGGCGCCCTGCCCCAGGACGATTTCAATCGCGTCAGCCTTGCGCAAGTCGTCCGGGTTCATACCGTAGCGCGACGGCAAATACTGATAGACCAAGTGCTGCGACTGACCGCGCTCCTCCGGGGTCATGCCGCCGTCACCGGTGGTGGTACTGGTGCCCGCGATGGTCGCGCCACGGCCCAGGGCCTCCTTGGCATTGGCCGACAACGCACCGAAGCTCATGCCGGCGATGGTCACCGGAATCTTCAGGTGGATCGGCTTCTTGGCAAAGCGGTTGCCGAGGATCACATCGGTGCCGCACTTCTCCCGATAGCCTTCCAACGGGTAACGCGAAACGCTGGCGCCGAGCAGCAGCAAGTCATCGAAGTGCGGCAATTTGCGCTTGGTGCCGCCGCCACGAATATCGTAGATGCCAGTCTCGGCGGCCCGTTGGATTTCCTGGATGGTCAGGCGGTCGAAGGTGGCTGACTCGCGCAGTACCGGAGCCGCTTTTTCGCTGATTGGATCGCTCATATCTGTTCTCCTCGCGCGGATCAGTACGCGGACGCGTTATCGACTTTAAAGTTGTACAGCTGACGGGCCGAACCGTAGCGTTTGAAGTCAGCCGCCTTGTGCGCGAAACCGGCACGGTTCAACAGGTCCTGGAGCTCTTGGAGGTGCTCGGCTCGCATCTCTTTCTCGATGCAATCGGAGCCCAGGGACTCCACAGTGCCCTTCACGTAGATGTGGGTCTCGTACAAGGAATCGCCCAGCGCATCGCCGGCATCGCCGCAGACCACCAGACGCCCGGCCTGGCCCATGAAACAGCTCATATGGCCGATGCTGCCACCCACGACAATGTCGATGCCCTTCATGGAAATCCCGCAACGCGCGCCGGCATCCCCTTCAATCACCAGCAGCCCGCCATGGGCCGTGGCACCGGCGGCCTGGGAGGCGCTGCCTTTGACGCGGACGTAGCCAGACATCATGTTCTCGGCGCAACCGACACCGACGTTGCCGTGCACGGTGATCGAGGCCTTTTGATTCATACCCGCGCAGTAGTAACCGGCGTGTCCCTGAATATCGATGGACAGTGCTTCGTTCACCCCGACCGCGAGGTTGTGCTTGCCGTCCGAATGACTCACCACCCATTCGTGGTGTTCAACGTTGTTGACCTGGTCGTGCAACGCCTGATTGAGTTCACGCACGGTGGCCGTGGAAAGGTCGATGGTTTTCATGTGTGCGCTCCTTAAGCTGACTCGCGTTCCCAGATGTACATAGTGGCCGGTGCCGGCTCCCAGACCTTGGCGTGCTCGATGCCTGGCAGGCTCGACAGGGCCTGATACTCGGAGGCCATGGCGACGTAATCGTCGGTCTCGGCGAGGATCGCCGGCTTGCAGGCAATCGGGTCGCGGATCACGGCAAAACCGTTGCGGGTGCCGATGGCGAAAGTGAAGAAACCGTCCAGATCCTCCAGCGAGTGATCCAGCGCTTCTTTCAATGAGTCACCCTGCTGCAGGCGCCAGGTCAGGTAGCCGGCGGCCACTTCGGTATCGTTGTCGGTCTCGAAGTGAATGCCTTCGCGCTTGAGTTCCTGACGCAGGCGGAAGTGGTTGGACAGCGAGCCGTTGTGCACCAGGCACAGGTCGGCGCCGGTGGAGAATGGGTGGCTGCCTTCCATGGTCACCGCGCTTTCAGTGGCCATGCGGGTGTGGCCGATAATGTGGCTGCCCTTCATGCCGGCCAGGCCGAAGCGCTGGGAAATCTCCTGGGGCAAGCCCATGCCCTTGAGGATTTCGATGCTCTGGCCGGCGCTCATGATGCGCACGCTCGGCGCCAGTTCAGCGAGGGCCAGACGTACCGGCGCCTCCTGAGCATTGATCTTGAGCACGGCAGCGCTGGCGTTCTGGAACCAGTCCAGCGAGCAGCCAAGACGCCCTTCCAGTTCGCCCATCAGGGCTTTCCAATCGAAACCGTCGGTGGTCGCCTGCAGAGTCAGCTTGACCCAACCGTGCGCCACTTCATCGCCATAGATGGCAAACCCGGCACTGTCCGGCCCGCGGTCGGTCATGGCCTGCAACATCGGTTCAAACAGCTTGCCGAGCTGGGATTCCAACTGCGGATTTTTCAGGTAAAGACCTACGATCCCACACATATCAATTCTCCTTCGAAGGCACTGAACATCCGACGCCGAGCCGGGTGCCCGAATGGTTGGCAAAACACTGAGTCAGAAAAATTCGGTGTAGCGCTGGATCTCCCAGTCGGAGACGTGGCGGCTGTATTCCACCCACTCCATGCGCTTGAGCTTGATGAACTCGCCTACGATCTGCGGGCCCAGCACCTCGGCGAACAACGGGTCGGCTTCCAGGGCGTCGCAGGCCTCCTTGAGCGATTGCGGCAGGGTCTTGATGCCCCGAGCGGCGATCTGTTCCAGGCTCAGGCTGTAGAGGTTTTCATTGCAGACGTGGTCGATTTCCAGCTGGCGATCGATGCCATCCAGGCCGGCAGCGATGATCGCGGCGCTGACCAGATAAGGATTGCAACCGGCGTCCGGCAGGCGGAATTCCAGGCGGCCGTAAGGCACCCGCACCATGGCCGAACGATTGTTGGCGCCGAAGGCGATAAAGGCCGGCGCCCAGGTCGCGCCGGACAACGAATTGCCGACCACCAGACGCTTGTAGGAGTTGACCGTCGGCGCGGCGAAGGCACACAGCGCCGGGCCGTGGGCAAGCAGGCCCGCGGCGAAGTGATAGGCCATTTTCGACAGGCCCATGCCGCTGGGATCACTGGCGTCATGGAACAGGTTCCTGTTCTCGGCGCTGCTGATCGACAGGTGAAAATGCATGCCGTTGCCGGCCCGTTTCGGGTCGGGCTTGGGCATGAACGAGCAGATCATGCCCAGGTCATTGGCGATTTCGCCGGCGGCCATGCGGAAAAACGTGAAGCGATCCGCCGAGGTCATGGCGTCGCTGTAGGTGTAGTTGATCTCGAACTGGCCGTTGGCGTCCTCGTGGTCGATTTGATAGACCTCGAAATCCACTGCCTGCAAGGCTTCGGTCAGCCGCTCAAGGAAAACCCGGGAGCGCGACAGGCCTTTGTAGTCGTAGCAAGGCTTGTCCAGATTGTCGCTGAGGTCCACCAGTTGCAGTTTGCCCTGTGCGTCGCGGCGCATCAGGTTGAACTCGGGCTCCAGGCCGGTGTTGAGCGTCCAGCCCTTTTCTGCCAGGCGTTGCACTTGTTGCTGCAACACATAACGGCTGTCGTACGGGTGCGGCTTACCGTCGACGTGACCGATGCACACCACGCGCCCGTAACCCGGCTGCCAGGGCACCGGAGTCAAGGTGGACAAATCGCCGCGGGCCATGAAGTCCGGCCCGTGGGGCTCCATGCCCATGCCGCTGATCGCGAATCCGGCAAAACCCGCTCCCTCTTCGGCCACCGCCTTGAGCCCACAGATAGGCACTGACTTGGTTTTGGCCGAACCGTGAATATCCACAAACTGCGCAAGCACGTACTTGATTCCATGCTTGTCGATGATGCGCTGGGTTTCTGCTGGCAACATTGCTCGTCACTCCTCGCGAAAGGGCAAAACATTGTGGATGGCCTTGACTGACTTTTTATTCCTAAAAAGAAAGTTATTTTCCCAATAGGAATGCAAGGCCCTTGCCAGATTCGCGAGTGAAGCGCCGAGCCTCTCAGAAAAGCGCTTTTGTGCTGTATATATGGGAAAATTCTTTTCCCCGTGGGAATATCGCTCAATAGACGCGAGCTGAACGCCGCCATTTGCACTTTCTCAGTGCGAAACTAATATTACTGAACGGAAAGTGTGCAGGATTTGATGACTATGCCGACCGAAACCGCCCCGCGCCTCAAGCTTGAGCAATACCTGGGCTTGCAGATCAAGCGTCAGCGCCAGGCCCAGGATCTGAAATTGTCTGACGTGGCCAAGATTGCCGATATCAGTCAAGGCATGTTGAGCAAGATCGAAAACGCCCAGGTATCCACCAGCCTCGATACCCTGAGCCGTCTGTGCGACGTGCTCGGCCTGCCACTGTCCAAGTTGTTCAGCGAATACGACCAACAAGACGGCAGTGCGCTTCTGGTCAAGGCTGACCAGGGCATGGAAGTGGTGCGCCGTGGCACCGAGAAAGGCCATACGTACCATCTGCTCAACCATACCCGCGGGCCGAAGAAGAGCTTCGAGGCTTATATGGTCAGCATGGACGACGCGAGTGAGGAGTTTCCGACCTTCTCTCACCCCGGCACCGAATTCCTTCATCTGCTGGAAGGTGAACTGATCTATCGCCACGGCAATCAGCTTTACCGCATGGAAGCTGGCGACAGTCTGACGTTCGAAGGCGAAATCCCCCACGGCCCCGAGCAACTGGTGCAGGTGCCTATCCGCCTTTTATCGATCATGAACTACGGCAACGACAAAGAGTAACGCCTCCCTCCCGATGCATGAAGATCAACCTGTGGGAGCGGGCTTGCTCGCGAATGCGATGTGCCAGTTGTCATCTCTATCAACTGACAGAGCGCATTCGCGAGCAAGCCCTCTCCCACATTTTTGACCGCGTTCGAACGAAGAAACCGAGTCGCCTTCCCTCGCAAAAAATTCCCCTCAGTTAAAAATCTTTCCCAAAACTCTAGACGTCCCGCCTCCACTCCCCTATAAAGCCATTTCAGGAATATTTTATTCCCAACAAGAAAATATGCTCATGGATGAGCCTGCTGTCCGTTGATGATTTTTTTCGCTATGCGATGAGCTGCCGCCATCATCCCGAGGACGTGTCATGCAACACGAAAAAAACCATTTCATCATCAAGATCACCTGTCCCGCGGTGTCCGGCATCGTCGCAGCCGTCACCACCTATCTGGCGGACAACCATTGCTACATCGGGGAGATGGCGCAATTCGACGACGACTTCAGCGGCCGTTTTTTCATGCGTGCGGTGTTTCGTTTCAACGACGGTCACCCAGGCGACCTGCAACAGATCAAGGACGGTTTCGCCCACGTCGCCCAAGCCTTCGACATGACCTGGGAATTGCATGACACCCGCGAGCCCATGCGCGTGTTGCTGATGGTCAGCAAGTTCGACCACTGCCTGACCGACCTGCTCTACCGCTACCACAAGGGCGAGATGGACATGACCATCACCGCCATTGTCTCCAACCACCTCGACCTGCGCCCGATGGCCGAACGCGAAGGCATTCGCTTCATTTACCTGCCAGTGACCAAGGAGACCAAGGCCCGGCAGGAAGCCGAACTGATGAAGATCGTCGACGACACCGGCACCGAGCTCGTGGTGTTGGCGCGCTACATGCAAATTCTCTCCGATGACCTGTGCAAGCAACTCTCGGGTCGAGCGATCAACATTCACCATTCGTTCTTGCCCGGTTTCAAAGGCGCCAAACCCTATCACCAGGCCTACCAGCGTGGGGTGAAACTCATTGGCGCCACCGCTCATTACGTCACCAGCGACCTCGATGAGGGACCGATCATTGAGCAGGAAGTACAGCGCGTCGACCACGTCTACCTGCCCGACGACCTGGTGGCCACCGGCCGCGACACCGAAACCGTGGCCCTGTCCAAGGCGGTCAAGTACCACCTGGAGCACCGGGTTTTCCTCAATCAGGACAGAACGGTGATCTTCCGGTGAACACGCACAAACTGATCGACGGCAAAGCAACCGCCGCCCGCGTGCTCATACAGGTTCGCGAGGACGTGGAGCGTCTGCGCGAGCAAGCCATTGAACCGGCACTGGCGGTGATCCTGGTGGGCAGCGACCCGGCCAGCCAGGTCTACGTGCGCAACAAAATCCTGCGCGCCGAAGAGGTGGGTATTCGCTCGCTGGAACATCGGCTGCCTGCGGACACCAGCACTGAACAGTTACTCATTCTGATCGCCCGATTGAATGCCGATCGTTCGATCCACGGCATTCTTCTGCAACTGCCGCTGCCTGCCCATATCGATGAATTACGGGCACTGGAGGCTATCGCGCCAGACAAGGACGTCGACGGGTTCCACAGTCAGAACGTCGGCGGCCTCAGCCAGGGTCGTACGGTACTCGCACCTTGCACCCCCAGTGGTTGTTTGTATTTGCTGGAACAAACCTGCGGTGATCTGCGCGGCAAGCACGCGGTGGTGATCGGCCGCTCGAACATCGTCGGCAAACCCATGGCTGCGTTGCTGCTTAAGGCCGACTGCTCGGTGACCCTCCTGCATTCGCGCAGCCCGGATCCCCAGGCACTGTGCCGGCAGGCGGACATCGTCATCGCCGCCGTGGGTCGCCCACGGTTGATCGACGCCAGTTGGCTCAAGCCTGGCGCCGTGGTGATCGACGTCGGCATCAACCGCATCGAAGACGATGGCCGCAGCCGTCTGGTGGGCGACGTCGACTTCGACAGCGCCCTGGCGCACGTCGCGGCGATCACCCCAGTACCCGGTGGTGTCGGCCCGATGACCATTGCCTTCCTGATGAAAAACACTGTCACCGCAGCCCTTGCACAACACCAGGCCCAACGCAGCCAATCGGAGGCCCTATGCCATTCAATCTATTGAAATACGGGCTGAGTTCGCAGTACCCGGTGGAAGTGGATCTGCCGCCACCATGCGAACTCAAATCAAGCTACGACGTGGTGATCATCGGCGCCGGCGGCCACGGCCTGGCCATCGCTTATTACCTGGCCAAGTACCACGGCATCACCAACGTCGCGGTGTTGGAGAAGTCCTACCTGGGCGGCGGCAATACCGCGCGCAACACGGCGGTGATCCGCTCCAACTACCTGACCAGCGAAGGCGTGCGCTTTTATGCCGAGTCGGTGCGGATGTTCCAATCGCTGTCCAACGAATTCGATTTCAACATCATGTACTCCGAGCGCGGCCAACTGACCCTGGCCCACACCGATGCCACGGTGCGCTCGTTCCGTCAGCGCGCCGAGGTCAACAAACACTTTGGCGGCCGCAGCGAGATGATCGACCGTCAGCAGATCCGTGAACTGGTGCCCAGCCTCAACCTCGATCCCGGCCACTTGCCGGTGCTCGCCGGTCTGTGGCACATCGACGGCGCCACCGCGCGCCACGACGCGGTGGCCTGGGGTTACGCCAAACAGGCGGCCAAGCGCGGTGTGGAAATCCATCAGCTCACTGAAGTCCAGGACCTGATCATCGAGAACGGCACCCTCACCGCGGTCAAGACCAACCGCGGCACCATCAAGTGCGGTTGCGCGGTGCAGGCGATTGCCGGGCACAGCTCGTTGCTGATGGCCAAGGCTGGGATTCGTTCGCCGATCCAGACCTTCCCGCTGCAAGCGATGGTCACGCAGCCATTCAAGCCGTTTCTCGATCCACTGGTGAGCTCCTCTGCCTTGCACTGCTATGTGCAGCAAACGAGTCGTGGCGAGGTGGTATTCGGTGGCGGCTCAGACCCCTATCCACTGTTCAATACCCGTTCCACGCTCGATTTGAAGGAAAGCCTGCTGGCCCATGCCATCGAGATGTTCCCGTTCCTGGCCAACGCCAAGCTGATGCGCCAATGGGCCGGGATCACCGACATGACCCCGGACTACAGCCCGATCATGGGCCTGTCGCCGGTGAACAATTACTACCTCGACGCGGGCTGGGGCACCTGGGGCTTCAAGGCCACGCCGATCTGCGGCAAGACCATGGCCGAGTTGGTCGCCAGCGACGGCAAGGTGCCGGAGCTGATCAAACCGTTCGGCCTCGAACGCTTCTCGACCTTCCAGCAAGTCAACGAAATGGGCGCCACGGCGGCCAGTCACTGACGCAGAGCAGACTATGAAAATCATGACTTGCCCGCTCAACGGGCCGCGCAATATCAGCGAGTTCACCTATGGCGGTGAATTCAAACCCATGCCCGACCCGGTCACCTGCAGCGACGGCGAATGGGCGGACTACGTGTTCAACACCGACAACCTCGCCGGCGTGGTGCGCGAATGGTGGATGCACACCCCCTCCAGCTACTGGTTCCTCGCGGAGCGGCATACCGTCACCGACGAAATTCTGCGCACCTTCGATCCTAAAGAGCTCTTCAGCACCCGTGTCGAATTCAACGCCGCCGCCAAGGAGATCGCAGGATGAATCGCCTACCCGCCCCCATGGGCTTGCTGATCGACCGTGATCAGCCGCTGGATTTCAGTTTCGACGGGCAACGCTACCAAGGCTTGCAAGGCGACAGTATCGCCAGCGCCTTGTTGGCCAACGGGCGCTTCCTGATCTCCCGCTCGTTCAAATACCATCGCCCACGCGGCCCGCTGACCATGGCTGGCCAGGACGCCAACAGCCTGGTGCAACTGCCCCAGGAACCCAATGTGCTGGCCGACGCTCACGCGCTGTCCGCGGGTTTGCAGGTGACGGCGCAGAACGTCAACGGCTCGCTGGATAACGACCGCGACGCCTACCTGGGCAAGTTTTCCAAATTCATGCCGGTGGGCTTCTACTACCGCTCGTTCTACAAGCCCAAGGGCATGTGGAAAGTCTGGGAACCGATCATTCGCAAGAAGGCCGGCCTCGGTGTGCTCGACCTGAAGTTCCAGCCGGAGTACTACGACAAGGCTTACCTGTTTACCGACGTCGCCGTCATCGGTGCCGGTCCCGCCGGGTTGCACGCCGCCCTGACCGCCGCCAACGCCGGAGCCAAGGTGCTGCTCATCGAGCAACAGCCGATTCTCGGTGGCTCGCTCACCTATGCCCGCTTCGACATCGACGGCAACAAGGCTGAAAACCTGCGCCGCGAACTGCTCGCGGCGGTCGAGCAACACGCCAATATCCAGATCCTCACCGAAGCCACGTGCAACGCCTGGTTCACCGATAACTACCTGCCGGTGATCCAGGGCAAACGCCTGTACAAGGTCCGCGCCCGCCAATGCCTGGTGTGCAGCGGCGCGTTCGATCAGCCGGTGATCTTTCGCAACAACGACCTGCCGGGCGTGATGCTGACCAGCGCCGCGCAAAGGCTGATGAAGCTGTATGCGGTCAAACCGGGCAACCGCGCCGTGGTGCTGACGGGCAACGACGATGGTTACCTCGCCGCGCTTGATCTGCATGACCAGGGCGTGGAAGTCGTCGCGGTGGTGGACCTGCGCCAAGGGCCTGCGGACGAAGCCCTGCTGCGCGCACTGGCGCAACGCAAGATCTACCGTCAGGCCAACAGCACCGTTTATGAAGCCCGGCACGAAAAAGGCATGCGCCATATCAACGGTGTCGACGTGCGCCAGATCACCGCACAGGGCCAGGTCGCCGAGAGCGGGCAATATCTGGCGTGCGATTTACTGTGCATGTCCGCCGGTTACATGCCGGTCTATCAACTGCTGTGCCAGGCCGGCGGCAAACTGGCCTACGACGATCAACGGGCCGAGTTCACCCTCAGCGGCCTGCCAGGGAATCTGAATGTCGCCGGCTCGGTCAACGGTCGGCACCATCTGGATAACGTGATTGCCGATGGCGTGAATGCCGGCGCCGAAGCCGCCCTCGCGCTGGGTCTGACCGTCAGCACGCAACGCGTGCCATTGAGTGGCGAGGCTCGGGTCAATTTCAATTGGCCCATCTTCCCGCACCCCAAAGGCAAGGACTTCGTCGACTTCGACGAGGACCTGCAGGTGGCCGACATCGTCAACGCCACCCGCGTCGGCTATCGCGACGTGCAACTGGTCAAGCGCTACTCCACCGTCGGCATGGGACCGTCTCAAGGGCGTCACTCGGCGCTGCCGACCGCACGGCTGGTGGCGTGGGCCACGCAACGCAACATCAGCGAAACCGGTGTGACCACGGCACGGCCGCCGTTTGTGGCCGAGAAGCTGGCGCACGTCGCCGGTCGCGCATTCGATCCTTACCGACAAACGCCGATGCATGCCCGCCACCTGCAGGCCGGGGCGAAGATGATGCCCGCCGGCATCTGGCAACGCCCGGCCTACTACGGTGATACCAAGGATCGCGAGGCCTGCATGCAGGCCGAAGCCCTGCATGTACGCAACAAGGTCGGCCTCATCGACGTCTCGACACTGGGCGGTTTGGATGTACGTGGCCCAGACGCCGCCGAGCTGCTCAACCGCATGTACACCTTCGCCTTCCTCAAACAACCGGTCGGCCGCTCCCGCTATGCGCTGATGACCAACGAGCACGGCGTGGTGATCGACGATGGTGTCTGCGCGCGGTTTGCCGAAAATCACTTCTACGTCACCGCCACTACCAGTGGCGTCGACCGGATCTATCAGCAAATGCTCAAGTGGAACGCGCAATGGCGCCTCGACGTGGATGTCGCCAACGTCACCGCGGCCATTTGCGCGGTCAACGTCGCCGGGCCCGACTCGCGCAAAGTACTGGAGCAGGTTTGCACCGACCTGGATCTGAGCGCCGAAGCGTTTCCTTATCTGGGGGTGCGCCAGGGCACCGTGGCCGGCATCAAGGCCCGTTTGCTGCGAGTGGGTTTTGTCGGCGAACTGGGCTATGAAATCCACGTGCCGGCGCGTCATGGGCTCAAGCTTTGGGACGCACTGATGGAGGCCGGCAAGGCCCACGGCATCCGCCCCTTCGGCGTCGAAACCCAACGCCTGCTGCGCCTGGAAAAAGGCCACGTGATCATCAGTCAGGACACCGACGGCATGACCCATCCGGCGGAAATCGACATGGGCTGGGCGGTCAACCGCAGCAAGCCGTTCTTTGTTGGCCGGCGCTCGGTGGACATCCTCCAAGCCCAGCCGCTAAAACGCAAACTGGTGGGCTTCAGCCTACCGAAGAACAGCCCGCAACCGCTTGAAGGGCATCTGGTGCTCAACGGGCCGGACATCAGCGGCAATGTCACGTCCTGCGAATATTCCGCAAGCCTTGGCAAGATCATCGGCCTGGCCTACGCCAGCATCGACCAAAGCACCCCGGGGCAACGCATCCCGATCCGTGTCGAAGGGGGCATCGTCGTCCAGGCCGAGGTGGTGCAGTTGCCCTTCTTTGATCCCGACAACCAACGCCAGGAGCTTTGAGCCATGACCAGTCTGAAAGAACAACACACCGTCGGGCACCACGCTCTCGCGCCGTTGCCCACGTGCACGCTGGCGGATTTAACTGACCTGCCTCGGGTAGGTTTTCGTGGTGCTCACAGTGCCGCGTACCTGCAAGGTCGCCATTTCGTTCTGCCCCACGCCCCCAATCGCGCCGAGCCCCAGACCGATGGCAGCCAAGTGGCACGCCTGTCGCAGACCGAATATCTGCTGTTGGGCAGCCTCGAAGACCAGGGCCAGCGCATTGCCGACGAAGAAGCCCGCTGGGAGCTCGATCACCAAGCCAACTATTTGCTGCCTCGCCAGGACAGTCATGCCTGTTTTCAACTGACGGGAGAGCATCTGAGCGAGGTGATGGCCAAGCTCTGTGGGGTCGATCTGAGCCCACAGGCGTTCGGCCCGGGAGCGGTGGCCCAAACGTCGGCGGCACGCATCAATGTGATCGTGATCAACTCCAGTACCGCGCAGCAGGCAAGTTTGCACATCCTGTGCGATCGGGCGTCAAAAGCGTATTTCCGAGAGGCTTTGCTCGATGCCATGCAGGAGTTTTCGGGAATGGTGTGAACCTGCCTGCGATGACGTGGCTGGAATCGCCATCGCGAGCAAGCTCAGCTCCCACAGGAGATTTATGGTGAACGCCGGATTTTTGAGTATCCGAGTGCCAATGTGGGAGCAAGCCTGCTAGCGATGGCGCCGGCAGGCCCGGCATCCATCTCGACATCGATACCCAACCGCCCCGCCATCTCCCGGCGACCACTGGCCGTCAACCCCAACGCCCGGCTATCCAGGTCCTGAATCACCCACTTGCGCTTGATCGCCACTTGCAGCAACGCCGCCCCCAGGGCACCGCCCAGGTGCGGACGGCGCATGCTCCAGTCCAGGCAGGGACAGGCGAATCGGCGGCGTTGGGCGCTCAACACCTGAACATCCACGCCCAGCTCCTCGAACAGAGCCTCGCCCGATTCACTCAGCCGATAATCGCGCCCTTCCACGTCCACCAGCCACCCAGCCTCGATCATCCGATCATGCAGCCGCACCGCCAGGGTGCCGGCCATGTGGTCGTAACAGGTGCGAGCGAATTGCAGGCGATCCGGGGTGCGTGGCGTGAAGGTCGGAGCGCCGTTCTGGCCGATCACCATCAGCGCTTCAAGGGCCTGGGCGACGCGTTTGTCCGCCAGGCTGTAATAACGATGACGCCCCTGGACGTGCAGGCGCACCAGGGCCAGTTCCTTGAGCTTCGCCAGGTGGGCGCTGGCGGTAGAGGCACTGACATCGGCAATGCTCGCCAATTCCGTGCTGGTGCGGGCATGGCCGTCCATCAGCGAACACAGCATTCGGGTCCGGGCCGGTTCGGCGATAGCCGCGGCCACTTGGGACACGCCAACATCATGTTGCTCTGCGTTCATATTTCGCTCCCCGACGAATCAAGCCATACATCGACTGGAGATAGTAGCAACACTTTCTCCATCATGAACAAGGCCGTACTCCATGGACCCGATCATCGCCGCGACTCACCCTGATCCCTACCCTTACTATGCGAACCTGCGGGCCGCAGGCGGGCTGACCTTCGATCCGCAATTGAATCTGTGGATCGCCAGCAGCGCCGAGGCCGTGTGCGCGGTGTTACATCACCCCGATTGCCATGTGCGCCCGGCCCACGAGCCCGTGCCAAAGGCCATTGCCGAGGGGCCCGCCGGGCACGTATTCGGGCGCCTGATGCGTATGAACGAAGGTGAACAGCAGCGTTGCCCGAGGGCCGCGATTGCGCCGCGGTTGCAGGACATTGACCCGCAACAGGTCGAGGCATTGGTCAGGGCACGCTTCTTCAAGGAAGGTGCCGAAGGCCTGCACCAGGCTCAGTTCATCGGACCGGCCAGCGTGGTGGCGGCGCTGTTGGGTTTCAGTCCGGCGGACTGTCGCATGATCAGCGAGCTGACCGGGAATTTCGTGAGCTGTCTGTCGCCCCTGAGTGACGCGGCGCAACTGGACGCGGCGCACCGGGCCAGCGAGCGACTGGTCACAGTTTTCGGGGAGCGGATCGAGGCGCGGGACAGCCCGTTGTTGGCGCACATTGGCCGGGGCTTCGAAGGTACCGATCCGGACGGCCTGATCGCCAACCTGATCGGCCTGCTCTCGCAGACCTATGAAGCCACGGCCGGCCTGATTGGCAATGCATTGCTGGCACTGATCCGCGATCCGGCACTGCAGCGCACACTCCGGGAGGATCCTGGGAAAATCCGCCCGTTGCTGGCCGAAGTCCAGCGCTTCGACCCTTCGGTGCAGCACACGCGCCGCTTCGTCGCCGCGCCCTGTGAAACCCTCGGTACCGCGCTGAACCCAGGGGATGTAATCCTGGTGCTGCTGGCCTCGGCCAACCGCGACCCACAGCTCAACCCGCAACCGGACATCCTGCTGCTGGACCGCCCGGGCCGCCGCAGTTTCAGCTTCGGCGCCGGGCGCCATGAGTGCCCCGGTCAAACCCTGGCATTGGACATCGCACAGGCCACACTGGGTGCGCTTCTTGAGCGTGAACCACGACTGGATCAATTGATCTGGTGCTACCGCCCTTCTATCAACGGACGCATTCCGTTGTTCAGCGACCGGCCCGGGACGAAAACGCCCTGATCCACAGCATCGCTCAATCGTCCCGGGTCAGGACTTCCAGCAACTCGATTTCAAAGATGAGGTTGGCGTTGGGCTTGATATGGGCGCCCATGGAGCGTTCGCCATAGGCCAAGTGAGCCGGTACCAGCAGCTTGCGCTTGCCGCCGACCTGCATGCCCATCAGGCCCAGGTCCCAACCCTTGATGACGCGACCGGTGCCGATCACGCACTGAAAGGGTTTGCCACGACTGTAGGACGAATCGAATTCGGTGCCGTCTTCAAGGGTGCCGCGGTATTGGGTGGTGATCAGCGCGCCTTTGACTACGCTTTTGCCGTCGCCCTGTTCCAGGTCGATGATTTGCAGTTCTTCGTTCATGGGGTATTTCCGTGGAATTCAAGCGCGGGGTTTTCGCAGAAATTGGCGCGCCTGGCAAACTTATGTGTATTGCATGCAGCAGGGAACCGCAGCGGTCACTTCGGTTCACATGGGTATCGACCCTGCCTTTCAGATAAGGATTTTCTGATGATCGACTCTCGTCCGCTCCACGGTTTCATTCCGCCGTATATCCTCAATCGCATCATCGCCCATGGCTCCGAACAGCAACGCTCCAGCGCCCTCGGCACCCTGTCCCACGTGCGCAATCTGCGGCACAACCCCGGGCCGCCCAGTCATCTTCCCGCCGCCGCGAAATTCTCCAAGCCTGGCAGGCCCGGCCACCCGCAGCGCAGCGTGCATGATGCCCAAAACACCATGGAGTTGCCTGGCCAGCCGGTTCGCCTGGAAGGCCAGTCGGCCAGCGGCGACCCAGCCGTGGACGAAGCCTACAACGCCCTCGGTGCCACCTATGATTTTTTCTGGAAAGTCCTGGGGCGCGATTCCATCGACAACAAAGGCTTCGCCCTGGTGGGCAGCGTGCATTATGGCCAGGGCTACGAAAACGCCTTCTGGAACGGCGCGCAAATGGTGTTTGGCGACGGCGATGGAGAAATCTTCCAGCGCTTCACCCGCTCCCTGGACGTGGTCGCCCATGAACTGGCCCATGGTGTCACCGAAAGTGAAGCCGGGTTGGTCTACGCCAACCAGTCCGGAGCGTTGAACGAGTCCATCTCCGATGTGTTCGGCGTGCTGGTCAAGCAGTTCGTGCTGGAGCAGACCGCCGACCAGGCCGACTGGCTGATCGGCGCCGACCTGCTCACTGACAAGATCAATGGCGACGGCCTGCGCAGCATGTCCAACCCCGGCTCCGCCTACGATGACCCGTTGCTGGGCAAAGACCCGCAACCGGCGCACATGCGCGAATTCGTCATCACCCGCGAAGACAACGGCGGCGTGCATATCAACTCCGGTATTCCCAATCGCGCCTTTTATCTGGCGGCCACCACGCTGGGCGGATTTGCCTGGGAAAAGGCCGGCCGGATCTGGTATGACACCTTGTGCGACCGAAAACTGGCCAACGACGCGTCCTTCAGCGCTTTCGCCCGCCTCACTGTCGAGCACGCCCGCCAGCGCTTCGGTGAACGGGAGGTGCAAGCGGTGCAGAACGGCTGGGCCCAGGTCGGTGTCGATCTGACAGAGGAAAGCTGATGAAAACCCTTCCAGACCTCGACGATAATGCCGTGGTACGACTGTCACGCCAGGGCGGCGTGGCGGCCATCCATGCCTTGACCCGGCCCCGGGAAATCGAGTTCGCCCAGTGCGACCTCGACCAACGCACGCGCATCTGCTCGGTGCTGGAGGGCTGTCTGCCACTGACTTCGTCCACACCTGGCCGGGGCGACCAGCGTTTTTTCCAGATCGAGGTGCGTTATCGCACTGACGACCATGACGACGAGATGGTGTTGCAGGTGCCTGAGGACCAGGCACCCGGCGAACTGGTTCGCCTGTGGGACAAGGGCGAAGTGACCTGAAGACTTAACGTGTGGCCGGAACGATCTTGACGATTGCGCCGGACACGGTTTCGATCAGCAAGTACTTGTCGTCGATATGCACCCATTGCTGTTCTTGTGTCGGCTGCTCGAGTTTCTTCTGTTTCCAGTCTTTCATGGCCCTGTCCGCACGCTGGTAGTCCGCCGGTACTCGGTCGTTTTCCACCAGCCTGCGCCCATTGCTCGGCGAATGTTCCAGGGCGTCTCCGGTTTTTTCGACCGCTTGCGCAACAGGCCCAAGGGCTCCGAGGCCGGCGATCAGGACCAGGCTGGCGATCAGGGTTGGTTTGCGCATAGAAAAAACTCCAGTTATTCGAGGGACTGAATCTGGGACTTCGCGGGCGGCGAATCATTCCCTTTACTGCAGCGACTGGAAGCTGAGAGCCTCCCTCGCCACGGGTCGCGCATGGCATAGTGTCAGGCTCGGAACTACAACACCCGCCGGACGGACCCACCATGAGCACCACCGCCTCCTCCCCAGCCCTCAAGGAAATCTTCAACAGCGCCCGCCTGGAGCACATCGCCAGCGAAATGCTCGTGGTGTATCCGGCCTTCGACGCCAAGGCGTTCTTGCACATGGCCAACGACGGGCTGGCCGAATTGTCGGTGATGCAACGCATGGCACGGGTCAGTGAATGCCTGCATGCCGTGCTACCCCTGGGTTACGAAGCATCTCTGGACGTGCTGCGTGATCTGGCTCCGCGCCTCAACAGCATGTTCGTCAGCATGTTCCTGCCGCACTATGTCGCGTCTTACGGCCGGCACACCTTCGACCTGTCGATGGACGCGCTCAAGTACTTCACCCGGTTCGGCTCGTCGGAGTTCGCGGTGCGGCACTTCCTGCGCGACGACCTGGCCGGCACCCTCAAGGTCATGCACGACTGGGCACTGGATGCCAACGAACACGTACGGCGCCTGGCCAGCGAAGGCAGTCGGCCGCGCTTGCCGTGGTCGTTCCACCTCGAGCCGATCCAGGCCAACCCCGACCTGGCGGCCGCGATCCTCGACGCCCTCAAGGCCGACGACAGTCTCTATGTGCGCAAGTCCGTGGCCAACCACCTCAACGACGTCACCAAGCAGCATCCGGAGTGGGTGCTGGAGCAGATCGAAGGCTGGCCACTGCAAGACCGCCACACCGCGTGGATCGCCCGGCATGCGCTGCGCAGCCTGATCAAACAAGGCCATCCCCGGGCACTGGCGGTCATCGGTGTAGGTGGCAAGGCCCAGGTCGAAATCCTGGACCTGAAGGTGACGCCAGCGGTCATTCGCCTGGGAGAACAGATCACCCTGTCCTTCAAGGTGCAATCGACCCTCGGGCAGAGCCAGCGCCTGGTGATCGATTACGCGATCGATTACGTAAAAGCCTCGGGCGGCACATCGGCCAAGGTCTTCAAGCTCAAGACCTTCGACCTGCCCGCCGAAAGTTGCGTCACCCTCAGCCGTTCACAACATATTCGCGAGCTGACCACTCGCCGGCACTATGCGGGCCGGCATGCGGTGCATCTGCTGGTCAATGGCGAGCGGCTGGACAGCTCGGCGTTCGACATCATTGCTTGAAGCCGCTCAGACCACCGCCACCCGTTGTGCCTGGCGGATATCGTGGATGAAGCGCTCGGCCGGCAGCGGATGCCCCAGCAGGTAACCCTGCAGCGAATCGCAGCCCAGCTGGGTCAGGAAATCCTGTTGCACATCGGTCTCCACGCCTTCGGCAACGATCCGCAGGCCCAGGGCCTGGCCGAGGGCGACGATGGCCGAGACGATGGCGGCATCATCACTGTCGTGCTCCAGGTCGCGCACGAAACCGCGATCGATCTTCAGTTCGTTGGCCGGCAGGCGCTTGAGGTACATCAGGCTCGAATAACCGGTGCCAAAGTCATCGATGGACAGGTCCACGCCCATGTCCGAGAGCTGCTGCAGCACGGTCATGCTCGCGTCCGCATCGCTCATGGCGGTGGTTTCGGTGATTTCCAGGGTCAGGCTGTTGGCCGGCAGTTGATGGGTTTCCAACGCCTTGGCCACACTTTGCACCAACCCGGTATGGCAGAACTGCAAGGCCGACAGGTTCACCGCGATGCGCCAGTCGGTATAACCGAGCACGTACCATTCGCGCATCTGGCGACAGGCCTCGTTCAACACCCATTCGCCGATGGGAATGATCAGCCCGGTCTTTTCCGCCAGGTCGATGAAGGTGTCGGGCATCAACAGGCCCTGGGTCGGGTGGGTCCAGCGCAGCAACGCCTCGGCGCCGACCGGCCGGCCATTGGCGGCGTCGAACTTGGGCTGATAGTAGAGGCTGAATTGCCGTTGTTCGACAGCGATGCGCAAGTCTTGCAGCAACTGCAATTGCTTGCGGGCGTTGCTGTTCATCGACGCATCGAAAAAGCTGTAGCCGTTTTTGCCAGCGCCTTTGGCGTGGTACATCGCCGCGTCGGCGTTCATCAGCAACTCTTCGGCGTTCTGGCCGTTGCCCGGGTAAAGCGAAATGCCGACGCTGGCGGAAATCTGCAGGTCGTGGTCAGCGACCCGGAACGTGCGGGCGATCAGCCCGACCTGACGTGCCGCCAGTCGCAGGGCATCGTCGGGTTCGGCCAATTGCACCAGCAGCACGAACTCATCGCCGCCGATCCGCGCCAGGGTGTCCTGGCTGCGCAGGTCTTCGCGCAGGCGCAGGGCCACGTCCCGCAGCAACAAATCCCCCATGTGATGACCAAAGGCATCGTTGACCGGTTTGAAACCGTCGAGGTCGATGAACATCAAGGCAAAGCAACCGCCCTGCTCCTGCACCCGGTGCATGGCCTGGCCGATGCGATCAGCCAGCAGCACGCGATTGGGCAATGCGGTGAGAGGGTCGTGCAGGGCCAATTGGGTCAGCTCCCGGTTGGCCTGGGTCAACGAATGGGCCAGCTCCGCGGTACGGGCTTCCAGGCGCGCGTCGAGAATTGAGGTCAGCAAGGCAATGGCCAGCACCGCCAGGGTGGTGATCAGCACCAGATTGTCCAGGCCCTTGCCGCTCAAACCGTCCAGGGAGCCGCAAAAGCTGCCCTCACTGAACCGCGCCCCGGCCATGCCGGTGTAGTGCATGCCAACGATGGCGACGCCCATCACCACCGCAGCGCCAGCACGAGCCATGCGCACATGGGGGGTGTTCTGGCGCAGGCGAAAGGCAATCCATAGCGCCGCCGCTGACGCCCCGACGGCAATCACCAAGGACGCGCCGAACAGCGTCGGGTCATAATCGATGCCCGGCTGCATCTGCAGCGCGGCCATGCCGGTGTAATGCATGGTACTGATGCCCGCGCCCATGATCAGTGCGCCAAACGCCAGCTGCCACGCCGGCAACCGCGGCTGGCTGACCAGCCACAAAGCAAATCCGCAGGAAAGGATGGCAATCAGCAGCGACAGCGCGGTGATCGACACATCGTAACCAAGCTCGATCGGCAAGGTGAACGCGAGCATGCCGATGAAATGCATGGACCAGACACCCACGCCCATCGCCAATGCCCCTCCAGCCATCCACAAATGGGCCGCACGTCCCCGCGCGGTGGCGATACGCCCGGTCAGGTCTAGCGCGGTGTAGGAGGCCAATACTGCAACAAACAGGGAAATAAAAACTAAGGCGGGGGAGTAACTGCCTATGAGCATGGTTTTTTCTCGTGACTGCAAAGCCGAACTGCTTCCATGCCCGGTTGAAAGCCGGCGATTGTACTTAATCGTGTCATGGACGCACGGGGCAAATGTCAAAAAGCCATCAACGCGGGGATATTTGCGACGAAAGACATCTTGTGGGTGGGCGGCAATATACATGATCCCGCCTCAAACCCTTGTTGGATAGGGCTTGGTCGCTGGAGTGGATCAGCTTGCATTGATGTTGAATGTGCCGCCTTCGCGAGCAAGCCCGCTCCCACATGGGGACTCGGGTGGTCACAGGATCAGCTATCACCGCCAATCTACTGTGGGAGCGAGCTTGCTCGCGATAGCGGTATGTCAGCTTGCGCAGATGTCGGGGCCTGGGATTGTTCGGCTAATATCGGAGGACCACTTCAAGGAGGATGTATCCATGGCTGCTCCAATCACTCGGGCTTCGACCAGCGCCCTACTGGTCATCGACGTACAGAACGACTTCATCCCCGGCGGCCGCCTGGCCGTGCCGGGGGGCGATGAGATTGTGCCGTTGATCAATCAACTGGGCCGCTCATTCCGACAGGTCATCCTCGCCCAGGACTGGCACCCGGCCGGGCATGCGTCGTTTGCCTCCAGCCATCCCGGCAAGCAGCCATTCGAGATCGTCCAATTGCCGTACGGCGAGCAGAAACTCTGGCCCGACCACTGCACCCAGGGCAGCCGAGGCGCAGAATTCCACCCGACGCTGGAACTGACCCACGCCCAACTGATCATTCGCAAGGGCTGCAACCCGGACATCGACAGTTATTCGGCCTTCATGGAAGCCGATCGCCAGACCACGACCGGGTTGGCGGGTTACCTGAAGGAGCGCGGCATCGACACGGTGTACCTGGTCGGACTGGCCCTGGACTTCTGCGTGATGTTCTCGGCGCTGGACGCTCGGGCGGCCGGGTTCAATGCATTTGTGGTGCTCGACGCCTGCCGGGGCATCGATATGGATGGCTCGATGGACAGCGCGATCCGCAGGATGCAGACCGCCGGTGTGGAGTTGATTCAGTCTACCGCGATAACAGGCCAGGCCCTCGCCTGATGACGCATACTCAGCAGCCCTTTCTCGTACAGTGAGCCTCCATGCCCTTCCTTGTCCGCACCCACCCGCGTCTTTCCAGCGCCACGGTCCTTGGCCTGGCGGTGGGTTTGCTGGTTCCCGTGGATTCGATCATCAGCAAAATCCTGATCGGCTGGAACGCCGGGGTCTGGACCTACCTGGTGCTGATGTCCTGGCTGACCGTGCGGGCCAAGGCGCCCGACGTCAAACGCATCGCCGAGATTGAAGACGAAAATGCCGGGCTGGTGCTGCTGCTCGTCTGCGTCGCGGCGTTGGCCAGCCTGGCGACCATCACCTTCGAACTGGCGGGCAGCCGCGATCTGCAAACCGCTGGCAAGCTGCTGCACTACGGCTTCACGGCAATGACCGTGATCGGTTCATGGTTGCTGATCGGGGTGATCTTCAGCGTTCACTACGCGCGGCTGTATTACACCTGGGAGGGCAAGGAGCCGGCGCTGCGGTTTGCCGAGGGGCTGACCACGCCCAACTATTGGGATTTCCTGTATTTCTCTTTCACCATCGGGGTGGCGGTGCAGACCTCGGACGTGGGCGTTGCCACGCGGCAGTTGCGCAAGATCGTGCTGGCGCAATCGTTGATCGGGTTTGTGTTCAATACGGCGATTCTGGGGTTTTCGATCAATATTGCGGCGGGGTTGTTTGGGTGATAGTCGTTGGGCTCGCTTCGCGACCCAGCGGGAGCAAGCTCCCTCGCCACAGGACCGCAGCAACCTTCAAAGGGAGGAAGGGGTTGGCAGCCACAGCCTGAAGCGTGCCCCGGCCAGCGGCGAGGCTTCGACCGTCAGGGTGCCGCCCTGGGCTTCCAGGGCGCGGCGGCTGATGGCCAGGCCGAGGCCGAAACCGCCCGTGGCGCGGTCGCGGCTGCGGTCCAGACGGTAGAATGGCTCGAACACGCGCTCGCGTTCGCTGTCGGGAATCCCGATGCCGTCGTCGTCGACCCAGATCTCGCAGCCGTGCTCACTGACCAGCACGCCAATCTGGATTCGTTTCTCGCAATAACGCATGGCATTGCGCAGCAGGTTTTGCAGCGCCCGGGCGGTCAGGCGTGGGTCCAGCACAAAACGCTCCAGCGCGCCGTGCAACAGCACATCGATCACCACGTCCGGTGCCGCCAGATCCTCGTCGACGCTGCCCAAAATGCTGTCGATGAATTCGTCCAACGGCACTTCGACCCGCTCGGGCAAACGCTCGGGGTTCTGCAGACGGCTGTAGGACAGCAACTCCAGCACCAACTCATCCAACTCGCGGATGTGCGCCACCAACCCTTGCAGGCGCTCGCGACTGGCCGCCGGCAGGTCCTCGGACAGCGCCAGGGCCAGGCCGAAGTCCAGCCGGGTCAGGGGCGTGCGCAGTTCGTGGGACACCGCATTGAGCAGATCCCGCTGCTGGTTGAGCAGGTTCTCGATGTCGCCGGCCATGGTGTCGAACACGTGGGCCAGGCTGCCGATGTTCGAGCTGGAGGCAATGTGCGTGCGTTCGCCCAGATGCCCCTTGCCGAAGCGCTGCGCGGTGCTTCTGAGGCGTTCCAGATCGCGCCAGTGCGGCCGCAGCCAAAGCAGCAGGCAGGCCAGCATCGTCGCACCGATCAGAACGTTGATGCTCCAGTACAGCCAACTGACGTCCGCCGGGTCCGGAGGCACGATCATCTTGACCGCCGTGTGCTCATCCAGCGGTGCGGCCGTCAGGGTGCGCCAAGCCCATTCACCCAGGCGCACCACGTTCTCTCCGCGTTTGAGACGGGCCTGTTCATCGGGGGTGAAATCCTCATCCTCGACAGCCGCCAGCTCAATGCGCAACGGCTCGAACTCCTTGTCCATCTGCGCCGCCAGCGCCGGCCACTGCTCGCTGGGCACGGCGCGGAACTGCTTGACCATCAAGGTTTGCAGGCCACGGGAGTGGTCGAGGTTGTAAGTCACAAAGCGCTCATGGAACAGGCGAATCACCAATTCCGGCATCAGGTACATCGCCGCGCTGTAGGACACGATGGTGACCAGGTAGAGGCGAATCAGCAGCTTCCACACCGCTCAGCATTCCCACTCGGAACGGCTGAACAGATAGCCCTTGCCCCACACCGTCTTGATCTTGCGCGCTTCACCGGCGTTATCGTCGAACTTGCGCCGCAGCTTGGAAATCGCCACGTCCACCGAGCGGTCGGTGCCGTTGAATTCGATGCCCCGCAGGCGTTGCAAAATCTGGTCGCGGCTCAGCACTTCCCCGGAATGACGGGCCAGCACCACCAGCAGGTTGTATTCGCCGCTGGACAATTCCACCCCTTGGCCGCGCCAAGTTACCGTGCGCTCGGACAGATCGATGCACAGGTTGCCCATGAGGATCCGGTCATTGGCCGTCTGCGGCTCGGTGAGACTGCTGCGGCGCAACAAGGTGCGTACCCGCGCCAGCAACACCCGGGGCTCGCAAGGCTTGGTGACGTAGTCGTCGGCGCCCATCTCCAGGCCCAGCACCTGGTCGTGGCTGTCGTCCCGAGCGGTGAGCATCAGGATCGGCAAGGTCGCCGAATCGGCCCGCAGCAAGCGGCAGACCTGCAAACCGTCCAGCCCCGGCAGCATCAGGTCGAGAATCACCAGGTCCGGCGGATCGATCCGGGCCCGCTCGCGCACGTGGTCGCCACGACTGAGCACACTGACCTGATAGCCGTTGCGCTCCAGGTAACTGGCGATCAGTTCGGAAAGTGCGGAGTCGTCTTCCACCAGGAGGATGTTGGGCATGGGTGTTTCCAGAAAGTGCTGGGGGGCCTGTGTGGATCGCCTTCGCGAGCAAGCCCGCTCCCACAAAAGTTCGCATGACCATTGTGGGAACGGGCTTGCTCGCGAAGGCGGCATAACAGGCACCAAGGAATCAAGCTGCCAAGGATATACGCCCTCACCCACCCACGAGCAAACCCCTTACACAATTTCACACACCCCCTACAAAGCTTTACCGTTGCCGGCGGTCGCCCCCCGTAGCATGGCAATGCTCATTATTGGGGAAGCACCATGCCAAGAAATCCTTTCGCCACCCTGGGCTTGCTGCTCGGGGCGCTGCTGTTGAGCGCCTGCGACTCATCCTCGGCACCCAAGGACGAAGCGCCGCTGGCCACCGTGACCGTCGAAACCATCGAGGCCCGGCCGCTGTCCATCAGCAGCGAACTGAGCGGGCGCATTGCCGCGCCGCGGATCGCCGAAGTCCGCGCGCGCGTGCCCGGTGTGGTGTTGCAGCGGGTCTTTCGCGAAGGCAGCGACGTAAAAAAAGGCGACGTGCTGTTCCGGATTGATCCAGCGCCATTCAAGGCCGACCTGGACAGCGCCGAAGCGGCGCTGCGCAAAGCCGAGGCCAACGCGTTCCAGGCACGCTTGCAAGCGCAGCGTTACGCGCAACTGATCGACGACAACGCCATCAGCGGCCAGGACTACGACAACGCCCGCGCCGCCGTCCGCCAGACCGCCGCCGATGTCGCCGCCAACAAGGCCGCGGTGGAACGGGCCAGGCTGAACCTGGGTTATGCCACCGTCACCGCACCGATTGCCGGGCGCATCGGCCGGGCACTGGTAACCGAAGGCGCCCTGGTGGGGCAGAACGAAACCACGCCGCTGGCCCTGATCCAGCAGTTGAACCCGATTCACGCCGACCTCACGCAATCGACCCGCGAGCTCAACGATTTGCGTCGTGCCCTGCGCTCCGGCCAGTTGCAGCAGGTCGGCCAGGATCAGGCAAAAGCCACGTTGATCCAGGACGACGGCAGTCTTTATCCGCTGCCTGGCAAGTTGCTGTTCACCGACATCAGCGTCGACCCGGGCACCGGCCAGATCACCCTGCGCAGCGAGTTTCCCAACCCCGACCTCGACCTGCTGCCGGGCAGCTTCGTGCGCGTGCGTCTGGAGCAGGCCTTCGACCGGCAAGGCATCAGCGTGCCGCAACGGGCGATCCAGCGTGACAGCTCGGGCGTTGCCCAGGTGTTGCTGCTCGACGCGCAACAGCAGGTTCGCGTGCAACCGGTGGAACTGGGCGCCGTACAGAACGATCGCTGGATCGTCATCCATGGCCTGAAGTCCGGCGACCGCATCGTGGTGCAAGGCCTGCAACACGCACGGCCCGGTGAAAAAGTCCGGATCGACGATACCCCTCTTCCACTTGCCCAGGCACCTGGTCAGTAAGCAGGACGTTTCCCATGCCGCAGTTCTTTATCGACCGCCCGGTGTTCGCCTGGGTGGTCGCGTTGTTCATCCTGTTGGCGGGCGTATTGGCCCTGCCGCAACTGCCGGTGGCGCAGTACCCCGACGTCGCGCCGCCGCAGATCGAGATCTCCGCCACGTACCCGGGCGCTTCGGCGCAGACCGTGGACGAAAGCGTGGTCAGCCTGATCGAGGAGGAGCTCAACGGCGCCGACAACCTGCTGTACTTCGGCTCCCAGAGCAGCCTGGGCAGCGCCACCATCACCGCGACGTTCCAACCCGGCACCAACCCGGAACTGGCCCAGGTCGACGTGCAGAACCGCCTCAAGGCCGTGGAGTCGCGCTTGCCGCAAGCGGTCACCCAGCAAGGCTTGCAGGTCGAAAAAGTCTCGGCGGGCTTCTTGCTGCTGATCACCCTCACTTCCAGTGACGGCAAGCTCGACGACGTGGCGCTCAGCGATTACCTGGCGCGCAACGTGATGAACGAGATCAAGCGCCTGGACGGCGTCGGCAAGGCCCAGTTGTACGGTGCCGAACGGGCGATGCGCATCTGGCTCGACCCGCAGAAGCTGCTCAGCTTCAACCTGACCCCGGCCGACGTGAATGCGGCCATCGTGGCGCAGAACGCCCAGGTGTCGGCCGGCAGTATCGGCGACTTGCCGACGCGTACGACCCAGGAAATCACCGCGACTGTCCTGGTCAAGGGCCAACTGTCGACGCCTGAAGAGTTCGCCGACATCGTGCTCAAGGCCAACCCCGACGGCTCGACCGTACGCATCGGCGACGTGGCGCGCGTGGAAATCGGCAGCCAGGAATACCAATTCTCCACACGGCTGAACGGCAAGCCCTCCACCGCCGTCAGCGTGCAATTGTCACCCGGCGCCAATGCCGTGAGCACCGCGACCCGGGTGCGGGCGAAGATGGACGAACTGTCGCGCTACTTCCCGGCTGGCGTGGCGTACAAGATCCCGTACGACACTTCGCCCTTCGTCAAAGTCTCCATCACCAAAGTGATCTATACCCTCGGCGAGGCGATGTTGCTGGTGTTCGCTGTGATGTTCCTGTTCCTGCAAAACATCCGCTACACCTTGATCCCGACCCTGGTGGTGCCGGTGGCGTTGATGGGAACGTTCGCCACGATGCTTGTCCTGGGTTTTTCCATCAACGTGCTGACCATGTTCGGCATGGTGCTGGCCATCGGCATCCTGGTGGACGATGCCATCGTGGTGGTGGAAAACGTCGAGCGGATCATGGCCAGCGAAGGGCTGTCGCCCAAGGAAGCGACGCGCAAGGCAATGCAGCAGATCACCGGGGCGATCATCGGCATCACCTTGGTGCTGGTGGCGGTGTTTATTCCGATGGCGTTCATGCAGGGGTCGGTGGGCGTCATCTACCGGCAATTCTCCCTGTCCATGGCTACCTCGATCCTGTTTTCGGCCTTCCTCGCGCTGAGCCTGACGCCAGCCCTCTGTGCCACCTTGTTAAAGCCCATCGCCCAGGGTGAACACCACGCCAAAAGCGGCTTTTTCGGCTGGTTCAATCGTCGCTTCGATCAATTGGGCGATCGCTATCAAGGCTGGGTAGCCTATGCCCTCAAGCGCAGCGGGCGGTATCTGTTGATCTACGGCGTGCTGCTGGTGGGCATGGGTCTGCTATTCAGCCGCTTGCCCTCCTCGTTCCTGCCGGTAGAAGACCAGGGCTACACCATCACCGATATTCAGTTACCGCCCGGCGCGAGCAAAAACCGCACAATGCAGGTGGTCGAGCAGATCGAAGCCCACAACGCTGGCGAGCCTGGGGTGGGCGACAGTACGGTGATTCTGGGCTTCAGCTTTTCCGGCAGCGGGCAGAACGCCGCGCTGGCGTTTACTACTCTCAAGGACTGGTCGGAGCGTGGCAGTGACGACTCGGCAAGCGCCATTGCCGACCGCGCCAACCAAGCCTTCAGCCAGATCAAGGACGCCATGGCCTTTGCCGTGCTGCCGCCGCCAGTGGATGGCCTGGGAACCTCCAGCGGTTTCGAGTTCCGCCTGCAAGACCGTGGCGGCCTCGGCCATGCCACGCTGATGCAGGCCCGCAGCGAGTTGCTCGCCGCCGCCGAAAATAGCCCGGTGCTGATGAACGTGCGCGAAAGCGCCCTGGCCGAAGCGCCGCAGGTTCAGTTGGAGGTCGATCGCAAGCAGGCCAATGCCCTGGGCGTGTCCTTTGCCGATGTTGGCAACGTCCTGGCCACCGCCGTGGGTTCGACCTACATCAATGACTTCCCCAACCTGGGGCGGATGCAACGGGTGGTGGTCCAGGCTGAGGGCGACCAACGCAGCCAGGTGGCCGATCTGTTGAAGATCCATGTGCGCAACGACGCCGGAAAAATGGTGCCGTTGTCGGCCTTTGTCCGGGCCAAATGGACCCAGGGGCCGGCGCAACTGACCCGTTACAATGGCTACCCGGCCATCAGCATTTCCGGCGAACCGGCGCCTGGCCACAGCACCGGCGAGGCCATGGCGGAGATCGAACGGCTGGTGGCCCAGGGTCCGGCGGGGCTGGGTCAGGAATGGACCGGGTTGTCGTTGCAGGAACGCCTGTCCGGCAGCCAGGCGCCGATCTTGCTGGGCCTGTCGTTGCTGGTGGTGTTCCTGTGCCTGGCGGCGTTGTACGAGAGCTGGGCGATTCCCACTTCGGTGCTGCTGGTGGTGCCACTGGGGGTGCTCGGCGCGGTACTGGCGGTGTCGTTGCGCGGCCTGCCCAATGACGTGTTCTTCAAGGTCGGGCTGGTGACCATCATCGGCCTCTCGGCGAAGAACGCGATCCTGATCATCGAGTTTGCCAAGAGCCTGCACGATCAAGGTCATGACCTGATCGAGGCAACGCTTGCGGCCGCACGCCTGCGCCTGCGTCCGATCATCATGACCTCCCTGGCCTTCATCCTCGGCGTGGTGCCACTGGCCATCGCCACCGGGGCCAGCTCGGCGAGCCAACAGGCCATCGGCACCGGCGTGATCGGCGGCATGATCACCGCCACACTGGCGGTGATGTTCGTACCGGTGTTCTTTGTGGTGGTGATGAAGCTCGTGCGCAGATTCGGCAAACACCACTAAAACCTGTGGGAGCGAGCTTGCTCGCGAAGGCGTCAGGTCAGTCAATATTGAGTTGGCTGACACACCGCTATCGCGAGCAAGCTCGCTCCCACAGGGGATTTTTGGCGGACATGAGCCTTGCGACCACCACCGGACAATGTGGGAGTGAGCTTGCTCGCGATGGGGCCTTCGAATTCAGCCCGTTTCTCAAGCTCGCCGCGCCTGCAACAACCCCGCCGTGCACAAGGCAATCCGCTGGCAGGCATCCGCCAGTTTCACCTGGTCCACCACCAGCCCGATCCGGATATGCCCCGCCGCACTCGGCCCGAATGCCTCGCCGGCCAGCACCGACACGCCATAACCGTCCAGCAGTTGTTCGGCAAAGCCCTGGGCATCGAGGCCTGTCTGGCGCACGTCGACCATTACAAACATGCCACCATCAGGCCGCACAGGCCGCAGGCCAGGACAAGCCTCGAGGGCCGCGCAGACCAGGTCCCGGCGCTGGCGATACTCCTCGCGCATCTGCGCCACTTCAGGCAAGTCCTGCTCCAGCGCTACCTGGGCGGCCCGTTGCACAAAGTCCGGCAAGCCGAACAGCATGCACAGGGACAGATTCGCCAAATGCTCGGCCAAGGGTTCAGGCCCAATGACCCAGCCAATGCGCCACCCAGTCATGGCGTGGGATTTGGACAGGCTGTTGAGGGTCGCGGTGCGTTCGGCCATGCCCGGCAGACTGGCCGGACTGATGTGTTCGCCGTCGAACAACAGGTCGCTGTAGACCTCGTCACTGATCAGCCACAGGTCATGCTCAATGCACAACTGCGCCAGTGCTTGCCAGGTAGGCCGCGACAGGCTCGCACCGGAGGGGTTGTTGGGACTGTTGAGCAGCATTGCCCGAGTACGCGGGGTAATCAGCCGGGCCACATCGGCCGGTTCGACTCGAAAACCGTTTTCCGGACGCACCGCCACCGGCACCACTTTCGCCCCGCAGGCGCCGAATACCGCCTCGTAAGTGACATACATCGGCTCGGCGACAATCACCTCATCACCGGGGTCGAGCAGGCATTGCGCAACCGCATACACCGCACACTGCGCCCCCGGCAACACCGTGACATGTTCGGCGCCCACCGGCTGACCACAGCGCCGGCGATGACGCCGAGCAATACTGGCCCGCAAGGTGTGCAGGCCACGAATGTCCGAATAATGGGTCTCCCCGGCCCGCAGGCTGTTCACTGCAGCCTCGACGATGGCGTGCGGCGTGTCAAAATCCGGGTCACCCACCGACAACAGCAGCACGTCCACACCCTGCTCACGCAGGGCCAGCGCCCGGTCGTGAATCTGCCAGGCGGCGGCGCCATCGCCGGTGATGCGTTGGGTCAAAGCTGAAAAGCGCATGTACGTCTCCTGATTGCGCGATGTCCAGCCACAACCCTATCTCAAATCACAAAGCGCGCCACCATCGCATTCCAAGCCGCCATTAGGCGCGACGGTTTTGCGATGGGTGTGGCGCGCACGCTTGCTCCCTCGCCACGGGTTTTGTACGGGGTGACGGTTAGCGGGCGGCCACCCGCCACAGCCGGGCGATGTCCTGGGCGCGCTCACTCAGCAGGCGCGGGGCATCGGCACAGGCTTCTTGCAATGTCATCGGCCCGCTGGCCAGGGCAAAGGCCGCGTCGATGCCGTGCTCGTACAGCGCCTGGTAGCCCTCCCCCAGCGTGCCGGCGATGACCAGCACCGGTACGCCATGCTGGCGAGCAATGCGGGCCACACCAAAGGGGGTTTTGCCGCGCAGGGTCTGGGCGTCGAAACGGCCTTCGCCGGTGATCACCAGGTCGGCGCCATTGATCGCAGCGGCCAGTCCGGTCAATTGGGCGACGACTTCCACGCCAGTACGAAATTGTGCGCCCAGGAACGCCTTGGCCGCGAACCCCAGGCCACCGGCGGCGCCGCTGCCCGGCTCATCCCGTACATCTTTATTCAACGCCTGGGCACAGTGTTCGGCAAAATGCCCCAGGGCCCGGTCCAGTTCCCGCACCTGCAGGGCAGAGGCGCCCTTCTGCGGACCGAAAACGGCGGATGCGCCATGGGGCCCGCACAACGGGTTATCGACGTCGGCGGCGATCTCGAAGCTGACCTGGGCCAGGCGCGGATCCAGGCCGCCCAGGTCAATGCGCGACAGGTTCGCCAGGGCCAGGCCGCCGGGAGGCAGGGGTTGGTTGTGTACATCCAGCAACGCCACGCCCAGGGCCTGCATTGCACCGGCACCGGCATCGTTGGTGGCGCTGCCGCCGATCGCCAGGATCACTCGCCCGGCGCCTTCATCCAGGGCGGCGCGAATCAACTCGCCAGTGCCATAGGTGCTGCTGGAACAGGCATCGCGTTGCTCCGGCGGGACCAACTGCAAGCCACTGGCCTCGGCCATCTCGATGATCGCCGTGCGACTCTCGGCCAACCAGCCCCAACGCGCCTCGACGGCAACACCCAGGGGGCCGCGGACCCGGGTGCGGCGCCACTCACCGTTGCAGGCGGCCAGCACCGATGCCACCGTCCCCTCCCCGCCGTCGGCCATCGGGCACTTGAGCAACTGCGCCTGCGGCCAGACCTGGGCCAGCCCCTGGGCGATGGCATCGGCTACGTCCTGGGCGCTGAGGCTATCCTTGAACGAGTCGGGGGCGATGACTATTTTCATATTATTCTCCGGTTCCGATGCACAGCATGCTGCCAGCTGACCGCAGCCATGACGCCGGTCCACCGCACAAAAGACACTGGGCATTATTGTTCAATTTCACAAAGATCGGTTTGGCCGGGAGATTCGGCTTGAGGCGGTTGGCCTCTATCGCGAGCAAGCTCGCTCCCACAGGTTATGTGGCTGGATCTGCGGTCTGCGGCAACAACTGAACCCCCAGGTACAACGCCAACATCCCATCCAACCGCAGCGGATCCACGCCGCTCAGCTCGGCGATGCGTTCCATACGGTAGCGCAAGCTGTTGCGGTGGATACCCAGGGCGTCGGCGCAGGCCTGGCTCTGGCCGTCGTGTTCGCACCAACTGCGCAGGGTGGCGAGCAACTGGCCGTTGCTGTCCTTGGCGATGACCTTGCGCAACGGGCTGAGCAATTCGTCCAGGGCATCGTCGCTGCGGTGGCGCCAGAGCAGGACCGGCAGGCGATAACGGTTGAGGTTCAACAAGCGCACTTGTGGCAACACATCACGCCCATAGGCCAACAGGTCCGCCACCCGTCGGTAGCAACGACGCAGCCCCGTCAGCCCTTCGGCCTGGCCACCCACCGCCACCCGCAGAATGTTCCAACCCAGCCCGTCGAGCTTGCCCAGCAGCCGCTCGTTCTCCACCGAAGCGGTGACCGGTCGGCACCAGAGCAAGGAAGACGTGGACGAGGTCAGGCACCAACTGTCGGGGTAACGGGACATCAGCCAGGCGCTCAGCGCCTCGACGGTCTGCCCAGGCCCGTGCTCCAGTCCCAGCTCGAACAGATAGGGCACCCGCGACAATTGCGGCTTGAGGCCCATCTGCCGCGCTTCGTCCAACAGCCGTGGCGAGTCCCCGGCGTCGCCCAGCAGCAGCGCCAGCAAGTCATCGCAACGTTGTCGGCGCCACTGCTGTTCGGCCTGTTGGTTGCGCTGGCCCACCAACATTTCGGCGGTCATGCGCACCAGTTCGGCGTAGGTGCGCAGTTGCGCTGGCTCGCCGGTGATGCCCAACACCCCAATCAGGCGTTGATCGAGCATCAATGGCAGGTTGATTCCCGGCTGCACGCCCTTGAGGTGCATCGCGGTGTGCTCGTCGATTTCCACCACCCGGCCATTGGCCAGGACCAGTTGCGCACCCTCGTGACGGGTATTGACCCGCTCACGCTCGCCACTGCCAAGAATCAGGCCCTGGTTGTCCATGACGTTGACGTTATAGGGCAGGATCGCCATCGCCCGGTCGACGATGTCCTGCGCCAGGTCGTGATCAAGTTCGAACATGGACGGTGTTCCTTGCAAGCGGCGTGGGTTGTTGTTTTGAGCATGGGATTGGTCAGGCGCACAGGGTCCGCATTCAAACCCTGTGCTCAGGCACAAAGACACGAGACCTCGGGCTGGCCGAGACTCCAGGGGCAGTCAACGTTACCCCTTGGCTCGCAAAAAATCATAATAAAGAGAGACCCTCCATGTCCCAGAGCGCAGCAGCCCTCCTGGCTACCCCCGACGAAAAAAACACCGTCTACAAGCGCATTACCCTGCGCTTGATCCCGTTTATCTTCATCTGCTACCTGTTCAACTACCTCGACCGGGTCAACGTTGGCTTCGCCAAGTTGCAGATGCTCGATGCCTTGAAATTCAGCGAAACCGTGTACGGCCTCGGTGCCGGGATCTTTTTCATCGGCTACGTACTGTGTGGCGTGCCGAGCAATCTGGCCCTGACCCGATTCGGCCCGCGGCGCTGGATCGCGCTGATGATGATCACCTGGGGCACCCTATCGACCTGCCTGCTGTTCGTCACCACGCCCACCGAGTTCTATACCTTGCGGCTGTTTACCGGCGCGGCTGAAGCCGGATTCTTTCCTGGCGTGGTGCTGTATCTCTCGCAATGGTTCCCGACGTTCCGACGCGGCCGGATCATGGCCTTGTTCATGTCGGCCATTCCGGTGTCCGGCCTGCTCGGCAGCCCGTTTTCCGGCTGGATCCTCAATCACTTCGCCGCCGGCCAGGGCGGCCTGGCGGGTTGGCAGTGGATGTTCCTGCTGCAAGGCATCCCGACGGTGATCCTCGGGGCGCTGGCGTTTTTCCTGCTCAGCGACACCTTCGCCAACGCCAAGTGGCTGACCGACCAGGAGCGCGCCGTGCTCACCGCGGACCATGCCGAAGACCTGGCGAATAAACCGAAAACCACCACCGACTCCCTGCTGGCGGTGTTCAAGAACCCGGTAATCTGGGCCTTTGGCCTGGTGTACTTCTGCATCCAGAGCGGCGTGTACGCGATCAACTTCTGGCTGCCGTCAATCATCAAGAGCCTGGGTTTCAGCGATAACCTGGTAATTGGCTGGCTGAGTGCGATCCCCTATCTGCTGGCGGCGGTGTTTATGTTGCTGGTGGGCCGTTCGGCGGACCTGCATAAGGAGCGTCGTTGGCATCTGGTGGTGCCGATGCTGATGGGCGCGGTCGGGCTGCTGATTGCCGTCAACTTCGCCGCCACCCCGGCCATCGCCATCCTCGGCCTGTCCATCGCCACCATGGGCGCCCTCACCGGTCTGCCGATGTTCTGGCCGGTGCCCACCGCGATGCTCAGCGCGGGTGCGGCAGCCGGTGGGTTGGCCTTGATCAACTCCATGGGCCAGATGGCCGGTTTCCTGAGCCCGTACCTGGTGGGTTGGGTCAAGGACGCCACTGGCTCGACCGATGCGGCGCTGTACCTGCTGGCGGCGGTGATTGTCGGCGGCAGCCTGCTGGCGTTGCGCATGACCCGCACCCTGCGGGCCTGACGCAAATCCCCTTGTGGGAGCGGGCTTGCTCGCGAAGGCGTCGTGTCAGGCACCATTGATGTTGACGGATACACCGCTTTCGCGAGCAAGCCCGCTCCCACAGTTGATTTGGGGGTGTTTGAGAATTGTGTTTGATCCAAGCGGTGGTTCTGGGGTTTGATTGGGCCTTTCTCTCCGGCAAAAGGATTTCGTCATGAGCTACCGCACGCTAGGCCATTCCGGGTTGCAAGTCTCGACACTGACCCTGGGCACCATGATGTTCGGCGAACAGACCAGCACCGAGGACTCGCTGCGGATCATCGACAAGGCCTGGGACCAGGGCATCAATTTCATCGACACGGCGGACGTCTACACCAACGGCCGTTCCGAAGAGATCGTCGGCGAGGCGATCGCCCGTCGCCGCCAGGAATGGGTGCTGGCCACCAAGGTCGGCTTCGGCCCACCGGACGGCGTGCCCAACCGCAGCGGCCTGAGCCGCAAGCACATTTTCAATGGCATCGAGGCCAGCCTGACGCGCCTGGGCACCGACTACCTGGACATCTATTACCTGCATCGCGAAGACCACAATACGCCGCTTGAGGTCACGGTGTCGGCCATTGGCGATTTGATTCGCCAGGGCAAAATCCGCTATTGGGGCCTGTCGAACTACCGGGGTTGGCGCATCGCCGAGGTGATCCGGATCGCCGACAGCCTGGGCATCGACCGGCCGGTGATCAGCCAGCCGCTGTACAACATCGTCAACCGCCAGGCAGAAACCGAGCAGATCACCGCTGCGCAGAATTATGGCCTCGGCGTGGTGCCCTTCAGCCCCCTCGCCCGCGGCGTGCTCAGCGGCAAGTACGCGCCGGACGTGGCGCCAGACGCCAACAGCCGTGCCGGCCGCCAGGATAAACGCATCCTGGAAACCGAATGGCGCGTTGAATCCCTGCGCATTGCCCAGCAGATCCAGCAATACACCCAGGACCGGGGCGTGGGCATCGTCGAGTTCGCCATTGCCTGGGTGCTGAACAATCGCGCCGTGACCTCGGCCATCGTCGGACCGCGCACCGAGGAACAGTGGGACGGGTACACCAAGGCGCAGGCGGTGGAAATCACGGCAGAGGATGAAGCCTTCATTGATTCGCTGGTGACCCCGGGGCATGCCTCGACGCCGGGGTTCAATGACGTCGGCCATTTCGTGTCGGGGCGGGTGCCGCGTACAGTTTAAGCCCTTTCCTGAAATAATCGTGGCGAGGGAGCTTGCTCCCTCGCCACAACCCTGCTTCATTTCCGTCAACAGAGGCTTCAGTGTCCAAAGGCATCGCTCTATCGGTCTCGGCCTCTGTGCTGTTCGCCGTCATGTACTACTACACGTCACTGCTCTCACCGCTGACCGGCCTGGAGATATTCGGCTGGCGCATGCTACTGACGATGCCGTGCATGACGGTGTTCATGCTGCTGGCCCGGGAGTGGAGCCTCGTTACGCAGTTGGTCCGGCGCCTGATCGCCACGCCACGGCTGTTGATCGCGGCGATCGCCTCTTCGGCACTGATGGGTGCGCAGCTGTGGCTGTTCATGTGGGCACCGCTCAACGGCTACAGCCTGGACGTGTCGCTGGGGTATTTCCTGCTGCCGCTGTCGATGGTGCTGACCGGTCGCATCGTCTACGGCGAACGCCTGTCGTACTTGCAGAAAGTCGCCGTGTTCCTTGCCACCCTTGGCGTGTTCAACGAGGTGTACCAAGTGGGCGGTTTTTCCTGGGCCACCTTGCTCGTGGTGCTGGGCTACCCGATCTACTTCATCCTGCGCAAACGCATCAAGACCGACAACCTGGGCGGGCTCTGGCTGGACATGACCCTGATGCTGCCACTGGCGCTCTGGTTCGTGCAGAGCGGTGAGCAAGGCTTCAATGTGTTCGATCAATACCCCAGGCTGTCGCTATTGATTCCGGTGCTCGGAGTCATCAGCGCTTCGGCCCTGGTGACCTACATCCTCGCCAGTCGACTGCTGCCGTTCAGCCTGTTCGGCCTGTTGAGTTATGTCGAGCCGGTATTGCTGCTGGGCGTTGCGCTGCTGTTGGGCGAAAGCATCCAGACCAGTGAATGGCTGACCTACATCCCCATCTGGATCGCGGTGGCGGTGCTGGTATTCGAAGGGTTCAAGCACCTGACGCGGCAGCGACGCCGGTCTTAAGGCTCACATCGCCCCCACAGGGGTTCTGTATTGGCAATAAAAAGCCCGCCCGACATCACTGCCGGGCGGGCTTTTTATTGGGTTCAGGCCTTAATCGGTAGCCAGCACCCCACGTCGCACCTGGTCACGCTCGATGGACTCGAACAGCGCCTTGAAGTTGCCTTCGCCGAAACCATCGTCGCCCTTGCGCTGGATGAATTCGAAGAACACCGGCCCCATCAGGGTTTCCGAAAAGATCTGCAGCAGCAGGCGCTTGTCGCCCTGCTCGGAAGCACCGTCCAGCAGAATGCCCCGCGCTTGCAGTTCGTCCACCGGCTCGCCGTGGTTCGGCAGGCGGCCTTCGAGCATTTCGTAATAGGTGTCCGGCGGCGCGGTCATGAAGCGCATGCCGATGCTTTTCAGCTTATCCCAGGTTTTGATCAGGTCATCGGTGAGGAATGCCACGTGCTGGATGCCTTCGCCGTTGAACTGCATCAGGAACTCTTCGATCTGCCCGGCGCCCTTGGACGACTCTTCGTTCAACGGGATGCGGATCATGCCATCCGGGGCTGTCATGGCCTTGGAGGTCAGGCCGGTGTATTCGCCCTTGATGTCGAAATAACGGATCTCGCGGAAGTTGAACAGCTTCTCGTAGAAGCCGGCCCAGTAGGCCATGCGTCCGCGATAGACGTTGTGGGTCAGGTGGTCGATGATTTTCAGGCCCGCGCCCACCGGGTTACGCTCAACGCCCTCGATGAACACGAAGTCGATGTCATAGATCGAGCTGCCTTCGCCAAAACGGTCGATCAGGTACAGCGGCGCGCCGCCAATGCCTTTGATCGCCGGCAGGTTCAGCTCCATCGGGCCGGTTTCGATGTGGATCGGCTGGGCGCCAAGTTCCAGGGCACGCTTGTAGGCCTGTTGCGAGTCCTTGACCCGGAACGCCATGCCGCATACCGACGGGCCGTGCTCGGCCGCGAAGTACGAGGCCACACTGTGGGGTTCGTTGTTGAGGATCAGGTTGATCGCACCCTGGCGATACAGATGCACATCCTTGGAGCGGTGGGAGGCCACTTTGGTGAAGCCCATGATCTCGAAGATCGGCTCCAGGGTGTTGGGTGTTGGGGATGCGAATTCGATGAATTCAAAACCCATCAGGCCCATCGGGTTTTCGTATAGATCTGCCATGTCGGCGCCTCATCATGCTTATCAAGTAACAGGAACGTTAGTTGCTGGCCATGCTGAGGGCGTGCGGTGGCGCGCAGGAAATGCCGCGAACGCTGCGGGCGAGGAAATCGCCATAGATCAGTTGAAACCCAAGTATCTTCATTGTCGACCCAAGGCTCTTGCGGGCGAGGCTTCTGCTGCCAGAAGACGTTTATTCTTATATGCGTAAATCGATTCTACACAGCGTAACCAGGTTTGTCCGCCTTCTGTATCAAATCGTCTTTTCCGCCGAGCGCGCAAGGGGTTTGTTGCACAGGAAAATGCCCACCAGGATCACGCCCCCGCCTACACACATCAAGGCTGTGAGCCGTTCGTCCAATAGCAGCGCTCCCAGCAGCACCGCCGTCAGCGGATTGAGGGCGATAAACACGCCGGAACGGGTCGCGCCAATCCGACGAATGCCGTCGTACCAGGCGATGTAGGCCAAAGCCGAACCCAGTACGCCGAGGTACAGCAAGCTCAGCCATTGGCGGATGTCCAGCCCGCGCAGTGCTTCGAAGCGAATCTCGCCCCCGGCCGCGCAGGCCAGCCACAACATCAACGTGCCCAGCAGAATCGACCAGGTTACGGTCTGCAGGGGGCCAAGGCTTTCGTTCAGGTTTCTGGAAAACAGTGAATAGATGCCCCAGCCCAGCACGCAACCAAAAATCAGCAGGTCGCCGATCCAGCTCTGCGCCGAACCCTGCAACAAAGACGGATCGCGACTGACGATCACCAACCCTGCCCCGCCGATGCACAGCACGATGCCCGCCACTTTCAAGCGGCTCAGCCGCTCCTTGAACAACCACCAGGACGCCAGTCCGATCACCGCCGGATTCAAGGCGACGATCAATGAGGCGCGCGACGCATTGATGTACTGCAGGCCGTAAAAGAAGCACAGGTTATAGAAGAAAATACCGAAGAACCCCAGGGCAGCCAATTGCAGCCCTTGCTTCACGCTGGGCCTGGCCAGCGGGATCCCGGCCACGGCGAGAAACAGCAGCAACGCGACACTCGCCAGCAGGAAACGCAGGCTGGCGGCGAACAGAGGCGCCAGGGCATCGGAAAGGATCCTGCCAGCGACGAAGGTGCCGCCCCAGATCATGGTGACCATGGCGAGCTTCAGGTAGACCGGCAGGTCTGAGGGCGTTGGGATGGTTTGTTCGAAGGTTTTCATGGTTCACCCGTTGAATCAAACAAATACCTGGGGCGAGGGAGCAAGCTCCCTCGCCCCAGAAAAGCTCCTGGCACCACAGTCCTTGTGCGCTTGAGATGTCGTATTGTTTACCTCATGCTTGGTCATCGTAAAATGAGCAATCACTCATGACCCTCACCCAACTCGAAATCTTCTCCCTGGTCGCCGAGCTGCGTGGCTTCACCGCCGCGGCAACGCGATTGGGCATCGGCCAGTCGGCGGTGTCCCACGCCATCAAATCCCTGGAACAAGAGTTGGGCGTGGAACTGCTCAGGCGTCATCAGTCTGCGGTGGAACTCAGCGACATTGGCGAGCAATTGCTGCTGCGGGCCCGGGCCATGCTCGGGTTGGCCAACACCTTGCGCCAGGAAGCCGCCGACGCCCGAGGCATGCGCCGTGGCACCTTGCGCATCGGTTCGTTCGGGCCGACTTCGTCGATGAAATTGCTGCCCGCCATCCTGCAGCGCTACCGCGCGCTGCATCCGGGGATCGAGGTGCACATCGACGAAGGACCGGACCGACAAGTCATCCAGTGGCTGGATGAACGACGAATAGACGTCGGCTTTGTGGTGCTGCCCGAGGACCGTTTCGATACGTTCATGCTGATGGAGGATCAGATGGTCGCCCTGCTCCCCACCGCCCATCCCCTCGCCGCCCAGGCCAGCGTGAGCCTCAAGGACCTGTGCAACGACCCCTTCGTACTCACCGAGGCCGGATCGTCGGAGCTGGTGTCGCGCCTGTTCAATGCCGCCCGGCTTACACCAAACGTGCGCTTTCGTTGTTCGCAACTGCTCAGCACCCTGGATGTCGTCAGCCGCGGCGAGGCGGTGAGCGTGGTTTCCGAAGGCTCGCTGCCGGGCGGCCCCAACCCGGGCTTCGTCACACGGCCATTGTCACCTCGAGTTCCGCGCCAGATTGGCCTCGCGGTATTGGACAGCCGCCAGGCCTCACCGGCCACCCTGGCCTTTGTCGAACTGGCCCGGCAGTCATGAGTCTCCAGATCCCACAGAGGATTTGCAGAGACCACAAAACCCAAGGCCACCCTCCCACACTCCATCACAGGTGTTCACACCGCTCGGGGCAAGGAACCGGCCGGCCATCTATCATGGTCAGCATTCGACGCGTCCTCTCCTTGATCCCTTTTCCCTCACGCCACAGGTTGTGCAGATGCCCTTGACCGCCACACGCTCGCGCACGCGGCCCCGTCGCTACCTGATCACCCTGCTCTGCGGCCTGCTGCCGATATTGTCTGGGCTGGGCATCCTGTACATGCAGGCCGAACGGACGCTGGAGCAACACACCCGGCAGACTGCCCAAGAGCTGGTCCAGCAGGTCGAGTTGATGCTCGACAACACCGCGTTGTCGTCTCGTGAATTGCTGCCCCTGGCCGGCCAGCCTTGCGAGGCGGTCAAGCTGGCGTTACGCGAACAAGTGACACGACGGCCCTTTGTCCGTTCGACCAACCTGGTACGAGACAACACCCTGTATTGCAGTTCGTTGTTCGGCGCCTTCGAGGAAAAGGTCAATCCGGACGATTACCACCAGGGCACGTTGTGGCTCATGAATGGCAACCCAGTCACGCCCGACACCGCGCTGCTGATCTACCGGCTCAACGAGGGCCAGCAAGGCGTATTGGCGACCCTCGACGGTTATTACCTGGCCAATGCCCTGCATCTGATTGGCGGCCAGACTCGACTGCGGCTACAAGTAGGATCGAACTGGCTGGCGGCGGACGGCAAGGTCCGACAAACCCCACTGCCCGCGCTGCTGGTTGCCCAGAGCGGCCTGGCCTCATCACGCTACCCATTCAATGTTGAAGCCGGCTTTGATGAGGGGGAAGTCTGGCGTTACATGGCCCGGGAGTATCCACCGCTGTTCAGCCTGCTGATCTTCTTCGGTGCCATCGCCGCAGCACTCGGACACTGGCTGCAACAACGCACCTCCTCTCCCAGTCGTGAACTGCAACGGGCCCTGGAAGCCGGAGAGTTCGTTCCGTACCTGCAACCGATCGTGCATAGCGACAGCAAGCGCTGGGCTGGCGTTGAAGTGCTGATGCGCTGGAACCATCCCACCGAAGGCCTGGTACGCCCGGACCTGTTTATTCCGTTCGCCGAACACAACGGCTTGATCGTGCCGATGACCCGGGCATTGATGCAGCAAACCCTGCAGTTGCTGGTACCGCTGACTCCTCTGCTGGAAGCGCCGTTTCATGTCGGCATCAACATCACCGCTCGCCACTGCCAGGATCTGGCGCTGGTGGACGATTGCCGCCGGTTTCTCGATGCCTTCCCACCGGGTGCGATTGCACTGGTGCTGGAGCTGACCGAGCGCGAACTGATCGAACCTACGCCCATCACCCACCAATTGTTCGAACAGTTGCATGGGCTGGGGGTGAAGATCGCCATCGACGATTTCGGCACCGGACATTCCAGCCTGGGTTATTTGCGTCAGTTCAATGTGGACTTCCTGAAGATCGACCAGAGCTTTGTCGCGATGATCGGTGCCGACGCCCTGTCGCGCCACATCCTCGACAGCATCATCGAACTGTCGGGCAAGCTGGACCTGAATATGGTTGCCGAAGGCGTCGAAACCGTCGAACAAAGCGACTACCTGGCGGCCCACGGGGTGAACTTCCTACAGGGCTTTCTATTTGGTCGACCGATTAGCGGGCAGGACTTCATTGAGGCCTTGACCGCCCTTAATGGCAATTACCCGCCGCCGGGCTATTGACGATGACCCGCCGACGGATAAAAACGTTTGCTGTTGTTACATAACGAAAAAGTTACGATTTACACTTTCCTGATTAACTACTACAATTTTTTTACCTGTGCTAGACAGCAGGAGAGTCATTTATCACCGAGTCGCTTCAAGGCACTTGGCTTATAGCTTTGTTTGCGGTTGGTATCAGCCAAACATTCTGATTGGAGTAACGATTTTGTCCAGACTCGCTGAATTTCGTGCAGCCGAAAAGGCCCTTCAAGAGCAGCTCAAGCAGCTGGAATCGCTGAAGAACGATGCCGGGCTCAAGAAAGAAATCGAATTCGAAGAAAAGCTCCAGGGACTGATGAAAACCTACGGCAAGAGCCTGCGCGACATCGTCGCGATCCTCGATCCGAACCCGTCCAAGACCAGCCTGCAATCGACCAAGCCCGTTAAGACCCGGCGTGCGCGAGTGGTGAAGGTTTACCAGAACCCGCATACCGGTGAGTTGATCGAAACCAAGGGCGGCAACCATCGCGGCCTGAAAGCCTGGAAAGAACAATACGGTGCGGGCACCGTTGATTCCTGGTTGCGTGGTTGAAATCTCCTGGATGAAAAAAAGCCCTGAGTACATTCAGGGCTTTTTTATGGGATCAACTTCTGGATCACACCATGGCGTATTGCGCTGCTCGCCTTATAGTTTCAGGCTCTTTCGTACCGACTGTATTTCATCCTGACTTTCAACAAACACCTGCGCCTGTCCCGCATAGGACAGCACATAAGCCCGGCCCTCATTTAGTGCCGCGACGAGAGTCTGAGACAACACATGTCGGCCGTTCTGCGTGATTGTGCAAGTGGTTTCCAAGGCCGTGACCTCGCCCAACATGGAAGAATGAATCCTGTTACACACACTTTGATAACCGCCCTGGAAAAAATCCTTTTGGATTGACTTACGCATTTCCAGTAAAACGCCTTCTAAGTTGACTTGATGATCGGGCCCGACGGGCGTTGCGGTCAGTTCCATGACCATGACCGCATTGCCCGCAGAATCGCTTTTGGTCGCGCGTTGTCGAGTGGTTCCCGGCGCCGCCGTCGGCGCAGGTGCATCGGCGGGCAGCGGCTCGACGACCCAACCCGCTGGCCATGCGACCTGCGGCTGGCCTGCCTGGACGCCGACACTCGCAGCGGTGGCCAACAGCAGGACAAACAGCGAAAGAAACAGTCGAATCATTGCGTTGCACTCAAGGACGAAGCGTAAAGTCTGAAGCCCGCCGCAGAACCAGGCAATAGCCACACGCGGTTTGGCGATGCCACGTCCCTTGCGTATCATGGGCGCACCTGCATGGAAGCCATCTGACGCAAGCCCAGGAACCGTCACAGCACATTTGCGACGCCGTTTGCCCCACTTATTCTCCGGAGGGCCCATGAGCCTGCAAGAACTCAATACTTTCCCTGGCGTCACCGCACAACCTGACGCCGCCACCGCCAAATTCGTTTTCAACCACACCATGCTGCGGGTCAAGGACATCACCCAGTCACTGGATTTCTACACCCGCGTGCTGGGTTTTTCGCTGGTGGAGAAGCGCGACTTCCCGGAAGCTGAATTCAGCTTGTATTTCCTGGCCCTGGTGGACAAGAGCCAGATTCCAGCAGAAGCCGACGCACGTACCGAATGGATGAAGTCGATCCCTGGCATCCTCGAGCTGACCCACAACCACGGCACCGAAAGTGATCCGGCATTCGCCTATCACAACGGCAACACCGACCCGCGCGGCTTCGGCCACATCTGCATCTCGGTGCCGGACATCGTCGCGGCCTGCGAGCGCTTCGAAGCACTGGGCTGCGATTTCCAGAAGCGCCTGAGCGACGGCCGCATGAAAAGCCTGGCGTTCATCAAAGACCCGGATGGCTACTGGGTTGAAATCATCCAGCCTGCGCCGCTGTAAACCTCACCACCATCCCCCTGTGGGAGCGAGCTTGCTCGCGATGACGGCGGTGCATTCAACATGAATGCAGGCTGAACCACCGCTATCGCGAGCAAGCTCGCTCCCACAGAGTGACGCTTGATCCAAAATAAAACCCCATGAGCCATGGCCCATGGGGTTTTGTTTTTTCCGCTATCGGCTGTTTACGCCGGCGCAGAGGTACGGATCAGGTGGTCGAAGGCGCTCAGCGAAGCCTTGGCCCCCTCGCCCACGGCGATCACGATCTGCTTGTACGGCACGGTGGTCACGTCACCGGCGGCGAATACCCCCGGGATCGAGGTTTCACCACGGGCATCAACGATGATCTCGCCACGCGGCGACAGCTCGACGGTGCCTTTGAGCCAATCGGTGTTGGGTAACAGGCCGATCTGCACAAAGATCCCTTCCAGCGCCACATCGCGCACTTCACCACTTGGACGGTCCTTGTAGCGCAAGCCGTTGACCTTCTGGCCATCGCCCGTCACTTCGGTAGTCTGGGCGTTGGTGATCACCGTCACGTTCGGCAGGCTGTGCAGCTTGCGTTGCAACACCGCGTCGGCACGCAATTGCACATCGAACTCCAGCAGGGTGACATGGGCCACGATACCGGCCAGGTCGATGGCCGCTTCGACGCCGGAGTTACCGCCGCCAATCACCGCCACGCGCTTGCCTTTGAACAACGGACCGTCACAGTGCGGGCAGTACGCCACACCCTTGTTGCGATATTGCTGCTCACCTGGCACGTTCATTTCGCGCCAGCGGGCACCGGTCGCCAGGATCACGGTCTTGGCCTTGAGGCTCGCACCGCTGGCGAATCTGATTTCGTGCAGCGCGCCATCCTTGCCAGACACCAATGCATCGGCGCGTTGCAGGTTCATGATGTCCACGTCGTACTGCTTGACGTGCTCTTCCAGGGCGACAGCCAGTTTCGGCCCTTCGGTTTCCTGGACCGAGATGAAGTTCTCGATGGCCATGGTGTCGAGCACCTGACCGCCGAAACGCTCGGCCGCGACACCGGTGCGGATGCCTTTACGGGCCGCGTAGATCGCCGCTGAAGCACCGGCCGGGCCACCGCCAACCACCAGCACATCAAAAGCCTCTTTGGCGCTGATCTTCTCGGCCTGGCGTTCGATGCCGCTGGTGTCGATCTTGGCAAGAATCTCCTCCAGGCCCATGCGGCCCTGGCCAAAGTTCACACCGTTCAGGTAAACGCTCGGCACGGCCATGATCTGGCGTTCATCGACTTCGGCCTGGAACAGCGCGCCATCGATAGCGACGTGACGAATGTTCGGGTTGAGCACCGCCATCAGGTTCAGCGCCTGGACCACGTCCGGGCAGTTCTGGCACGACAGCGAAAAATACGTCTCGAAGTTGAACTCACCTTTAAGGGAGCAAATCTGTTCAATGACTTCGACACTGGCCTTCGAAGGGTGGCCGCCGACTTGCAGCAAGGCCAACACCAGCGAAGTGAATTCGTGCCCCATGGGGATGCCGGCAAAACGCAGGCTGATATCGGCTCCCGGGCGATTCAACGAAAACGATGGCTTGCGCCCGTCGGTGCCGTTGTCGAGCAAGGTAATCTGGTCGCAAAGACTGGCAACGTCTTTGAGTAACGCAAGCATTTCCTGGGATTTCGCACCGTCGTCGAGGGAGGCGACGATCTCGATCGGCTGGGTGACCCGTTCCAGGTATGACTTCAACTGAGCTTTAAGATTGGCGTCCAACATACGGGCGATTTCCATTTTTTGATTTTCAGAAAAAACAACGCCCGAGCGAATCTCGCCCAGGCGTTTTTTGGGGCGAAGCGGCTTGCTTGATTAAGAGCGAATCGCCCTCGAATGACTCACAGGTTTAGATCTTGCCGACCAGGTCCAGGGACGGAGCCAGGGTGGCCTCGCCTTCTTTCCACTTGGCTGGGCAGACTTCACCCGGGTGAGCGGCAACGTACTGAGCGGCCTTGACCTTGCGCAGCAGCTCGGAAGCGTCACGGCCTACACCGCCGTCGTTGATTTCAACGATCTTGATCTGGCCTTGTGGGTTGATCACGAAGGTACCGCGGTCAGCCAGGCCGACTTCTTCGATCAGCACGTCGAAGTTGCGGGAGATAACGTGGGTCGGGTCGCCGATCATGGTGTACTGGATCTTGCCGATGGCTGGCGAAGTGTTGTGCCAGGCCGCGTGGGCAAAGTGGGTGTCGGTCGACACGCTGTAGACTTCGACGCCCAGTTTCTGGAATTCGGCGTAGTTGTCGGCCAGGTCTTCCAGCTCGGTTGGGCAAACGAAGGTGAAGTCAGCTGGGTAGAAGAACACGACAGACCACTTGCCCTTCAGGTTGGCGTCCGATACTTCGACGAATTCGCCGTTTTTGAAGGCGGTAGCGTTGAACGGTTTAACTTGGCTGTTGATGATAGGCATCGATGTTTCTCCATCAGGGTTGAAAAGTTGATGGAGGGAATCTTATCCACTCATTCCTGGGCTGGCTCATTGGCAAACCTCATGTGAATGATTGGTTTTGGCTATCAGCAGCTAAATCAATAGAAGAAAACTTAATATGGCGAGCAAGCGCGCTCGCCATATGTTCGCTTGGTGATCAGGAGGCTACGGGGGTACGCATGGTGACGAATTCCTCGGCGGCGGTTGGATGCACGCCGATGGTTTCGTCGAAATCACGCTTGGTGGCGCCGGCCTTGAGGGCGATGGCCAAGCCTTGGACGATTTCCCCGGCATCCGGCCCGACCATATGGCAACCCAGCACCTTGTCGGTCTTGGCATTCACCACCAGTTTCATCAGGGTGCGCTCCTGGCATTCGGTCAAGCTCAGCTTCATCGGCCGGAAGCGGCTTTCGAATATCTCAACCTCATGGCCCTCCTCCCTGGCCTGCTCTTCGGTCAGACCCACGGTGCCGATGTTCGGCAGGCTGAACACGGCGGTGGGAATCATCCGGTAATCCACCAGGCGATACTGCTCAGGCTTGAACAGACGCCGCGCCACCGCCATGCCTTCGGCCAAGGCAACGGGGGTGAGCTGGACGCGACCGATCACGTCGCCAATGGCCAGGATCGACGGTTCAGTGGTCTCGTATTTTTCGTTGACCACGACAAAACCCTTCTCGTCCACTGTGACAGCGGTGTTCTCCAGGCCAAGATTGTCGAGCATCGGTCGCCGGCCAGTGGCGTAGAACACGCAATCGGTGATCAACGTCTTGCCATCCTTGAGCTCTACCCTGAGGCTGCCATCGTCCAGTTTTTCGATGGATTTGATGTCCGCGTTGAATTGCAGATCCAGGCCACGCCGGGTCAGCTCTTCCGCCAGGTGCTTGCGCACCGCACCGTCAAAGCCGCGCAGGAACAGGTCACCGCGATACAGCAGTGACGTCTGCGCGCCCATGCCGTGGAAAATCCCGGCGAACTCCACCGCAATGTAGCCGCCGCCCACCACGATGACGCGCTTGGGCAGTTCCTTGAGGAAAAACGCCTCGTTGGAGCTGATGGCATGCTCGCGCCCCGGAATGTCCGGGATCACCGGCCAGCCGCCGGTGGCGATCATGATGTGCTTGGCGGTATAGCGTTGGTCGTTGATCTCGACCTCATGGGGCCCGGTGATTTTCGCGTGACCTTCGTGCAGCACAACGCCGCTGTTGACCAGCAGGTTGCGATAAATCCCGTTGAGGCGATTGATTTCCCGGTCCTTGTTGGCGATCAGCGTGGCCCAGTCAAAACTCGGCTCCCCCGCCGTCCAACCATAGGCCGACGCTTGCTCGAAATCCTCGGCGTAATGCGCGCCGTAGACCAGCAGCTTCTTGGGCACGCACCCCACGTTCACGCAGGTGCCACCCAGGTAGCGGCTCTCCGCCACGGCCACTTTCGCGCCAAAACCGGCCGCGAACCGCGCCGCCCGCACACCGCCGGAACCGGCGCCAATCACATACAAGTCAAAATCGTAGGCCATCTCTATCTCCTTCGGCAGGCCATCAGCATACCCGCTGTTTTCACCTGAGGCAGCGTTGCGATGGTTATGGGGGCGGAAAATGGAAAAGCCAGCTGGACTGGATCGAATTGGCAGCAATGCTCAAGTTAAGCGCACTCCCACAGGGGGGTTTGCTTGTGTGATCTGCGAGCAACTTTTCCCCGGGCAAAAAAAACGCCCCGAACCAGTCGGGGCGTTTTTTTCAAGGCATGGCCCAGGCTATCAGTAAGCCTTGCCCGTCTTGTAGAAGTTCTCGAAGCAGAAGTTGGTCGCGTCGATGTAGCCTTCGGCGCCGCCGCAGTCGAAACGCTTGCCTTTGAACTTGTAGGCCATGACGCAGCCGTTCTGGGCCTGCTTCATCAGGGCGTCGGTGATCTGGATTTCGCCGCCCTTGCCTGGCTCGGTCTGTTCGATCAGGTCGAAGATGTCCGGGGTCAGGATGTAGCGACCGATGATCGCCAGGTTCGACGGTGCATCTTCAGGCTTTGGTTTTTCAACCATGCTGTGGACGCGGTAGATGTCGTCGCGGATCATTTCACCAGCAATCACCCCGTACTTGTGGGTTTCCTGCGGATCGACTTCCTGGATCGCCACGATGGAGCAGCGGAACTGCTTGTACAGCTTGACCATCTGGGTCAGCACGCCGTCGCCTTCGAGGTTGACGCACAAGTCATCCGCCAGGACCACGGCGAACGGTTCGTCACCGATCAGCGGGCGGCCGGTCAGGATCGCGTGGCCCAGGCCTTTCATTTCGGTCTGGCGAGTGTAGGAGAACGAGCACTCATCCAGCAGTTTGCGGATGCCGACCAGATACTTCTCTTTGTCGGTGCCCTTGATCTGGTTTTCCAGCTCGTAGCTGATGTCGAAATGGTCTTCCAGGGCGCGTTTGCCGCGACCGGTGACGATGGAGATTTCCGTCAGGCCCGCATCGAGGGCTTCTTCGACGCCGTACTGGATCAGTGGCTTGTTCACCACCGGCAGCATTTCTTTGGGCATGGCTTTAGTCGCTGGCAGGAAGCGAGTACCGTAACCGGCTGCTGGGAACAAGCATTTCTTGATCATATAAGTCCTTGAAAAGGCGGTGTGTACGAGTTTCGGGGCAGTCTAATCAGGCGGCGGGCACCTTACAATGCCCGCACTGGCCAACCGATGCCATCATAGAGAAATAAAAAACGCCGGATAGTTCAATCGCCTTTCGTCTCGATGGGTCCGGCGGTCTCACTGTACGCCCATGAGCGCTGTTTGCGAGCATTTGACGTATCATGGCGCCCTTGATTCCGCCAACGAGGCAGTTAGATGTCGGTCACACAAAACGCAAACGGTTATTCGGTCAGCCAGGACAAGGACGGCCAATGGTGGATTATCAACTACCACGGCGAGCAGGTCGCCGGCCCCCTGCCCAGCAAGTCGATGGCGGTAGAAGTGGCGGCGGTATTCCAGGACGACCGCTCGGCCCCGGCGACCAAGGAACGTGAAACGGCCCCGGCCCGCAGCCCTCGCCGCAAGAAGTAAACAGACACGCCTCAAGTAAATGACGCACGGCATTGAACGGGGCTTTGTTTATCTGTACCGGAATGGCCATTCGCTATACTCTCGGGCCTGCCCCTCCCTTCTTGATGACGATTCGATGAAAACACTTCTGGCGCTGTTTGCCGTCCTGGCCTTGGCGGGCTGTGCCTCTGCCGAAAAAACCTACTTGAACAATGGCGAACAGGGGCTGACCATCGATTGCTCCGGCGAAGCCAATTCCTGGGCCACCTGCTATGAAAAGGCTGATGCATCCTGTGCCGGTACTGGCTACCGCATCGTCGGCACCGATGGCACGCCGCAAGCCAAGGAAAGCGAAAAGACCCTGGGGGTCGATGTCGGCAACTACACCAGCCGCAGCGTCCTGGTCGTGTGCAAGTAAATAACTAGATATGGATCTCGGCGAATTTGATCCCCAAGCCACGTATGGTCTCGATCAAATCGTCGAGACGGCTGAAAGACTCGACTTCGTCCTGCTCATCCACCAGGAAAAAACTGCGCCCGGCGCTTTTTTTGAAGAAGACGATCCATTCGCCCGGGCTCGCCGGGTTCTGAATCACATGGGTGGCAGATATAAGACCTTCTGCATGGCGCTCCCGCACCTGCTCGCGTTTCATCGACTGACTCCATAAATGACAATGCCGCCAACGTTGACCGTGGCGGCATTTTTTGTCGAGGGCAATAGTTTATCCGATGCCCGGCCCGCTCGTCAGGTCGCGCTCAGCCGGAAATGCAGGCGTTGGCGGCATCCTGCACATCGCCTGGGCGCACCGGCACATTGGATAGGCTTTCGTGCAGCTTGATGCTGCTGCCACTGGAGCGCTCGTCAATGTCGAACACCGCCGCCGGCAGGGCCGACAGTTTGCCCGGCACAATCAACCGCACGCCGTTCTTGTGCGGTTCCATTTGCAGCGGGCCACGGCTGCTGGCCAGCTTGTCGGACACGCACTTGGCATATTCATGGGGCTTCTTTCCGGAGATGACGCTCATGGTGGGCGGCGTCTGGTTGATGTCCGATACCGATGCACATCCACTCATTGCCAATGCCAACACCCACACGCTGCGCTTCATATGATTCCTCCATTAAAGACCCTCCGACAGTGCAGACGCCGTTTTTCTCCGGGGCCGCACCGCTTTTTTTTATCCCGCTTCCTGCGATAAATGATCAAAGCCTGGAGCGCGGGCCGGATATTAACACTCGGGGCTGATAAACTGCGCATCATTGCCCCTTGCTATCGTTTTGATTTTGTAGAAAAAGCCCTTCTGGAGGCGCCCATGAAATTCATCCACCAGCGCGAGCACCTGAACGAAGACGACATCGTCGTCATCGAATGCTCCCAAATGTGCAACATCCGTTTGATGAACGACGCCAACTTCCGCAGTTTCAAGAACGGCGGCCGGCACACTTATCACGGCGGCGCGTTCGATACGTTCCCGGCCAGGATCACCGCACCAAGCACCGGTTTCTGGAATATCACCATCGACACCGTCAACCGCCGTGCAATCAGTGTTACGCGCAAGCCGACCCTGACCCACAAGATCAAGATCATCCGGCGTTCCAGCTCGAAACTGAGCTGAGCATCGCCCCTTCAAGAAAGGCAAAACCGTGGCCCAGACGACCAAATACGTCATCAAGTACAAGCTCAACGGCGAACGCCGTTTCGAGTTCGCGCAACTGCAAACCGGCACCGAGGAAGAAGCCAGGGCAGCGCTGCAGGCGTTGCACGGCCAGACCGATGATGTCATCAGCGACGTCAGTGTCAGCAAGGCGCTGTAAAGGCTCGCCCTGATTGATTTTTTGTGGCGAGGGGATTTATCCCCTCGCCACAGGGTAGGTGGTTTATCGGCTGGCATAGGGATCCAGCCCCCCCTCTTGGCGCACCGGATAAAATATTGACCGCAAGCCTCGGAGTGCCGATCGTCGGGGCACTCGCCAGACTGAGCAATCCTTTCTACCAAGGTTTGTGATCATGTCCGCTATCCTGCAAACACCCTCGCTGAACCACGCCATGGACAATCTGGACTGGCCTGCCCTGGAGCAAAACCTCGATCAGGACGGCAGCGCGATCATCCGCAACCTGCTCTCGGCCACCCAATGCCGGATGCTCAGCGGTTTGTACGCCGAGCCCGGGCTGTTTCGTTCGCGGGTAATCATGGCGCGCCACGGATTCGGGCGTGGCGAATATCAGTATTTTCGCTATCCGCTACCCGATATCGTCCAGCAACTGCGTCAGTCGCTGTATCCGCTGCTGGTGCCGCTGGCCAATCGCTGGAACGAATGCATGGGCGTCGAAGTACGCTACCCCGACGAGCACGCCGACTTTATTCAGCGCTGTCATGCCGCCGGGCAATCGCGTCCGACTCCGCTGTTACTGCAATACGGCCCGCAGGATTACAACTGCCTGCACCAGGATCTGTACGGCGAGCAGGTGTTCCCGTTGCAGGTGGCGATCCTGCTGGCGGAACCTGGCGAGGATTTTACCGGCGGCGAGTTTGTCCTCACCGAACAACGCCCGCGCATGCAGTCGCGACCACAGGTCATCGATCTGAAACAGGGCGACGCCGTGGTATTTGCCGTGCACCAACGGCCGGTCAAAGGCGTTCGCGGTTATTATCGGGTGAACATGCGCCATGGCGTCAGCCGCGTACACGGCGGCAGGCGACACACCTTGGGAATCATCTTTCATGATGCGCAATAACGACCACCCGATCACCCTGGACCTGTTCGCCGACGAGACACCGACGACGCCCGGCCAGGTCGAACGGATCGGCCAGCAATCCTTCGTGCTGCGCGGGTTCGCCCTGCCCTGGCTCGACCGGCTTCTGCCGGCGCTGGAAGCCGTCCTGCAGGCCGCGCCGTTCCGGCAAATGGTCACGCCCGGCGGCTTTACCATGTCGGTGGCGTTGAGCAGTTGCGGTGCGCTGGGCTGGACCACTGACCGCAGTGGCTATCGCTACACCGCCCATGACCCACAGACTGGTAAACCCTGGCCCGACATGCCCGTGGTGTTCCGCGAACTGGCACAGGCCGCCGCCCGGCAGGCGCAGTTCGAGCACTTCGAGCCCGATGCCTGCCTGATCAACCGCTACGTACCCGGCGCGCGGATGTCGCTGCATCAGGACAAGAACGAACGCAGCCTCAACGCCCCCATCGTCTCGATGTCCCTGGGCCTGCCGGCGGTGTTTCAGTTCGGCGGTTTCGAGCGCAGCGACAAAAGCCTGCGCATCCCGTTGTTCTATGGCGACATCGTGGTCTGGGGCGGCGTCGACCGCTTGCGCTACCACGGTGTACTGCCGCTCAAGGAAGGACAGCACCCGCGCCTGGGCGGCCAGCGGATCAACCTGACGTTTCGCACCGCCGGGTGAAGGTGCAGAATTCAACCGCAAGACCCGGAGTGTTGCCACCTCGCAGGCTCGCTACTGTAGGTAAAACGGGCCAATGGACATAACGACCATGAACAGCACTTCGAACAATCTCGCCCCTGAACTGGATCCGCGCTGGGCCGCCGTGCTCGCCCGGGATCCACGCGCCGATGGGCAATTCGTCTATGGCGTAAAAACCACCGGCATCTACTGCCACCCCAGCAGCCTGTCGCGCCTGCCCAACCCGCGTAACGTTGAATTCTTCGATACCCCGGAACAGGCCCAGGCGGCGGGCTATCGCCCCAGCAAACGCGTGGCCAGGGACCAGACCCAGGTCGCCGCCCAACAAGCAGCCCGGGTCGCGGCCGCCTGCCGGCAGATCGAAGCCGCCGAAGAACTGCCGGGCTTGAATGAACTGGCGCAAAGCGCCGGCTTGAGTCCTTTCCATTTTCATCGGGTCTTCAAGGCGATCACCGGCCTGACTCCCAAGGGCTATGCCGCCGCCCACCGCTCGCGCAGGGTCCGCGAACGCCTGGCCGATGGCGGGACGATCACTGACGCGCTGTACGACGCCGGTTTCAATTCCAACAGCCGTTTTTATGAAGCCGCCGACAAAGTCCTCGGCATGAAACCCGCCGACTACCGCGCCAAGGGGCAGAACACCGACATCCGTTTCGCCGTCGGCCAATGCTCCCTCGGGGCGATCCTGGTGGCACAAAGCGAGCGTGGCGTGTGCGCGATCCTGCTGGGAGACGACCCGGACGTGCTGGTGCGGGACCTGCAAGACAAGTTCCGTCGGGCCAACCTGATCGGCGCCGACCGCGAGTTCGAGCAGTTGATCGCCCAGGTGGTGGGCTTTATCGAAGCACCGGCCCTGGGCCTCGACCTGCCCTTGGACCTGCGCGGCACGGCGTTCCAGGAACGGGTCTGGCAGGCTTTGCGGGACATTCCAGCGGGCAGCACCGCCAGCTACGCCGAGATCGCCCAGCGCATCGGCCTGCCCAAGGCCGTGCGCGCCGTGGCACAAGCCTGCGGCGCCAACAGCCTGGCGGTGGCGATTCCCTGCCACCGGGTGGTGCGCAGCGACGGCGCCCTGTCGGGCTATCGCTGGGGCGTGGAGCGCAAGCGTCAGTTGCTGGCGCTGGAACGCTCGTCCGCGGACTGAACACCGATGTAAATCGCCACCGAATCGGGGCCGCTGTAGACCTCGAAATCGCTGGTGAAACGGCGCAGGGTTTGCGGGTTATCGGCGAAGTACGCCCAGATCAGGCCCCAGGTCTGGATCACACAATCGGGCATCGGACCCTTGGCCGAAAACACCAGGTAATCCCCGCCTTCGATGTCCACGGCGGGGTAGCCTGCGCTCGTCGCATCCACCTGCACGCCGGCGGTCACATCAAAGTAGCCGGTGGCGTCGGACTCATAATTGGAATACACGCCGTAGACGAACGACTCCGACTGCCGGGCCGGGATTTTGTCGAACAGTCCTTCGGTGAAGAACCGCTGCCACATCGGACCGATCCTTGCAGTGTCGGGTTGCTGCTCGTCGGTGTTGCGGGTGTGCACCTGCAAGCCGGCGACGGTGAAGGGTTCGACGGTCTTGAGTTTTACGTCCATGAGTCAGGCTCCTTGAAAAGTGAGGCCTGCATGGTAACCCTCCCGCCGTGGGGATCAAGTTACGGTGCGCCATTGAAAAACTCGACTGGCCCTGGCCGGGGTACACCTGCTAAAAACACGGTTTCCTTCTGCCGTCGGAGACCCGCCCATGAGCCAGTGGCCAGACACTCGCATTCTTGACCTGCTCGGAATCGAGCAGCCCATTATCCAGGGGCCGCTGGCTGGGGTGACGGGGCCGGCCATGGTGGTTGCCACTTGCAATGCCGGCGGGCTGGGTTCGATGCCGGCGGCGATGCTGGATGTCGAGCAACTGCGCCAGGCGCTGACGGCGATCCGCGAACAGACCGACAAACCGTTCAGTGTGAATTTTTTCTGTCACCAGCCGCCCGTGTTCGATGAACAGCGGGCCGAGGCCTGGAAGCAACGGCTCAAACCTTACTACGAGGAACTGGGCGCCGATTTCGCCGCGCCGACCCCGGTGTCCAACCGCACGCCGTTCGATGATGCCGCCTGCCGTGTGCTGGAAGAGATGCGTCCAAAAGTGGTCAGTTTCCACTTTGGCCTGCCGGAAAAATCCTTGCTGGATCGGGTGAAAGCCACCGGGGCGAAAATCCTCTCTTCGGCCACCACCGTGGAGGAAGCCATCTGGCTGGAACAGCACGGTTGCGATGCAATCATTGCCATGGGCTATGAAGCCGGCGGCCATCGCGGGATGTTTCTCAGTGACGACCTCAACACCCAGGTCGGCCTGTTCGCCTTGCTGCCGCAGGTGGTGGATGCGGTGAAGGTGCCGGTGATCGCGACCGGCGGCATCGGCGATGCACGGGGGATCGTCGCGGCGTTCGCCCTTGGCGCCTCAGCGGCGCAACTGGGCAGCGCTTATCTGTTCACCCCTGAGGCCAAGATCAGCGCGTCCCATCACCGGGCGCTGCGCACGGCGAAGGAAAGCCAGACGGCTGTCACCAACCTGTTCACCGGCCGCCCGGCCCGGGGCATCGTCAACCGGGTGATGCGCGAAGTGGGCCCGATGAGCCCGATGGCGCCAGCTTTTCCCTTGGCCGGCGGCGCGTTGATGCCGCTGCGGGCCAAGGATGAAGCGGACTTCAGCAACCTCTGGGCCGGCCAGGCATTCCCCCTGGGGCGCGAGTTGTCGAGCGCCGAGTTGACCCGACAACTGGCCGAGGAGGCGCTGGCCCAACTGAACAGCCGTGGTCGGTCCTGACGGTCGTCACCGCCTGTCAGGCCGCCATGGCGGCGGCCCTCTCACCTTTCCTGTTGTTGATCCCCGACAAAATGCCACGTTCCGTTTATCGGCCATTCGCTATATATTTCCGTATACAGCGACCTGACCCTACGGATCCCTACCATGCCCCTCACCCGCTTCGCGCCGTTGCTACTGACCACGCTGTTTACCGTTGGCGCCGTCCAGGCCGATGAGGTGCAGGTGGCGGTTGCCGCCAATTTCACCGCGCCGCTCCAGGCCATCGCCGCCGATTTCGAAAAAGACACCGGCCACAAATTGGTGGCGGCTTACGGCGCCACCGGGCAGTTCTACACCCAGATCAAGAACGGCGCGCCGTTCGAGGTTTTCCTCGCCGCCGACGACACCACCCCGGCCCGGCTCGAGAGCGAAGGCAACACCGTCAAGGGCTCACGCTTCACCTACGCCATCGGCACACTGGCGCTGTGGTCGGCCAAGGACGGTTATGTCGACGGCAAGGGCCAGGTGCTCAAGGACAACGGCTTCCAGCACCTGTCCATCGCCAACCCGAAAGCCGCGCCCTATGGCCTGGCCGCGACTCAAGTGCTGGACAAGCTGGGCGTGACCGCCCAGGTCAAAAGCAAGCTCGTCGAAGGCCAGAACATCACCCAGGCCTATCAGTTCGTCTCCACCGGCAACGCCGAACTGGGCTTCGTGGCCTTGTCGCAGATTTACAAGGACGGCAAAGTGACCAGTGGCTCGGCGTGGATCGTCCCGGCCCAACTGCATGACCCGATCAAACAGGACGCGGTGATTCTCAGCAAAGGCCAGGACAACCCTGCCGCCGTAGCGCTGATGGACTACCTCAAGGGCCCGAAAGCCGCCGCCATCATCCAAGCCTACGGTTATCAACGTTAAATGCCGCTAACCAGTGCCGACTTCGCAGCGATCTGGCTGACCCTGAAACTGGCGTCGCTGACCACGGTGATCCTGCTGCTTATCGGAACGCCAATCGCCCTGTGGCTGTCGCGCAGCCAATCCTGGTTGCGCGGGCCGGTGGGTGCGGTGGTGGCGCTGCCGTTAGTGCTGCCGCCCACAGTGATCGGCTTTTACCTGCTATTGGCCCTAGGGCCGAATGGCTGGATTGGCCAGTTCACCCAGGCTCTCGGGCTGGGCACCCTCACCTTCAGTTTCACCGGGCTGGTAATCGGCTCGGTGATCTATTCCATGCCGTTTGTGGTGCAGCCGTTACAGAACGCTTTTGCCGCGATCGGCAGCCGCCCCCTGGAAGTCGCCGCCACTCTGCGGGCCGGTCCGTGGGATACCTTCTTCAGCGTCATCCTGCCCCTGGCTCGCCCCGGGTTCATCACCGCCGCGATTCTCGGCTTCGCCCACACCGTCGGCGAGTTCGGCGTGGTGTTGATGATCGGCGGCAACATCCCCGAAAAGACCCGGGTGGTGTCGGTGCAGATCTACGACCACGTCGAAGCCCTGGAATACGCCCAGGCCCACTGGCTGGCAGCGGCAATGCTGGTGTTCTCCTTCCTGGTGCTGCTGGCGCTGTACTCCAGCCGCAAAACCCGCGCAGGCTGGAGCTGACCGATGATCCAGGCACGTTTACAACTCGACCACGGGGATTTTTCCCTGGACCTGGATGTGCAACTGCCGGGCCGGGGTGTGACCGCGCTCTATGGCCCGTCCGGTTCCGGCAAGACCACCTGCCTGCGCTGCATCGCCGGGCTTGCGCGGCCGACCCGTGGTTTTATCGAGGTCAATGGCCACGTGTGGCAGGACACTGAGGGCGGCGTGTTCCTACCGCCCCATAAGCGGCCGGTCGGGTATGTGTTCCAGGAGGCGAGCCTGTTCGCCCACCTGTCAGTGCGGGGCAACCTGGCGTTCGGCCTCAAGCGCATTGCACCGGCGCAACGGCGTGTGGACATGACCCAGGCGACCGAACTGCTGGGCATCGGTCACTTGCTCGATCGACAGCCAGACCACCTGTCCGGCGGCGAACGCCAACGGGTGGGCATCGCCCGGGCCTTGCTGACCAGCCCGCGACTGTTGCTGATGGACGAGCCGCTGGCGGCCCTCGATAGCCGGCGCAAAAACGAAATCCTGCCGTACCTGCAACGCCTCCATGATGAACTGGACATCCCGGTGCTGTATGTCAGTCATTCCCAGGACGAGGTGGCGCGCCTGGCCGACCATATCGTCTTGCTGGACGGCGGTCGCGCACTGGCCAGCGGGCCGATTGGCGAGACCCTGGCCCGACTCGATCTGCCACTGGCCCTGGGAGATGACGCAGGGGTGGTGGTCCAGGGCAAAGTCAGTGGCTATGACCCCACCTATCAACTGCTGACCCTGACACTGCCCGGCAGCCAGTTGAACATGCGCGTGGCCCATACGGCACTCGCCCTCGGGCAGCCATTGCGCTTCAAAGTCCAGGCCCGGGACGTCAGCCTCAGCCTGGCGAACGATGCCCAGACCAGCATTCTCAACCGCCTGCCGGTGACGGTGGTCAGCGAACTGGCCGCCGACAATGCTGCCCATGTCCTGATCCGCCTGGACGCGGCCGGAACACCGCTGTTGGCGCGTATCACCCGCTATTCCCGCGACCAGTTGAAACTGCATCCGGGGCAGTTGTTGTGGGCGCAGATCAAGGCGGTGGCGGTGTTGGCGTAGGGCAGCCGCACACAAATCCCTTGTGGGAGCGGGCTTGCTCGCGAAAGCGGTGGGTCAGGCACCGTCAATGTTGGATGTGCCGACGCCTTCGCGAGCAAGCCCGCTCCCACAGGTTCGGTGGTCTACCTGAGACCTCAGAAACTTGGCACGACCGCAACGGGCTGCGGTCAATGAATCCATAGGCCATCGGATTCGCCGCCAAGGACTTTTTCATGCCCGACACCCTGCCGCCGGATGCACTGCCGGCCGATTTGCATTACGTCGACGACACCGCCCCCGGCATCACCCGTAAAAAACTGCGGGGCAAGTTCTGTTATTTCGACCCGCAGGGCCAGCGCATTACCGACGCCGCCGAAATCCAGCGCATCAACGCCCTGGCGGTGCCGCCGGCCTACACCGAGGTGTGGATCTGCACCGACCCGCGCGGCCATCTCCAGGCCACCGGTCGCGATGCCCGAGGGCGCAAGCAATACCGTTACCATGCGCGCTGGCGTGAGGTGCGCGACGCGGACAAGTATTCGCGCATGCTCGAATTCGGACACACCCTGCCCCGCTTGCGCAAACGCCTGGAAGAAATCCTCGCCACACCTGGCTTCAGCCGCGACAAGGTCATGGCCACGGTCATTACCTTGCTGGACAAGACCCTGATCCGGGTCGGCAATACCCAGTACGCCCGGGACAATCGCTCCTACGGCCTGACCACCTTGCGCACCCGGCATGTCGAGGTCAACGGCAGTGCCATCGCCTTCCAGTTCCGTGGCAAGAGCGGCGTCGAACACCAGATCACCGTAAAAGACCGGCGCTTGGCGCGAGTCATCAAACGTTGCCAGGAGATACCCGGGCAGAATCTGTTCCAGTACCTGGACGAGGATGGTGAGCGCCACTCCATCAGTTCATCGGACATCAACGCCTACCTCAAGACCCTCACTGGCGCTGATTTCACGGCCAAGGATTACCGCACATGGGCCGGCAGCGCAGCGGCGCTGGCCGGGTTGCGGGCGCTGCACTGGGAAACCGAGACCGAGGCGAAGAAACACGTCACCGAGATGGTCAGGCAGGTGTCCAGGCAACTGGGCAACACGCCGAGCGTCTGTCGCAAGTGCTACATTCATCCTGCGGTGGTCGAGGGTTTCCTGCTCGGGACCCTGAGGGAATTGCCTAAACCCCGGGTACGCAAAGGCCTCAGCGCGGAAGAAGCCGGGCTGACGATGTTTTTGCAGCGCATGACCCAAGCCGCCGAGGCCTGCGAGCAGAAGCAATCGGCTTGACGGGTTCACGAACAGCGAACCACGCAGGAGGAACATCCGCAGAGCGCTGGACTCCCAGCTGTACGGCCCCCCGAGCGCAGACACGTCAACGGATAAAGTCGACAGGAGTTTCAGATGTCCGAACACATTGTCCATTTTCACTGCCAGATCGACCAGGGCACCACGGAACGCTTCCGCGACAATTGCCTGGAAGCCATCGAGAAAGGCGCCGACTCGTTGATGCTCAACCTCTCGACAGTGGGCGGCAGTACCAACTTCGGTTTCACCCTCTACACCTTCATCAAGTCCCTTCCCGTGCCCGTGCGCGCCGTGAATGCCGGAAATATCGAATCGATGGGCATCGTCATGTACCTGGCCGCCAGCGACCGCACCACCACGCCCCACTCGCGGTTTCTGATCCACCCGATGAACTGGTATTTCGGCCAGAAATCGGTAGACCACTCCCGCTTGCGCGAATACCTGTCCAGCCTGGATAACGACGTGGCGCGGTACGTGGAAATCTACGTCAAGGAAACCGCCGGCGCCGCGACCCAGCTGGATATCTTCAAATGCCTGTGCGCCGAGGAACGGGTCATTCCGGCGGAAAACTCCCTGGCCTTCGGCATCGCGCACCGGGTCGAGCAGGTGGTTTTTCCGGCGGATGCCACGCATTGGAAAGTCAGCGGCGGCGAGGATTAGAAGTGAAGACCGGGGGCCGCTGACCATTCGTCGCGAGCAAGCCGTTTTTATTAAACTTCCAGCGGCTATTTTCTTTCCCAAATAATGCGAGGCTCGTTGCTCGCTCAACCAAGAAGAGGATTCTCGAAATGGCCAGTAGCGGAAACAAAAACCCAGGCAACTTCGCAAATGATCGCGACAAAGCATCTGAAGCCGGCAAGAAAGGCGGACAAGCGTCAGGCGGCAACGTTGCCAACGACCGGCAAAAAGGCACTGGAGCCGGTAACAAAGGTAACGACCGCAACCAAGGCGGCGGCAGAAAATCGTAACCCTCCAGGCCGTTGGGGCGTAGCGCTGCTGCGCCCCACATTTGCTTCTTCAACCTTTGTTCCCCTGGGCAAGACCCTAGCGGTAATGCAGGTGTCCGGCGGCTCGCAGTCGTTCAGCACCGTCAATTAACTGCGAGTGTTGGGCCGCTCAATCAGCGCTCGATATAGGCCTGTTTCACCGTTTCGATCCAGGCCGGGTCCAGGCGCGACTGCTCGGTGTCCAGGTTCAGTGCCTGCATCTTCGCCAAGTGTTCGTCGGCCTCGCGGGTCAGTGAGCCCTGGGCGCTGGAGTTGGCGTCCAGTTGATGCATCTGGGCCAGCCCCAGGTGATAGAAGCGCAGCAGCCTCATCGCGGTGGGGTCCTGGGCCTGCACGCCGGCTGTCACCTGGTGCATCACGTTGGTGATTTTCATCAGGCTGCGCTTGAGCTGCCAGCCGTACACCGCTGCGGCCATCCATGGCTGCGACCAGAAGTACAAACGCATCAGCGCAACCATCGCCAGCACCGCGACAATCACCCCGCCGAGATTGAAGCGAAAGTTATCGCCTCCCGGCGTGCCGAACAACATCACCGCCAGACTCGACAGCAGCATCGCCAGGGCCAGGAACGTCACGGCGACGATGAGGGTGCTGCGGCGGGTCTGCTGTCGGTAGGTGCCGGCATCCCACGGTTTGATCTCGAACATCGCGGTGCAATTTCCTTGTACGGCATAAAAAGAGTCACGCATTATCGCCTCCCCGGCCGATTTAGCTATGCTGGGGCTCATTTTGTGCTGCAACCGAACCGAAGGATCCGGATCAAAGTCCATGGCGATACCGCAAGGATCGTGCGATCTTTCTGCGTGGACGTTTTTTTCAAGATGTCGCCTTAGTGTGTGCGGCATCGTTTTCAAGGAAAGCTGAATGAATCAAAGACATGTAATCAACGCCTCGGTAAGCCCCAAGGGCAGCCTGGAGACCCTGTCCCAGCGCGAAGTCCAGCAACTGAGCGAAGCCGGTTCCGGCAGTATCTATACCCTCTTCCGCCAGTGCGCCCTGGCCATCCTCAATACCGGCGCCCATGTTGATAACGCCAAGACCATCCTGGAAGCCTACAAGGACTTCGAGATCCGCATTCACCAGCAGGACCGCGGCGTACGCCTGGAGCTGCTGAACGCGCCGGCCGATGCTTTTGTCGACGGCGAAATGATCGCCAGCACCCGCGAGATGCTGTTCAGCGCCCTGCGCGACATCGTCTACACCGAGAACGAGCTGGACAGCCAGCGCATTGACCTGAGCTCGTCCCAGGGTATCAGCGACTACGTGTTCCACCTGCTGCGCAACGCCCGCACCTTGCGCCCTGGCGTGGAGCCGAAGATCGTCGTGTGCTGGGGCGGTCACTCGATCAACACCGAAGAATACAAATACACCAAGAAAGTCGGCCACGAACTGGGCCTGCGCAGCCTGGACATCTGCACCGGTTGCGGCCCGGGCGTGATGAAAGGCCCGATGAAAGGCGCCACCATTGCCCACGCCAAGCAGCGGATCCATGGCGGCCGTTACCTGGGCCTGACGGAGCCGGGCATCATCGCCGCCGAAGCGCCGAACCCGATCGTCAATGAGCTGGTGATCCTGCCGGACATCGAGAAACGGCTGGAAGCCTTCGTACGCGTCGGCCACGGCATCATCATCTTCCCGGGCGGTGCCGGTACCGCGGAGGAGTTCCTCTACCTGCTGGGCATCCTGATGCACCCGGCCAACCAGGACCTGCCCTTCCCGGTGGTGCTTACCGGGCCGAAAAGCGCTGCGCCGTACCTCGATCAGTTGCACGCGTTCGTCGGTGCGACCCTGGGCGAGGAAGCGCAGAAGCACTACCAGATCATCATCGATGACCCGGCCGAAGTGGCGCGGCAAATGACCCAGGGGCTCAAGGAGGTCAAGCAGTTCCGCCGTGAGCGTAACGACGCCTTCCACTTCAACTGGTTGCTGAAAATCGACGAAGGCTTCCAGCGTCCGTTCGACCCGACCCACGCGAACATGGCCAGCCTGGGCCTGCGCCGCGACCTGCCCGCCCACGAACTGGCCGCCAACCTGCGCCGGGCGTTCTCCGGGATCGTGGCGGGTAACGTCAAGGACAAGGGCATCCGCCTGATCGAGGAGCGCGGCCCGTACGAAATCCACGGCGACGCCGCGATCATGGAACCCCTCGACCGCCTGCTCCAGGCCTTCGTCGCCCAACACCGCATGAAACTGCCGGGCGGCGCGGCGTATGTACCGTGCTATCGCGTGGTGACCTGACCTTCAAAATCTCCACTCCCCCCTGTGGGAGCAAGGCTTGCCCGCGATGGCATTGGCACATTCAACATGAATGCAAGCTGACCCACCGCTATCGCGAGCAAGTCCGCTCTCACAGGGGATTTTTGTGGTTACAGAATCCGCATCAGGCCGGCTTCATTCACCTCAACAGCAAGCCCACGGTAATCCTTGATCAGCGGATGGTGGGTGTCCACCGGGTGCATATGGGTCGCCGTCACCACCCTTACATCCGCTCCCGCCGCTTCGCCGGCCTTGATTCCCGCGTCGGCGTCTTCGAAGACCAGGCACTCCTGGGGTGTTACTTGCAAACGCTCGGCGGCCAAGCGATAGCAGGCTGGGTTGGGCTTGCCGTCGCTTACGTCCTCGGCGGTGACCATCACCCCGGGGCGCGGTATCCCCGCCGCTTCCATGCGCCGCAACGCCAATGCCATCGGCGCCGAGGTGACAATTGCCCATTGCGTGGGCGGCAGGCTTTTCAGAAACGCCAGCGCACCGGGCACCTGCACCACCCCTTCGACGTCTTCGATTTCCTCCCGGGTAATCTGCTCGGACTCAGCCTGGGCATCCACCCCCGGCAGATGCTGACGGGCAATGGTGTCGATGGCGCGCACGCCATGAATCGTCGGCAGGAACGTCGCCACGTCCACGCCATGACGCATGGCCCAGCGTGTCCAGATGCGCTCGGCGGCGGCGATGGAGTTGAGCAGTGTGCCGTCCATGTCGAAGAGGAAGGCGCGGTAGGAATGGTTGGCTGGCATCGAGGCCTCGGTGATGAAGGGTGGATGGGGGTCACTGTAACATCGCCAAGCGCTGCCCCCCTTGTGGGAGCGGGCTTGCTCGCGAAGGCGGTGTTTCATTCAACATCAATATTGACTGATCCACCGCCTTCGCGAGCAAGCCCGCTCCCACATTAGGGTTCTGTGTTGTGTCGCAGAGCGGTGATCTACACCAACCGCTCAATCGGCTGATGCTGCCAGACCCGTTTGTAATACAGCGTCTGCAACAACAGCATGCTCAGATAAGCCACGGGAAAGGCCATCCACACCCCTTGCAAGCCGAAGTGGGCGTCCAGCAGATACGCCGCGGGCACCTGCACGCCGACGATACAGAAAATCGAGATCGCCACCGGCATCAGCACCGTGCCGCTGGCGCGCATGATGCCGCCGACAATCGCCTGGAAGCCGAACACCAGCAGGCTCCAGAGCATGATGTGCAGCAGGTGCTCGGCCTGCACCCGCGCCGCCGGATCGGTGATGAACAGGCCCAGCAGCCAGTGGGACAACAGATACCCCAACACCACCAGCCCACCGGTGAGCCAGAGGTTGATCAACAGCCCCGTGCGCAGGATCGGTCCCAGGCGTTCCAGGCGTCCGGCACCGATGGCCTGGGCGCCGAGGATCGAAGCGGTGATGGCGATTGATAGCGCCGGGAACTGCACGTAATTGACGATCTGCGTCACCGCGCCGTAGGCCGCCGTGGCCTGGGAACCGTGGCCGTTGACCAGCGCCAGGATCACCAGCTCCGACAACGAGATCACCACCATTTGCAGCCCCGTGGGCAGGCCGATGCGCAGCACTTTGCCGAGGATGTCCATGTCCAGGCGCATCGCCGCGAACAACGCGCGGTCCGGCGCCAGGGCATGCTCGCGACGGTTCAGGCGCCACGCCAGCATCAGCATCGCCGACGTCGTCCCCACCAACCCCGCCAATGCCGCGCTCTGGATGCCCATCTGTGGCAGCCCCAGCCAGCCGCGAATCAACGCCGGCGTGAGCAGCAGCCCGACGCTGGTGGACACCAGCAACGCCAACATCGGTGACACCGTATCGCTCACCCCGCGTAACAGCTGAGTGAACAGCACGAATACCAGCAACATCGGCAGGATCCACATCATGACCCGCGCATAGGAAACGGCGTCCTCCAGCACATCGGCCGGCGTGCCGAGCCCCTGCAACGCCTGGCGCGCAAAGACACTGCCGAGCACCGCCGCCACCAGCCCGATAATCGCCCCCAACAACAATGTCGAGCCGGCGATGGCTTTCACCGTACCGGTTTGCCCGGCGCCGTAGGCTTGCCCGATCAATACCCCTGCCCCCGCCCCCAGGCCGATGACCAGGGCAATGAAGAAAAACACGATGGGAAACATGCCCGACACCGCCGCCAATGCCTGGGTGCCGAGCATCTGGCCGATGTAGATGCTGTTGAGTGTGCCGGACATGGACTGCAGGAAATTGGACAGGACCATGGGGACCAGGAACAGAAGATAGGTTTTCCAGAGAGGCTGGGTGGGCATGAGGGCTCGTAATGGCAGGTTCGACAATTCAGGTGCCGGTAATTTAGCGCAATCCATACCTGTGGCGAGGGGATTTATCTGTGGGAGCAAGGCTTGCCCGCGAAGCAGGCGACTCGGTTCCAGATCGACAGCGTCATCTTCATCGCGGGCAAGCCTTGCTCCCACAGATATCCTCGCCACCGGGTTACCCAATTCCTAGTCCAACATAGGGCACTCAGTGCGGCTCATACCTTCGTCGGGTGCCCTCGACATTTTGCAGACTGCGTCTAATCTGAGATAGCACAGTGCCAGGCGCTGTGTAGGTGAATGTCTATAGCTATGTGATATCGGACGACTGGTCTTCAAGTCCGAGCAAAGGACGCAGATAACCAGTTATTCGCAAATAACCAGTTAGCTACATTTGTTCAAGGACCGAACCATGACGTCGTATTCACCCGGTCATTCCCCTTCCCAACCCCAGCCACGCATCCTTTGGAGCGCAGTGCTCGCAGGTATCGCCGCCAGCGTCGGCGTGCTGGCACTCAACGGTCCCAGTGTGCAAAACATCGGTTTGAGTGTCACGGTCCTGGCTTTGGGCGTTGGTGCTGGCGTGTGGAGCGCACGTGCGCAGCGTCGTCAGCTCGACAGCGCCGTTGCAGCGGCCATTGCCCAGCACGAGCAGGCCTCTGAACGTCTTTCCCATAAAACCCAAGCGCAACTCAACGAAGTCATCCTTGGGGCCATGCCGATCTGGGCCAAGCAGGTGGAAAGCTCCCGGCAGCAGACCGAAACCGCGATTGTCTCCCTCACCAGCCGCTTCACCGGCATTTCTTCGCGCCTGGAGGAAACCGTGCAAGCCTCGCAACTGGCCGCCGGTGAACTGGCCGGCAAAAGCAGCGGCGGCGCCGTGCAGGTGCTGGCCCAGAGCGAAGGCGAACTGGTCCAGGTGATCGACTCCTTGAAGGCCACCCAGGCCAGCCGTGATGAAACCCTGGCCCAGGTGCGCAACCTCACGGCCTACACCGGCGAGCTGCGGACCATGGCCGCCGATGTCGCGGCGATTGCCGCCCAGACCAACCTGCTGGCACTCAACGCCGCCATCGAAGCCGCCCGTGCGGGTGAAGCCGGGCGCGGTTTTGCGGTGGTGGCGGACGCCGTGCGCAGCCTGTCGAGCAAGTCCAGCGAGACCGGCCAGCAGATGTCGGCCAAGGTCGACATCATCAATAACGCCATTACCCAACTGGTCCAGGCCGCCTCCAGCGGCGCCGACCAGGACAGCCACTCGGTGACCAGCTCCGAAGACAGCATCCAGCACGTGCTGGAACGATTCAAGAGCGTCACCGGACGGCTGGCCGAATCGGCTGACATGCTCCAACAGGAGAGTTTCGGCATTCGTGACGAACTCACCGAAGTGCTGGTCAGCCTGCAATTCCAGGATCGGGTCAGCCAGATCCTCAGCCACGTACGCGACAACATCGAGGACCTGCATGTGCACATGCAGCAGGCCAGTCAGTCGCCGGACCAGGCCGTTACCATCGATGCCCGCCAATGGCTGGCACGCATGGAAACCACTTATGCCACCGACGAGCAACGCCGCAACCATCGCGGCGACTCGGGCGCGCAACAGGTTTCACAGGAAATAACCTTCTTTTAGGAGAGCCTTCATGGCTAAGAGTGTATTGGTTGTCGACGACTCCGCGAGCGTTCGGCAGGTCGTCGGCATCGCGTTGAAAAGTGCCGGCTACGACGTGATCGAGGCCAGCGATGGCAAGGATGCACTGGGCAAGCTCAATGGCCAGAAAGTGCACCTGATCATCAGCGACGTGAACATGCCGAACATGGACGGCATCACCTTCGTCAAGGAGGTCAAGAAACTGGCCAGCTACAAGTTCACGCCGATCATCATGCTCACCACCGAATCCCAGGAATCGAAGAAACAAGAGGGCCAGGCGGCGGGTGCCAAGGCCTGGGTGGTCAAGCCGTTCCAGCCGGCGCAGATGCTGGCGGCGGTTTCCAAGTTGATTCTTCCTTGATGGCCGGAGGCTGCAATGCCCTTGTTGTACGAAACCCACGATGACACCGCGCAGGTTCACATCGACGGCGAGCTGACGATCTACACCGCCGCCGACCTGGCCGCGCAGTGGCTGCCGCGCTTGGGAGAAACGCCGCACATGGCTCTGGACCTGTCGCAGATTACCGAAATGGATGGCGCCGGCCTGCAACTGCTGTTGATGGCGCTGCGCGAGGCACCGAAAGCCGGTACCCAACTGACATTGACCGGTCGTAGCAAGGCCGTTACCGAAACGCTGGAGCTGTGCAACCTGAAGGCCTAGCGACCTGCACCACCGCCCCGACACGACAAAGGATATGAGCGTGAGCATCAATCTCGATCAGGCACAACAAACGTTCATCGTCGAGGCACGGGAGTTGTTGCAGTCGATGGAAGAATCGCTGCTGCAACTGGAAACCGACCCCGGCGACGATGACGCCGTTGGCGCGATTTTCCGGGCCGCACACACCATCAAGGGCTCGGCCGGGCTGTTCGGCCTGGAACCGATCGTCAGCTTCACTCACATCGTCGAAGACGTGCTCGATCGCCTGCGCGACGGCAGCGTCGAGGTGGACACGGGCCTGATCGCCGTGTTGCTCAAGTCCAGCGATCACATGCTGGAATTGATCAACGTGGTGGCCAACCAGGGCGGGACACTGACCCCACCAGCCCTCGAACGGGAAATGCAGCTGTGCCAGATCCTGCAGGAATACCAGGCGCCCTCGCCTGCCGCCGACCCGACACCGGAGGCTGAAGCCAAAACCGCCGAGCCTGGCGAAACGCGCCTCTGGCACATTTCCCTGCGCTTCGGCCCGGACGTATTCCGCAACGGCATGGACCCGCTGTCGTTCCTGCGCTACCTGCAAACCCTCGGTGAAATCGCTCACATCGATACGTTGACCGACACGTTGCCCTCGGCCGAATGCTGGGATGCCGAATCCTGCTACCTGGGCTTCGACATCGAGTTTCGCTCGGCCGCCGGCCACGGGGCAATTAACGAAGTCTTCGATTTCGTGCGTGAAGACTGCCAGATCGAGATCGTTGCCGTGGAGGACCTCGCGCCGCAGGTGAACACCGGTCTGGTGACCACCGGACAAGAGCAGCCCGACGCCGGCACAGCACTGGTCACCACGGGCGAGTTGCTGCCGGACCAGCGCAAGACACCGCGCCTGTCCACCCAGGTAGCCGTCGACAAACAACCGGTGACGAGCGACAACAAAGCCAAGGACGGCACTTATGTGCGGGTCAACGCTGACAAGCTCGACGAGTTGATCAACCTGGTGGGGGAACTGGTCATCGCCAGTGCCGGTGCCAGCCTGCTGGCGCGCACCTGCAACAACGATCCGTTGCAGGAGTCCACTTCGACGGTGTCCGGGCTGGTGGAAGAAATCCTCGATGGCGCCCTGCGCCTGCGCATGATCCCCATCGGCGAAACCTTCAACCGGTTCCGCCGGGTGGTGCGCGACGTCAGCCAGGAACTGGGCAAGGACATCGACCTGATCATCAGCGGCGCGGAAACCGAACTGGACAAGACCGTGGTGGAGAAAATCGGCGATCCGCTCATGCACCTGCTGCGCAACGCCATGGACCACGGCATCGAAACCGCCGAGGCACGGCTGGCGGCCGGCAAGCCGGTCAAGGGGCATCTGCACCTCAACGCCTACCACGACTCAGGCAGCATTGTGCTGGAAATCGCTGACGATGGCGCCGGCCTGAACCGCGACCGGATCCTGGAAAAAGCCCAGGAACGTGGCCTGGTGCCCGCCGGGGCGAGCCCGACCGACCAGGAAATCTACAACCTGATCTTCGAACCCGGCTTTTCCACCGCCCAGGCCGTCACCAGCCTTTCAGGGCGTGGCGTCGGCATGGACGTGGTCAAGCGCAACATTACCCTGCTGCGCGGCACCGTCGACCTGGACAGCCAGCCGGGCAAGGGCACCGTGGTGCGCATCCGCCTGCCGCTGACCCTGGCGATCATCAATGGTTTTCTGGTGGGCATCGGCCAGTCCACCTACGTCATTCCCCTGGACATGGTCCAGGAATGCATCGAACTGAGCGAAGACGCTGGGACCGCCAGCCGCGAACAAGGTTACCTGGACCTGCGCGGCGAAGTGCTGCCCCTGGTGTACCTGCGTGATCACTTCAGCCACGAAGGCCCGGCCTCGCGCCGGCAGAACGTGGTGGTGGTGCGCTACGCCGAACTCAAGGCAGGGCTGGTGGTGGATGACTTGCTGGGTGAATTCCAGACCGTCATCAAACCCCTGGGCAAACTGTTCGGCGCCCTGCGCGGCATCAGCGGCTCGACCATCCTGGGCAGCGGCGCCGTGGCGTTGATTCTCGACGTTCCCGCGCTGCTCACCCAGATCGCACAAATCGAAACCCGCTACACCGCAACCCCATTACAACAAGCCACTGCTCGCTGACGCTTTAGCAACTCCATGGAGAGGTACTTCCCAATGAAATGGTTCTACGATCTTAGAATCGCCACCAAACTGATCACATCATTTGTTGTGGTGCTGGCCCTGACCGCCGTCATGGGTGTGTTCTCGATCATCCAACTGGGTCAGGTGAACGGCACCACCTTGGAAATCCGTGAAAACTGGATGCCCTCCATGCGTGCGGCCTCGGGGATGCGTTTCTATGGGGCGAACTACCGCCTCAAGGAAAACCGCCACATTACCGCCGATTCCGAACAGGAACGCGTCGCCATCGAGCAAGAAGCGGAAGATGCCAAGAAAGGCTTCGAAACCCGTCTCGCGACCTATGAAAAACTGCTTTCCAGCGCCGAAGACCGCCAACTGTTTGAGACCGCTCGTAATGATTGGGCGGCCTATTTGGCGGTGAGCAAGGATCTGTTCGCACTGTCCCGGCAAAACCTCACCGACGAGGCCCATGCGCTGCTCAAGGGCGAGTCCAAGCGTCATTTCGACCTGGTGACCACCGATCTACAAAAACTGGTCGAATTCAACGATGCGGGGGCCAGCGTGGCCGCCGAGCACGGCACGACGCTGTTCGAAAATGCGCGTCTGTCGATCATCGTCGTGCTGATTGCCGCCTTGCTGGTGGGGTTGGCCCTGGCGCTGTTCATTTCGCGAATCATCTCCCGTCCGCTGAAACAGGCCGCAGCCGTGGCCGAACAATTGGCCGAAGGCAACCTGAACGCGAAAATCGAGGGCGGCTCCAAGGACGAAACCGGCATGGTGCTCAACGCCATGCAGAATATGGTGGGCAAGCTGTCGCATATCATCGGTGAAGTGCGCAACGCGGCGGACAATCTGGCCAGTGCTTCGGAACAAGTCAGTGCCACCGCACAATCGATGAGCCAGGCCACCAGCGAACAGGCGGCCAGTGTCGAGGAAACCAGCGCCTCCATCGAACAGATGAGCGCCAGCATCAACCAGAACACCGAGAACGCCAAGGTCACCGACGGCATGGCCAGCAAGGCCGCCAAGGAAGCCACCGACGGCGGCGAATCGGTGCAGCAAACCGTGGTGGCGATGAAGAAAATCGCCCAGCGCATCAGCATCATCGACGACATTGCCTACCAGACCAACCTGCTGGCACTCAACGCAGCTATCGAAGCGGCCCGCGCCGGGGAGCACGGCAAAGGCTTCGCCGTCGTTGCCGCCGAAGTGCGCAAACTGGCGGAACGCAGCCAGGTGGCGGCCCAGGAAATCGGCGAGCTGTCCTCCAGCAGCGTCGACATGGCCGAGAAGGCCGGGCACTTGCTCAATGAGATGGTGCCGTCCATCAACAAGACCTCGGACCTGGTACAGGAAATCAGCGCCGCTTCCGAAGAACAGGCCGCCGGCGTGGCGCAGATCAACACCGCCATGACCCAGCTCAACCAGGTGACCCAGCAGAACGCCTCCAGCAGCGAAGAGCTGGCCGCCACCGCCGAAGAGATGAGCAGCCAGGCCGAACAGCTGCAACAGGCCATGAGCTTCTTCACCCTGGACACGCCGCCCAAATCGGCCAGCCAGCCCCTGAAGGTGGACAACACGCCCGGCTCGTCCAGCCGCAAATCGGTCCGAGCCCCCGTGCCCGCATTGCCCAAGGCGTTTGCCTACAGCATGGCCAACGCTCCGGACGAATCCGAATTCACCCGGTTCTGACGGTTCGTTCCCACAGGCTCGCTAAAAGGAGATAACGGCATGGGCGCCATCGCGACCACACGTCACGCCGCCATTGCGGTTGAGGAAGAAGCGCAATACCTGACGTTTATGCTCGGCACGGAGATGTTTGCCATCGGCATTCTGTGCATCAAGGAAATCATCGAGTACGGCAACCTCACCGTGGTGCCGATGATGCCGACCTTCGTGCGCGGGGTGATTAACCTGCGCGGCGCGGTGGTGCCGGTGGTGGATTTGTCGGCGCGTTTCGGCCGGCAGAATTCGGCGATCACCCGGCGTTCGTGCGTGGTGATCATCGAGGCCAACACCGAGGACGGACACGCTCAGGACATCGGCCTGCTGGTGGACACGGTGTCGGCGGTGCTGGAGATTCCGGCGTCGCAGATCGAACCGCCACCGAGTTTCGGGGCGAAGATCCGCGCTGACTTTATCAGCGGCATGGCCAAGGTCGACGGTAAGTTCGTGATCGTGCTGGAGGTGGGCCGTGTGCTGTCCATCGACGAAATGTCTCAACTCGCCCAGACCAGCCCTGCGCTGGAAGTTGACGCACCATGAACGCCGAGAGCTGCAAGGAACGCACGGTGAGTTCACTGGCGCTCAGTGATCGGGAGTTCAGCCAGTTTCAATCCTGGCTATACCAGGCCGCGGGCATTAACTTGTCCTCGGCCAAGAAAGCCCTGGTGGCCGGGCGTTTGTTCAAGCGGCTCAAGCACTATGAACTGGAGAACTACGGCGAGTATTTCAAGCTGATCATGAGCGGTCAGCGCACCGATGAATTGCAGGTGGCGCTGGACCTGCTCACCACCAACGAGACCTACTTTTTCCGCGAGCCCAAGCATTTCGACTTCCTGCGTCAGCATGTGCTGCCCCACGCAACGCCGGGCAAGACCTTTCGCCTGTGGAGCGCGGCCAGTTCATCGGGCGAAGAACCCTACAGCCTGGCCATGACCCTGGCCGAAGGGCTGGGCACCACGCCCTGGGAAGTCATCGGTTCGGACATCAGCACCCAGGTGCTGGCCAAGGCGCGCGCCGGGCATTATCCGATGGAACGCGCCAGCAACCTGCCCCATCCGCTGTTGGTGAAATACTGCCTCAAGGGCACCGGCAACCAGCAAGGCACGTTCCTCATCGACCGGGCGTTGCGCAGCCGGGTCAATTTCATCCAGGTCAACCTCAACGACACCTTGCCGGACCTGGGGGAATTCGATGTGATTTTCCTGCGCAACGTGATGATCTATTTCGACCAACCCACCAAAAGCAAAGTGGTCGCCCGATTGGTCCCCCGGCTCAAGCCCGGCGGGTATTTCATCGTGAGCCATTCGGAAAGCCTCAACGGCGTGTCCGATGCGTTGAAACTGGTGTCGCCCTCGATTTATCGCAAGCCATGAGCGCCGCGATGAGGGAAGTGGTCGAGATGTACCTGGCGCCGGGAGAGTTTCGCTTCGCCACCTGCCCAACCCGGCTGCGCACCATCCTCGGTTCTTGCGTGGCGATCACGCTGTGGCACCCCGAGCGCCGGATCGGCGGCATGTGCCACTTCATGTTGCCCAGTCGGGTGCGCTGCTCCACGGCGCTCAATGGCATGTACGCCGACGAAGCCATCGAGCTGTTCGTCCGCCAGGCAAAGGCCCATCACACTGAGCCCGAAGACTACCAACTCAAGCTGTTCGGCGGCGGCGAAATGTTCCCCGAACTGCAACGCCACGTGCCCTACGGCGACGTGGCGCGACTGAACGTCAATGCGGCCCTGGAAATCGCTGCCCTCTACCGCCTCGACCTGATTGCCCAGGACATGGGCAGCACCGGTCACCGGAACATCATCTTTGACCTTTGCAGCGGCGATGTATGGGTCAGGCACCAACCGATAAGGACCCGGCATTAACCATGTCAAAAAAGATAAATGTACTGCTGGTGGATGACTCGGCCGTGGTTCGCCAGGTGTTACTGGCAATCCTCAGCGACACGCCGGACATCCATGTCATGGGCGCGGCGTCCGATCCAATTTTCGCCATGGACAAACTGGCCAAGGAATGGCCAGACGTGATCGTACTGGACGTGGAAATGCCGCGCATGGATGGCATCACCTTTCTGAAAAAAATCATGAGCGAGCGCCCCACGCCGGTGGTGATCTGCTCGTCGCTGACGCCCAAAGGCGCGGAGACCACCTTGCAGGCGATGGCTGCCGGCGCGGTAGAGATCATTACCAAGCCCACCAGCGGCTTGAAGAGTTTCCTGCTGGAATCGGCCCCGGAACTGGTGGCGGCGATCCGGGCTGCGGCCCAGGTCAACGTGCGCAACCTGGGCAAGCGCCCGGCCCCGTTGACACCCGCGATCAAACTCACCGCTGACGCCATACTGCCCGCCGCCAATGGCCACGCCATGGCGCAGACCACCGAACGCATCGTCGCCCTGGGCACCTCCACTGGCGGCACCCAGGCCCTGGAAGCGGTGCTGACCGCCCTGCCGCGCGTGTGCCCGGGCATCGTCATCGTCCAGCACATGCCGGAAAAATTCACCGCCTCGTTCGCCGCCCGGCTCAACAGCCTGTGCCAGATCGAAGTACGTGAAGCGCGCAACAACGACCGCATCCACCCCGGCCTGGCGCTGATCGCGCCCGGCGGCAAACACATGATGGTGACCCGCAGCGGCGCGTTCTATCACGTGCAAGTGGTGGACGGCCCCTTGGTCAACCGCCACCGCCCTTCGGTGGACGTGCTGTTCCGCTCAGTGGCCAAATTCGCCGGCCGCAACGCCACCGGCATCATCATGACCGGCATGGGCGACGACGGCGCCCGTGGCCTGAAGGAAATGCTCGACGCCGGCAGCACCACCGTGGCCCAGGACGAAGCCAGCTGCGTGGTCTTCGGCATGCCCAAGGAAGCGATCAAACTCAACGCCGCGCAACGGGTGATGGGATTGCAGGAGATTGCGCAGGTGATTTTGCATAAATAGTCAGGACCGAGCACCTCCCACAGTGGATATGTGGCGAAGATAAATCCTCTCGCCACAGATGCTTCAGCCATTTGCGCCTATACAGGCGAAATCGTCGCCAGCACGCCAATCAAAAGAGTCAGTGCCAAAAAACCGCCCAAAAAAATCGCCATCTTCGCCATGAGCACTCCTGAAGCAAAAAATTGCAGTACACAGGCGGTCTGATAAGCAAACCGCGTGGCTATTCTGGGGTGGGGATGGGGTTCATTACAGCGGCAGGTGTAACAGGAAAATACGGATCAGACGAAGCGCGTAGCCCTCAGCACGCGGCTCTTTTGTGCGCCATCGAAAGGATCCAGCCATACAACGAGTTCCTTTAACCAAAGCGACCTGCCCCTCACCTATACCAAAGTATATTTTCCTGTCCCAAGTCAGCGTGGCGATCCGCGAAGGCCAAGCTTAATCTTGCCGGGCATTTAACACGCCAAGTTGAGTGCTCGCTAACTTCATGTTCCTACTGCCCTGGTTTCAATAGCGTAAAGAGGTGATAAATGCGCCCTTCATCTCCAGTACCTGCATTTACTTCCTTTAGCGACACGGAACAACTCACTCACAGTTCCTGGTGGGCAGATATCGCGCTACTTGCCATTCTGGTGCTCCTGGCAGGCTTCATATTCTATGGCCTCGAGCAAATGAACCAACCCCTCGGCGCCCTTGACGCTTCGCCGCTATCCCTTGATCTGGCCCAACTGCCGGAATATACGCTGCGCACCACACTGCGAATGTTCATCGCCTTGTTCGCTTCATTTATCTTTTCTGTAGTCGTTGCCACGTTGGCCGCAAAGAGTCGCAAGGCGGCAATCGTTATCCTGCCCACCTTGGATATTCTCCAATCCGTGCCGGTACTTGGATTTCTCACCTTTACCGTCGTGTTCTTCATGGGACTTTTCCCCGGCAAGGAAACCGGCGTGGAATGCGCGGCAATCTTCGCCATTTTCACCAGCCAGGTCTGGAACATGACCTTCAGCTTCTATCAATCACTGAGAACCGTGCCTCACGACCTTTATGAAGTCAGCCGACAGTTCTCGTTTTCACCATGGCAACGCTTCGTCAAGCTGGAGTTGCCTTTCGCAACCCCGGGCCTGGTGTGGAACATGATGATGTCCATGTCGGGCGGCTGGTTTTTTGTGGTTGCCTCCGAGGCCATCACCGTGGGCGACACAACCGTCAGCTTGCCAGGCATCGGCTCGTGGCTGGCCTTGGCGATCGAGCAGCAAAATATTGCCGCGATTGCCTGGGCAGTGCTGGCCATGGTCGGGGTGATCATTGCGTATGACCTGCTATTTTTCCGGCCGATCGTCGCCTGGGCGGACAAATTCCGCTTCGAACAGACCGCCTCTCAAAAACGCCCACGGTCCAGGGTTTACGACCTGTTGCGCTCGACGCGTCTTGTGCCCTGGGTGCTGCAAACACTGGCAGGTATCAAGGCTTCGTTGTTCCTGGACAAGCTTCCCCGGCTGCCTCGGATCGGGTTCAAGAGCAGTGCCCGCTTCAGCCGTGCATCTGACTTGATCTGGACCGCCCTGGTCATCGCGGCCTGCATGATCGGTATCCTGCAATTGTCGCGCTTCATTGGCAGCACCCTGGGTTTGGAGGACGTGATCAACACCTTCGGCCTTGGCCTGGCCACCCTGTTGCGCGTGACTGTGTTGATCGCCCTGGCCAGCGTGCTTTGGGTGCCCATCGGCGTCTGGATCGGCTTGAACCCACGTTGGGCCGAGCGCTTACAGCCCGTCGCGCAATTGCTGGCGGCGTTCCCGGCCAACGTTCTGTTTCCGTTTGCGGTGATCGCCATCGTCGCCCTGAAACTCAACCCGGATATCTGGCTGTCGCCGCTGATGATCCTCGGTACGCAGTGGTACATCCTCTTCAATGTGATTGCCGGGGCCAGCGCGTTGCCCACCGATTTGCGCGAGGCGGCGCGCAGCTTCCACGTGCGCGGCTGGCAGTGGTGGCGCCAATTCGCCCTGCCCGGAATTTTCCCCTACTACATCACTGGCGCCCTCACCGCAGCGGGTGGCTCGTGGAACGCCAGCATCGTCGCCGAGGCAGTTTCCTGGGGCAACGAGCATCTCTACGCCTGCGGGTTGGGATCCTATATCGCCCAGGCCACCGCGGCGGGGGATCTGCAGCGGGTGGCGCTGGGCGTGTCGGTCATGTCGATTTTCGTGGTGGGTTTCAACCGGTTGCTATGGCGTCCGCTGTACGGTTTTGCCGAGCGTCGGCTTCGAATTGATTGAGGATGAACCAATGCAAGTAATAGACAAACCTTGCCTCGTCGACGTGCAGCAACTGGGGCACGTCTATGGCACAACAGGTGGCGCCGATCGACGGGTGTTGGACAATGTCTGCATGCGCCTGGACGAGGGGGAAATCGTCGGCCTGCTGGGACGTTCGGGGTCTGGGAAGTCGACCCTGCTGCGCTCCATCGCGGGCCTGATTTCGCCCACCACCGGCATGGTTGATTTTCCGGCCAATGCTCAGGGAGTCTCGAGCTCGGTGCGCATGGTCTTCCAGAGCTTCGCCCTGTTTCCCTGGCTGACCGTGCTGCAGAACGTCGAGATCGGCCTGGAGGCCCTGGATGTGGCAGCCCCGGAGCGCCGGCGTCGTGCCTTGGCCGCCATCGACATGATCGGCCTCGATGGTTTCGAAAGCGCTTTCCCGAAAGAACTGTCAGGCGGCATGCGCCAACGCGTCGGCCTGGCCCGGGCCTTGGTGGTCGCCCCGGATGTGTTGTTGATGGACGAGCCGTTTTCCGCGCTCGACGTATTGACCGCCGAAACCCTGCGCACTGACCTGCTGGATTTGTGGGGCGAGGGACGGATGCCGATCAAGTCGATATTGATGGTCACCCATAACATCGAAGAAGCCGTGCTGATGTGTGATCGGATCCTGATTTTTTCCTCCAACCCGGGGCGGGTCATGCGGGAAATCAGCGTGGACCTCAGTCAGCCGCGTAACCGCGCAGACCCGGCCTTCCAAGCCCTGGTCGAACACATCTATGTGCAGATGGCCGGGGGCGCGAATGTCGGTTCTCCCCGCCAGGGCATGTTTGCAGGCACCGGCATGGGCATGGTCTTGCCGACAATTTCCACCAATGCCCTGGCTGGGCTGATCGAGGCGGTGCAGGCTCAGCCGTTTGCCGGCCAGGCGGATTTGCGCGAACTCGCCGAAGTGTTGCGCTACACCGCCAGTGGCCTTCTTCCGGTCGCCGAAGTGCTGCAACTCATGCGTTTGGCCGACATGCAGGATGGCCATGTAACGCTGCTGCCGGCCGGGCAACGCTACGCCGATTCAGCAGTGGATGAGCGCAAACAACTGTTCGCCCAGCACCTGCTTAGATACGTGCCGTTGGTGGGTCATGTCCGCAGGGTGCTGGACGAGCGCCCTACCCGCACGGCACCGGCCAGGCGTTTCCGCGATCAACTGGAAGATTTCATGTCCGCACACGATGCCGCCAATACCCTGGATTGCGTCACGCAATGGGGACGCTACGCCGAGCTGTTTGCCTATGACGAAGTGGCGGATCAGTTCAGCCTGGACAACCCGTCCTGAGGGCTTGGCGGTATAAACTGCATGGATCACGCCTGGTGGTTGGAGCAATGCGAGATGAACACTCGATGAGAAGAACCCAGTTGACGCTTCGCCTGCTGCTGTTGCTGGGCTTGGCGCTGGGCATTGCCGCGATCGATACCGTCACCGATCTGGAAATTGCCGTGGGCGTATTCCAGATCGTGGTGGTCCTGATCGCGGTGCGGATCCTGCCGGCACGGGCGGTGGCGGGCGTCTCGCTCCTCTGCATGGCATTGACGATCCTGAGTTATCGGCTCACCCGCTTTGGCGATACCGAGGCGGGGCTGATCAACGTCTTGATCAGCCTCGCGGCGATCGCTGGCACCACGTATCTGGCGCTGCGCCTGTCGGCCGCGATCCGCACGGTGCATCAGACCCGCGCCCACCTGGCGCACATCGCCCGCATCAACATGTTGGGCGAACTCGCCGCCTCGATTGCCCACGAAGTCAACCAGCCACTGGCCGCGGTGGCCACCAGCGGCAGCGCCTGCCTGCGCTGGATGGCCACCGAGCCACCCAACCTGACCAAAGCCCAGCAAGCGGTGGAGCGAATCATCGCCGACACCCATCGGGCCAGCGAAATCATCGCCCGCTTGCGCGGCATGGCCAGGCATCAAGCGCCGACCAAGCAATGGCTGAACGTGGCCGACACGGTCAATGCCGCGCTGCGCTTGCTGGCCGGAGAGCTGAACGAGCAGAGCATCACCTTGCGCGTGCATGTCGAGGAAGGCCTGCCACCGATGCTCGCGGATGAAGTGCAAATCCAACAAGTCATCCTCAACCTGGCGATGAACGCAGTCGAGGCGATGCGTCAGGTAGACGTCGAGCGCCGGATCCTGCAATTTGATGTGGCGCTGGAGTCGCGCCAGCAACTACTGTTTTCGGTTTCCGACCAGGGCAGCGGTCTGTCGTCAAGCGACCGCGAGCGAGTGTTCGAGGCCTTCTACAGCACTAAGCAGGATGGCATGGGCATGGGGTTGGCGATCAGCCGTTCAATCATCGAAGCCCATGACGGTCGTCTCTGGGCCTCAAGCGACCCACAGACCGGCGCGACTTTCCACTTCACCCTGCCAGCCGTCACCAGGGAATCCGATGAGCCAAACTGACGTTCACGACCTGGCCGAATCGATGATCTACATCGTCGACGATGACAGCTCGGTGCGCGAATCGCTGCAAGACCTGCTGGCTTCTGTAGGCCTGGCGAGCCGGGCATTCGGCTCGGCCCGCGAGTTCATGGACGCCGACCTGCCGGATGCCCCGGCGTGCCTGATCCTGGATGTGCGGATGCCGGGTTTGAGCGGGCTGGATTTCCAACAGGAAATGGCTCGATTGAATATTCGCATCCCGGTTGTGTTCATCACCGCCCATGGCGACATTCCCATGTCGGTAAAAGCCATGAAGGCCGGGGCTCTGGAGTTCTTGACCAAACCATTCCGTGAACAAGACCTGCTCGATGCAATCAGCCTGGGCCTGGGCCGTGATAGGGAACGGCGCAAGACTTCCGCGCTGGTCGACGACTTGAAACGCCGTTATGCCGGACTGACTGACGGGGAACGGGATGTGATGGGGTTGGTGGTTTCGGGGCTGCTGAACAAGCAAGTGGCCGCCCGGTTGGGCTTGAGCGAGGTGACCGTGAAAGTGCGGCGCGGGGCCTTGATGCGCAAGATGGAGGCAGATTCATTGGCGGCGTTGGTCAAGATGTCGGAAAAACTCAAGGAAGCAGATCGCTAGCGGCCCACCATCGCGGCTATCATTGCCGTTCGCCCTGTTGACGGGCGATGTCGCAGCCCCCCTCAAGGACTCAGGTATGAATCTTCTGCCGTCACGCTCCACCCTCCTCGTCTCCAGCCTCTTGCTCAGCTCAATGTGCTTCGCCGAAGGCGAGCCAACCGACGGCAGCCTCATCAAGGACTCGACCAAAGCCGCAGTTTCAACGTTCATCACCGCCGGCAAGAACCTGCTGGGCGGGGTCAGCGAGGGCGTGCTCGATGGCCGCGAGTCGGCCCAGGGCACCGATGGCGCGGCGATCATTTCGTCTGGCGAGCAAATGAAAGATCGCATCGCAATCGAGGTGTTGAAACTGGAACCCAGCGACGACAACGTCAGCATTACCCTCGGTTTCAAGAACAGCACCGACACCCAACTGCGCCTTGTGAACCTCGGCCAGACCGGCGTGCTGCTGGCCATTGACCAGGCGGGTTACTCCAACCGCCTCACCGGCCTGGACAACCCGGATGAAGTCACCGTTCCGCCGAAGACGGCTGTGCGGCAGAAGTTTGTTTTTGAAGGCATGAACGAAGCGGTCAGCACGGTACGGGTGTGGGGGCAGGATTACCCGGTCAAGAAATAGTGCGCCGGGCAGCCGAAAACATTGGCGGCGTGCTCCAAGGCCTTGGCATATGGGATTTCAGGCATCGATCTGTCCTCACGATATAAAACGAAGCTGAGCATGCCGGATACCACACGGAGCACCGAGGCAACGCCAGATCGTAAGTGCGGTACTTCCGAAGGCCAACCCTAAAAAGTTGTCAGAGACTTCCTCGACTTTCCCCAAAGTGATCACCTGTCCGTAGGACAGGGTTTCGTGGCACTCCGTGTGGCGACAACATCCAACGTCATTGCCCATATACACGACAGAATCAACCAACTTTTGCCCCACTCCCCGGCTCAAGACTCAACGCCAACACGCTCATCAACACAATCACCGCCCCAACAATAACCATCATTGACGGCCGCTCGGCCAGCACCAAAGAAGCCATCAACATCGCCGTGGGCGGTATCAGGTAAAGCGCCATGGAGGCACGGCTCACGTTGCTGTGCGCCAGCACGTAAGCCCAAGCGAGGTACGCCAGCGCGCTGGGGAAAATACCGAGAACCAACATCGCCAGATTCACCGAAACCGGAGCCTGTCGCGCCGAGCTCGACATTCCTGGCGCGAAAATGAACAACAGGATCGTGCCCGACCAGACGGTGTAACAAACCAGGGTCAATCCGTCATAGCGATGGGAGTGGCGCTTTTGCAAAGTGAAATACAGGCTCCAGGACAGCGCCGCCAACAGGATCAATAGTCCACGGGCGTCCATGTCACCCAAGCCACGATCCCCCGCAACCACCACGCCGGCGCCAAGCAAGCCGCACAGCACACAACCCCACTGCCAACCGCTGACTCTGTCCTTGAAGACAAAATGCGCCAGCAACGTGCTGAACAACGGCGTGGACTGGGCCAGCACACTGGCCGCCCCAGCGCTGACGCCCCGTTGGCCGTAGTTAAGGGCAATGTGGTGCAGGCTGACGGCAAAGAAACCCAACACCGCTAGCAATGGCAGATCCCTGATACGCGGCAGGGAAATGCCCTTCACCATCGCGACAAAAGCCATGAACGCCGAAGCAATGAGAAACCGCATCAACGCTAGTTGACCGGGCTCGTAAGCCTGCAAGCCGATGCGAATGCCAATCGGCGAATAGGCCCAGCAAAGAATCACGAACATCGTCGCCAGGAAAATTTTCGCACCAGGTTTGCTGGAAGAACCTTCAAACGGCACACAACGCATTTCCATCGAGAGTTCCTGCTCACTGAGCGTCTGGCTGATTTACCTCGAAGTATCGAAACCACCCAACCTCAGCACAAGTGACTTAAACTCTATCAATCATTCACTTTTGGTGAGCTATGGAACTGTCCCAACTGCGCATGCTCAAGACGGTCTGCGACACCGGCAGCATCGCCCGCGCCGCCGAAGTGCTGCACTGCGTGCCGTCCAACATCACCGCGCGCCTCAAGTCCCTGGAGCGGGAACTCGGCACGCCGCTGTTTTTCCGCGAAGGTCGCGGGCTGCGGGTCAGCCCGGCGGGCGAAGTGTTTCTGGAATACGCGACAAAAATACTGAGCCTGACGGAAGAAGCCCGCCGCGCAGTCGCCCCCACCCGCGCACCGAGCGGCCCACTGCGCATAGGCGCGATCGAGTCCAGCGCCACCGGGCGTCTGCCTCAATTGCTCGCCAAATACCACGCGCAGTATCCGCAGGTGTCGCTGGAACTGAGCACCGGCACCTGGGCGCAGTTGCTGGACGATATCCAACATCACCGGCTCGACGGCGTGATCGTAGCGGTGGACATCGAACGGCCTGGACTCAAACGAGCGGTGATGTACCGCGAGGACTTGGTGCTCATCGCCTCCGAGTCCCACGGCCCGTTGCGCAGCGCTGAAGATCTGCAAGGCAAGGCGATCTTCATGTGGCCCACGGGCTGTCCGTACCGCTTGGCCCTGGAGCAGTGGCTGCTGCGTCATGGTCAGGTGCAACCGATCACCAGCATCGCCAGTTATGGCGCCATTGTTGGTTGTGTCAGTGCGGGGGCTGGTGTGTCGCTGGTGCCTCGGGGGATCTATGAGCAATACCGTCAGGGGGCTGGTTGGACGGGGTATGAGTTTTCTGAGCTGACGGGGATCGATAACCTTTTTTACTGGCATGAAAACGCTGGGAAGCATCCTGCCAGGGAGGCGTTTTTGGCGATGCTGCAAACGGAGTTCGAAGGCTAGTTGCAGCACTCTCCCTGTGGCGAGGGGATTTATCCCCGCTGGACTGCGAAGCAGTCCTAAAGCTCACACCCTGCCTGTCGATGGTTTTGAATCAGTCGGGCCGGCGATGTCAGATCCCTCCGGCAAAAAACGATCGCAACTCCTACGAAGCTTTAGGAAGCCGTCACCTTCCCCACCCAATCCGACAAAATCTATAGTGATGCCCATCGCTCAATAGCGATCAGGTTTGGCGACCTGAGGATCGGATCAGCCCATTAACCTGATCGGAGCAATCCCATGGAAAGATACATCCCCATCACCGGCATCGACTGCACTCCCGCTTCCCTGCTAATCGACACCCAAGCCCCGCTTGACGTCCTGCATGCAACGGCTGATTACCGCATACGTGTGGTGACTCAGGTACTGGAGAACATCGCGTTTCGTTCTGAAATCACCAGCGATACAGTGGTGCTTTCGGACTTCGCACAGCTTCTGGTGATTCCGTTGCGTGATGGCTGTGATTTGCTGGAGGTGATTGGTAGGCGACTTCAGGCGCAGGTCGAAAGCTGATGGAACTACGGGCGCCTAAAAGCGCCCGTTTTACGTAATTAGAGGTGGTATCTGCACCGCGCCTCAAATCTGGCCACCTAGTTTAAAGGTCCCTGCCGGCAGAGATCGGCCAGGAGCGGTCATTCAGAAATCGTCAGAATGCGGCTAAGAATCTGAAAATTCAGCTCGATAATCACTGTGCGTCAGTGCCAGTCCCTAAAACAGTGCATGCATTGACGCGCACGCCATGTCCTCAACTGCCCTCCGCAAAATGAGCATCGGGTAATTTTTTGCTCGCACAGAGGCCTCATCCGATGGCGGAAATATTCCCAGACGACCTCCGGCTCAGTATTTTCTCGGCGGACTATCTCATCTACTACTGCCTGATCACCCTTCTCGTGGAAAACCCCGATGATCGCTAGCGTTTCAATTGAAGGACAGTAAGCAGTAATTGATTCGCCGCACCGATTACAAACGCGTTGACCATAGTCATTAGTCATAAATTCGTTTCAGTGCCTCGAACTGGAGATAACCTTTTTACTAGACGCTGGGTGCAGTGACAACGTCCACTAAGGGTCGACTGCAGCCATTCGCAAGAGGCAGCAATCGGCCAAAAGCGGACGTTTTGGGCTACTCCTCGCTCCGGTAGACACCTGCATGAGACGCTTCGACCTCAGCAGACCTATTCCTGTCGTGCGGCGTAACCCACTTGCAATAGACACGCTCAGTGCGAATCGAGTACTGTCTCAGACAAATTAGCTTTAATCGTTATGCACAATTTGATTCCGGAAAATGAGTGAAGAAATTAGAAATTGGTATATCTATATTTTGAAGCTTGAACTGAACTCATGGTACGTGGGCACAGCTAAGGGGTTGAGATCAAGGTTGCGAAGCCATGGTAAGAAAAGCCCTTACTCTACATTAAAGAAAAAGGGCGCTGTCGGATATATGGAGAGCGGCCTCACGGGAAAGAGAAAAGCAACTCATTTACATACGGCTTTTAGATCAATTGGCGATTGTTTCTGGGTTACAGAGATTGAAAATACTATCACCGTAGCCTTGGGGCAAAAGTATGGTTTCGATAAAGTTAGGGGCGGCTCTATAATTCAGCCTTGGAATTACGAGCTAAGTGATATTGAAGTAAAAAATCTAATTTGACAATTTAGTTGTAGTGATATTAGGTTTAAATACAAGCCAAACGAAATAAATTTAACTCAAGAAAAGCCATTTGTCTTCCCGGTTACTCGGTGAAGGAATGCATAGCAAGGCATTCAAGCACGCTCGCCGGGACGCGCTTTCAGCGCGCCCCTTAATTCCACGTCATGCATTACAGGGGACTTTCAATGTCTGAGCGAAGTATCGAATTAAAATGTGAGTTTTGCACGTCTTCAAATATAAGGGCATTCGTTCAGCATGGCAGTTATTTTTTGCGCTGCATCTCTTGCAGCCAATCGCATGTCGCCACAAGCTGGCTTGCGCTCTCTTCAGAAATCACAGAATCATTGCGAGCCACCGTCGTAAGCGAAGAATTTCAAGAAATAGAATTTCTTGCTGAGGGCGTTGGCCCTAACTTCATTTCAAAGGTTTCAAAAGCAGCATATGCAGGCCAGCTTGTAATGCTTACGTCGAGCAGCAAAAATGCATAACATGCCAATCAAGTTCGCGCCTTCGGCGCCGGACGTTGCTACGCAACGCCGTTTATTTCAACGTTAGAGCTTTTATCATGCCAATCTCGGCAGAGGTATTTCGCCACTCAATGGCGTCTACTGCGTCAATAGCCCGCTCATGGTTCGAAGATCGATCAGAGATTAAGACACACGAGCAATTTGAGTATCGAGGCCAACTGTAGTGGTCAACAATTCCCGGACACTGAATCGCCCCGAGTTTCATAGATGCTTTCGAGCCTCAGGGATACCAGCCCAGTCCCAGTGAGACTGTCCGCTTTTGGCCGAAATCGACTATGGCTCCCGATTGCTCCAATGACGCAGCCCACCCACCGATAGCACATGACTACTTGCTTAATGCGACCTGCCTCACCACATCGCAAGAATCAACTGCCCCTCTCACATCCGATGATGCTCCAGCAAAAAATCCACAAACAGCCGCACCCGCGCCGGCATTGCCGAGCCCCCTACGAACACCGCATGAATCGGTTCCCGGTCGCCGGGGTTCCAGGCTTCCAGCAGTGGTATCAGGTCGCCGCGCTGCAGGTCCTCGCTCACGGTGAACTCGCCGATGCGCGCAATGCCGGCACCTACTCGCGCGAATTGTGCCAGGGCTTCACCACTGCTGCATTCGATGTTGCCGCTGACCTTCAGGGAAAACTCTCTGCCGTCGCGGATGAACGGCCAGTTGGGTTCGGCACGTCGGAAGTTGAAGCGTAGGCAGTTGTGCCGTAGCAGGTCTTCCGGTTCCTGGGGGTGGCCGTGGCGCTGCAGATATTCGGGCGACGCCACCACTACCTGTCCGGTGTCGCCGATCCTGCGCGCGGTCAGCGGGCTGTCGGGCAGGTGGCCGAAGCGTACCGCCACGTCGGCCTGGCCGCCGAGAATGTCGACCACTTCGTCGCCGAGGGTGAGGTCGACGACGATGTTCGGGTAACGGGCGCTGAATGCTGCCACCAAGGGAACGATGGCCAGCCGTCCATGGCCAAGGGCAGCGCTGACCCGCAAGCGGCCTCTGGGTACGCCCTGGTCGGCGATGGCTTCTTCTACCTCGGCCATGTCGGCCAGGATACGTCGGGCGCCGCGCAGGAACGCCTCGCCCTCGGCGGTGAAGGTGATCGCTCGGGTGGTGCGCAACAGCAGGCGGGTGCCAAGACGTTGTTCGGTCCGCGCGATGATCCGGCTGACCGCCGAGGGCGTCAGCCCCAGTGCACGCGCGGCGGCCGACAGGCTGCCCTCCTGTGCCACGGTGACGAACACGTCCATTTCACCTGACCTGCCATTGAAGTCCATTTGTGCCTCTTACGCAAAGGTGATTACCAAAAACGCTATCTACCGCCTGAAAAGGTTGGATCGTAGCATTGACGGCATAGATAAGGAGCCTTCCATGCGTATCAATCCACCACTTGTCGCACTCGCCATTGGTGCCTTTGGCATCGGCGTTACTGAATTCGCCCCCATGGGCATGTTGCCGGGCATCGCTGCTGATCTCGGCGTTTCCATTCCCGCCGCAGGTCTGTTGGTCAGTGCTTACGCCCTGGGCGTACTGCTTGGCGCGCCGCTGATGACCCTGACCACCGGCAGGGTCCCCCGGCGCTATCTGCTGATCGGACTCATGGCGATTTTCACCCTGGGTAACCTGATGTCAGCCTTGGCTACCGATTACTACAGCCTCATGGTCGCCAGGGTGGTGACCTCACTGAACCACGGTGCGTTCTTTGGCGTTGGCTCCATCGTCGCCGCCAGCGTGGTCGCCCCAGAGAAACGTGCCGGTGCGGTTGCGGCCATGTTCATGGGGCTGACCCTGGCGACCATCGGCGGTGTGCCGCTGGCCGCCTGGTTTGGTGAACTGTTCGGCTGGCGCACCGCATTCTGGGGGATTACCGGACTCGGCGTGTTGACCATGGCCGCGTTGTGGTTCGCCCTGCCCAACCTGCCGGCGCCGCAAAGCGTCGGTGTACTGGCCGAAGTTCGGGTACTGGGCCGTGGTCCGGTGCTGGGGGCGTTGGCCCTGACCGTAGTAGGCTCCGGTGCGATGTTTACCGTCTTCACCTACATCGCGCCGATCCTCAGCAGCGAGACCCATGCGTCCACCGCGTACATCACCGCCATGCTGGTGCTGTTCGGTGTGGGGTTGACGCTGGGCAACATGTGGGGCGGCAAGGCCGCCGATCGTTCGATAGACCGTACTCTGATCGTTTCACTGAGCGTGTTGATTCTCGTCTTGCTGGCGTTCACCGCACTGATGCGTTGGCCGCTGCCGGCTGCCGTTGCCATCCTGATATGGGGTATCGCCAGCTTCGCCCTGGTGCCGCCGCTACAGATGCGCGTCATGGAAGCTGCCAAGGACGCGCCCAATCTGGCCTCGGCGGTGAACATCGGTGCCTTCAATCTCGGCAACGCGATTGGTGCGGCGCTGGGCGGAGCGGTGATCAAAGCGGGGTTGGGTTATCCGGCGATTTCCCTGGCCGGGGCGGCAATGGCGGGGTTGGGGCTGCTGATGGTGTTGGCCTTTGCCTGGCGCTCCAGAACGATTGCAACTGCGGTGGTATGACGATGATGTGAGGGGGGCTGTTAGTCGCCATTGAGGTCGCTACCCGAGATATTCAAGCAGCCCCTTTTGAAATGACAATCAAGCCCTGCGCTTGGAGCAATACTTCACAATGAGCTGAGTGACCGCTGCCACTACCGTCTGATCCGCATCAGGCGAGGTGAACAGCCGGCATTACGCATCCGGCAAATCCGGCAACCCTTGTTCTGCCCCAATAACCGCCTATCCTTGCCCCAGCTGAATCAGTGGGATGGGTGCTACTGCGAAGCCTGCCAAGGCCGACGCCCGTATTGCATTCCGCTCTGAAATCACCAGCGATACGGTGGTGCTTTCCTCCTGCAACATGACCTACACAAAGCCATGATTCCAAAATCCGGAGAATCTTTTTTTCGAAGGCAGAGAAAAGCCCGGCATTTCAGCCGGGCTTTGCATAGCGTTCTAAGCACGCCGTTTGATTGCGACCTTCGACCACAGGGTAAAGGCAACTGGTGGTGTCCAGCCTGAGTTTGATACGTGCTCTTGCAGGCACACGTAATTATTACCTTCGTAAGTCACGCCATCCTCCTTGCGATACCGATAGTTCAACTGCCACTCGGGGAACTCTGGATCGGTGATGTCTCCAGCAGTTCGAACGCTCAGGCTCTTGCTCGGAAGCGACTCATTTCCCTGAGAGTCTGTTGCCGTGACAAAGTAGCTGTACTGGGTGTTCGGCGTTAAGCCTGAGTCTGTCAGCGTTAAAGACGCCGAACGGCCTATCACAGCCCCATTTCGGTACAACGTGTATGTCTCGATCGGACGAGGGCCGCTTGAAGCCCCCCAACTCAAGGTCATACCCGTCTCGGTTACGTCCCTGGCGGACAGGTTTGCGGGAGCCGTCGGCCGGTCACCAGGCTCCGACTCGCCGTGAATCAACGGGGCGTAACGATTGTAGAACTCCCAGTTATAGGAAACATTGTCCCTGGTAATGCCATCGTCCCAGTTGATAGACCAAGTCATCAGCCCTTTGATGGAATGGCCGGCAGCGTCGAGACGCTTGAATGCATTTACCACTGCCGCAGGATCAATCACATAGCCAGTGGCCGCGGCATCATTGTTGGCCGGTAAGCCAATGACAAATTTATCTGCTGGGATGGCGATGTAGTCCCGAGTGCCCGTTACCAGGCTTTCGGTCAGGTAGTAGAGGAAATCCTCTTTCATCTCATCATTGTTCTGCGCAATCCAGGCACCTTGACCACCGTTGGCCTCCTGAACCCAGATCCCATCGCCACCTTGGTTGTAATACTGAGGCGCGATGAAGTCGTAGTACCCCTCAAGGGCCTGAATGTAGCCAACGTACTTGCCGCCCGTTCTGAGATAGGGAAACTCAGGTGCCATGCTGATGATGAAATGTTTCTCTTCGCCCTTGTAGTGATCCTTCACCAGTTTCAAGGCTGCAGGCAGTACCGTCATGTTGTCAGCGACATCAATGGCGCTTTGCTCAAGGTCGATATCCAACCCATCGAAGCCGTAGACTTCAACCAACCGGATGATCTCATTCGCCAGAGGTTGTTCATCCCCTTTGTGCAACTCGATATGAGCATCGGCGCCACCCAACGAGATCAACACAGCCCTTCCCTGACTGTTCAGCACGCCAACCTGACGGCGAAACTCGTCGTCGGAGAGGTTATAGGGTTTGAAAGTAGGAATGCCCCGGCCTTTCATAAAAGCCACAGCAACAACATTGTAGTCCTTGGGTACATCCACCAGATCTAGATTGGCGAACTGCCCACCTTGATAGCCGTCACTATGACCGGCCGGCCAGTTATGCCAAAAACCCATCAGAATTTTTCTATTGGCAATGCTAGGCATCAAGGTGGCTGAATCACTTACTTTGGACTTCAGCAAAGAAAAATCAATCTTGGTCATTGTTCTATTCCTTCAGAACTGTACTAGGGGCCGTACATAGCCCGACTTTATTTAAAGTTCACATCAAACGCCTGATAGAACGCATTACCCGTATCAGCAACAACCCACAGCAGGACAATAACATGATGACCTTGCTTACCCATTGGCAGCTTCACTTCATGTTCAACCTTCGCCTTCAATTCGTCGGTATATTCGTAGAAGGGAACCTGGGTATAAAAATCATCATAGAAAGACTTTGGCTCAAGCTGAGCGCGGCTGATACGCTTTTCAGGATCCCAGCCATCCTTAGTAATAAACCAGCTAAAACCCCGAGTCACGTGAGGCATGGTGTATACCCATCTTACATGAAACGCCTGGCCCGGTTCGACATTCAATAGAGGCCAGGTAAATGGGCGATTTAGTTTTTTGCTCATTTCCTCGTCGGTGAAGTTAACGCAGTCGCGTTCATCCGTCTGGCCACCACTGAGGATATAACCATCCGCCGGTGGTACCAGGCTCGCGACGTCACTCTCATAAGGTATTGGGAATGGCCCAGCCGTCAATGATGGGAAGTTCTTACCTCCTTCCATTGCATTAGCATGCCAGTCAAGAATAAGGCCCTCGTCTGTAGCAATAGCAGAACGACTAGGAGGGGAAATGACACGACCGTGCTTCAACTGCGGGTTGGATTCTGGCTTATTCATTGGTTCATTCCTTTGATTAATTGATCTCTCCTCTAGAGGAGAATTCTCAGGCTAGCGCAAGGTATTGGATTGTCCACCATAAAAAATAAATACAACCATAGAATAAATAAAACACACGCTGATGGACTCTCTCAACACCCGCCACCCGCCTTTTCCACACAAAACAAACGGACAAGAGGGTACTACCAGACCGATAGCAACCTATAACCTTTCGAAATATATATTTAGATAACATATAACTTAAACTTTTTGAGCAGGAACATGGACAGCATAAAAATGTCGGCTAAGGTGAGAAAGCGCCCTAGCGAGGCGCACATTAATTAGGCGAAAGAAGTCGTAGGACACTTGCGCGGGACCGATACGGGGACGGAACTATTCCAAGCAATAAATTCATCTCCTTTTCCCCCAATTTGCTATGGTCATCGGTTGACGACTCCCTGCGCAGGTTGAAAGCTGATAGAACTACGGATGCTTGGAAGCGCCCGTTACAGGACCGCATCGCCCCTGACGCGAGGGCCTCCAAATAAATAGCACTGTCCGCTCGGGTCGCTTTCTGCCGGTCTCAGCCACCCAGTGTGCTGGTCAAGTCCGATGCAAGCGACAGGTCAGGTCGAATACAATGGTGTGCAATACCCAGTTGAGAACGATATGAAAGTTCGAAAAGCCTTACTGACCGATGCAGAATCGGTGTCCAAACTCCTAGGCCAGTTAGGCTACCAAGCCTCGCCAAAGCTAATCCGGGATAAGCTTGAGGCTTTGGAACTTAGCGCTCGGGATACCGTGCTGCTGGCACAAGACGGTAAAAACATTATCGGCGTCATGAGCTTACACGTACTTGAACTGTTTCATCAGCCGGGTAGGCTCGGACGCATTACCTCCCTTGTCATTGATGACGATTTCCGAGGACAAGGCGTCGGGGCAATGCTGGTTTCCGCTGCTGACGCGTTTTTTATAGAGCAACTTTGCGTCCGGGCTGAGGTGACTAGCAGTGACCACCGAATACAGGCTCACACTTTTTATCAGCAGCAAGGTTACGCGGTCGACGAGCGCCGGTTTGTCAAACGGTATGATTCTTCTGAGGCACAGTACGTTTAAATTAGGCGAGCACGTCACCTTGATCAAAATATAAAACCGGTGAGCGGCGTGTATTGCCCGAACGTTTACCTGCTTCTGGCCAGAAGCGGTCATTCGAACAAGGTTCCTCCGTGAATCTATATGAGTATTAACCACAGCCATGACACTTATCAAAGGCGATATCATCAAATTGACCTACGTCGATTCTACGAAGGCCCTATATGTTGACTGGATAAATGCTCGTGATGCGGCGCCTGGAGATATTGCAGTCGTTAATGAAACTTTTAGCACGGAGTCCGGACTCATCGTCCGTCTATTGTGTGAGCACCGGCCAGGCTTTCAAGAATGGTGCGCCACATTTCATGAAGTAGATTTGACTTACGAACTATTGCTCGTAAAACCAAGTTTCGACGACGAAATTTAAAAGTCCGCTTCGGGTCGAAAATCGCCATCCCAGAGGCTGCTTTCGGCCAGAAGCAGCCGGTGAGGAAAGTCAACTTTCGACCCAGAGCGGTCATCCACTCATGACTATTGGGTTCATGCGCCCACGTCATTTATCAATTCGCGCCAGACGTCCCTTGCCTTCTGCTCCGAGGTAAAGACTTGTATTTTTGGATGCCAGAATTGCCCCTCAATTACGATGCATTCCAAGGTAGAGTCCTGAAACGTAAAGACATAATGGATGGCATCTTTTATAAACCGCTGTTTATCGTGTCGCGGATGAATGGCGTTTCTCTGCTCAAGCTCTGCTAGCCAAGGCGAATTATCTATTCGATGAATTTGGTAATGCTTGAGTCCAAGTCCAATAAGCGCATGACCGCCCAAAGCTTCGTCGTTTGGTGAACCGAATTGAATTTTTTTAACTAGGGGAAAATGGATTACCGCTATTTCGTCCCCAGCGGTGCAATACCGTAAACATAGCTGCGTGTCCGTGGCGAACACGACGGGTTCGGGCGACGTACTTGGCTGTGGCCAGGAGTCGAGCAGTACTACGGTCGTGAATGACATAGGGAAGCCTAGTGAAGAAATAGGGGGCAAAACAGAGTGCGAGAGCGACGCGTTGTCGTCAAACGCTTCTGATCGCGACGGGCTGCTTCTGACCAATAACAACCAGGCATAGGATTCAGCTTTCTGATTTTTTCCGGCCAACGAGCCTACGTGCCCTATGACGGCGAGACTGGGATAACGTTTGGTCCTCGGTGCAATGAGCCAAGAGCGTGGTCAGCTCAACGTCTATCGGAAAGCCATCCTCCAGCCATTTAAGCGCCAGCCCCGACCAATATTCGGAATGCGACGTCAAGGCTGTGATCACCAGCGGCTGCAAAGCTATACCGGCAGGCAGTGTATATTTCCCGCTAAGGGCTCCTACCGTATCTGGCAGATCGAGTGCAGCTGTTTCGAAAGGTTTTTCAAGCAGCGGCAGCAACCAGACGTAGCTGAATTCTTCGTTCATCTTCTCCCCCTGATTGCTAATGGCGATGCTCCGTATTCTAGGAGGCAGCTTTCGCCCGTTGGTTTGTCATTAGAGATCCTTAAGAGAAAGGACGATGAAGCTTCGGTGGTTCAATTCGACACAATTGCCCCAAAGAGACTGCGAGTTACCGCTTCTGGCCGAAAGCAGATTATCCACAGATCAGTTATGACTTCATATAAGCGCCAACCCGCGCGAAAAGGCGGTCGTTGATTTATCTGTCGCCCCATCGCGCACCTCTGAAGCCGTCAATACCCAAACAGCGACTTGCTCTCCAGGTATTCTTCAAACCCCATCTCCCCCCACTCGCGCCCATTACCCGACTGCTTATAGCCGCCAAACGGCGCGGCCTGGTCGGCCCGGGCGCCATTGAGATGGACCATGCCGGTGCGCAATTGCCGCGCAACCCTGCGGCTGCGTTCGAGGCTGGTCGAGGTGACGTAACCTGACAAGCCGTAAGGGCTGTCGTTCGCGATGGCTATCGCCTCGGCTTCGCTGTCGTACGGCATGATCGCCAGGACCGGGCCGAAGATTTCTTCCCGCGCCACCAGCATGTCCGGGGTGACGTCGGCAAACACCGTAGGTTGCACGTAGTAGCCGCGCTCAATCCCTTGTGGTCGCCCCAGCCCTCCGGCGATCAATCGCGAGCCCTCGGCGATGGCTTGGGCGATCATGGCCTGTACCCGTTCGAATTGCAGGGCATTCGCCACGGGACCGACGGCGCAGATCGGGTTACTGTCGTCGAAGCACACCTGCGCCAGCACTTCCCGGACGATATCAACCACCGCCTGTTGTTGCGCACGCGGTACTAGCAGGCGCGTTGGCGCATTGCACGACTGGCCGCTGTTACGGATGCACGCCTGTACCCCGTGGCGCACAGCGCTAGGCAAGTAGGCATCGTCGAGCAGGATGTTCGCGGATTTGCCGCCCAGTTCCTGGGACACGCGCTTCACTGTATCGGCCGCCGCCTTGGCCACTGCGATGCCGGCGCGGGTCGAGCCGGTAAACGACACCATGTCCACCTCGGCATGGCTGGCCAGCGCAGCGCCGACCTCCGGCCCATTACCGTTGACTAGGTTGAACACCCCCTTCGGCACCCCGGCCTCATGCAGGATTTGCGCGATGATATACGCCGACAACGGCGCACACTCACTTGGCTTGAGTACGACCGTGCAGCCCACCGCCAGGGCGGGTGCGAGCTTGCAGGTGAGTTGATTGAGTGGCCAGTTCCAGGGGGTGATCAAGGCGCACACGCCGATAGGCTCACGCAGTACCAGCGTCTGGCCCAGACGCCGTTCGAAGCGGAACTCGCGCAGCACTTCCAGCGCCTGCGTCAGATGACCCAGGCCTGCCGGGACATGAGCGTTTCGGGCCAGGGACAGCGGCGCGCCCATCTCCAGATGAACCGCCTCGATCAACGCCTCGCTATGGCGTTTGTAGGCTTCGATGATGCGCTGCAGCAAGTCGATACGTGCCTGGAGCGAACTCGCGGCGAACGCCGGAAAAGCCTGCCGGGCTGCGCCGAGCGCACGGTCTACATCGCGAGCGTCGCCCAGGATGATGCGCGCCACCCCCTGCTCGGTGGACGGGTTCACCACGGTCTCGACGGTTTCGCCGTGGGGTTTGACCCAGGCGCCGTCAATGTAGAACTCAAACAAATCGTACATACCATCGACTCCCTTCAGGCAACCTGGTTCAAGGCACCCGCCAAGGTGTCGAACACCTGGGCGATCTCCTGCTGGCTGATCACCAACGGCGGTGAAATCACGATGGTGTCGCCCGAACCGCGCACCAGTACGCCGTGCTCAAAGCACCACTGCGCAACTTCACTGCCACGTGCGCCGGCGGCACCGGGACGCGGCTCGAGTTCGACGGCGCAAAGCAAGCCGATGGTGCGTACGTCAAGCACCGGACCCACACCCTGCAGCGCCAGCGCGGCCGACTGCCAGGGCCCGCTGACCGCGTTGACGTGTTGGTTGATGCCCAGTTCGCGATGCACCTCGATGGTCGCCAACCCGGCCGCACACGCCAGCGGATGCGCCGAATAGGTATAGCCATGCATCAGCTCGATGACGTTCGCCGGCCCGGCCATGAACGCTTCGTACACCGCACCGCTTACCAGCACGCCGCCCATGGGCACGGCGCCGTTGGTCAGGCCTTTGGCGGTGGTGATCAGGTCTGGCGTTACGCCGAACGCCTGGGCGGCGAAGCTGGCGCCGACGCGGCCAAAACCGGTGATCACTTCGTCGAAAATCAGCAGCACGCCGTGCCGGGTGCAGATCTCGCGCAAGCGTTGCAGATAACCCTGGGGCGGCGGGTACACCCCGCCGGAGCCTGTCACCGGCTCCACGATCACCGCGGCCACAGTGCTCGGATCCTGAATGTCCAACAGTTGTGTCAGCGCGTCGGCGTAACCTTCGCCCTGCTGCGGTTGCCCGGCGCTAAAACGCATACCCGCGTCGTAAGGCAGCGGCAGGTGTGACACTTCGCCCAACAACGGACCGAAGTCACGCTTCTGCCGGCCGATACCCGACACCGACAGTCCACCGAAACCCATGCCGTGATAGCCCTTGGCACGGCCGATAAACTTGGTACGGCGGCTGTCGCCGCGGGCCTGGTGATACGCCCGGGCAATCTTCAACGCGGTGTCGACGGCCTCGGAACCTGAGTTGGTAAAGAACACCTGCGCCATGCCGGCCGGGCTGATGTCGATCAGGCGCTCGGCCATCTCCAGGGCGTGGGGGTGGCTCATCTTGAATGACGAGACAAAGTCCAGGCGCCCCGCCGCCTCACGAATGGCCTCAACGATTTTCGGCTGGCCATGCCCGGCGTTGACGCACCAGAGCCCCGCCATTGCATCGAGTACACGACGCCCATCGGTGGTGGTGTAGTACATGCCGTCAGCACTGGCGAACATCATCGGTTGTTGCTGGAACTGGCGCATCGGGGTAAACGGTGCCCAGAACGCGCCACACTCGGAACCTGTCGGGTTGGAAATATCGTTCATAGCGACTCCTGCAAAGCTGGTCTTGGATGGCCGGTCAGCGTCGGGCGCTGCAACGGGCCGGCGTTAACGTTGACGCTGCGGTCCACGTACAACTTGCCGCGCTCAATACGGCAGCTGACACGGTCACAAAACGCCATCTCGACAAACTGCCAGGTCATGCTTAATACCCCGTCGTCGGTCCAGCGTGCCTGCGCCACCACTGGGGTGAGCTCCGGCTGGTATTGGTGATGCAGATAATGGCCGGTCATGCTGGTCTGGCTTTCGATGCCATTGGCCAGCCCGGCGCGAATGCAGTGGGTGCCACGGGGGTCGGTGAGGTAGAAGTCGCAATGGTCAGGGCCAAGCACCAAACGTATTTCGCTGACTTGATCTTCGTTGGCCTCCACCACAAACGTGCCGTTGAACTCGGCGTGACGCGGCGAGGTCGACGCCCCAGAGAGAGCCGGCCGCCGCTGGCGTGCCAACAGCGCCGCCAACTCGGCATCCGCCGCGCCGTCGGTGGGTACACCCAGCGCCGGCAACAGATGCTCCCAGAGCAGGCTGTGCAAGCGCCGCTCGCCCAAGGGCAGCCCGGCGGTAAACGCAATCACCGCGTTATGGCGTGGCAAGACGATGCACTGCTGGCCAAATACCCCGGAGGCGTAGTAGCCACCGTGCAAGGTCATCCACCACTGGTAGCCGTAACCTTCGCGGCGTGTGACACCCGCGTCGCTCGAGTCGCGGCCCTGGTAGCGCTTGCCGTCGAAGGCCCCCATCCATACATCATCGACATGCCCACGGGTGGCTTCGGCCACCCATTCCCGGGATAACAGCTGCTGCCCTTCCCAGTTGCCTTGTTGCAAGTGCAGCACACCGAACTTGAGCAAGTCCTCAGTGCTGCAACTCAGGCCATTGCCGCCGGTGTTGAAGCCACCAGGTGCCAGGTCCCACTCGATGGCCCCCATGGCCATGGGTTGGAAGATACGTGCGTTGCACAATTCAAAGGCCGTCTGGCCGCTGACCACGCTGACAATCGCCGAGAGCATGAAACTCGAGGCGCTGCTGTAGATAAAATGCTGCCCTGGTGGGTCTTCAACCGGTTCATCGAGGAACAGCTTGACCCAGCTTTCACTGCGCCCACGCCAGGCCCCGCCGGAAATGCCCTGGCGATGGCCGGTGCGCATGGTCAGCAAATCGCGCACGGTCATGGCTGCCAGGTTTGCGCTGATAGTTACCGGGCAATCGGCGGCAAAAAAGTCCACCACCTTGGCGTCCAGCGACAGCACGCCGTCATCCACCAACAGCCCGATGGCCATGGATACCCAGCTTTTGGTGACCGAATGCTGAACATGCAACCGCTCGGCGCGATAAGGCGCCCAAAACGCTTCGGCCACCACCGCACCGTCGCGGTACAGCATGAAACTGTGCAACTCCAGGCCCGCAGCGTTCACCGCTTCAATGAAATCACTCACGCCACGCGCCGATACGCGTTGTTGGCTGGGCAGCGCCCGCCGCAACGGCAAACTCGTCATCTGATCTATCCCCTCATTTCCACTGCCTTGGCGTGCAACAGGCTGACCCTGTTGCACGCCGTTACCGCTACCAGAGCGCCACGGTGTAACCCAGGATCACTCGGTTTTCGTTGGTGTCACGGGTGAAGTTGCTGGTGGCGCTGGCGTTCTGCCAACGCACAGACACATCCTTGAACGTGCCGCTCTGCACGACGTAGCCGAAGCTGAAATCGCGCTCCCACTCGCGCCCTTCGCCCTCGAAGCCGATGACCTTGGCGTTGTCACCCTTGGCGTAACGCGTCGAGAACAGCAGGCCCGGCAGGCCCAGCGAGGCGAAGTCATAGTCATAGCGGGCATGCCACACGCGCTCGCCGGTCTGGGAGAAGTTGGCCAGTTGGTACTCGGTAAACAGGTAGGTGTTGGTGCCGTCCACGTAGGTGAACGGCGTCGAGCCGTACTGTTCCTGGTAACCGCCGCTGAGGCTGTGGCCATGGAGGCTGTAGCCGATTCGGGTACTCAATGCGCGGTTATCCACCTTGCCGGCCAGGGCCGCAGCGTCTTCACTGGCGCTGAAGTAACGAATGTCGGTCTTGAACGTGCCGGGGCCCCACTTGAAGCTATTTTTCAAACCCAGGTAATGCTGTTGGTAGAGGCTTTCCAGTTGCGCGTACTGATAGGTAACGACCGTGGTTGGCGTGAGCTTGTACTCGCCGCCGGCGTAGCGGAACTCATCACTTTTGGCGCTGCTTCTGTAGGCGCCGTACTGGCTGGTAAGGCCCATGTCCTCGTAGTCGGTCGAGTCACGTTGCTTGACCTGATCCAGTTGGCCCACGGTCAGGGTCAGCTTGTCGATGTCCTTGGAGGTGAGCGCTGTGCCACTGAAACTCTGCGGGAACAGACGGCTGAGGTTGGGTTGCAGGGTGGGCAGGTCCGGCACCATATAGCCCACACGCAGCTCGCTTTGGGCCATGCGCGCCTTACCGGTGATACCGAGTTTGGAGTAATTGTCATGGGCACGGCGTGCATAACTGGGAGAGCCCGGTTCGGCCACGCTTGAGCGCGCCAGCAGCCCGGTGCCGGAGTTATCCGGGCTCGAGTCGAGCTTCACGCCCAGCATGCCGACCGCGTCCAGGCCAAAACCCAGCGTGCCGTCGGTAAAGCCCGATTGGAGGTTGAGAATGAACCCCTGCGCCCATTCGGCGCGCTTGTTCTGTCCGCTGGACTCGCGGTAGTCACGGTTGAAGTAATAGTTCTTCAATTCAAGCGAGGCCTTGCTGTCGGCGACAAAGTCGGCCTGGGCAAACAAGGGCATGAAACCGACGCCCATGACGCTGGCACTGCTGACAACTTTGTTGATGCGGTTATTCATGTGTAGGTTCCTGGCAGACAGGTTGAGTGGGGTTGTTTTTGTTTTCTTCGGCCATGGCTTCGCCCGCCTCGCCAATCACCGATTGACGAAGGGATGGGTTTCAAAACATGGCCTGGGGTGCAGCAGTACCTAAATCACACCGGCACGGAGGCGGTAACTGCCATCCACACGTTTCTCCAAGGGGCTGGCCGCTGCGAGCAGCCGGCGGGTATAGGGATGTTGTGGGGTGTCGAAAATGGTGTCGCGCGGCCCCATTTCAACCACCTCGCCCTGGTTCATCACCGCCACGCGATGAGCGATGCGCTCCACTGCCGACAAGTCGTGGGAGATGAACAGGCAGGCGAACCCGTATTGGCGTTGCAAGCGCTCGAACAATTCAAGAATCTGCTTTTGAATGGTCATGTCCAACGCCGAAATCGGCTCATCGGCAATCACCAGCTTGGGCCGCCTGACCAGCGCCCGGCCAATCGCCACGCGCTGGCGCTGGCCACCGGAGAGTTGATGGGCAAAGCGCTCACGGAACTGCTCGGGCAAGCCAACGTCAACCAGGGTCTCGGTGACCCGCTGACGTTTTTGCGCGGCCGTCAGCCCCGGCTCGTGACGCAGCGGCTCGGCAATGATCTGGCCGACGGTCATGCGTGGATCGAGGGAAGAATACGGGTCCTGGAAAATCATCTGGCATTGCAGGCGGTGTGCACGGTTGGCGGCCTTGAGGATATCCACGCCCTGGAACAGGATGGCCCCAGCGCATGGCGTGACCAACCCGACCACTGCACGCCCTAGGGTGGTTTTGCCCGAACCGCTGCCACCGACCAAGGCCAAGGTCTCGCCCGGTGCAATGCTCAGGTTCACCGAATGCACCACGCGCTTGGGTACGCTGCGCCCCCAGAAACTGCGCGGCCCCGGGTGTTCGATGCACACATCCCGGACCTGCAACAACGCATGGTCGGTGACCGGCAATGGCGCCAGTTCGCCGCGCCGGGGCAGCGCTTCAAGCAACTGCCGGGTGTAGTCGGCCTTCGGCGCGAACAGGATGTCTTCGATACGGCCCTGCTCCACCGCCTTGCCCGCACGCATCACCACTACCTTGTGGGCATAACGCGCCACCAGGGACAGGTCGTGGCTGATGAACAGAATCGCGGTGCCTTGTTCGCGCGTCAGTTCCAGCATCAACTCGATCACGTCCAGTTGTGCCAGGCAATCGAGCGCCGTGGTTGGCTCGTCAGCGATCAGCAGCGCAGGACGCAGCAACATCACCGAGGCCAGCATGATGCGTTGGCGCATGCCGCCGGAGAACTGGTGCGGGTAGGACCCCAGGCATTTCTCGGCATCCTTGATACCGATGCGTTGCAGCATGGCAAGGCAGCGCTCGCGGATCGTCGCCGCATCCAGCGCGGTATGCCGTTTGAGCGCCTCGCTCATCTGCCGGCCAATCGTCAGCGCGGGGTTGAGCGAGACCATGGGTTCCTGGAACACCATGCCGATCCGCGCACCGCGCACTGCACGCATCGCCTTGGCATTGCCGCTGTCCAGCGGTTCGCCCTGGAAGGTGATGCGTCCACCACACACCCGCATCGGTGCTGGCAACAAGCCAATGGCAGCCCGTGCGGCCATGGTCTTGCCGCTGCCCGATTCGCCGACCAGCGCGACGATCTCGCCAGGGGCCATGGTGAAGCTGAAATCATCGACGGCCAGCGGACCGTCTGCACCGACGCGAATCTGTAGATTTTCAACGGCCAGTAATGGGACTGGAACGCTCATGCTCATTTCCTCATGCGCGGGTCGAGACGATCACGCAAGGCATCGCCGAACAGATTGATAGCCAGCAACGTCAGGCTGATAAAAATGCCCGGGAAGATCCCCAGCCACGGCGCCGTCGAGATGTAGGTGCGGCTCGCCGAGAGCATGCTGCCCCAGGTCGCGGCCGGCGGCGGAACGCCCAGCCCCAGGAAACTCAGCGCACTCTCCGAGAGCAATGCCCAGCCGAACATGCTCGTGCCCAGCACACACAGCGGCGCCAGGCAGTTGGGGGTGATATGGCGGAACATGGTGTACAACTCGGAGTTGCCGATCACCCGAGAGGCCTCGATGAACTCCAGCTCGCGCAACGACAACACACTGCCCCGCACTACCCGCACCACTGACGGGGTATAGGCAACGCCCAGGGCGAGCACGATGCCGTACTGGCTGGCACCAATGATCGCCATGATGCCCAGGGCCATGAGAATGCCCGGAAACGCCAGCAGAGCATCGTTGAACATCATCAGCACGCGGTCGGTCCAGCCGCGCAGGTAACCGGCAAGCATGCCGATTACCGTGCCGCAGATAACCGCCACGCTCACCGAGAGCAGGCTGATCCACAGGCTGGTGCGTGCACCAATGATCAGTCGACTGAACACGTCACGGCCGAATTCATCGGTACCCAGCCAGTGCGCAGCATTTGGCGCGTGCAGGCGCGACAACAGGTCCAACTTGAGCGGGTCATAAGGTGTCCACACCACACCGAGCAATGCCAGCAATACCAGTGCCGCGAGTAAGCTGCCGCCGATCAACACATTCAACGGCGGGTAACGCCAGGCACGTCGAGGCTGGGTATCCAGCCCTGTCGGCAAGGCAGGAGTCTTGAGGTTCATAGCTTCACCCTAGGATCGAACAGCGGATACAACAGATCCACCAACAGGTTGACCAACACGTAGATGCAGGTGACCAGCAGCAGGCAACCCTGCAGCACCGGGTAGTCACGGGAGAAGATCGCATCGACCATCAAGCGACCAATACCGGGCAAGGTGAATACGGTTTCCAGTACCGCAATGCCGCCGAGCAAATTGCCGAGAATCAGGCCAATCAAGGTCCAGGTGGGCGCAAACGCGTTGCGCAGAGCGTGTTTCCACAGCACCGCCCCCTCCGACAACCCCTTGGCCCGGGCATGGGCGATGTACTCCAGGCGCAGCACTTCGATGGTGCTGGCCCGCGCCATTCGCGCAATGGCGCCGAACTCCACCAGGGTCAGGGTGATGATCGGCAGCACCACATAGGTCAACGCTTTCATCGGGTCGCTGGCAAAGCCGACGTAACCGATCACCGGCAACCAGCCGAGCTGAATGCCAAACACATAGAGCAGCAACAGGCCCAACCAGAAACTCGGCACCGACAGCAGCAACGTCGCCGTAGCCACCAGGCCCAAATCCAGCGCACTGTTTTGCTTCCAGGCCGCGAGCAACCCCACCGGCACCGCGAGCAGGGTCGCCAGTAACACCGCCACGAGTACTACTGTGGCACTGACGCTGAATCGTTCGATCAGCAACTCCAATACCGGCTGGCGGCTGCTGATGGACATCCCGAGATCGCCACTGAGCACCGACTTGATCCAGATCAGGTACTGGGTCACCACCGAATGGTCCAACCCCAGGCTGCCGCGCATGTCGGCAAGGCTTTTCGGGTCGGCCATGTCGCCCAGCATCAACAACGCCGGGTCGCCGGGGATCAGGCGAATCAAGGCAAATACAATCACCGAGATCAACAGAAGGGTCGGCACCGCCATGCCGAGCCTGTGCAATATGAATCGAAACATAGCGGTACGCCTTACTTGGAAGTGTCGGCCAGCTTCACGCCCCACAGGCGCGGTTTGGCAACGGGCCAGGAGCGATAACCTTCAACGCGCTTGCCCATGGCGCCGATGGCGGTACCGTTGTAGATGACCACCATCGGTACATCCTTGAGCATCAAGGTGTGTAGCTTGTCGAACAGCGGCTGGCGCTTGGCGGGGTCAACCTCACGCTGGGCCTCGCGCAAGATTGCCAAGGCTTCGGGGTTGTCCCAGACCTTGCGCGGCTCCTTCTGTTTGTCGCCGATCACTGATTCGTAGCTCTGCGCCGCATCGAAACGCCCCGAATAGGAGAAGGACATCATCTGGTAACTGCCGGTCTGGTAGCGTTCCAGCTGCGTGCCCCACTCCAGGGTCTCCATCTCGATATTCAGCCCCGCCGCCTGAGTCATGGCCTGGCTGAGCAAACCCATGTCGAACATCTGCGGGTAGCGCTTGTTGACCAGCATGCGGATTTTTTCGCCGCCGTAACCGGCCTCTTTCAACAGGCGCCGGGCCTCATCGAGGTTGTAGGTGTAGCCCTGGCGCGCGGTGTCGTCGTAGTACGGGCTGGCGGTGGGGATCACCGAGTTGTTGACTACCGACAAGCCATCGGACAAGGCCGCCACCATCTGTGCGTAATCCAGGGACAACGCCACCGCGCGACGAATGCGCACGTCCTTGAGCAACGGGTCACGGGTCTGGAACAACAGGCCGCTGATGGTCATGATCGGGCTGACCTGGATCTGCAGATTCTTGACCTGCTTGAGCTGTGCGGCGTCCATCGCCGTCACGTCCGGCAGCAGGTCGACGCCACCCGAGAGCAGCGCGGCCTTGGCCGAGGCCGAATCGGGGATCACCTCAAAACGCACCTTGTCGACAAACGCCTGCTTGTTGCCGGTGTACCCGTCCGCCTCGGCCTCGGCACGCGGCGTGTATCCCTTGAAACGATCCAGTTCGACGTACTGGCCCTTCTGCCATTTGCCCAGGGTGAACGGCCCGGTGCCAATCGGTGCACGCCAACTGCCATCGGCGGCCAGGGAGTCCGGGTGCAGGATGCCGCTGCCGGCACAATCCGGGCGTGCCATCGCGGCGAGAAACAAGCCGTTGGCCTGGTCCAGCGTGAACACCACGGTTTTCGGGTCAGGGGTGGCGACGTCGACAATCTTGGCTGCGCCACGCCCGTCGAACTCCGCCAGGCAACGCCACTGGGTCTTGGGGTCCAGGTAGCGCTGCCAGGTCCATTGCACATCCTTGGCCGTCAACAATTGGCCATTCTGGAAGTGCACGCCGTCTCGCAGGCTGAAGGTGTAGCGCAAGCCGTCCGGCGAGACAGCGACTGCACTGGCCAGCATCGGCGCGATGCTGGTGTCTTCGCGATACGCCACCAGCCCTTCGACGATATGCATCATCACCGCATCGGTATTGTCGTCACGGTTGACGCCCGGGTCGGTGCTGCGGATATCACCATTGAGACCAACGCTGATGACCTTGTCTTGCGCGACGGCCATGGAAAAGGTGCACGCCGACATCGCGACGGCCAGTGCCGTCTTTACGTAACTATTCACGGGAGAAAGACTCCTTGAAGAAATTTTCCGGTCAGTGGCGGGGGCCAAGGCAGGACCGACATCAGAATGAGTGAATCCTTGGTTATTGTTGTACGGCCTGTTCTGAGTGCATCTACCAGCGGTGTATCAGCCGAGGCTGCGCTTGCGGCGCAATACCCTGGCGAAGAAGTCCTGGGCAGCCGGCATGGCCTTGATGCCCTGGTGCGCGACGTTGGGCAACAGGTCGAAGTGCACTTGCACGCCGGCGGCTTCGAAACTCGCTTTCAAGCTGGCCAGGCGCTCCGGACGCGTGCGTCCGGCAGCGTTCGCACCGGCCATGTAGTGTTTGCCCCCTTCACGGTGGGTGATTTCCCAGGTTTCGAGGTCTGAATCGCCGACCACCATGTGCACCGGCAGTTGCTGCAAGGCCTGCAGGTTCAATGGTTTGCCAAAGCGCGTCGCGAAGTCCCGCACGCCGACCCACCAGTCCTGCTCGAAATCCAGCAAGGTTACCGAACCCGGCGCACCGATGGACGCCGCCCAGAGTTTCTCGGGGTGCAGGTAGCAGAACCGGTGGGTGAATTGTCCGCCGCCGGAATAGCCGAACAGCGCAAAGGTATCGAAGCGACGATCGTAGCGCTTGCCGACGCTGGCGATCATGTCGAGCAATACTTGGTCGTAACGGATATCGCCCTCGACCAGTTGCTTGTAGCCATCGCCGTTGCTGTCACCCAGCACGCCGACCGGGAACAGTGGCGACAGGATCACACAATCGTTCCAGCGGCCAAACTCCGCGAAGCCATTGCGATAAATCTCCATCGCACGGGTCGAGCCGTGCAGCGACACCACCAGATCCACTGGCCGGGAGCTGTCCTCGATGGTTTCGGGCACATAGAGGGTGTAGGCAAAACGGCTGTCCTCGTGATGCGAGTACACCGTGGTAGCGCCGAGGTGGTACACGTTTTTGGCCGCGCGCAAGGCCGCGTCGATGGGGTTGGTATCTGAATTGCTCATGTGGAAAGTTCGCCGAATCAGTTCGGACTTGAGTATTGGTCGGGCGCTATAAAAAGAAAAACTAATTAAACTTTATCCAGAACAAACAAAACCTTTACGATCAAGTTCTACCCATGGCTGCGAGTTGATCCATGAGCAACATTCGTTTTTTCAAGACGTTTATCGCCGTCGCCGAGTACGGCAGCTTTGCCGCCGCTGCCGACCGCGTGGCATTGACCAACGCCGCCGTCGGCCAACAAATGCGCGCACTCGAAGAGGAAATGCGCCGGCCGCTGTTCGACCGCAGCCAGCGGCAAATCAAGCTGAGCCGCGATGGTGTGTTATTGCTGCCCAAGGCCAAGCGTCTGCTGGCGGACTACGAGCAAATGATCGCCGAAGCCCCCGACGGCGAGGCCATGGAGGGCGAAGTGTCGATCGGCGGCATTACCTCTGGCATGGGCCTGCTCGCCAATTGCCTGGTGCAACTGAAAAAACTACACCCCAAGATATCGGTCAACCTGATGACCGCCCGCTCCGACGAAGTGGTCAACCTGGTGCAGGCCGCCAAACTCGACGCCGCGCTGCTGATCGAGACTGCGCGGCAAAACTTCGATGGCATGAGTTGGACCCTGCTCTACAACGAACCGATCGTCATGCTCGCCAATGCCACCCAGACCGCCGGCATCGACGACGCCGTGGAGTTGTTGAGAACCCAGCCGTTTATTCGCTACGACAGGTCCACGGCGGTGGGTCGCAAGGTGCAGTCGATCATCAAGAGTGAATCGGTCGAACCGCTGGAGATCCTGGAACTGAACTCGATCATCGGAATCGCCGATCTGGTGCGCCAGCAAGTCGGGGTGGCGATTGTGCCGCTGCTGAAAAATTTCGACTGGCACAAAGACCCAAGCCTGCGGGTGCTGCCGTTGCCGGGCGACCTGGCAGTACGCCGGGTGGGGATATTGGAACAAGGCACCAAAAGTGCGATTACAGGGGAAATCCGCAAGTTGCTGATGTCGGCGGTGGCAACGTAACCCTTCCCTTAGCGCGGTTCATTAGTGTCTGTCATCGGGAAAGGCCGTGAACTGCGCCCCTGCCTCTCTGGAAGGACTTCCGGGTTTGTCTCCTGGTTCCAATCTTGCGTATCACCTGGTGGTTTCGGGCATTCCGATTTGAAGCTTGCGATCATCCCTGCCCTCAACCAGCCAATGCTCGATGGTGCGCGTTACGCTCGACCGAGATGATTTCGAGGGCTTTTATGACGGCCGGATGCATTCTGGTTCCTGTTCAGAAGGTTGCACAGCGATCAGTTTGCCAGAGTGAGGAAACAGATTGGTTTTCATCTACATTGGTTTGAAGACTAGCGTTCCAAAGTCCGCACAAGGAAGTCGAGAAAACCATGACCGACCGCAAGCAACTCCATCGAGACGGCTATGCCCTGCTCCGTCGAGCGATCCCGCCCGAGTGGCTTGGTGACCTGCGTGCCGTGTTCGATGCCGGTGTAAGGCCGTCAGATCAGTGGCCGGTGCCACGTGGCATGGACTGGCGTTATTCGATGTTGGACGATGATGCGAAAGTCCAAGCTGTGTGTCGCCTGCCCCAGGTGCTGGCGGTGGCGGGTGAGTTGATCGGGGAGCGGTTCTTTCTGTCTCAGGTGGAGGGGCGCGAACCTCTTGCCGGTGGCGGCCATCAACAGTTGCACCGCGATTTGTCGGCCCAACGGCCAGGCGACATCGCCATGGCCCTGGCTTTTTTCGACGATTATGGCCCCGAGAACGGTGCGACACGTATCGTCCCCGGCAGCCATCGCCCCGAGCCGGGCGAGCAGCCATTCGACTTCACCAACGAGTCACGCTCCGTAGAGCTTTCAGGCCGCGCCGGTGACATCCTGGTGTTCGATGTGGACTTGGTGCATGCGGGCAGTCTGAACTTGATCGGCGCGCGACGGCGCTCGATTCTGATCGGCTATTTTTCGGAACCGCTATACGCATCACACCTGGAAACCGTGGGCCTGCGTAATGTTCGTATGGATACGAGTGAACGCTTCGAGCCTTTGGATTCTGGCTTCGGGAAAGCGGGCATTCCTGCGACATCCGTCCCCCCCTACGACTGAATCTACGATCGAATAGACAGTGATGCGGTCATTTGCGCGTGACACACCGCCAGAATTTCATCGGCCAGCGCCGAGTCGTCCGGACAGGAGCGCGAGAGCATGATCGCGCCGACCGCGCGCGCCAGCAGGTCGATCATTTTCACCCTCGCCTCACCCGGCGCCGCCTCCGGCCCGGTCGGGTATTTTTCGCCGAGGGTTTGCAACATGCGCTCGATGCCTTCAGCGAAGGCCGACTTCAAATCGCCCGACTGACGTGCCGCGTCACCGCACAACGCGGCCATGGTGCAACCCGTGGCGCGCCCATCGCGATGGTCCCGTGACACATACACATCAATGAAGTCCTTCACGCTCAATGCTTCGGCGCCGATCAGTGACTGCTCAAGGCTTTTCGCCGCGGCCTCGGCCATCAGGTCAGCCTTCGAACCGAAATGTTTGTAGAAACCACCATGGGTGAAACCGGCGGCGGCCATCAGGTCGGCCACGCCGACCCCATCAAAACCGCGCTCGCGAAACACGACTGAGGCGGTTTCGACGATGTGCTCCCGATTTGCCTGGGCCTGAGCCTTGGACACTCGCATGTTTCGATACCTCGCTACCGCTGGAAATTCATCGGCTGATGATACATGGATGTCGATCATAATCAAAACCGTTGACAGCTTAGATTTCGATCATCATCCTAATCACCAACGATCTGACCCATTACCAACGGACACGGAACACCCTCCATGAGCGACCTGAATCTGTTTACCCCTTACACCCTTGGCGCCCTGACGCTGTCGAACCGCGTGGTTCTCGCTCCCCTGACGCGTAATCGCGCCGGCAAAGGCTTTGTGCCGAGTGAGTTTGCTGCTGCTTACTACAGCCAGCGGGCCAGCGCGGGCTTGCTGATTTGCGAAGCCACGCAGATCTCGCAGCAGGGCCAGGGCTATCAGGACACCCCGGGCATTTACACGCAGCCGCAGATAGAGGGATGGCGCAAGGTGACCGATGCCGTGCACGTCAAGGGCGGGAAAATTTTCCTGCAGCTGTGGCATGTGGGCCGTGTTTCCCACGTGGATCTGCAGCCCCAAGGCGCGGCGCCGGTAGCCCCGTCCGCGCTTCGTCCCGCGACCAAGGTGTTCGTCAACAATCGCTTCGAGGACGTTTCCGAGCCGCGAGCGCTGGAAACTGACGAACTGCCGGGCATCGTCAACGATTTCCGCCAGGCGGCGGCAAACGCCATTGCCGCCGGCTTCGACGGCGTGGAAATCCACGGTGCAAACGGCTATTTGCTGGACCAGTTCATCAAGGACGGCGCCAACCTGCGTACTGATGCCTACGGCGGCTCGATCGCAAACCGTGCGCGCCTGCTGCTGGAGGTGACGGCTGCGGTGGTCGCCGTGATTGGTGCTGATCGCACGGGCCTTCGCCTTTCGCCAGTCTCGCCGGCCAATGGTGTATCGAGCAGTGATCCACAGGCTCAGTTCGATTACATCGTCGACCAACTCAATGCTCTGGACATCGTTTATCTGCACGTCGTCGAAGGTGCGACCGGTGGCCCACGCGACGTGGCGCCCTTTGATTTCGATGCCTTGCGCCAACGCTTCAAGAACACGTACATCGCCAACAACGGTTATGACCTGGACCTGGCCACGGCACGCCTTGCGCAAGACAAGGCCGACCTGATCGCCTTTGGCCGTCCGTTTATCGGCAACCCTGATCTGGTGGAGCGGCTCAAGGCCGGTGCGCCACTGTCCGCCTTTGACCCTTCCACGCTCTACGGCGGCGGCGCGGCGGGATACATCGACTACCCGACGCTTGCCGAATCAAGCGCTGCCGCGAACTAGGCACTGGTTGATCGAGCCTGGTTTATTCGTGCATCAATCCCCATTCATCTTTCCGAAAAAGAGCTGACATCATGACTACTCGCCCTACCGTTCTCATCACTGGCGCGTCCACCGGCATCGGCGCAGTCTACGCCGAGCGTTTCGCCCAACGTGGACATGATCTGGTGTTGGTCGCCCGCGACCACTCGCGCCTGGAAACGCTCGCCGCGAAGTTGCGTGACGAGCACAACGTCGCCGTTGAAGTGCTTCAGGCCGACCTGACTCAACTCAGCGACCTGTACACCATCGAAACGCGTCTGCGGGATGACGCGCGCATCGGCATCCTCGTCAACAATGCCGGCGCCGCACAGTCTGGCAACTTCATCGAGCAAAGCACCGACAGCGTTGCGCAGCTGGTGGCCCTTAACACCACCGCACTGGTGCGACTCGCCAGCGCCATCGCGCCTCGCCTGGCCAAAGCAGGTGAAGGCGCGATCATCAACATCGGTTCGGTGGTGGGTCTGGCGCCTGAGTTCGGCATGTCGGTCTATGGGGCGACCAAGGCGTTTGTGCTGTTCCTGTCCCAAGGCCTGAGCCTGGAACTTTCGCCCCTGGGTGTTTACGTGCAAGCCGTACTGCCCGCCGCCACCCGCACGGAGATCTGGGATCGCGCCGGTATCGACATCAACACCTTGAACGACATCATGGAAGTGGGTGATCTGGTCGATGCCGCACTGGTGGGCTTCGACCGTCGCGAACCGGTGACCATTCCTCCGCTGCATGAAGGCGAGCGTTGGGATGCCCTGCAAACCGCGCGTCAGGGGCTTTTGTCGCAGATCAGGCAGTCCGCCGTGGCCCAACGCTATTTGACTCAAGGCTGACCCAGGTCGAGCAGGCCGGCCTCGCCCATTCTCATTCCACCGACAAGAGCAGCTGCAACATGAAGGCATTTTTTATCGACCGCTACGGCAAGCAGAACGGAGTGATTGGCGAAGTGCCCGACCCCGCGGTCGGTGTACATGACGTTCTGATCCAGGTGCATGCAACGAGCGTGAACCCCTTGGACTCGAAGATCAGAACAGGAGAATTCAAACTGATCCTGCCCTATACGTTTCCATTGGTATTGGGTAATGACCTGGCCGGAGTGGTGGTTCGCACGGGTTCGGCGGTGAAGCGATTCAAGCCAGGAGACGAAGTCTACGCACGCCCTCCCGAGGCACGGATCGGGACGTTTGCTGAACTGATCGCCGTGGACGAAAACGCGCTTGCGCTGAAACCCTCGAATCTCGATATGGCCGAAGCGGCGTCCATCCCCTTGGCCGTCTTGACGGCCTGGCAAGCGCTGGTTGAGACCGCCCAGGTGAAAAAAGGCCAGAAGGTGTTAATTCATGCCGGATCCGGCGGAGTCGGCACGCTGGCCATCCAGCTCGCCAAACACCTCGGCGCCTTCGTTGCGACCACCACCAGCACGGCGAATGTCGAATGGGTGAAAGCACTCGGGGCGGATGTGGTCATCGATTACAAACAGCAGGATTTTGCCAACGAGTTACGTGATTACGATGTGGTGTTGAACAGCCTCGGCGCCGATGTACTGGAGAAATCGATCAAGGTTCTCAAGCCCGGCGGACAGCTCATTTCCCTTTCAGGGCCGCCGACCGCGCAGTTTGCCCAAGAGCAAGGCTTGTCCTGGGTACTGGGGCAAGTCATGCGCCTGCTGAGCAGCGGTATTCGCAGAAAGGCCCGCAAACATGGGGTGAGCTATGCATTTTTGTTTATGCGTGCCAACGGAGTGCAACTGCAAAAAATCACCTCGCTTATCGAGGCTGGCGTCATCAAACCGGTCATTGATCGTTCCTTCCCCTTTGTATCGACCGCAGAGGCGTTGCGATACGTCGAGCAGGGCAGGTCAAAAGGCAAAGTCACCATAACAATCCAATAAGCGCACCACAAAAGATGTCAGTAGATAACGAGCATGCCGACCCGTATCAGACTCCAACGCCCGAACCCGAGGAGCCGCCACCGCACAACGGGCCCACACAAAAGCAGCTGGAACCAGAAGATGCGCCGGTAGAAAAGCCGGTGATCCTTTGGCGTAGCTTGATGCTTGAGCAGTAACGAGAAAGGCTGCCGTGACAGACATCTCGGATGGCCTTGCTGTTGTCTTTTCGGAAGTTCGCGATGGTCTTGAGGCCCGTTATCGTGGCCAAGCACCGGCAAAGGAGAATACCCCTTCGCCGCTTGAATCCGCCCCTCAGTCGAGGCGATCGATGGCGCGTGCAAGATTTACGCGTGCCTGCTGCTCGAATGCGTCGAAGTACGGTGCGGTCGTATAGATGCGCCCGCGCGCCAGGAAGCCCTCCAGTACCTGGCGCCGCTTTCGGCGGTACACAAACTGAGGCACATACTGGTACTCGCGGCGGACTTGTTGGTCGTATTCCTCGAATCGCTCGAACGATGCCCCAAGGATCGCCAGATCCGTGTCCACCAACACCGCTTCGTCTGCCGACGCCGGAGCGCCGTCGTGTCGCGTCACCATGACCAGGTCGTAAAGCCTGCGTCGTGTTTCATCGCCGAGGCCGCTATTGCGCGCCACGTCGTCCAACCATTGCGCACTGCGCAGCTCGTTGTCGCTGCGAAGGGGCTCGTAGATCGCGTCATGGAACCATAGCGCGAGATCGACTTCAGCGGGAGCCTGGCAGGCAGCGTTGACGAATCGGCGCACCTGGAGGCATTCCTCTAAATGCTGGCGGTTGTGATACGCACGGTGCGGCTCGCAGTAGTGTCGAATGAGTTCTTCGTACGTCTCGCGCGACGCACAGCTGACGCCAAGCTCCGCCCAGACGCGCTCCCAGGCGGCGAAACCCACGCCATCAGGCACCTCGAGGTCGCCGTTTGCGCTGGCCGGGAATCGGCCGCTCCCGTCCGACTGGCCCGTCATCGCTCCTCCTCCGCCTCAATGTAGCGTTCCACCCAGGCGATCAGTGTCGGTGCGGCGAAGGCCGTCGGCAGCAGCGGCCGCGCCGTGGTGGACAGGGTGAACGCGCCCTGGATGAAGCATGTGACGCCAGCGACGAAGGAGTCGAGCCGCCGGGCACGACGTCCGCATTCGGCGAATCGCTGCCGGAGCAGGCCTTTCAGGAGCTTCATCTGCGCCGCTAGTGCCGCCTGATAGACCTCGCGCACGTCAGGGTCGTGCGCCGACTGCTCGCCGATCATCACCCACGCCGCGACCGCATCGGGCTGCGCGTCCGGGCCGTAGGCAAGGTGGGCTGTAATGTAGGCCTCGAGCTTTTGCTCGGCCGTTTGGGCCGCGGCGGCCCGGGACGCATAACGCTGATGGGCGTAGTCGGCCAGCGAATCGACCAGTGCCACCAAGATCTCGCGCTTGTCCTTGAAGTGATAGTGCACCAGGCCCGGGGCGAGCCCTGCATGCCGGGCGATGGCCGCTATGGTTGCGCCGGCGTAACCGGCCCTTGCCATGACGGCCTGGAGTGCCGCTACGATCTGGCTGCGTCTTTCATCGGTATTCGAGCGTCGTGCCATGTCACTCCCCAATGTTGGTTACAGAACCAGCTTAGCATTGACAGAGGTCTCGCTAAACCCTAGCTTTGCCAATATTGGTCATTTGGCCAACTTTTGAGGCCGCGATGAATTCCTTCGCTGAAACACTGCTGGCGAGAGCGACTGCTCCCTCGGCCACCGTCGAGCTACCGCTTGGTGACGCGGTGCGGTGCGTCCTCGTCCACGGGTTTCTCTCGGCAAGCGAGTGCGCGGCCTTGGTGGAGGCTGCGCAGACGCGCGGGTTCGTCAGCGCAGGGCCTGACTACCCACCCTCCTACCGCGACAATGACCGGATCGTGGTGGACGATCCAACCCTGGCCAGGCGGCTTTTCGAACGCCTTATGCACTGCGTCTCACAGATGCCGGGGCTCGGCGCGGTGGTGAAGGAAGACGACTGGCGCATGGTTGGCGTCAATGAGCGGTTGCGCTTTTGCCGCTACCGGCCCGGCACTCAGTTCCGCGCCCATCAGGACGGTGTACACCATCACCAGCGCACACAGTCGCGCCTGACCTTCATGGTCTATCTGAACGACGATGCATTTAGCGGCGGGGAGACGGTGTTTTTTGAAGGAAGGTCCGCAGCCATGTCGAACCGGGATGCCACGCTCCGCCTGCGTCCCCGCAAGGGCAGCCTGATCGTGTTCGACCACTCGCTCTGGCACGCCGGCGCCCTGGTGGACTCTGGCCAAAAATACGTCATGCGCAGTGATCTGATGTACGAGCCGCAGCATCCCCCGCAGGTCGACGCCCCCTTCCAACCGGACCACAACGGATACATCTGGGCGCTTGCCAGCCTTGGCGACATGGGCTTTGCAAGCGCTGGGCGCGACGCAACCATCCGGCTTTGGGACCACGAGGGCAAGTGTTTTGGCCAGCTCGATGGACACACCCAGTCCGTCCTGGGCCTGGTGGAATCTGCGCCTGGTGAGCTTGTGTCGCATTCGCGCGACCGCACGATCCGGCGCTGGTCCTTGGCGACCGGGAAGTCAACGCTGGTCGGCACGTCGGATTCGGCCGTGCTGTCCTGTGTACGGCTCGACTGTGGCCGCCTCGTGACCGGGGCCGCCGACGGTCGCGTGACGGTCTGGAACCTGGCGACGGGCGCCGCGGACAGGCGCCAGGCCCATGCCTGCTGGATCTGGGCGATCGCACCTTTGAGCCACGGCGGTTTCGCCACCGCATCGGAGGATGGAACGGTCAGGCTGTGGCGGCCCGCGGTGCGGGACTGTGCGCAAGTGATCGATCTGGGCCGCCCCCTGAGAACGCTCGCGAGCTGGATTGACGCCGATGGCAGCGTCATCTTGGCCGCTGGCGACCTTGACGGCAGGGTGCACCTGTTAGCGACCGACCCGATGCTGGAGCACCTGGACTGCCTTGCGGCCCACGACGGGCCGGTCCGGCGCGTGCGATTCGAGGCCCGACACGCGCTGCTGACATGCGGCGAGGATGGGTTCGTAAGCCGGTGGGACCTGCCGTCACGGCAAGGGGCTGTCATCGGGGCGCACGAAAATTTTGCAACCGATGTTCTTCCCACCAGGACCGGTGGCTGGATCAGCTGTGGATACGATGGCCGGATAATTATGCATGGCGCGAAGGCCTAGCGCTCAGGCGGACACCGTCGTGCGCACCGTGTCTGCCGATCGGCCGGCTCAGCTTCCGGCCGAGGCGGTGTAAATGGAAAAGGGGTGGCCGAGTGGGCCTGCAGCGCGATTCTTCACACGCGGCACAGACCCGAAGATTAGTTGCCCCGGCCGCCGCCAAACGACCATTCATCGCTGGCCGTAGTGCTGATCACTACCATTACATCCTCCTCGTTGAGACCTGGCGCACGCCTCAGTTTTTCGACCAGATCACGGTAGAAACGCTGTTTCGTCTCGACGCTTCGAGGACGGCCAGCGGTAATTGTAATCAGCACAAAGTCATGGCTACGCGGTCCACCCAGGTAGTCGGGATCAAATATCAGCTCGCCCACTTCATGCTGGTGAATGACCTGGAAGCGATCGGCCTTCGGCACCTCGAAGCTATCAACCAGGGCGTCGTGCAACCCCTGGGACAACGCCCGTAAATACTCGGCCGATTTCCCCCGGTGCAGTGAAATACGTGAAAACGGCATACCAGTGACTCCCATGGCTAAATCGACAAGGGGAAAACTATCAAGTCGCGACAGTTCCGAATATCAGATCTAATAGAGGCGATCATCCCAAATTAGTGGACCATCCAATGCGCCGCCCGACCTTCGATCTTGATGTATTGCGTACTTTCGTCACGGGCGTGGAGTTCAACAGCTTTGCCAAAGCGGCGGATCGTCTCGGTCGATCGACTTCCGCCGTGAGCGCTCAATTGAAGAAACTTGAGGAGCAGATCGGCACGCCGGTACTGACCAAATCTGGTCGAGGGTTAGTCTTGACGCCCGTAGGTGAATCACTGCTCAGTCATGCCCGTCGATTGCTGGAATTGAACGACGGCATTTTCCAGACCCTGCATGAAAGCCAAACCGCCGGGACAATTCGCCTCGGGCTGCAGGAAGACTTTGGGGAACATTTACTGAGCCAGATTCTCCGACGCTTCGTCCAGGCTTACCCGATGGTGACTCTCGAAGTCCGGATCGCGCGTAACGCCGAATTGCTTGCGCTGGTCGAAAGCGCTGGCCTGGACTTGGCCCTGACGTGGGACACTGGGCAGACGTCGCCCTATGCCACGCGACTGGGCGAAACACAGATGCACTGGATCGGGGCTCGTGACACGCTGGCACTTACCCCTCTTGCTGACTCACCGCTGCCATTGATCATGTTCGACGCGCCTTGCGTGTTGCGTAGCACTGCCACACAGGCGCTGGATGCCGCGCAAGTTCCCTGGCGAATCGCCCTGACCAGCCCCAGCGTCGCTGGCATCTGGGCGGCCGTTGCCGCTGGCTTGGGCCTGACTCTGCGAACTCGCATTGGGCTGCCGAGTCATCTCACCGTCATTTCCGGCTTACCGCCCGTACCAAGCCTCGGCTATGTGCTTCACAGCAGTGAAGAAGACCCGACGCCCGCCGTTAAACAACTGGCCGAGTTGATCAAAACGAGTCTGCAGGAGCAGACGTATGGTTTTGCGGTTGCGCAATAGTTGGAGGCGTCAGATGGCGGTGGCCGCCCCATGCAGGTAAGCCCGCAACCATCGCGCCCACGTCCTGACGGCCTTCCCGCAGGTCCAGCAGCAATAGGCTCGCGCCGCCGTCGCGACCGATAGGCAATAATCCCATTGCGGGGAAGCCGGGCTGAGTTCGCAGTTGCTCCAGTTCAAAGGGGTTGGATTCATACTCTGCGTCCGGATCCAGCCCGTACAGCAGTCAGTGATATCTCGAAAAGGCATTGGGTGGGACACGGTACCAATCAACCTTCTTTCTCCGGCATGCAAACAGTCGTTCTATCGTCGACTCAAACCGTACTTGAATCTGAGACACGTGCAGTTCGAACAAATAATGCGTGTACCTTCTCCCAAAAATTCCCCCCGAGTACAAAAAAGCTGCCAATCAGCATGGCGTCACCCAACACCTGAGCCTGCCAGAGGTTCGGTCTGAGACCTGGCCAGAAAGTATCGACGTAAGGTTCGAGGAATGCTGAGATCAACGGCAAGCAGAACATTACGATGCCGATTCGATGACGAACCGGACCAACTTCATTGTCCATAGAAGGCACAAGCCCGGACACGTAACCGAACACGCTGCGCTTCAACTGCTGGAAGCCTGCCTTACCCATTACAGCGATGACGAGAATCAGCAGGATTTTGTTGCTGATAAATAGGACCCCACTCAGCGCCGCGATCTTCGAACCAGGCACTTCAAGCGCAGCCGCGACCGGCACCATGAGCCAAGAGCCGAGCATAAGACAAATAATGGCTATACCCAGTTTGAAGCGCCATTTAGCGGTATGGGGGGAGTTCATGGCTGTCGTACCTTTTGGCTTGGTCGTTTCAGATGTGAAGATGCTTGAAAAGCGTAGCAGTCTGCGGACGATCAGGGCGTCTATGCTCCTGTAATCTTCCTTGACCGGGAAAAACGCATGCCTCTGACGCGATCGGGCCAACTGCTGGTGTTTGGAGTGCTCGGCTTAAGTGGCTGCGTGCGCCTGGGGCCAGACTTTCAGTCACCCAGGGAAGCGTGGCCAGGACACTGGACCACCCCTGCCCTTGAGCACGTCAGTCAACGCAGCCGGACCCCGGACTTTCGTCAATGGTGGCAAGTTTTCGACGATCCGGTCCTCAACCGTCTGATTGCCGAGGCGGATGCCAACAATTCAGACCTTAAAGTTGCCGGTCTGCGGGTGATTGAGGCTCGGGCCCAGTTGGGGATCGCCCAAAGCGGGCGTTACCCACAACTGCAGCAAGCCAGCGCCGACAGTCTGTACTTCAACCGTAAGCAATCCGGCGGGAGTAATCCGCAGAACAGCCATTTCTGGCAATACGGTGCGGGGTTCGACATCGGCTGGGAACTGGACTTCTGGGGACGCTTCAGTCGCGCCATTGAATCATCCGATGCCAGTTACTTCGCCGCCCAGGCCAATTACGAAGACGGGCTGGTTCTGCTACGCGCCCAACTGGCGAGTACTTACTTTTCGCTGCGTACCACCGAAGCACGTTTGCGCGTTGCCAAGGAAAACGCCAAACAGCAAAAGCGTAACTTCGAGATCACCGAAAAGCTGTTCAAGAGCGGCCAGAGTGCAGAACTCGACCTGCAACAAGCCAAAACCCAATACCTGGGCACCCTCAGTACCATCCCCAACTTCGAAGATCAGGTTCTGCGTACCCGTAATTCGTTGGCGGTATTGATTGGACGGCCGCCCGGCACACTACCGCAGCTGGTGGAAAATGAAGGATTGATCCCGCTGGTGGACCGTACAGTGCTGCAGGATGTACCGGCTAATCTGCTGCTGCGTAGGCCCGACGTGCGCGCCGCTGAACTCAATGTCGCGGCCCAATCGGCCCTGATCGGCGTGGCCGAAACCGATTTCTATCCATCGCTGACCTTGCTGGGCAGCATCGCTTGGACGACTGACACGCTCAATGGCACGCCCAGGAGTCTGGACCTGATCGGTGGCCCGAGTCTGCGCTGGAATCTGTTCGACCATGGCCAGATCAGTAACAACGTACGCGTGCAGGATGCGCGGTTGCAGCAACTGATCGAAGCTTACCGCGAAAGGGTGCGCCAAGCTGCACGCGAGGCAGATGACGCAGCCAATGGACTGATCAAGTCCCTGGAGCGCGAAGCAATCCTGCGTGAGGCCGAAGTCGCCGCCAGGCGTTCATTGGTGCTGGCCAGCGCCCAGTATCGTGAAGGGTATTCGGACTTCCAGCGGGTGCTTGACTCGCAACGCGCACTGCTGGAGCAACAGGACAATTACCTGGTCAGCCGAAGCGATGCTGTCAGCAATTTGATTGCCCTATACAAAGCGCTGGGCGGTGGTTGGCACAGCGCCCTACCGAAAGTTGACCCGGCCACCCGCCAGCAAATGGAAGCGCGCACAGACTGGGGCAAATGGCTGGATGAGCCCTCGGCAGCGGGCCCCAAAAAGGAAAACAATCATGAGTGAAGCCGCGCAGCCCTCCCCTGATGCCTCTTCTCCCAAGGCGCCAGAACCGCCCGCTGATCCAGCGTCAAAAGGCATCAAGTGGGTGCTGATTTTAATCACACTGAGTCTGGTCTGGTACTTGTTGGCTGACCGCTTTACGCCTTATACGCAACAGGCTCGAGTAGGTGCCTTTGTGATTCCGGTAGCTGCGGAAGTGGCTGGTCGAGTCATCCGCGTCAACGTGCGTAACAATCAAGAGGTCAAGGCGGGAGACGTGCTGTTCGAAGTGGATCCTCAGCCCTATCAGATTACCGTCGACCGTGCGCGTGCAGATCTTGAGTCCACCCGTCGACAGATCGGTGCCAGCACCGCCGGCATCGCCGCGGCACAAGCCAATTTGCAAGCGGCCCAGGCGAATGAACTCAAGGCGCAGCAGGATAACCAGCGCCTCGAGGGCTTGTACCGCGAAGACCCCGGCACCATTTCCGTACGCCTGCTCGAAGTATCTCGCGCCAACTACAAACAAGCGGTCAGCCAGGTCGCCGCCGCCCGTGCCGAAGTCCAGCGCGCGCGCGAGCAGGAAGGTGGCAGTGCGCAAAACAACGCCTTGCTGCTCAGCGCTGCCACCGCGTTGTCGAAAGCTGAACTCGATCAGGCTAATACACAGGTTCGCGCACGCTCGGCAGGTTTGATCACCGATCTACGCACCGACGCTGGGCAGTTCGCAGCCGTCGGCAGCCCTGTCATGACCCTGATCGCCATCCACGATGTGTGGATCAGCGCAGACATGACCGAAAACAACCTCGGCCTGGTCAAGCCCGACACACCGGTTGCGATCGTCCTGGATGCAGTGCCAGGCGAAGTGTTCGACGGGCGCGTACGCAGTGTCGGCTACGGCGTCAGCGTGGGTCAAACGCCACCCCCCGGGACCTTGCCAACGGTGCAGAACAGCCGGGACTGGCTTCGTCCAGCACAGCGTTTTCCGGTGATCATCGAATTTTCCGAGGACTCCATGGCCAGGCTGCGTGACAGTCGCACGATGCGTGCCGGTGGCCAAGCCGAGGTCATGGCTTTCCCCTCTCAAGGCAACCCGCTGAATCCACTGGGCCGCTTATTTCTGAGGCTGATGAGTTGGCTGTCTTATGCCTACTAAGCGGATGCCAAGGACTCAGCGGGCGTTACGCCTGGCTACAGGCACCGCGCTGTGCCTTGCCGCCAGCTTCGCGATGGCCTTGCCGATTCCCTTTATCGCGCCCGTGTTTGCGGTACTACTGCTCGCGACCCTCAATCGGCCGTTGCAACTCAAGGCCGGACTGACACTTGCACTGGCAGCGATGTTGACCACCGGTGTAGGCCTATTGCTTATCCCGATCCTGCGCTACTACCCGGTCAGCGGCATTCTCCTGATCAGCGTCAGCCTGTTCCTGGTTTTTCGATTTGGCTTGCGTGGCGGCAATAACCTGATCGTCACGTTTCTGGTGATCGGCCTGACCATGATCTCCTCAGCTGGCTTTGCCGATTTTGACTTGGCGATGATGATCATCGGTGCATTAGTCAAAGGCTTGATCCTCGCCGTCATCGTGCTCGCGTTAAGTCACTGGCTGTTTCCCGAGCCAGCCAATACGCCGGCACCACCCGCGGCCCCGGCCCTGCGAGCGGAAGAAGTTGACAGGGTTGCGCTGCGTGCGGCGCTGATTGTATTGCCGACGTTTCTGGTGGCCCTGATCGATCCGGCCAGTTACCTGCCCATTGTCTTGAAAGCGGTCAGCCTGGGTCAGCAGAGTTCCACAACGACGACGCGCAATGCCGCTCGAGAATTGATTGGCTCTACCTTGTTAGGCGGCCTGCTGGCGGTGCTTTTCTGGTGTGCACTCAGCCTCTTTGTACACCTATGGATGTTCTTCCTTTGGATGCTGCTGTTCGGTCTCGCACTCGCGCGCAAGCTATATGCACTAAGCCCTACACGGTTGAGCCCGGGGTTCTGGCTCAACAGCCTGATCACGCTGATTATCCTGCTGGGCCAGTCGGTTCAGGACAGTATTGCGGGCAAGGACGTCTACACGGCGTTTGCCGTGCGCATGGGACTGTTTATCCTCGTGTCGCTGTATGCCTGCCTGATGGTTCATGTTCTGGATCAGCGACAACCAAAACAAGCTCAAGAACTAATCGGATAGCACTTCGTTAAAGGCAACGTATAGGGGTTGTCGAGCGTCGACGCCAGGGTGCATGGCGATTTCCTCGTCGACAATGGGCCCAGGCTGTATGAGAACGCATGGGCCCTTTTGACGTCTGCGTTGCTAGGTAAAATCTTCCTGGGAGACCCGGCCGGTTGCAACAATAGAGAGCACTCTATTCATCTGGCGTTACCTCCGTAATGTTGGCCATGTTTTCAGCCGTGGCTTTGGTCGAGTTCCCTGCGATGGTGTTCAGATAAAGAGCCTTGACGAAACCGGGGCCGGTTCCCACGGCAACGTCGACTGGAGCGCCAGCGTTATCCGGAATCAACTTCCCGCTCGTATCCTGTTCTTCGTTCAGCTCTTGCTCTACCAGCAGGCTATAGCGGGTAAATTGGATAAGCTGAGGATCGGTTATCGCGATGGCCGCCAAGGGGTCCCAAAAATACAGATAGTTGCCGATACCGGGCGCTATGGTCGAGCTTTGCAGCACCTGTGTGAGGAATTGAGCAACCGGGTTGGTAATACGGGAGAGTTGTCGCAGGAAATCCTGCGTAATGAGGATCTGGTTACAGGCGTTTAGCGCAACCAATTGCACTGGGATCCCGCTATTAAAGACATATTGGGCAGAGAGCGGATCCAGGAAGATGTTCCATTCGGCCACTTTATTGGTGTAGTAGGGAGTGTCGCCCAAGGCGTCAATAATATTGCCAGGCGCTCCGGGCTGGACGTATTGCGGCAACAAATTGCCCCCCATCATAACGATGCGGTCTACTTTGCTGCGCAACAAATCTTGTAATGCGGCGTCGGTTTGAGCTTGCTGGAACAAATGCCCCCAGGTCGTGCCCCCGCCTATCATCAATACGGTGAATGTGTGATCGGCATTTTTCAGTGTTTCCCTCAGGAAAGCGACCGCATCGGTTCGCGTGGGATTGAGGTTTTTCCGTGGAAACGCAGCGTCGTAATGTTGATCCGCTGCCTGGCGCGTTTCAAAGGGAAAGGTATTGCTGTACACCATGGGGCGCTGAAAACCAGCCGCAACGGGGATGCGCTCGATCTCTGGGTCATTGAACAGCGTGAGGAAGTTACTGATGTTTTCAACGCCGTGACTCAAGTGAACAGCGCCCACCCCCGTCACTGTGATGCCTTCGACCTTGACCGCATGATGCTTTAGCAAATACGAGATGGCCATGAAGTCGTCGAAATCGACGTCGGTGTCTATAAGCACGTGTGTGAGGGGTTGTGCAGACATAATGTTAGCCTCCTGGCTAATGAAGAATTTACGTCCAATATTCAGTTTTTCCGTCAGCGGTCGCCTCCCCGCCGCAGGCACAAATGAAACAGTAGCACCGCCCAAGATAAACGCCTGTGTAATATCGTCTCGTGATCGATTTACCGCTGCTCGGCCACCAGCAGCGACGACTGCGGCGCAGGAGACTCAACGAAGGATGCCCAATGGACTGTGTGATTCGAAACGCAATAAGTACGGACGCCGCAGCAATAAGCGAGGTCGTAGTGGCTGCGTTGCGCGAATCCAATGCTCAAGATTATTCGCCAGACATCATCAAACGAGTGCAACAAAGCTTTTCACCCTCGGCGATCCTGTCCCTTCTAACCCAACGTCAGGTGTATGTCGCGAGCATTGACGGTCATCTCGTCGCAACAGGAAGCCTTGATCGAAACACCGTCCGAAGCCTATTCGTTGACCCGGCCCATCAGGGGAAAGGCATTGGGAGTCGACTGATGGCGACGATTGAATCAATGGCCGCGCAGAGCGGCGTGAAGCTGTTGCGTGTCCCCTCCTCGATCACTGCCGAAGGGTTTTATCTTGCCCTGGGTTTCCTGAAAATCCGGGACGAATTTCACGGCGTCGAGCGCACCATCATCATGGAAAAGGTTCTGGGCGATTAACCTTACCCCTTACAAAAACCCTCAAAGCAACCTTTAAATGCCAGAATCTCCTCACTGGATGTTTTGGAGACCACCATGCTTCGCACGTTTGAGAAATGGCTCGACCCCTTCCCGCCCGACGAAGTACCGCCGCCGCCTGATGGCCTGGCGCGATTTCTCTGGGCCTGCACGCGCGGTGCCCGCGGCTATATTCTCGCGCTGGCGCTGCTCAGTGCCGGTGTGTCGATTTACGAAGCCTGGCTGTTTTCTTTCCTCGGGCAGGTCGTGGACCTGCTGTCGACCTGGCAGGCCGGTGGCGATGCGGTGGTGCAGGAAAGTCGCGTGCTGTGGGGCATCGGCATCGTATTGCTGACCAGCATTGGGCTGGTCGCGTTGCGCACGATGGTGCAGCACCAGATATTGGCGATCAATCTACCGTTGCGGCTGCGCTGGGATTTCCATCGGCTGATGCTGCGACAAAGCCTTTCGTTCTTCTCCGATGAGTTCTCCGGCCGCGTCACCACCAAGGTGATGCAGACGGCGCTATCGGTGCGCGAGGTGCTATTCACCCTCATCGAGGTCGCACCGGGGATCGGCGTTTACTTCATCGCGATCATCGCCCTGGCCGGCGGCTTCGACCTGAAACTGATGCTGCCTTTCATTGCCTGGGTCGCGTTGTTCGGCCTGGCCATGCGCTACTTCGTGCCCCGCCTGGGAGAAGTCGGGCAGGAACAGGCCAATGCGCGGTCATCGATGACCGGCCGTATCTCCGATGCCTATACCAACATCACCACGGTGAAACTGTTCTCGCACTCAAAACGCGAAGCCCACTTCGCGCGCGCTGCAATGGAGGATTTCAAGCAGACCGGCTTGCGTCAGATGCGCCTGGTCAGCCAATTCGAAATCGTCAACCAGGCACTGGTGGTCGCGTTGATCATGGGTGCAGGCGGTTATGCCCTATGGCTGTGGCACCAGGGCGAAGTCGGCGCAGGTGCCGTGGCGGCGATTACCGCCATGGCGTTGCGCATCAATGGCATGTCGCACTGGATCATGTGGCAAATGACCTCGCTCTTCGAAAACATCGGCACCGTGCAGGATGGCATGGCCACCTTGACCCGCGGCCCCAAGGTGCAGGACGCGCCGCACGCGAGTGCGCTGGTGACCACTGGCGGCGCGGTGACCTTCGACAATGTGAGCTTCAACTACAACGGCGAACGCCAGGTGCTCGATGGGCTGAGCCTGACCATCCGCGCTGGGGAGAAAATTGGCTTGGTGGGCCGCTCCGGCGCCGGAAAATCCACGCTCATCAACCTGCTGTTGCGCTTCTACGATGTGGACAAGGGTGAGATTCGCATTGACGGGCAAAACATCGCGCACGTCACGCAAGACAGCCTGCGCAGCGCCATAGGCATGGTCACTCAGGATACTTCCCTGCTGCACCGGTCCATTCGCGACAACATCGCCTACGGTCGCCCCGACGCAACCGACGAGCAAATCCGCAGCGCCGCCGCCAATGCCCAGGCCGATGGCTTCATCAGCCAACTGAGCGATAAGCATGGCCATAGCGGCTACGACACCCTGGTCGGTGAGCGTGGTATCAAGCTGTCGGGCGGCCAGCGTCAACGCGTCGCCATTGCCCGCGTGATGCTCAAGAACGCCCCGATCCTGCTACTGGACGAGGCCACAAGCGCCCTGGATTCAGAAGTCGAAGTGGCCATCCAGGAAAGCCTCGATGACATGATGCAGGGCAAGACCGTGATTGCCATCGCCCATCGTCTGTCCACGATCGCCGCCATGGACAGGCTCATCGTGATGGATGACGGGCGCATCATAGAACAAGGCACCCACACGGAACTGCTCGGGAAGAACGGTACCTATGCGCGGCTGTGGCATCACCAGAGCGGCGGATTTCTGGGCGAGGATCAGGGCGTGGTTGAGGCGGTGGAATAGGCATGGGCGTGAACGGTCTGATGAAAATATTATTCATCGCTTCGCTAGGAATTTTATCGCTGATTCAAACATCCCTGTCCTTCGCGGATAACGCCAATGGGAAAAATCTCTATGTACAGAGATGCGCCATGTGCCACGGAACAGATATCAAAGGAACAGGACCACTGGCCAATAAAAGCAATCCCCCTACGCCTGACCTTACAACCTCCGTTTTCAAAAAAAGACTGAATGATTATCCGGGCGTTATCGTGTCTTCGATAATCCTTCGTCCAAATGGGGACCTGATTCCAAGAACGTTGCGAGAGAATGGCGTAAAGCTAGCGCCGTACGCTTGGCGGGTTCAGGATCTGCGTGATTTACATCAATACATGACTGGGGTGATTTCAAAAAATCGATGATTTTGAGATGAGAGGTGAGCATGTGGGCCCGTTCCCCGGCTAGGGCCCACATTCTTACTGGGCCAATCCTCCACTTCCAACTTTGTGACAAAAATAAAATGCACAAGAAGGCACGTAGGCAAACCAGCAAGGCTTGCAATCGAAGCTAGATTACGGGTTTGGCGACCGAGACTCTCTGCTGCCGATTAAACAAGCGACTGTCAAATACACTTCATTTCCTGGCAATAAAATTCGTCACACCACGACGGATGAAAAGGGAGCCTTTGCGCTCAGTGGTTACACTCTTTGGTCGCTTCCCTATATTTGTTGTTCCATGAGGCGTCGGTCGCTGATCCAAGTCACAGCGCCTGGCTACGTTGACTGGGAAGTCATCTCTTATTCAGACGAACCCGTTGCACAGCCGCTTATGGTTGAGTTGACTCCAGAGTAGTCAGTTCTCATCGCAGCCCTTGCGCAACGTAAGCGTCAGCCCAACTCACCTTGCGCAAGCTGCTATCGGTCGCTTAAAAGTCAATGGCTAATCGGTTCCGCTTTGCACATCACTGCAACCCCGTAGCCGGTGGCAAAACGCACTCTCTAACGCGAAGCTGTGATCCCTTTGCTCATCCGTGATTTAACGGTATGTTGAAGTCCTCAATTCAAGGACGACCCATGGCCATCCACGCACCCGCCCCCATGCAAAAACACTTGGCAGTGTTAATCGACGCCGACAATGCTCCCGCAGCAATTGTTGAAGGTTTATTCGAAGAAATCGCCAAGTACGGTGTCGCCAACGTCAAACGGATCTATGGCGACTGGACCGGCCCTCAGTTGGGTGGGTGGAAAAAGGTGCTACTCGACCATTCGATCCAGCCTATCCAACAGTTCGCGTACACCAAAGGTAAGAACGCAACAGACAGTGCCTTGATCATCGACGCAATGGACCTGCTGTACACCCGACGCTTCGACGGTTTCTGCCTGGTTTCGAGCGACAGTGACTTCACCCGCCTCGCTTCGCGGTTACGGGAAGAAGGTTTGACGGTCTACGGGTTTGGTGAAGAGAAAACCCCGAGACCGTTCGTGTCGGCCTGCGACAAGTTCATCTATACCGAATTGCTGCGCGGTGAAGCGCTTGTTGCTGCAAGCAATGGACACGGTCGACTCGAACCCGAGCCACGCGCTGAAATCGAAGCCACCAAAACCGCCAGTACGGCCGAAGCAAAGAAGCTACCCAAGGCACCAGTCAGTTTCATCGCAAAGATCCTGGATGACATTGCCGACGAGGACGGCTGGGCTCAATTGGGTGCGCTGGGCACCAACATCAGCAAATTAAGACCTGAGTTCGACCCTCGCACCCATGGTTATAAAAAGCTCAGTGAGTTGATCAAGGGATATCCAGATACGTTTGAACTGCAAACTAAAGGAGCGTCGGGAGTGGGTGGTTCAATACTCTATGCCCGGCACCGACAGCCGAGCTCGTAGCCCCCGTCACCAACGACTGCTTCTGGCCGATTGCTGCCCGTCACGAACGGCAGAAATCGGCCAGTAGCGGACATTATTCGCTCTATGGATAATCCGACGAGCTACTTATGACTTTGAGCGGAGAAACCCATGGAGCTTCATGAGCAATTGGATCAGGTCAAGGACGCCAATACCTTTCTGGCTTTTGCCCACGCCCTGGCGGAAGACAAATCGAATGGTGACTGGGAAAACGGGACGATAGAAGCCTTCCTAGACGGAGCTATTGCATGGGCCGAGGCCAGTAATTTTGGCGTCGATCAGGGGCTTCAAGGCTCCAATCCTTGGCGGCAATTCGCTAATTTTTTGTACTGCGGAAAAATATACGAGTAAACAGGTGAAGTGTTTATTCGCTTTAAGCGTTGCGTCTAGGGGGTAGCCGAACGGGCTCGGCTCCACCTCACGATCGACCGATTCTGGTCGGTCACCGCCAATTTTAACTGGCTGTATTGGGTCGTACTCGGATTTCGCGTAGCAGCGTGCAACTGAGGTGTTTTCATCCCTCAATATTCGAGTGTTTCGGGAAAGCCGACTTTTTCAACACAATCGACCCAAAGCGGACATTGCCTGTAGCTGAAGTTGACCGACCATGAATCCGTATTGCAGCATGGAATTGAAGTGTGGCACCGCTGTGCGGCCACTCTGTAAGCGCGACCTTCGCACCTAACCGGAAGAAGCTCATGATCATGGTGTTATCGAAGGTCGAACTCAAGGAACTGTCGGTGAAAGCGGAAGCAGAGGGTTTAACGCTGAGTGATCTAGCCCCCATTTGCGAAAGGTTCGGCGTTGCACCGCATGATGTACTGAACGGACTGTCCGTCGCGGTTGCGGAAGGCTTTCTCCAAGGATCTCTACCCTATGATTTTTGCGACGGCGTTATGAACGGGATCATAAATGCTGTGGTTGAAGTAGGCATGACTAACGATATGCCTCAGCCCGCTTTCTCGCTTTACCAGGCATTCGATCAAGGTGAATGGTTCCGCAGTAACGACCCACCGGAAACTGACACCAGTGAGAAATACACGAAGTATGTGGTCGAGGAAATAATGCGTACCCTTAGAGACTAGCTTTCACAGATCGGGAAGTTTCCGCTTTTCGGCTGGAAGGTAGTGGATCGAACGCCGCTTTTGGCCGATCTCTGCCTGTCGCGAGGGCCGTAATCGACCCAGAGGAACCGTTCATCCACGGCAACCCATGATTTCGTGCCGCTGCTTCACACAAGTCGCCTGGCCTCGTGAAGGCAAATAATTTGGAATCCATATGCTCAGCTATCCGCGTTCGTCATATTTCTACTCCGTCGCCGGTCTGCTCGAGTCGCCTGACAAGTATTCAGTTCTGATCGGAGTCCGCGATGCTAAAAATTTATTCCTATTACTTTGAAGAGCTTGTTTTTAAATTTTCCTTCGGAAAAAACGAAGGCGCTGACAATCCACCATGGCCCGAAAGTGAGGATTTTCCGCCGTTGTCTCCGCGAGAAGCAATCGCAGTTTCCAGACTCGCTGTTCTCAACATGCTTAGGGCATATCCATATGCCGAGCCTCAGTTTCATGCTTGCGCATTAAAAAAGGCTAGCGATTCTGACAGTGGCTGGTGGTATTACGATATCGATTGGATGGTTTACCCTCCAGAATACGGCGACCGGAGCGTAGTAAACGTGCCAGTTATGCTAAATGGGCGAGTGCCCTCCTATGAAGTATTCATATACGAAGATCGTTCTTCTGCATGGAAAACTTAGAGCAGTGGGAAGACTAGATTTTATGCGCTCTAAACGTCCGCTTTTGGCCGATTGCTGCCTGTCACGACTGACCGGCGTTCAGGCGAGCGTCCGTCGTGTCTGAGAAAGCATATGCCTACGCTGTCGTCCAAAAGGGCTCTCACAGCTGAAGCGGCAACAACACCTTTGTGGGCGCCAGAACCCGGGGAAGCGCGCTAGGACGACTCCTGCTCCGCCACATGCGCGAGCAAATGCGCAATAAAATGGGTGAGTTTTGGCAGCGGTCGCCGATCGTGTCGATGCACGATATGGATAGGGTGTGGCTCGGGCAAGTAAGCTTGCAGGACAGGCACCAACGTCCCGCTTGCCAGATCGTGAGCCACCAGAACTTCGGGCTGCAGCAACAATCCCGCACCGGCGATCGCTGCGATGCGCAATCCGTTGCCATCATTGCATGTGAAGACGGGGTCCATCGGCAGCTGCACCCCATCCCAGCCTCTGAGCTTCCAGCCGTTGCGGCTGTTCCACACTGTGTGAAAAAGGCAGTGATGCGCGCTCAGGTCCTGTGGTGTCTCTGGGCGGCCATGTCGCGCGAGGTAGTCTGGTGACGCACAGATCACCATGCGATACATGGTCAGCGGCCTTGCTATCAGGTCGGCATCGCCCAGATCACCAATGCGGATAGCCAGATCAAAACCCTCGTCAATGAGGTCAACGACGCGATTGCTCAATTCCAGTTCAATGCGCACCAGCGGATACAGCTGCTGGAAAGTCGCAGCCAGAGGAGCGATGACACACGAGCCAAAGGTGATTGGAGCGCTAATGCGCAACGTGCCGGATGGCGAAGCGCGCAACCGTTCGATCGAGGTTTCGGCCATACGTACGTGTTCAAGCGCACGCTTGGCGTCTTCGTAAAAAACGCGACCAGCATCAGTCAGGCTCTGGCGTCGTGTGGTGCGCTCAAGCAAGCGCGCACCGAGGCGTCCTTCCAGTTCGCGCACATACTTTCCAACCATTACCGACGACATTTCAAGTCTCTGCGCCGCCTCGGTGAAGTTGCCACCCTCCACGACGGCAACGAAGGTTTCCATGGCTCGCAGTTTGTCCATATTGCTAACTATAGGTTCGTAGAGTTTGAATTCAGAGCACATTTATCACCTTAATGGTTCGATACACAATAGCGGCGTTCCAACCTGAATTCGAAAAGGAGTGCTCTATGAAGATTGTGATAATTGGCGCCGGTGGTGATGTAGGTCGTTCCGTGGCAGATGAACTTGCGCGTGGCGGCAAACACGAAATCATCCGCGTCGGTCACACCCAAGGTGACTATCAGGTTGACATCGCCAGTGATGACAGCGTGGCTGCGTTGTTCAAGAAGATCGGACAAATCGACGCCATCATTGCTACCGCAGGCAATGTAATTCTCGCTCCAATCGAAAAGATGACGGCGGCCGACTTCAACAAAGGCTTGCAGGACAAGCTGCTAAGTCAGGTGCGCGTCGCGCTGGTTGGCCAGCATTACCTGAACGACGGCGGGTCGATCACGCTGACCTCAGGCATCGCTGTCGACGATCCGATTGCGCAGGGCTCCAATGCCGCAGCGTCGAACGCTGGGATTGAAGGGTTCGTGCGTGCTGCTGCGTGCGATCTGTCACGAGGCATCCGCATCAACGCAGTTAGTCCGACAGTGCTGACGGAATCGATGGACCGGTTTGGTCCGTACTTTCCTGGCTACGAAAGCGTGCCGGCGACGCGTGTAGCAATGGCCTATCGACGCAGCGTTGAAGGCGTGCAGAGCGGTCGCGTATATCGGGTTGGGCATTGAATTAGAGGGCTCGCCGCACTCTGCGTATGCCCCAACTACCGCGATCGATAACACAACAGGACATTGACCATCTGCGCCTGAAGCGGACTGTTAACGAAGATATTAGTGACCCTATAGGTCGGTTGCCGTCCTCCGCGACAGACAAAATTCGACCCAATGCAACCCTCCTTTTTCATTGTGCCTGTAACTGTCGGCTCTCGACAGGCCCCGCATCGGGCTTGCCTTGAACTACTTGCGCTTCAATTGCTGCTGGGACTGTTTCGCTCGAAAGGTCAGGCCAAGACTTAGGATGCGGCTGGGCGATTCTTTCCCTGCGTACACGGATTAAAGATCTGGAGAATACTCTCGCTGGTTCCTACATAGGTTTTGGTACCTGGTACCGCCACAGCCGAGTAATTCTTGCGATCGGTAACCCGAATAAAACTTCCTTGCGCAGCCGTGAAGCTCTCAGTGTTTGGCGGCACTAGCACGCTCAGGAACTGGGCTTTCTTGTCGAGGGCCAAGGCACCTCCCACGGTAACTGGCGCCAGCATGGCGGCCCAACGTTCACTGAATAGGTAGAAGGTATCGGCTGCGGTTCTGCCACTTTGCAGGTGGGCACACTGCACATCGCTGGCGTTGATGACTTCAGCTTGCTGGTAGATGCCGCCCTTATAGAAGGCCAGCACTAGCTTGCTCTTGGTCAGCACACCCAGGCCTTGCTTGGGTCTGCACACTTGCAAATCACCATAGAGAGATAAGCACCAGTTGGTTTCGGTGATAGTGACGATTTCGTCTGCGCTGAGCTTCAGATCGCGCTCAATATTGGCGCGGGCTTCCGGCGTTTCGTAAGGGATGGCGCATGCGCTCAATAGAGCTGCGAGGGTAAGGGCGAGTAGCGGGGTTTTCATCAAGCGTCCTTTGCTATTGGAAGGTACATGTAAATGACGAATATTTTTTGCAAATCTCTTCCTTCAACACTCTCTACGAGTCAAGCAATCGCGAGAGCAGGAGAAAATAGCCGTCGTTGAGATTGGGTGCTGAGACAAGAACATCAAAGCGGACGATGTGATCGACAAACTCTGGCCGCTGGTGACGGCTGGGCAGATCCTCCACCGGTCTACGCATAGGGAAAATTATACAGTTCGCGCTGAGTTTAAAGAGCTGTTGGATAATCTGCTAAAACTCGTCGTTTGAATTTCTCGACAGCTAGCGCGCGACTGAGATCCATTTTGGGTCAGACGCCGCGTCGTGCGCAGGCGTCGTTTTGAAGTCCGCGTTGCTACGTAAAATCTGCCTGTGCTTGGTTAGTCAGTAGACCCAAAATTTGCGTAGGAACGAAATTTTCGTTCTGGTTTTGACCGTTGAACCGGCCCTAAAACGTTTTTACACAGCCTCGGCCGATTGCTGCCTCTCACTGACTCAAGCATCACCGGGCAGAATCACGCGCCCATCATCAAATCCAGATTCTGCACCGCCGCCCCAGCGGCTCCCTTCCCAAGATTGTCAAATACCGCAGCCAACAGAACCTGTCCCGTCTCGTCATTTTCAAACACCACCAACTGCAAGCTATCAGTCCCGTTAAGCGCCTGAGGATCGAGGTGCGTCAACGCTTTAGCCTCCGCCATCGACATGACCTGCACATGGCGCGCGTCGGCGTAGTGCTGCATAAGGCATGCGTGCAAGCGCATCGCATCCACGCCCGGTGCCAACAACCGAAGTTGCAATGGGATGGTCAGCACGATCCCCTGCCGAAACGCCCCATAGGCCGGCACGAACAGCGGCCGCTCCGTCAAACCGCTGTGCTGCTGGATCTCCGGAATATGTTTGTGTGCCAACCCCAGGCCGTAAACCTGGAACGCAGGCGCTTGCGATGCGCCCTCGCCCTCATGCTCCTGCACGCCGGCGCGTCCTTTTCCGGAATAGCCCGACACAGCATGAATGTTCATCGGGTAGTCCGTAGGCAGTAGCCCGGCCTCCAGCAGTGGGCGCAGCAGGCCTATGGCTCCCGTGGGATAGCAACCGGGGTTGCTGACACGCCGCGCCGTGGCGATTCGTCCGGCCTGCTGCGAGTTCATCTGCGCGAAACCATAGACCCAGTCTGGATGGGTACGGTGTGCGGAGCTTGCGTCAATCACGCGAACAGCGGGGTTTTTGATGCTCGCTACGGCGTCGCGCGCAGCTTGGTCGGGCAAGCAGAGAATCGCGATGTCGCAGTCGTTGATGATTTCAGCGCGGCGTTGCGGATCCTTGCGATGTTCGGGGCTAAGCGTGACAAGTCGCAGATCGGTCCGGTTGCATAGACGCTGATGGATTTGCAACCCGGTGGTGCCTTGGTCGCCGTCGATAAATACATGAGGAATGGCCATGGAATGCTCTCGGACATGGGAAATCAGGAGATTTCATCTTCAGTGAAGGGCTAAGATTGGAAAAGTTGAATTTATAAACGATAAGATTCAGTTTTTCTGAACTGGAATGACGCATGCGCGAAATCAGCCTGGACCGTCTGCGCACGTTGGTGGCCATTGTCGACTTGGGCTCATTTGCCGAGGCCGCTCGTGCCTTGCACCTCGCGCCACCCACGGTCAGTTTGCATATCGCCGACCTGGAGTCACGGGTGGGCGGCAAGCTGTTGTCACGCACCCGTGGGCGCATTCAACCTTCGGCGATTGGCAAAACACTGGTGGAACGCGCGCGGCGCCTGTTGGCCGATGCGGAGCAGGCGCTTGAGGACGTGGAGCGTCAGGTGCAGGGCTTGGCCGGGCGTGTGCGGCTGGGGGCCTCCACAGGGGCCATTGCCCAGTTGCTGCCGCAAGCGTTGGAGACGTTAGGCCAACGCCATCCCGCTATCGATGTGCAGGTCGCGGTGCTCACCTCGCAGGAGACTTTGAAGAAGCTTGCCGAGGGTTCGTTGGAGATCGGTCTGGTCGCGCTGCCGCAGCCCCCGGTGAAGGGATTGCGGATCGAGCCATGGCGGCGGGACCCGGTCATGGCCTTCTTGCCGGCCCGCTGGGAATGCCCGGACATCGTGACGCCCGGCTGGTTGGCCGCTCAACCATTGATTCTGAATGACCACACCACTCGGCTTTCGCGCTTGACGTCGGAGTGGTTCGCCAATGATGAACGCCAGCCTGCGCCACGCATTCAACTGAACTACAACGATGCGATCAAAAGCCTGGTGGCTGCTGGTTACGGCGCGACGTTGTTGCCCCATGAAGCCTCCACGCCATTGCCCGATACCCGAATCGTCATGAGGCCATTGCAGCCCTTATTGTGGCGTGAACTGGGGATTGCCCATCGGGGTGGCGACGTCGAGCGGTCTACGCAACATGTGTTGGATGTGTTGTGGGGGTTGAGTGCGGGGTAGGATGAAGGCTTGGAGTACAGTCTCCCCTTTCAGGCAAAAAATGGACAACACCCTCGACAGGGAGATCGCGTCAATCACTTCAATTCGGGAGCTGTGCCATGGACGCTATTGCCGACTATGCGTTTCAGGAAACCCTCGATAAGGGCTGCGAAATAAGGCGGGCACTCCTGCATCGGGTAATGACCGCAGTTGGGGATAACGTGCAGTTCTGCGTTCGGATGCCACGCCAGAAAGGTGCGTGTCATAGCCGCGGAATCAAGTCCAGGATCCTTGTCGCCGACAATAACCAAATACGGTGTTTCAAGGCCTCGAACGTCATCAACGAAATTTGCTGTGACCAGCATTTCGAGGTACCCCGCCCGGCAGGCTGGTGAGACTGTGTCGCGGCTTTGTCGGACCTTGAGATCAACCCACTTATCGGAGAGACCTCCGGCCACGAATTTGAACAGACGCCGAAGGGCCTCGTCGTCTTCTATCGTGCTGGCAAAGAACGCCAGAGCCTCTGGACTCAACCGATTGCCAGCGGCAGAAACGGGACACACCGCTATCGCGCTCGCGACGCGAGACGGGGCATCCGCCGCAATACGTTGCGTGATCATCCCGGTCATCGAGTGGCCGACCACGTGGAAACGCGTCCAACCGAGCTGGTCGGCGAGCATGAGGCAATCGGAGGAAATCTCCTCTACTGTAAATTCGCCAGCCAATTCAATGGATTGTCCGTAGCCACGCACATCAACGAAAACATAGGTAAACGCGTGGCCGTCAAGACAGGGCATGACGGCGTCGTAGCTGGAGTGGTCGCCCAGCCAGTCATGCATGACCAGCACGTGAGTGGGGCCATTGCCGTACCGCACATACCCTAAGGTGGTGTCAGCTCCGAAGCTGATTTCAACGGGGGCTTTCATTGCATGGTTCCTTTGTGGTCGGGGGAACCAAAACGAAAACGCCCTCCCGGCGAACCGGGAGGGCGTTTTGAAAGAGAGGCAACCCTATCAATCACTTTAATCAGGGTCAATAGGCGAGCGCGCGGCGTCCTCGCCATGAGATATTCTGCGCTGCGTAAAACACGATCCTCGCCCGCGACGTGTAACCCATGTCATGGCGCCCCTCGATCAATCTGAAACGCGACGCACCAGGAACTCTACACGTTGATTGGACATCGGTTCGAACGCACCGCGCAGGGTGACCTGCATATCCACTCGCGCAACCTGGTGCAGAGCACCGTCGTGCTGCTGGTAGGCCCGCTTGCCTTCATCTTGCCGATGGCGTTCGCCGTGTTTTTGATGGCTGATGATCGCTCGCCGTTGGCTGATCTGGCGCCACTGCCCTCACTGCTGATCGTTCTGGGGCTGGCGCTGATTCCTGCCCTCGGCCTGCTCCTGATGGTTTACATCGGCATCCGCGAGACCTTGGTGTTGTCGCGAGTCGCCGGTGAAGGCAAGCGCCTCACTCGAAACTTTTTTGGACGCCGCGAGCGTGTGCATTCGGTCTTTAGAATCGATGCCGCCGACCACCTCGAACTTCGCCGCCGTCCACAGGCTGAGCGAGCCCACACCCAGCTGTGGCTGATGATGCGCGACGGCACCGCGCACCGCTTGACCACCGACAACGTTCCGGTCGTGCCGGGAAGTCAACGCACCGACTTGTGGCTACGTGAACTGGCCGACTACCTGAATGTGGCGGTCCCCACCGAGGTTGTCGAGGGTTCGGCGGCGGGCGTGAAGGCACCCTATCGGCCTGCCCCAGCGCCCACCAGCGGTAAGGCGGTGAGGGAAGCCAGGCAGCGCCGAGATAAGGGGGCCACGCCTATGCCTGAGTCGACCGAGAAATTCGGCATTCCCGCACGCGCCTTGCTCATGCTGCTGGGCACGTTCCTGGCAGTGCTGGAGCTGAGCAACGTCATCGCATTGGTGCCGGCTCTGCTTGCCGGACGACTGCGTGTCGGTGGCTTTCGTACGACGACCCTCTACTGGGCCGAGCAACCGTTCAGCTTTTCACTCAACATGCTTATGGGCATAGCCGAGGTGTTGATCATCGGATTCTTCGCCTGGGGTTGTCTGCGCACGGCGATTCAGGGCCGGATGAAATCCAATCCCTGAAGCGGTCAATTCGGCCACCGCTCGGTCTGTGGCTAGAGCAACTGCCCGCCCGAAATGTCAAAAGTCGTTCCGTTAGCCCAGGCCATGTCATCGGACAGGATGGCGGCTACCGCACCGCCTATATCGTCCGGTAGACCGACACGACCCAGCGCAATGCCCTGTGCGACGTAGGCGTTCACATCCTGATTGTCGCGCACTGCACCACCGCCAAAATCGGTTGCGATGGCGCCCGGGGCAATCGCATTCACCCGAATTCGACGCGAACCGAGTTCCACGGCCATGAAACGGGTCAGCACCTCGACGGCAGCCTTCACCGCCGCATAAATGCTGTAGCCCGGCAGAGTAAAGCGCACGAAGCCGGAGGAAACGTTCAGGATACGACCACCGTCGTCCATAAGTGGTAGCAGCTTCTGAGTCAGAAAGATCGGACCGCGAAGGTGCGTGGCGACCAGTGAGCCAAACTGCTCTTCGGTCGCATCAACAAAGTTCGCAAAGAGGCCATTGCCGGCATTGTTGATGAGGAAGTCGAAGCGCTCGCGGCCGAAGTCGGCCATCAGCGTATGAGTCACTGCGCTTGAAAAAGCCGGATAGCTGGCGGTGTCGGTGATGTCGAGCGGCAGCATCGCAACCTTGCCGCCCTGCGCTTCGATCTCCTGCTTCAGCGTCTCGGCTTCTGCTGCGCCGCTGCGATAGGTGCCGATGATGTGGACGCCGCGCTTGGCGAGGTGAAGGGCCATGTTACGGCCAAGGCCACGGCTGGCGCCGGTGATGAGTGCGATCTGGTGAGTCATGGATTGTCTCTGCTAGGTTAGGCGCGCCTTTCGGTGCGTTCTTGACCTGCTCAAGATAGGCAATGAGCGGTTTTCAACCCACGCCTAATAAGCTCAATTCATTGCCTGATTGTATCAATCACCTTGCGTGGTGGCAGGGCGTCGGCATAATCGGTTCATGAACAACCCTCTTGCACCGCATCTTGATATAGCCCTGCGCCACGCGCCCCCGGGTTTGACTATCACACCGATCCCGCGTGTAGACATCTGTGTCGGGCGAGGTTCTACAGACAAGGCGCCATGCCTGTATCGCTCGATGATCTGCTTCATCCTGCAAGGCTCGAAGCGCGTTGCGATTAACGACACTCTTCTGAGCTACGACAGTGAGCAATATCTCATCAGCGCCCTGGATCTGCCTCTGATCGGACAGATTCTAGATGCTGAAGGGGGGCAGCCCTACGTTGCGGTATCGCTCGTGCTGGACCCGGCCATGCTGGCGGAATTGGCGGCGACCATGCCGCCGGTTCGCGAGAGCGTACAAAAGGGGATTGGCATCACTATAAATCCGATGACCGCTTCGCTGCGCGACACGTTGCTGCGCTTATTGTCGCTGCTCGACACGCCTGCCGATATCCCTGTTCTCGGCCCCATGGTCGAACGGGAATTGCTCTATCGTCTCCTACAGGGTCCTCAAGGAAAGCTGCTGCGTCAGATTGCCCAACCCGATGGCGCACTGGGTAGCATCCGGCGGGCCGTTGCTTGGATCAGGGATAATTACACTGCCCGACTTCGTATCGAGGCGTTGTGCAATGCCAGCGGCATGAGCCGGGCAAGTCTGCATCGCCATTTTCTGTCGATGACGGGCCTCAGTCCTATCCAGTATCAGAAACAGCTCAGATTGCAGGAAGCTCGCCAGCTTTTGCTTGCCGGCGAGCATCGGGCGTCTGACGTGGCGTTCGCTGTCGGCTATGAAAGCGCATCACAGTTTAGCCGTGAATATCTACGGCAATTCGGCGCATCACCTGCACGCGACGTGCGCGAGATACGGCAGGCGATCGGCACTTCAACAGAGGCGTAAACGGTCGACTGAGGTATCGATTGCCGGAATTAGCGCAACACCGATCACACCGGCAACGCGCTTCGACTTTCAGAAACCCTATGTTGAAGCCTGGCTGAATTTATCGGCGTGACGGACGTGTATTCGGTGATTGTGGAGAAAACCATCCTGGGGGATGGCAAGATCCTGATTACGATTCAGTCCAACGTTGAACGGAACGCCTCAATCCTGAGCCCGAATCGATTCATTTTGTTGTACAACCCACCACGCGACACATTCAAGCGTTGAGCAGCCAGGCGGATGTTTCCGCGCGTGTCGTTGAGGGCGGCGATGATTGCATTCATTTCATGGGTGCCAAGGTCCGGAGCCGTCTGAGGCTCTGGGGCGCTTCCCCACGTCGATGGCCGCCCTTGCTGCCGGATGTCCAGTGCAAGATCGCTCGGTAGGATCAGGTCGGTCATCGCCAGATTGGTCGCCCGCTCAATGACGTTTTCCAGCTCGCGAACATTGCCCGGCCAGTGATAGGCGCCAAGCCTATCCAGCGCACCAGGTGAAAGGTCGCGCACCGACTTGCGTAGCGACCGGGCACACCGCGCGAGAAAATGCCGCGCCAGCAACGGCACGTCCTCGCGGCGCATCCGCAGTGGCGGCACCGTCAGGTTCAGCACGTTGAGCCGGTAATAAAGGTCCTCACGAAAGGCGCCTTCGGCCACCGCCTGACTCAGGTTGCGGTGAGTGGCGGCAATGATGCGAACGTTGACCCGCAGCGATTTTTTCGCCCCCACCCGTGTCACCTCGCCTTCCTGCAGGACACGCAGCAAGCTGACCTGCGCATCAAAGGACATGTCACCGATTTCGTCGAGGAAGATCGTCCCGCCATCGGCCAATTCGAACTTGCCTGCCGAGCCACCGCGCGCCGATCCGGTGAAAGCGCCTTCGACATGACCGAACAGTTCGCTCTGCACCAGATCACGGGGAATGGCCCCGCAATTGACCGCCACGAAAGGACCACCGCAACGGTCGCTGGCATTATGGATCGCCTGGGCGAACAGCTCCTTGCCTGTGCCGCTCTCGCCGAGGATCAGCGTGGTCGAATCACTGCGACTGGCAATCCGTGCCAGGTGCACTGCATCCTGAATCGCCCGTGAGCGACCCAGGATGGTTTCGAAGGTGTAGCTGGCCTGGGTGCCCATGATCCGCCGGGTGATTTCCCGGATGCGTCGGTTTTCGCGCAACGAAACAATCCGCCCGCCTTGTTCCAGCGGGCAAACCGACACCAGGCATGCCAGATGGCTGTGGTCGTGCAGTTCAAAGGTGCAATCCAGGTCTCGCACCCCTTCCCCGCCCCCGAGCAGGATTGCATCGGTCAACTCGCTCCGCCCCAGGCTCTTGAACGGACTGCCCAGCAGGTCACGGCCCACGCGGAACAACTGTCGGGCGTAATGGTTGAGCGCCTTGATGCAGCCCTGCTCATCCAATACCACCAAGCCCTCGTTGAGTACCTCAAGGACTGTTTGTTGTTCTTCCAGCAAGGCTTGCAGCGCCATCTGCCTCGAGACCGCCTCGGCCGCCGCCTGGACAGTGCCCAGGGTATGGAAATGAAACCAGCCTGGTTCTGCCGTCAAGGTCAACATACCCAGGGTTCGGCCTTGAGCATCCCGGATTGGCGCGGCGGCGCAATGCATTCGGCGCTGGCGCAAGCCAAGCCCGAAGTTCTCCTCGGCCAGCACATAGACCAAACGGTCCTCGACGATCGCCAGCCCGGTGCAATTGGTGCCCTGTACCGACTCCAGCAGTCGACTGCCTATGGGGGTGAGGTCCAGGCCACAAAAATACAACGTCGTGCCTTCGGTATCGGTCAGGTTGATATGGCCCTTGGGGTTGTAGGCGAGCAAACCGCGCATGACTTGCGCCGCCGCGGCGATCAGCACCCGGTTGGCTGCCAGTGTCGCAGTCAGGTCGGCGGGCGCGACAAAACGGTACTCGCCATCTTCCGGATCGAGACCGGCGTTGACGCTGCGCAACCAGGACTCCCAAATCACCTGCCTGATCCCGACAGGGCGATCGGTTTCCTCCTGCAAGCACGCTCGCCACGCCTCATCCAGCGCAGTGCTGGGCCCTTCGTTCAAGGACGCAGGCCCCAGCGCGGTGAGGTAATCGCGGTCTTCGGCGCTCAAGGCTGCAGGTTGCTGATTCATCATCCGGGCCCATGTTCATATTTTCGACATGTCAGTATAGACATGTAATAGAAATGAACACTCAATCAAACGACAACGAATAAAAGCCTTTTAATATCAATCAGTTAATTATTGGCACAACGCTTGCTCCCTGCTTACCCAGACGAGGACATTCTTACCGCCGAGTCGTAAAAACAATAAAGGGAGTCATGTTTATGAGCACATCCAAGACCATTCGCCTTGGCCTCATCGGCGCCGGTCGCATGGGCAGCTTTCACGGCCTGACCGCCGCCCGTCACATCCCCGGCGCGTGCCTCGCCGCCATCGCCGACCCCACCCCCGGCCAAGCCGCACGCCTGGCGGCAGAACTGGACGTGCAGAAGGTCTATGTCGATCCACAGCAACTGCTTGATGACCCGGACATCGACGCCGTGCTGATTGCCGCCCCGGCACGCAGCCATGCCGAACTGGTGATCAGTGCGGCCCGGGCCGGCAAAAGTGTGTTCTGTGAAAAACCGATGGCCATCACCCTGGACGAAGCGGACCGCGCCATCGCCGCCGCTGCCGATGCACAGGTGACGCTACAAGTCGGCTTCAACCGGCGCTTTGCCAGAAGTTTCCGCACCGCTCATCTGGACGTGGTTGCCGGCCGGATCGGTACGCCACAACTGCTGCGCTCGCTGACACGCGACCCGGCGCTGAACAACCCCGCCGCGTCACCGCAATGGGTGATCTTCCTGGAAACCCTGATCCATGACTTCGATACCCTGCGCTATCTGAATCCAGGTGCCGAAGCGGTTGAGGTTTTTGTAATGGCCGATGCCCTGATCGCACCGGCCTACAAGGACAAAGGATTTCTCGACACAGCGGTGGTCACGATCCGCTTCGACAATGGCGCCATCGCCACGGCCGAGGCCAATTTCCAAGCGGTCTATGGCTACGATGTCCGCGGCGAAGTGTTCGGCAGCGCAGGCATGCTGACCATGGGCAACGTCAACGACTCTGACCTGCTGCGCTACCTGGCCAGTGGGGTCCAGGCTGACACCCAGCGCATGGACACCGACTTGCTGCGTGATGCCTATGTGGCCGAGCTCAACCACTTTGTCAGTTGCGTGCGCAGCGGCGAAAAGCCTCTGGCCAGCGGTGAAGATGCCCGGGCGGCACTGGCCATTGCTCGCGCCTGTATCGAGTCCTTCCAACTGGGCAAACCGGTGCGCGTGCAAGGAGCTCGTTCATGAGTTTCACACCGCTCAAACTGGCGATCAGCGCCGAGATGGTCTTCCTCGACCTGCCCTTTACCGAGCGAGTCAAACGCATCCATGCGCTGGGCTTCAGCGTCGAGATATGGAACTGGACGACCAAAGACATCCAAGCCCTCGTAGCGACCGGCGCGGATTTCACCTCCATGACCGGCTACATCTCGGGCAACCTGACCGATCCCGAGGATATCCAGCAACTGCTCGACAGCGCCCAGGAATCCTTGGCGGTCGCCGCTCAATTGGGTTGCCCAAGCCTGAACCTGCATGGCACCGGCCTGGGTGATCAGGGATTGCCGGTCAAACCCGTTGCCCAGACCACCGGCCGCATGTGGTTGAGCGCCTGCAAGACGCTGGAAAAAATCGCTCGCCTGGGCGAAGACGCGGGTCGGGTATTCCTGCTGGAGAACCTCAACACTGAAGTCGACCACCCGGGCACGCCTTTCGCCCGTGCCGACGATACCCTGGCGCTGATCGAGGCCGTGGGCAGCCCGCACCTGAAGATGAACCTGGACCTCTATCACGCACAGATCGGCGAAGGAAACCTGATCGAACTGATCCAGCGCGCCGGCAGCGCCATCGGCGAAATCCAGGTCGCCGACGTCCCGGGTCGCATGGAGCCCGGGACCGGCGAAATCCACTATCGCGCCATTGCCAGGGCCTTGTTCGGCATGGGATACAGCGGTGTCGTCGGCCTCGAAGGCTGGGCCAGCGGTGACAGTGAAGTCGCGCTTGAGCGTTTCAGACAGGCCTTCACGCTTGATGGATGAGGCCCGCGCCGAATTCAAAACGTTTGGAAGATTTCTTCTCTCGGTGACGTACTACTCATAACAACAAAAGGAAAACCCTCATGCGTCGTTGCACACTGCTTTTCGCCACCCTGCTGTTGCTTTTCAGCCAATGGGCCGCCGCCGACTATCGCATCGGCGTCAGCATCGCCAGGGTCGACGACAACTTCATGACCTACGTGCGTAACGGCCTGGACGAGGCCGCGAAAAAGGAAAACGTGCAGATTCAATTCGAGGACGCCCAAGGCGATGTGGTGCGCCAACTCAACCAGGTCCAGGGTTTTATCAACCAGAAAGTGGATGCGGTCATTGTCCTGCCGGTGGACACCTCCGCCACGGCCAACATCACCCGCGCCGCGGTCGAAGCGAAGACCCCGCTGGTCTACGTCAACCGTCACCCGGACGAGCGTACCTTGCCCAAAGGCGTGGTCACGGTAGCGTCCAATGACATTGAGGCCGGACAGCTGCAAATGCGCTACCTGGCCGAAAAGCTCGGAGGCAAGGGCAACCTCGCGATCATCATGGGCGACCTGGCGCAAAACGCTACCCACGACCGCACCGAAGGCGTCAAACAGGTGCTCAAGGATTATCCCGGGATCAAGATTGTCGAGCAGCAAAGTGCCGAGTGGCAGCGCAGCAAAGGGATGGACCTGACCAGTAATTGGTTGCTGGCTGGGAGCCGTTTCGATGCCATCGTCGCCAACAACGACGAGATGGCCATCGGTGCAGCCATGGCGTTGCAGCAGGCCGGCAAAGCCAAGGGCGAGATTGCGATTGTCGGTATCGACGGCTTGCCTGACGGCCTGGCGGCCATCAAGCGCGGGATGCTGGTCGCCTCGGTATTCCAGGACCCCAAGGCCCAGGCGAGCAGCGCGGTACAAGCAGCACTCAAGATGATCAAGGGAGAGCCGGTGGAAACGGACGTCTGGGTACCCTTTCAGTTGATCAAGCCTGAGCAATTGGCGGTGTTTGAACAACATTACAAGTAGCGAAAAGCTCAACACTTCGCCGCGATCCCGGCAAGGGATCAGCGGCGATGCGCAACCTCAAACCCTATTGAGCAACACAGCGCGTCATATAAAACCCGCCGAGTCACTGCCCCACCCTGGCCCAGAACTCTTCGGCAGATTGACTGAGTGGCGCGGCTGGACGGGTCAGATGAATTTCCAGCGGTATATCCCAGCTTTCGTCGAGCGCTCTGACCAGGCGCCCATCCAGTATTTCTTGCTCGGTGAGGCTCCTGGGCAACCAGGCCACGCCTTTGCTTTCCAGGGCCATGGACATTAGCACCGCTGCAAGGTGGCTGCTAAAGAGCGGTTTGAGGTGAAGGTAATCTTCTTTGCCACGCAGTCTGTGCGCGACGATACGCCCCAACCCGGATTCATGGGTGTAAGCGAGGTACGGCAATGCCGCAGGCGAGGTGCCGAAGTTAGCGCAGGCACTCGCAAGAGGAACGAGAACGTCTTCACCCACCTTCTTGCCGATGAACTGATCAGGGGCCAGTAGCGGTGGAACATCGGGATGGCGGTGGCAGAGCAGAAACTGAACCTGGCCATGTATCAGCATCTGCTCACAGGCAGCCATGCTGTCTGAATGCAGTTGCACAGCCTCAATGGGGGCACCGTTCTCTGAGCTTCGCAGCCACTTGGGAAAAAATGTAAACGACAGGGAGTGAGTTGCCGCGAATTGAAGCGACTTGGCGGCCATTCCAGCAACCTCTTGAGCCTCGTTGCGCATTCTGTACAAGCGCCTGGCAGCCTCTTGGGCACTTGGCAAAATTTGCCTGCCAGCTTCAGTAAGCGTCGCGCCTTGAGGCGTTCGAACGAACAACTGCACCCCCATCCAACTCTCTAACGAGCGCACTCTGCGGCTGAATGCCGGCTGGGTAACGTGCCGCGCTTCAGCCGCCCGAACAAAGCTGCCGTACTCCGCAAGCGCTGAAAAATCTTCAAGCCAGACGAGTTCCAAGGGCCATGCCTCCTGAGCATAGGGTGCGGCATTAATAGCATTGGGCGGGGGCCATCGCAAAGCCTAACGTGGGCCTACAAACAACAAGAGGACCCCGTCATGCGCATCGTAGACATTCGTGAAAAAACTGTTTCCATTGCCTCCCCAATCGCTAACGCCTACATCGATTTTTCGAAAATGACCTGCTCGGTTGTCGCGGTCATCACTGATGTGATCCGCGATGGGAAGCCTGTCATTGGCTACGGTTTCAACTCCAATGGTCGCTATGGCCAAGGCGCACTGATGCGTGATCGTTTCCTGGCGCGGATTACGGAAGCGGATCCAGACACGCTCGTCGACCATGAAAACAACAACCTGGATCCGTTCGCCATCTGGAAAACCTTGATGACCAACGAAAAGCCAGGCGGCCATGGCGAGCGCTCTGTCGCCGTTGGCACCATCGACATGGCGGTATGGGATGCCGTCGCCAAGATTGAAGGCAAACCGCTGTATCGCCTGCTGGCCGACCGTTACCGTAACGGCGTGGCCGATGACAAGGTCTGGGTCTATGCAGCGGGCGGCTACTACTACCCTGGCAAAGACCAGACCAAGCTCAAGGCAGAAATGCAGAGCTATCTGGATCGTGGCTACGACGTCGTCAAGATGAAGATTGGTGCGGTACCGCTGGACGAAGACATCCGCCGCATCGAAGCGGTACTTGAAGTGGTTGGCGACGGCCGTCGGTTGGCGGTCGACGCCAATGGTCGTTTCGATCTTCAGACCGGTATTGCGTACGCTGAAGCCATCAAGAAGTACAACCTCTTCTGGTACGAAGAGGTTGGCGATCCGCTGGACTACGCACTCCAGGCCGAGCTTGCCAATCACTATGAACTGCCCATGGCTACCGGTGAAAACCTGTTCTCTCACCAGGATGCCCGTAACCTGCTGCGCCACGGTGGCATGCGCCCCGATCGCGACTACCTCCAGTTCGACTGCGCTCTGTCCTACGGGCTCGTGGAGTACATGCGCACCCTGAAGGTGATGGAAGAAATGGGTTGGTCTTCCCGCCGCGTAGTGCCCCATGGCGGTCACCAGATGTCCCTGAACATCGCAGCAGGTCTGCACCTGGGCGGCAACGAATCCTACCCGGATGTGTTCCAGCCGTTCGGCGGCTTCGCTGACGGCATCCGCGTGGAAAACGGCTATGTCGGTCTGCCGGATATTCCAGGTGTCGGCTTCGAGGCCAAGTCCGCTTTGTACGCAGTGATGCGTGAGTTGGGCGAAGGCTGATCAACCTCGATCTGCGGTCTCTTTGAAAGAGGCCGCAGCCCCCGGCGTCACCCACTGACGCCGAGCCACATGCCCATCACAACAATAAAATGAGGTGCTTCCGTGGAAATCTCCAAGTCCCGCTGGTATGGCCAGCTGTATGTGCAAGTGCTGATCGGCATCGTGATCGGAGCAGCAATCGGTTACTTCGTGCCTGATATCGGAGCCAAGCTGCAACCCTTTGCCGATGGCTTCATCAAACTGATCAAAATGCTGTTGGCGCCCATTATTTTCGGTACGGTCGTTGTGGGTATCGCAAAGATGGGCAACATCAAAGAAGTCGGCCGGATTGGCGTAAAAGCGCTGATCTACTTCGAGATTCTTTCAACCATCGCCCTGGTCGTCGGCCTCATTGTGGTCAACATCGTGAAGCCTGGCGTCGGTATGAACATCAACGCCAGCGCGCTTGATGGAGGTGCCATTAGCAAATACAGCCAAGCTGCCAGTGAGCAAGGCGGCACCATTGATTTCTTTCTCAATATCATCCCGCAAACCTTCATCGGCGCATTCTCCAATGGCGTCATGCTTCAGGTCATCCTGCTTTCGGTATTGATGGGTGTGGCCCTGGTTCAAATGGGTGAAACCAGCAAGCCGCTGATCAACACCCTTGATCTGTTCCTGCAAGGTCTGTTCAAGATCGTTGCAATGGTCATGCGCTTGGCGCCGATTGGCGCGGGTGCCGGCATGGCTTTCACGATCGGCAAATACGGGATTGGCACCTTGCTGTCACTCGGCCAGTTGCTGGTCGCGCTCTACATCACGACCTTGTTTTTCATCGTGGTCGTGCTGGGTACGGTTGCTCGATGGTCGGGCATGCCGCTTCTGCAATTTCTTCGTTATTTCAAAGATGAAATCCTCATCACCCTTGGCACCTGCTCAACCGAAGCCGTGCTGCCACGAATGATGGTGAAACTTGAAAAGCTTGGCTGCAAAAAATCGGTAGTGGGCATGGTGTTGCCTACGGGGTACACCTTCAATGCGGACGGCACCTGCATCTATCTCACCATGGCCGCGATCTTTATCGCCCAGGCGACCAATACGCCACTGACCTTTGTGGATCAGATGATTCTGCTGGGCGTGTTCCTGCTGACTTCAAAAGGCTCGGCTGGGGTGGCGGGTGCGGGGTTTGTGACGCTGGCTGCAACGCTCACAACCATTCACTCCATTCCTCTGGTCGGCCTCGTTTTGCTCCTGGGCATTGATCGGTTCCTCAACGAAGCGCGCGCCGTGACCAACCTGATCGGTAACGGTATCGGCACCATCGCCATTGCCAAGTGGGACAACTCGTTCGATGTCGAGGCCTGCGAGCGTGAGATCGCCGCCATGAAACACCAAAAGGCGACAAGAAAGGCATTGCTGGCGCAAAAATAATCCGTAAGGCGCTCCGGTCATTCCGTTTAAACCACGGCATGACCGGTAGTGGTTTGCGCTTGGACGAAAGCTACACGTTATTCTTCAGGCTTTCAGGGCTACCTGCGCATAGACCATCCATCACCAAGTCCATCAATCTGGCGAGACGTGGGCGCCATTCGCTCAGGGAATCTATTTGCCATATTCCAGCAGTGGCTAGAAAAAAGTCGTCGTGGGTAACCCCGCTACGAATCGTTCCGGCCTTTTCATTAGCCCTCAAAAGCAACTCGGCGGCTGCCTGGACCGGCGCGTATCCCGACTTCCCAGGAAATTCGTAAGTAGAGGCTGCTTGCCGTATCGCGGTCGCGAGTCCCGCCTTGGTCATTGCATATTCAACGAGGCAGTCCATCCACTCTCGGAGGGCCTCCTTAGGGGGTTTTGTGGCGAGCAGCTGTTCGGCCAACGAGGCCACTTGCTGCATTTCGAATTGGTAGACCTCGAATACCAGCGCCTCCCTGTTGGCGAAATGGCGATAGAACGTGCCCTGTCCTACCCCGGCTTTCTTCGCAATCGTGCTCAGCGCAACCGCAGGATCGTTAGTCAGCTCTACCACCGCGACCTCCAGTATCCGTTCCCGGTTTTTCTTGGCGTCAGAACGCATCACCAATTCGTCAGTCATGAGCAAAGTTTTTCCTTTTGCATTGCAAAGCGGACAGCTGTCCGGTACGTTTTGCAAGCGGACAATTGTCCGATTAAGCATTCTCACTGGAGTTTACTATGAACAGCACTGGCAACACGATTCTGGTTACCGGCAGCACTTCTGGCATAGGCCTTGGCCTGGCACTCAGGCTTCACAAGGCGGGCAACCAGGTAATCATCGCGGGACGGCGCAAAGCTCTGCTGGACAAGATCATGTCGGAACACCCAGGCATTGAATCCGTCTTGCTGGACGTCTGCGATCCACAATCCATCCAGCGCACCCGCGAAGCACTTGCGATCAGTCACCCGAATCTGAACGTGCTCATAAACAACGCGGGGATCATGCACTGGGAGGATCTGACTGATTCCCAATACCTGAACACAGCCGAAGATATCGTGACAACGAACTTACTGGGCACAATCCGCATGGTGTATGCATTTACTCCCCAACTGCTCAAGCAGCCCAGTGCCACGATTATCAATGTCAGTTCAGCGTTGGCCTTCGTCCCGCTGCCTGCGACACCGACCTACAGCGCAACCAAAGCGGCAGTTCATTCGTTCACTCAAAGCCTTCGAGTGCAGCTAGAGGACTCGTCAGTCGAAGTTATCGAACTTGCGCCACCGGGTGTGCGTACCACTCTGCTTGGCCAGGAAAATGACGAGCACGCCATGCCCCTGGACGAGTTTTTGAATGAGATATTCGAACTGCTCGAGATCTCTCCAACCCCACAAGAACTGGTCGTCGAGCGCGCCAAGCCATTACGGTTTGCTGAAGCGAGCGGTTCACATGATGAGGTGTTGAAAATGCTTGCGGGATACAAACCACCGGCAGCGTGAAGAGGCTACCGAACGCCTATCGATGTTCAGGTCGCCGGCTGCTTCCAGGCCGGCGACCAAGGCTTCGTTCGGCTTATTTTCCGCCCTCGCAATTGACCATCCAGGCAATCCCGAAACGATCTTCGAACATGGCAAAGCGTTCCGCCCAGAAGGTCTTCGCCAAGGGCATCTGCACGCGGCCACCCGCACTCAAGCCGTTAAACAGCCGCTCGGCCTCTTCCACGCTGTCGACATTGAGGGAAACCGACACGCCTTGCGGCTTGCTAAATGGCTGGCCTGGCGGGCAGTCGGAAGCCATCAGGCTGAAATGGCCCACGGTCAGGCAGGTGTGCATGATCAGGTCCGCGTCCTTGGGCATGCCGACGTCTTCAGGCGCCTCGGCAAAAGACATGGAAAACAGCTCGCCGCCAAGCACGTCCTTGTACAACGCAAAGGCTTCCTTGCAGCGGCCATTGAAGGTCAGGTAAGGGATGATTTTCATGGTCGGATCTCCTGTAGCCGGTTTCACGATTGACTGGACATCTGCGCCCGCAAGCGTTCTTCCTGCTCGCGCAACTCGGGGGTAAAGGTCTCGCCGAAATCCTCGACTTCGAAGATCTGGCGGATCTCGATTTCACTGTCACTGACCATCGGATTCGGGCAGCGTTTGACCCAATCGACGGCCTCCTGCAATGACTGGACCTTGAAAATCCAGAAGCCGGCGATCAGTTCCTTGGTTTGCGCAAAGGGCCCATCAATCACCGTCCGGTTCTTGCCGGAAAACTGCACGCGCACGCCCTCGGCACTGGGATGCAGGCCTTCACCGGCGAGCATCACCCCGGCCTTGACCAATTCTTCGTTGTAGGCGCCCATGGCGGCCAGCAGTTCTTCGCTGGGCATCTGTCCGGCTTCCGATTCCGGACTGGCTTTGACGATCACCATAAATCGCATGCTCATATCTCCTGAAAGTGGATGGATCAAGCCGTCCGTGTGGCGGCTCTACGGACTAATCGAATGGCAATGGCCGAAATCGACAGCCTGATGCGATTATTTTTCGACCGACTGTTGAGGGCCCAGCAATGGATCACCAGGCCAAGCACTTAAGTGCTAGACGGGTTCTTGGCCTGATCGGCTTCAGCCTGGCGAACAGCATGGTGAGCTGGTGCGTGGCGATGTTCATTTTCACCCTCAGTGAAATGATCATTTACCCGGCCGAATTCCTTTTCGTCGACACCCTGGCCCCGGAGGAACTGCGCGGCAGCTACTACGGCGCTCAAAACCTGGCAGCGCTGGGTGGCGCCCTGAGCCCGGTGATCTGCGGATACCTGCTGATGCACACCCCGGCGCCCACGATGTTTTATGCGTTGAGCGCACTGACCGCGATGGGGGTCTCTTGTGCTTCATGAGTGGTCGTCGGATGGCAATGGTGAAAAAGTAATCTGAGCCATGTTCAACTTTCTGGATACCAGCCATTACCATTCGGAAACAGAACGCTTCACCTTCGACACAATGGCGAGCGGATATACCGGGAGCCGGGCACGCCATCGACGCCTGAACGACATCAATCAGCCCTCTCGCGCATCGGCCAGGCGTAAGCGATCTACTTGACCGCCCTGTTCGGCGGGCTGGTCTCCTTGCTGGCCTATGGAATAGTCATCTACGCCATGAACGAAGCGCCCTTGGGGGCGGTATCAGCCTTGCGCGAAACCAGCGTGCTGTTTGCGGCGTTGATTGGCTACGTGTTCCTCGGCGAGACACTGACCGCTCGCCGGCTCCTGGCGTGCGCAGTGATCGCCAGCGGCACCCTCATCATCGGCTGACATGGCCAAATTCTCACCGTAGCAGGGGGTACTCTCGATGAAAAACGTCTCGCAGGCACCGCTGATTCTGATAACCGGCGGCGGCCGCGGAGCGGGTGCCGCCACCGCGCGGCTAGCCGCCTCACAAGGCTATGACGTCGCGATCAGCTACGTTGCCAACGAGCCCGCGGCGCTGGCGGTGGCGGCTCAACACGGGGCCAAATGAGTAGCAGGCTCAGCGCTTGAACAGCTCCGCGTTCATGAAATCAATGAACACCCGAAGCTTCGGTGCCAGGTGCTTGCTGGAGGGCCATAGCATCCGGAAGGTGCTCTGGTGCTGATTGAAATCGTCCAGGACGGTGACCAGTTCACCGTTAGCGAGGGCATCACGCACGGTAAAATCCGGCACACAGGCGATCCCCAATGCATCACGCACGACATGAAGCAAGGCCTCGGTGGTGTTGCAGAGCAGGGTTGCCGGGAGGTTGAGCTCAGTCTCGCCTGCTTGCCTGACTGGCCAGACCTGCAGCCTGCCAGTGCTGGGGAATTTATAGAGCAGGCAGGCATGCTGCAGCAGATCCGTAGGCACCTTCGGCGTACCGTGTTTGGCGAAGTACTGGGGTGAACCGACCACCAGCAGCTTGAACGTGCCCAATGGACGCGACATCAGCCGGGAGTCATTCGGCTCCCCGGTACGAATCACCACATCGAAACCTTCCTCGATGATGTCCACCAACCGATCGGAAAAATCCAGGTCCAGTTCAATGCTCGGGTAGCGACGCATGAAGGCGATCAGCGTGGGCATGATCAAATCCGCAACCAGCGGCACACTCACCCGCAGCTTGCCCCGTGGCGCTTTCCGGGTTTCGGACAACTCCAATTCCGCCGCTTCCACTTCGCAGAGAATGCGCCGACAACGCTCGAGAAAAAGCGCGCCCTCCGCCGTCAGCGTGATGCTCCGCGTGCTGCGGTGAAACAGCCGTACGCCCAGGCGTGTCTCCAGCCGGGCGACACTTTTGCCCACCGCCGAGGACGAAATACCCAGCGCTCGCCCGGCCTCCGAAAAGCTGCGGGTTTCAGCGGCCCGAACAAAAAAATCAATCCCGCTTAACGATGCCATGACAACCCCATTGCGGACATTTTTTCCGATGTGTTACGTACTCTAGCATTCTTGTCTCATCCAAGGCAGGCACCTACCGTAGTGGCCAGTACCGACCCCGTAATTGACGACACCGTCGAGTGCGTCAACAGCGCCGCCAAAAGGTGAACCATGACGATTGCCAATACCCACATCGAGCTCCCTCCAGACGTTGCGCAAGCCCCTGCGCCACTGCCCATCGGATCATTGTTTGCCCTGGCGTTGGCCGCATTCATTACGATCCTGACCGAAGCATTGCCCGCCGGCCTGCTCACTCAGATCAGCGAAGGGCTGGCCATTTCCGAGGCGCTCGCGGGCCAGTGGGTGACGGTCTATGCCATCGGCTCGTTACTCGCGGCTATCCCACTGACGGCAGCCACCCAAGGCATGCGGCGACGGTCGCTGCTGTTGTCCGCGATCGCGGGCTTTGCCGTTGCCAACACGGTTACGGCGCTTTCAACCAGCTACGGCTTGACGATCATTGCCCGTATGCTGGGTGGCGTTTCAGCCGGGCTGCTCTGGGCATTGTTGGCAGGCTATGCCGCCCGCATGGTGCCAGAGAGCCAAAAAGGCCGAGCCATCGCGATCGCCATGGTCGGTGCGCCACTGGCATTATCCCTGGGTGTGCCTGCCGGGACCCTGCTCGGCAACCTGATCGGTTGGCGGATGAGCTTCGCGCTCATGAGCCTGTTTGCAATAGCCTTGATGGTCTGGGTGCGGCTGAAGGTGCCTGACTTCCCTGGCCAAACCGCCAACAAACGCTTTGGCTTGGGCCACGTCATCACGCTGCCGGGCGTTCGACCGGTCCTGTTCGTGGTGCTTTCGTTCGTGCTGGCACACAACATTCTCTTCACCTACATCGCCCCATTCCTAGGTGCGGCCGGACTGGCCGAGCGCACAGAGCAGGTGCTACTGGTTTTCGGCGTCACGTCACTACTGGGCATCTGGGTCGTCGGCGTACTGATTGATCGGCATCTTCGGCCATTGACGCTTGCCGGCACGACACTGTTCGCCATCGCGGCGTTGATGCTGTGGGTGAAGAACGACAACCTGGTTGTGATCTATATCGCGGTTGGGGCCTGGGGGATCGCTTTCGGAGGCGCGGGAACCTTGTTCCAGACTGCAATAGCCAAGACGTCGGGAGATGCGGCGGATGTCGCCCAGTCCATGTTGGTCACAGCCTGGAACCTGGCCATTGCGGGCGGCGGGATCATTGGGGGCGTGCTGCTGGATTACCTGGGCGTCGCTGCGTTTGCGCCGGCCCTGATCGCTCTTCTGATCATCACGTTAACGGTGGTGTGGTCCGCCAGGCACCATGGTTTTCCACGCATCTAGGTTCCATTGGTGGCATGGCTCCAGCACGGGAAACATGAATTGTCCTCCCTGCAAATACGCCTGATGGTCAATGCTCGGGGTCTCCTGCGCCTGATACCGCCGGGCGCTGTTGAAATCGCAGCCACAACGCCGCCGCGCGATGAAGTTTATTGCAGACCGGGATATGCTAAGCGCCATCCGCCCGGCTGGCCTGGCTTGCAAGGAATGCGTCATGGAATTCGTGGTTCATAGCTATTGCCTGAAAGGCGCACGCCAGGAGCCTTTGCTGCCCCCTGTCACCCTGACACCGACCTCGTTGACCTTGACGGTCGCCGAGCTCATTCGCCTGACCGTTGCCGAACAGATCGCCGCACTGTCGGTCCAGCACTGGCTGGCACACGTGTCGGTGCGTGAAGTGCTCGACCGCCAATACCTGAGCGAGCGGGACATTCTTCAGCAAGCCAGTGAAGGCGCGGTTGTCATGCCTCAGCCTAGCGCGTCTCCAGACCTGGATGTCGGCGTTGAGGTCGAGCGCGCCTTGAAGGGTTTTGAAACCCGTGCGTTCCGCGTTCTGCACAACGGCGTCATGCTGCAAAGACTCGATGAGTCAATCGAGTTGAGCCCCCCTTCCTCGCTCGCGTTTATCCGCCTGGTGCCGCTGATTGGCGGTTGATCCTCGTCGCTCACTTCCTCGGATTCCCTCATGCAATCACGCCGTCCTGTGCCCGAACAAGCCACACGCCTCGCTGCGCTGCGAGCATTCTGCGATAGAGCGCTGGATGACTATCCCGAGCTCAGCCGACATGACGAATTCGAGCTCGATTTCTGGGACGGCATCGACTTCCTGCGCATAGCCGATGACTGGGTCAGGCAGCACCCCCAGGATGGCCCCAAAGCCCTGGCCGATGGTTTTGTGTTCCCGACCGTTTGGGACGATCTGGAAGACCGCCGCGATCAACAGCGCTATGGCCTGCAATATCGACTCTGCGATGCGTGGATCACTGCGCATCCGGATGCCTATGCCTTGGAGCAGATCGGCGCGCGACTGCAGCACATGCTGCAATTTGCCTTCGAGGACAGCGACTATCCATTGCCCACTGACGAAGATAGCCCTGCCTATTACCGAAGAAGTCCGGACCAGGCCTGGGCCTTCCCTGACGTTCAGGCTTGCATCAATCGCCTGAGCCATTACCCGTCCACCCCGGCCTGGCAGACCTTCGCCGAATGGTTGCTGGACGGCAGTTGGAACCGCGTGCAGCCCCCTTCCCCGCCTGATGAAGAACAAAGGAAAGTCGCCGACGCGTACATCTACGTGCACAAGGAAATCCAGCGCATCGCTCTGGGCCTGCTGGAAGCGGACCGCCTCGATTACCCGCGGTTCGTCCGGGCGGCCAATACCTGGGGCCGCGCCATGATGTTCTACTCGGACGACACAGGACTGGACAGCGATGATGTGGACCTGAATCAGTACGCCGATGAAGCATTCGACGAGGGCACTTCAGACGACGAGGCTCCGGAAGACGAAGGCATCGATGATGAGTCGCCGCAGAGCGATGACATCCCCTCTGAAGAACCCGTTGCAGTGCATCCTATCCTGGCGAGCTTCACCGTTCGTTACGTCGAGGACGCCCTGGCTGGACTGCCCGATAATGCCGAGAAGCTGGCTGACACCTTCCGTTTGGTAGAGGTGTATCAGTCCCGCTGGCTGCTGCAGGCCCTGGCGGTCATCGAACGACTGGGCATGACGCCGGATGACTTCGATAGCTTCGGCGATACGGCCGCGGTGCTCCAATGCTTCCTACTGCTTCAGGATTTGCCCAGGACCCAATCGGCAGAGCTGCGCGCGGCGTTGTCCGGCTTTTCAAGAAACACCCTGCTCACCGCCCTGCCCTACGCCGGCCAAGCCAGCCGAGTGGTGCTCGACGCGCTCGGTTGGAGTGATCTGCAAGCCTTCCAGCGTGAATACCTGAACATTGCCCTGGCGCCTCGGTCCGGCTGGGGCAGCGACCTGCCCAATACGCCGGATGAAACAGTGGGTGTGGTGGACCGTTACCTGCTGGACAAGGCCCTGGCCGAAGCCGACCCAGACCACCTGCGCGAATACCTCGCGGCGCTCGAACCCTCGCACTGGGCGTTTCCCGAGACGCGTGTACTGCTCGACGCCTACCAGGGCATCGGCCGACCGGCGCTGGAAAAGAAATTGACCCGCCACGCACAGCCGGCAATGCGCATCTATGGCGTACTGCCCGTCACGGGACCGGACGACGTACGCCAGCGCTATCTGACGCTCAAGAAACTGCACAAAGAGGTGCGTAAATACGGCGCTCAACGACAGGCCAACTCCCATGCAGCGGTGCAGGCAGGACTGGAAAACCTGGCGCGTGTCGCCGGTTATCCCTCAGCGATTCGCCTGGAATGGGCCATGGAATCGGAGATCGCCGAATCCGCCCTGACGGCCGCCACCATCGATGGCTATGACATCACGCTCGTCATCGACGGCTTGTCGCCTACGTTGCACATCTGCAAAGCCGGCAAGACGCTCAAAAGCGCACCACCTGCGATTCGCAAGCACGCCGACTTCGTCGCGCTCAAAACGCAGCAGGCCCAGCTCAAGGAACAGATCGCACGCTTCTGCCGTACCCTGGAAGCGATGATGAGCAGCGGCGAAACCCTGGCGCTGGACGACCTGAAGCCACTGTTGAAAATGCCGGCGGTTCGCCTGCTGCTGGAGCAACTGATCGTGCAGGCCGACGACGCTGCGCTGGGCTGGCTCGATGCCGCGACGCTGACGGTGACTGACCTTGAAGGCCGCCAACACGTCGCTGAAAAGAACCTGCGTATTGCGCACCCTTTTCATCTGTTCACGGCAGGGCAACTGTCGGCCTGGCAGAAAGAAGTGGTCAACCATCGCCGCGTGCAGCCGTTCAAACAGGCCTTTCGCGAGCTGTACCTGCTGACACCTGCCGAACGAGACACCGGCCTGTGGTCCAACCGATTTGCCGGCCACCGCCTGAAAGGCAAAGTCGCCGCCCGGTTGCTGCAGGTGCGCAACTGGTCGACCTCAAGCGTCGAGGACATCTATTACGAGAGCAAAGAGCACGGCATTTACGCCCTGTTCAACTTTCTGGATACCGGCCATTACCTCTCGGAAACAGAGCACTTTACCTTCGACACGATTGCGTTCTACCGCGACCAGAAAGCCATGCCCCTTGAGCAAGTACCGCCGCTGCTGTTCTCAGAAATCATGCGCGACGCCGACCTGCTGGTCTCCGTGGCCCACGCCGCAGACAGCTACAGCACCAGCAACGAAACCCTGCAACGACGCACCGAACTGGTTGGCGAGTTGATTCAGGGGCTAGGGTTGCGAAACGTTAAATGTGAAGGGCATTTTCTGCACATTACCGGCCAGCGTGCGAACTACCGCATTCATCTGGGCAGCGCAGCCATCCATATCGAACCGGGCAACTACCTGTGCATCGTACCCGCCGGCAGCAGCCTCACGGAGTTCTACCTGCCGTTCGCCGACACCGACAAGAAAATGGCCGAGGTGCTGAGCAAGATGTTTCTGTTGCTGGACGACATGAACATCACCGACAGCCAGATACTGGAGCAGATACAGCGCAGCGGCTGATGTCGGCCTTTGCTGTGCGAAAACGCTGTGTCAGGGAGACAAAGTGGCATCTCCCCAGAGTCAGGGCCAGATGCTCATCTCGCGGTCCAAGCTGCTCCAGCAACAAACCAATTCAATGCACGCCCGAATTCGAGACTCTCATTCGGCACTCAAACGCACTCGATGACGGTATTGCCTGGCCAGGTTCAGAAACTCATGGCCTGCGGGAGCTTTTCGCCCCCGCCCGTAAAATATCGCTCCAGCGACGCACCAGATAGTTGTGCTCATCCATTACTGCATTCCAAACAGCGATATGCCCCATCCGCTGCTCATAGGAACCACCATCGCGCACATCACCGATGTCAATCAGCGGCAAACCGTCACTGCCCAGTAACTCCTCCCGCGCAGGTTGACCGGCGTACCAGTAATCCCACTCGGCACTGCTCAGATGGTCGCGGCTGCGCGCCGGATTGCCGATGTAGTAACCCTGGCGCGCCATCACCGCGCCGGGCCAGCCGGACAACCACCAATTGAGGTAGGCGTAGGCCGCATCCAGCACCGGGCCCTGGGCGTGACGCGACAATGACAAACCGCCGAACCAGGCGCGGTAGCCCTCGCGAGGCACCGCCAGGCGGTATTTCACCCCAGCGCGATGCAGGCGCATCAAGGTCGGCGACCACAGGCTCTGGATATCGATGCTCGGGCTGAGCATCAATTGTGCGGCCTCCTCATCATCGGACCAGAATGCCGCAAAGTGTCCTTCCCGCTGTTTGCGCACCAGGATGTCGGCCAGCACATCGATCTCTTCGATGCTCATATTGCCGATGTCCTTGAAGCTGGCCAGCCCCGCACCCTGCACCGCCAGCGCGGCATCCAGGGCGCCGATGGCGGCGTCGCTTTGCAGAGCGGTGCGCGCGCTCCACGCGGGGTCCAGCAACCAGCCCCAGCTTTCATTGTCGTGGGAAAAACCGTCGGGCAAGCGTTCGGGGCGGTAAGCGAAACTGTCGGCGTTATGGGTCAGGGGCAGCATGCTGATGCGTTCGGTGACGGTGCTGCCGAGGCTGCCATCGTGCTGCACGAACAGGCGTTCGCTGGGCACGCTGCCGCTGCCCAGCCGGTCATCGGGCGACAGCCGCCCGCGCTTGGGCAGGTCGTTGATCTCATGCCACAACGCAATGCGCCGCGTGTCGATGGGTTGGATCGCCCGGGCCGGCCATACGAAGTCGACGTTGTGGAACCATTGGTCGTACAGGTCGTAGCTGTCGGGCTGCATCACCGCGATGCGCTGGGCCTGTTCAACGTCGTGCACCTGGTACACCAGGCGAATGCCTAGTTCCTGTTCAGCGCGAACGCGCAGGCATTCGAGCAAGGTCACTGAGGTGCCGAGGACGCGGAGTGTGATCATGCGGCGAACCGCCGGGAGAACACGTCAAAGGAGCGCCGCAGCAGCACGGGATCGAGGCCACGCAGGATAAACACCAGACGCGATTGCCGATCAGTGCCCGGCCAGGCAGGCAGGTGCACCGGGGCATGCAAGCAATGCTGCACACCATGAATGACGATGGGGGAGTTACTGGCGTTCACGTTGAGCAGCCCTTTGACACGAAGGATTCGTTCGCCGTGACATCTTAACAGCATCGACAACCACACCCCGAAACCCACCCAGTCCAGCGGTTGGTCGAAGGTCAGGCTGCACACTTGCGCAGCGCCATGGGTGGCCGTGGTGGTTTGATGCAGTTGCCAACGGCTAACCTCCACGGCGGGTTCGGCACTCCGCAAGCCTTCGCCTAGCAGCAGTTGGTCGCCACTGTGGATGTCCTGGGTATCGAGGATCGGCGTGCCGGTATTGAGCGCCTGCAAGTGCGCGCGCAGTGAAGCACAGTCACCCGCCAGGTCGGTCTTGCTCAGCAGCAAACGGTCCGCCGCTGCCACCTGGGCCAGCCATTCAGGGTGCAGGCGCTCTTGCAGCGCGGCGTGGCTGGCGTCTACGAGAGTGACCACCAGGCCGATATGAAAACGCCCGCGCAGCTGCACATCGTTGTTCAAGGTGGCAAGAATTGGCGCGGGGTCGGCCAGGCCGGTGGTTTCCAGGATCACCCGTTTGAACGCCGGGATTTCGCCACGCTCACGGCGTTGCAGCAGGCCAAGCAGTGCGTCTTTCAGCTCGCCCCGGATCGAGCAGCACACGCAGCCGCTGGGCAGCAGCACGGTGTCCGGCGCGACCTCTTCCACCAACAGGTGATCAATGCCGACGTCACCGAATTCGTTGATCAGCAACGCGGTATCGCCAAGACTTTCGCCTTGCAGCAGGCGTTTGAGCAAGGTGGTTTTACCGCTGCCGAGGAAACCGGTGATCACATTTAGGGCGATGCTCATGTGTCTGACTCCAAGTGCTCCAACAGCCGATGATCGAGGGGGTCCAAGGGCCGGCCGAGCATGGTTTCGGCCGCCTGCCAGAGTTGGTCCAGGCCACTCGCCAACGCCTGTTTACCGGTGGCACCCAACAACAGATAAGAGGCGCCCTGGAAATCCTCGACCTTGAGCCGGAACACCGCCAGTACCTGATTGATCGCGGCGATACGGCGCAGGCGTTCGCGGCGCCTGGGCAGCTCATCGCCCAACGGGTCGCTCCAGTGCAGGTTTTCGCCAAGCAATCCGCAGAGTCCGCACACGGCTACACCCCGCTCATGGCATGACATCGCCGGAGTTCGGGCCCAGGGTCTGGCCGACGAACAGATTGCCACCCGGCTCGCTGGCCAATAGCACCGCCGTCGGCGCAACTTCATCGGCCAGGCCGAAACGGCCCAGGGGTAGCTCGGCGGCCTTGGCACGTTTCCAGTCGTCACTGATACCGCCCACCAGGGGCGTTTCAATGGGCCCCGGTGCGATGGCATTGACCAACACATTGTCCTTGGCCACTTCCAAGGCCAGGGACTTGGTAAAGCCGATCACCCCGGCCTTGGCGGCGGCGTAATGAGTCAGTTCGGCGCCGCCCTTGATACCCAGTTGCGAGGCGACATTGATGATCCGCCCCCAGCGCTGCGCCACCATATGCGGCAAGGCGCGCTGACTGGCGACGAACACGCTGGTGAGATCGACGCGCAGCATGTCGTTCCACATCTCGATGGACAGGTCGACGCAGCGCGCCTGAGTGAGCATGCCGGCGTTGTTGACCAGGATGTCGATGCCGCCGAAATGCTCGACGCAACGGTCGACACTGGCCTGGGCGCCTTCGACAGTGCCCACGTCGGCCAGGCATTCGAAAACTTCGGCGCCGAGGCTGCGGCAGGTGATGGCTGTTTGCGCGAGGCTTGCGGCGTTGCGGTCGGCCAACAACAGCCGTGCACCTTCAGTCGCATAGGCGCGGGCGATGGCGGCACCGATGCCGCTGCCGGCACCGGTGATGACGGCGCGGCGGTTGGTTAGTTGAGGCATGTAAATTCTCCTGAAGCAAACACAGGTCCCACATTTGAATTGAGTACAGTCAGTCGGGCCAACGCACGGTCAGGCCACCGTCGATGACGATGCTCTGCCCAGTCAGGTAACTCGACGCTTCACTGGTCAGGAACTGCACCAGCGACGCCACCTCATCCGCCCGCCCTACTCGCCCCAACGGAATCGCCCGCGCGGCCTTGGCCAAACCCTCAGGCCCGAGGGAGTTCTTGGCATCCAGCGACTGCGGCGTCTCGATCAACCCAGGGATCACCGCATTACAGCGAATCCCCTTCGGCGCCAATTCCACTGCCAGCGAACGACACAACCCCGGCACGCCGGCCTTGGCCGCTGCGTAATGGCTGTGCTCTTGCCAGCCATATACGCCGCCGGCAATCGACGAAATCGCCACCAACGCACCGCCTTCCCCCATATGCCGAGTCGCCGCGCGAAAGGTGCGCATCACCCCCGTCAGGTCGACATTCAGCATTTCGTCCCACAGCGCATCGGTCATTTCCAGCAACGGCGCACGGCGCAGCAAGCCGGCGTTGGCCACCGCATAATCCAGCCGCCCAAAATGCTGTATTGCTTGCGCAGCCAGTGCGTCCACCGAGGCGGTATCGCCCACGTCCAACGGCAGCATCAGGCACTCGCCGCCAGCTGCTTCCACCAGGCTGACGGTGGTCTGCGGATCATGGGGGTCGGCCGGGTAATAACCGCCCACCACCGCCACGCCACTGCGCGCATAGGCCACGGCGAGGGCTTGGCCGATGCCGCTAGCGGCACCGGTAATCAAGGCAACTTTACAGCTCATCGACTACTCCTTACTGAACGGTTTCCGGGCGCACATGGCGCGCGGCAAACATCAGGACGCCGGACAAAAAGCACGGCACGGCGCCGAACCACAGCGCGGCGGTCTGCCAGTCGCTGCCGGCGGACAACACTTGGGTGGCACCAAACCCTGCGACCACCGCGCCAATCGGGCCCATGGCATGGATGATCGCGCCACCGGTGGCGCGGATGCTGGTGGGGAAACTTTCACTGATAAAGAACAGTGCCGCCGAATACGGCCCGATCAGGAAGAACAAGCCCAGGCTGTACAGCCCGACCACCATCGGCATATTGCTCGGGCCGAACAGCATCCCGGCAAACGACAGGCCGCCGAGCATCCAACCCAAGCCAATCACGTTGCGACGGCCGATCTTGTCGCCCATCCAGCCGTGGCTGAGGTAGCCGCAGTAACCCACCAGGTTCGACAACACGAGGATGATCAGCGAGTTCTCGAACGAGATGTGGTGCACGCTGACGATCACCGAAGTGCCGAGCACGCTGAACACCTGGATCGCCGCCCAATTGAGCAACAGCGCGGCGCCAATCACCAATGTGGCGCGGCGGGCCGGGCCACGGAACGCGGCTTTGAGGCCAGCCTTGCTGTGTTCGTCATAGTCCACGCCGTAGGTCACGGCGACGTTTTGCGCTTCGATCACGGCGCCGTTTTTACGCAACTGACTGATGCGTTCGTGGATCTGGAACTGCGGGCTCTCCTTGAGCTTGCGCGCCATGATCGCAATCACCACCGCCGGGATTGCGGCGAAGATGAAACACCCCTGCCAGCCGATGATCGGCAGCAACAGCGCTGTCAACCCGGCGGCGATCAACGCACCGACCGGCCAGCCGCCCTGCACCAGGCTGTAGATAAAGCCGCGACGTTTGGTCAGCCGTGGGTCTTCAGAGGCGCCATACAACTCGGTCAAATAGGTGGCATTGACGGTTTCTTCGGCATAGCCCAGGCCACCCAACGAACGGATCAGAATCAACGGCGACTTGCCCCACGCCCCACCGATTGCGGTCAGCGCCGAGCACAGGGCAGAACCGGCCACGGTGAAAATAATCCCTTTGCGCCGCCCCAGCCTGTCGACAATCGGGCCGATGGCCAGGGCGACGACGGCGGTACCCACCGCCACCCAGGTCGCGATTTCAGCCTGCTCCACTTCACCCCAGCCAAAGTGCCGGCCGATCTCCGGCAGCAAGGTGCCGAAGAGGATGAAGTCATACACCGCGAACACCCAGGCGAAAAACGCGATCCAGGTGGCGAAGCGTACTTCCTGGGACGTCAGTTGCCGGGGTTTCCAGCCAGTCAGGTCAAGCTTGTTGTAGATGGACATAAATCGCGCCTCGAGGGTGTGAGCAAAGGGTCAGGTACGGGGTTGGCGGCGGATAAAGTCGTCGGCGATTTCGTCAAAGGTGACGAAGCGCACGCCGGCATGGCTCTGGATGTGTTCGATCAGACGCTCAAGCATCAGCAGCACTTGTGGGCGGCCGGACACGTCGGGGTGGATGGTCATGGTGAACACCGCGTGTTCGTGTTCGCGGTAAACCCAGTCGAACTGGTCGCGCCACATTTCTTCCAGGTGACGCGGGTTGACGAAGCCGTGGCTGTTGGGAGCTTTCTTGATAAACATCATCGGCGGCAGGTCGTCGAGGTACCAGTTGGCCGGGATCTCTACCAAGTCGGTTTCTTCGCCGCGTACCAGGGGTTTCATCCAGGTATCGGGGTGCTGGCTGTAGTCGATCTTGGTCCAGCTATCGCCCTTGCGTACGTAGTAAGGGTGGAAGTCGTTGTGCATCAGGCTGTGGTCGTACTTGATGCCTTTTTTCAGCAGCAATTCGTTGGTGACCTTGCTGAATTCCCACCACGGCGCAACATAGCCGGTGGGGCGTTTGCCAGTGACCTGGGTGATCAGCTCGATGGATTTATCCAGGACGATCTCTTCCTGTTCGGCGGTCATCGCAATCGGATTTTCATGGCTGTAGCCATGCACGCCGATTTCGTGGCCGGCGTCGGCCACGGCCTTCATCTGCTCAGGAAAAGTTTCCATCGAGTGGCCGGGGATAAACCAGGTGGTGCGCAGGCCGTAGCGCTCGAACAGTTTGAGCAGGCGCGGCGCGCCGATTTCACCGGCGAACAGGCCACGGGAAATATCGTCAGGCGAATCCTCGCCACCATATGAGCCGAGCCAGCCTGCCACGGCGTCTACGTCGACGCCGAAGGCGCACAGAATGTCTTTAGCCATCATCTCTCTCCTGCGGATTTATCAGATCAATCGGGGGTGTTTCAGTGGTGGCGCAACGCGGCTTCAACCGCCAGCGCAGCTCGCAACAATCGCGAGTCTTCGCCCGGCGGCGCGCTTATCAACATGCCGGTGGGCAAACCGAGCGCATCGCAGCCGCTGGGCAATGACACACCCGGCATATCCAGCAAACTGCCGGGCATCGTCAGGCGCAACGTAGCGAGGTTGGTCTGCGTGAACAGCTCGTCATCGGCTTCCAGTGGCGCCAACGGCGGCGCCACATGGGCCACGCTTGGGGTAATCAAAAACGCGCCATCAAGCTCATCGGTGATTTGTTGCTGCAGGCGTTTGCGTGCGCCGTAGAGGTTGACCAACTGGCTGGCGGGGAATGCACGTGCCGCTTCCAGACGGCGCCGAACACGGGGGTCGAGTCGTGCGGCGGCATCACTGTCCAGCAGAGACTGATGCAGGGCAAAAGCCTCAGGAGCACCGAGCCAGCCTTGTTGCTCAATGAGCCCAAGTGCCGCCTGAAAGGCTGGCGAGGGTCGCAGGTCAATCAGCGCACCGTGATTTTTCAACACGCTCACGCATCGCAGCAGGTTGTCGCGCACCGCAGGCTCTATGCGCTCATCCTCAATGACCGCCTGATCAAGCCAAAATCGCTGCCCGGACAAATCTCGGGGGACGAGCGATGTCGGTTTGGCGCGCCCAAGCAGGATGTCGTCGATGGATAAGGTGTCGCGCACACTGCGTGTCAGAGGCCCCACGCTGTCGAGGGTATGCGCGAGCGGGAAGACGCCTTCGCGGCTGTAGCGTCTGCAACTGCTGCGAAATCCGACCAATCCGTTGAAGGCCGCTGGAATTCGGATGGAGCCAGCGGTGTCCGTGCCCATGGCGATCGGCACGATTCCCGCCGCGACGGCGACCGCTGAGCCTGAGGACGAGCCGCCCGGAATGCGTGGCTGGTCGAGGCCTACGGGATTACGCGGCGTGCCAAAATGGGGATTGAGTCCGAGGCCTGAGTAAGCAAATTCGCTAAGGTTGGTTTTCCCGACACTGACCATCCCGGCTCGCGCCAGTAGACCTACGACATTGGCGTCGAGCAGCGCTGGCGAAATGTCGCGGCGCACGGCTGCGCCTGCGGTTGTCGGACTGCCTGCGACGTCAAACAGGTCTTTCCATGCGATCGGCACGCCGTCCAGCGCGCTTGCCGGCTGTCCGGCCTTCCAGCGTGCGGCTGATGCGTGTGCTTCACGAAGGGCACGTGCCGAACAGAGGGAGATGAACACATCATCGACATCCGCCGTCTTAGCCAGCACTTTTTCCAACGCCTGAACCGGGTCACTCCTGCCCGACGCAAATGCTTCAGCCATCGCTAACGCATCGGCTACGGGCCTGATTTGAGAATTGGTGTCGGACATCTGACTCACTCAATAAATGTACATATTGTTAAAATGTACATTTTATAAAGGCAGATAACGTGCCAGAGTGAACATTAATCCGGGTCAGAGTAGGTGCCGAGGTGCGCGGCTTCAGTCAGACGACCGGATTAGACACCTTCAGCCACTATTAAAAACTCCCATTCGTAGTGCGCTATCGCCCAAGGTGAGGAAGCATCGCCAATGATGGACATTTTCAAAAAGATCCATTTTAGTGCAAGAAAGTAACAGGGGCCCCATGAACGCGCGCAGCGACGTAGCCCACGGTGACAATCGTACTTGTGCGAGAATTGCCCCCCTGCCCTTCGAGAAGCGTATGAAATCGATGACCGCCGAGGATTACCGCACCGCATCCCGCTACGCCATGATCCGGCAGGTCCTGCGTGACGCCATCGTTAACGCAGAGGTGGCTCAGGGACTCGTGCTGCTCGAAGCCCCCTTGGCTGACCTGTTTGGGACCAGCCGAGTGCCGGTGCGCAAAGCATTGAATCTGTTGCATGACGAAGGCTTGATCAGCCGATTTGATGGCCGCGGTTATTTGGTCAACCCGAAGGGGATTGAAGTGGAACCCCTGCGGCTAGCCCTCACCCACAAACAGCTCGGCCTTAATAGCAGCGAAGAATTGGTCGATACTCGGCCACTGGGCGAGCGGATATTCGATGAAATCGGCTCGGCTTTATCGACTTGCATTGCTTTTGGACACTATCGACTCGACGAGCAAATGGCCGCCGAGCATTACGGCGTCAGCCGAGCGGTAGTCCGCGAGGCGTTGATGCGTCTGCGTGATCGCGGCCTGGTGGAAAAGGAACCCTACTCCCAGTGGCTCGCCGGCCCGCTCACCGCCAGGGAAGTCACGGAAGACTACGAACTGCGCGCCTGTCTGGAGCCTGAGGCGTTACGCCAGAGTGCACCGGGGCTGAGCCGGGAGTCTCTTGAAGCAATGCTGGCTCGAGTTGCGCAAGCACAGAGCAATCCCCATTGCAGCCTGGCAGAGATCGAGCAACTGGAGGAGGACCTGCATTACCACTGCCTCGCCGGAATCACCAATCGCAAGATCGCTACATTGATCCGGCAGGGCCAGAGCCCCAGGATCATCAGTCGGATTTTCTACAGTCAGTTGGGTCTCGGTCCCGACGAAGCCATGCTGGCCGAGCACCGTTTGATTCTTGAGCTGCTGCTACACGGCGCATTCGACGCAGCGGCGCTGAACCTCAAGGAACACCTCCACCGCGCCCGCCAACGCATGTTGCAGCGGTTGAAAGTTCTGTCCGTGCTACCTGAGCAACAAGTGCCGGAGTATCTGACCAAACTGAGCTGAAAACACGTCCGAAGAGATTGAACAGCGGTCGTATGGTTAGACGCAAATGAAGTCGCCACCCTAGCTGCCTCTGCTCCGTTTCCTATTTCGTCACACGTTGTTTGGGAAACGGCCAATCGTCTACCAGTCAGTCCGTACAAGTTTCAGGCTCATCATCAAGGCACTCGATACATGCATCCAGCAATTCATGGAGCGCCGCAACGCGATGCACGCCGAGTCGCTCATTAAGTGCCAATTGCGCCTCTTTCCAGGCGCGCCGCCCTTCGGCTTGCTTTGCCAGTCCTGCTTCGGTCACTTGGACAAGGCGGCTGCGCGCGTCGCCACCTGCCCCGACCGTCAACCAGCCTTGAGCGACCAGTGGCTGCATATTCCGTGTCAACGTCGAAGCCTCCATTTGCATTCGCCTAGCCAGGTCGCTCGGGCGAATGGGACCCAGTCTGACGACGTGTGACAACAATGAGTACTGCGTGTTTTTTAATCCGGACTCGGCGATATAGCGATCGTAGTGACGCGTCACCATGCGATTGAGCTGGCGAATCTTCAGATTGGTGCAACCCTGTGGCTTGGTCATATTTTTCATGTTATAGATTGTATCTACAAGTATTGCATATACAAGTATTTAGAATGAGGAAGGAGTTCGTGATGCAGGCTGACCAGGTCGTTGCTCGGTGGGAGGAAGAGGAAAAAGCGATTCGTGCCCGTTGGAACACCTCCCACACCGCAACGCACAAACAGATCACCAGCCTGACAGGCATGGAGTTGTTCGAGGCAATTTTTGCCGGGCAACTACCGCCCGCCCCAATCGGCGATACGCTCGATTTCCTGCCCATTCACATGGAACCAGGCACAGCGGTCTTCCAAGGTCGACCGCAACGAAGGCACTACAACCCGCTGGGAACCGTGCACGGCGGTTGGTTTTCCACGCTGCTCGATTCGGCGGTGGGTTGCGCCGTGCATTCGACCTTACCCGCAGGCAAGGGCTTCACTACGCTGGAGCTGAAAGTCAACATGGTCCGCGCCTTGACCGACGCGGTGCCGCTAGTACGCGCCGAGGGAAAGTTGATCCATGCAGGAAGTCGGATTGCCACGGCCGAAGGCCGAATCGTTGGCCCCGACGGCAAGCTGTACGCGCACGCCACCACGACCTGCTTGATCTTCGATTTCCCTGCACCTTCCCCGAGGCGTCCATATGAGCAAGCCTGACATTGTTCTCTGCGCTGCGGTCTGAACTGAGCAACCTCGTGGTTCCGCCTCGATCAACGGAGAAAGTCATGAAATACACATCCTTTGGCAAAACCGGCCTGCGGGTTTCGCAGGTGGCGCTCGGCACGGGCAACTTTGGCACGGGTTGGGGCCATGGCGCCGATCCCGATACCAGCAAAGCAATCTTCAACGCCTATGCCGAGGCTGGAGGCAATTTCATCGATACAGCGGATGTCTACCAGTTCGGACAATCGGAGGAACAGATCGGCAGCCTGCTGGAGGGGCGGCGCGAAGATTTCGTCATCGCGACGAAGTACAGCAACGGCGCGCAGCCGAATGCCAATAGGCTGGTCACCGGCAACAGTCGCAGGGCCATGGTCGCCTCCGTGGAAGCGAGCCTGAAGCGACTCAAGACGGATCGGATTGACATTTACTGGGTGCATCATCCCGATGGCCTCACGCCAGCCGAGGAAATCGTCCGTGGCTTCGAGGACTTGGCACGCGCGGGCAAGATCCTCTATGCAGGCCTTTCGAACTTCGCCGCCTGGCGACTCGCCCGTGCAGTGACCCTGGCCGAACTGACTCGTACTGTTCCCATCGCGGCTGCGCAGTTCGAGCACAGCCTGGTTCATCGCGAGCCCGAAGCCGACCTGTTCCCGGCATCGCACGCGCTGGGCCTTGGTATCGTCACGTGGTCGCCGCTGGGCGGCGGCATGCTGACGGGCAAGTACCGCCAAGGGGAGAAAGGTCGTGCCGAAGGTTTGGGCGGCCGGGTGTTCCAGCCGGAGAATTCGGCGCAGCGTACGCACATCCTCGACACCGTCATTGCCATCGCGGGCGAGATCGGCGCCAGTGCGGGTCAGGTCGCCATTGCCTGGGCAGGCACCCACGGGGCAGTGCCGATCATCGGGCCACGCTCAATGACCCAGCTCACCGACAACCTCGGCGCGCTGTCGCTTGAGCTTTCTTCCGAGCACATCAGCCGCCTCGATACAGCAAGCATCCTGACACCCTCGGCGCCAGCGCGGACGGTAATCCCCTGGGCCGAGCGCGCGGATCGGATCGTGGCATAGTGCGGTACTCGGCTAGAAGTGCCTATTGAAAGCGCGGTGTCGGTTGTGCGACGGTGCATCAGCATCCCTTCGGACACCAACTCGGCCAAGGCACTGTCCGCCTACACTTAAAAACAGTGCTCCCCTCCAAGACTCCCTTGCGCAGACATTGCATACCGCCAGCAACCACTTACCTGATTTAATCATTGTGATAGCCCTGCCTAAGACGCCGCCCTTGTCATTAAAAACATAACGTTCAAAGGAGTTGAATTGTCATGAGCACACTGGATAACGCTTTTCACAGCCTGCATCAGAATGGACTACTGGTCTTGGCCAATGTGGCCGATGCGGGCGGTGCGCGCATCGTCGAACGCTTGGGCGGCAAGGCTGTAGCGACCAGCAGCGCGGCCATGGCCTGGTCGCATGGTTATCAGGATGGCAACAAGCTGCCTCTCGACCTGCTGAGTACCACCGTCAAGTCGATGGTACGGGTGCTCAGCGTACCGCTCACGGTGGATATCGAAGGCGGCTATTCGGATGACCTGGAGCGGGTCGGCCAAGTGATTGACGCCGTCATCGCCGCTGGGGCGGTCGGGATCAACATCGAAGACGGCCTGGGCTCTCCAGAGCTGCTTGTCCGCAAGATCGACGTCGCGAGGAAGGTGGCGAACCAGGCGGGCGTCAAACTGTTCATCAACGTACGGACCGACGTCTACCTGAAAAACCTGTTCCCTGCCGAACAACGCCTGAAGGAACTCCTCAAGCGCAGCGCACTGTATGCCAGCAGCGGGGCGGATGGTCTGTTTGCCGCTGGCGTGGTCGATTCGAACGAAATTGCCACCATCTGCCGGGACACCAAACTACCAGTCAACCTGTTGTCCCGGGACGGACTGCCCTCCCCCGACGAATTGAAGCGTCTGGGCGTCAGACGACTCAGTGCGGGCTCCAGCATCGCCGAGTTTCTGCACGGCGCCATGGGAGCATTGGTCCGCAGTTTCTTGGACAACGGCCAACTCGACACCCAAACCTTGAAAGCCCACACATACGGCGAATTGAACGCTTTGATGGCGGCGAAAACCGAGTGATGCTGCCCCGCGGACGAGGCCAAACGCCAGTCTGAATTGCAAGTGTCTAGTTCTGAAATAGGCTTACACCGGTTTCAGGGCTAGGACCACCGAAAGCAACGGCCTCCAAACCTGTACGGACACAGCTAACTTGTGCCCAGAGAATGGGCGAGTCCATCGACCTGTTTTGCCAGGGTTTCAAGGGTGAAATGTTCGATCGCGCGGGCACGCCTTGGCCCGAGAGCGATGTGCCCACGATAAAGCGGATCGTGCGACCAAACGCGCTCAATTCAGCCCATCAACAGACAACGCTCCTCCTCTGATTCTTCCAACCCGATAAACCGTCGCACCCGTTGGGCGCCATGCCCTTCGCGGATCGCCTGTGGCGAGGCATCCAGCTGCACGTTGCCGTTTTCCATGAAAATCACCCGGTCAGAGATCGACAGGGCAAACTCCATTTCGTGAGTGACAATCAGCAGGGTCATGCCTTCGCGAGCCAGGTCGGCGATCACCGTAAGTACCTCGCCGACCAGTTCCGGGTCCAGCGCCGAAGTCGGTTCGTCAAACAGCAGGATGTCCGGGTCCATGGCCATGGCCCGGGCGATCGCCACACGTTGTTGCTGGCCGCCAGACAGTTGATGCGGATATTTGTGAACGTGGGCCAGCAGGCCGACCTTGTCGAGCAGTTGGCAGGCCCGTTGCTCGCTCAGTGCGCGGCTGACGCCATGATAACGAGGGGCGAGGCTGATGTTGTCCAACAGTGTCCGGTGCGGAAACAGGTTGAAGTTCTGGAACACCATGCCGATGCGCTGTACGCCCTGACGAACCCGAGAGCCATCCGGTTTGTCCTCGGCATTAATGAAGCCCTCCCCGAACAACAGAATTTCACCCTGATCGATGCGTTCCAGGCCATTAATGGTGCGGATCAACGAGGTCTTGCCGGAGCCGGACGGGCCGATGATGGAAATCACCTGGCCGCTTTGCACCTTCAGGTCGATGCCCTTGAGCACATGATGATCGCCGTAGCGTTTGTGCACGTCCCGCAGGTGCAGGGCCGGGGCCGCACCTTTGGCTGGGGGGCTGATCTTGCTCGATACCCTAGGTGCCAGACTGTCACGCAGCACTTGTGTCGAGGCGCTCTCCAGGGTTTGCGGTGTACGCAGGTTCAGGTCCAGGTAACGTTCCAGACGCTGCAAGGCGAAGCCAAACACTGTAACGATCAGCACGTAGTACAGGCCCACCGCAGCCAGGGTCTCCATAACCAGAAAGTTCTGGGCATACAGACGCTGGCCGACAGTCAGCAGTTCGGTCAGTGAAATCACCGAGATCAACGAGGTCAGTTTGACCACCGTGATGTATTCGTTAATCAACGTCGGCAGTGAGATACGAAACGCTTGAGGAATGACGATCAGCCGCTGCACGCCAAGCAGCCCGAGCCCCAGGGCACGGCCCGCTTCCTTCTGGCCCTTGGCGATCGAAATCAGCCCACCACGATGAATTTCTGCCATGTAGGCGGCCTCAGTGACCACCAGTGCCAAGAGACCGGAATAAAATGGCACCGACAGCACCGGCCCGGCACCGGGCAGCAACTGCGGCAGGTTGTAGACGAAGACCACCAGCACCAGCAGCGGAATGCTGCGAAAGAACCAGATGTAGAGTGATGCGGGGATGCGCAGCCAGCGCACGCTCGACAGTTTGGCCGATGCCAGGACGAAACCCAGCAGCATGCCCAGAAACCAGGCCAGGGTGCTCAGCTCGATGACGGTCAGGCTCGCCGCCCAGAAGTCAGCCAGGGTGAACAGCGAAAAAAAGTAATCCCAATCGAATTGCATAGACACCTCGCGCAAGCCGCGCCCCCGATCGAGGGCGCGGTTTCAGGCATTACTCAGAGACCGGTTCCAGGTCATACGCCTTGAGAATGGCGGCGTACTCGCCGTTGGCCTTGCTCTCAGCCAACGCCTTGACCAGCGCCTGATAGGTCGCGTCGGCGTCTTTCTTGACGTAGATGCCCAAAGTTTGCGGGTAAACCAACTTCTGCGAGCTGACGATCACACGGCCGTTGGTACGCTGAGCGATCATGTGCGCGGCGCCGGCAATTTCCACTTGAGCCTGGATGTTCTTTGACAGCAGCGCCTGCGTCACCTCGGGTGCCGAGGGAAACTCACTGACGGTGATGGCGCCCTTGTTGTTCGGGACGCAGTAGTCGCTGGACAACTGACGGAACTTGCCGACCCAGGTGGTGCCCTGCTCCAGCCCGACTTTCAGGCCACACAGGTCTTCGGGAACCTGCGGGTTCAACTCACTGCCCTTGGGCACCATGATCGCCGCGCCGGTGTTGGCATAAGCAATGGTCCGGGCCTGGGCCTGGCGCTCCGGGGTGATGTACATGCCGGAGATGATTGCGTCGTAATGCCCGGCGTTGAGGCCGTTGAGCAGATTGGGAAACTTGGTATCGACGAAGTTGGCCTTGACCCCCATTGCCTTGGCCAGGGAATGGGCCAACTCCGGATCGGAGCCGACCACATTCTTGTTGGCGTCATAGGACTCGAACGGTGGGTAGGTGATTTCCATACCGACCTTCAATACACCCGGGGTCGCGGTGCTGGCGAAGACGGCACTGGCACAGAACAGACTAGCGGCGAGCAGACTCAGTCCGGTCAAGGCGTAGGGGGTTTTCATGATGGGAAGCTCCGTTGGTTTTTTTAGGAATGAGTGGCAGTGTTTTTCAGGCGACCGAAGCTCGATGGCTTGCGGGCTCGGGACGGCAGTTCAAGCTCGCCGTTCTCGACGCGTTTGCGCAGGTATTGATAGGTCTGCAGGGCTTGACTCCACATGTGTTCACCAATCGTCAGCGCCTCGTAGACCTGAGCGTCATTGATGAACGCCGGCAACGGCTTGATCAGCGTGTGGTAGTCGCAGGCGTAAAACAGCGGGAAGCTATAGCGCTCCTGAGCCACCTTGCGCACTCGGTGAGCGGTGGCCACAAAGGTCCCAGCGGTCATGACTTCCAGCATGTCGCCGATGTTCACCACAAACGCACCGGGCATTGGCGGTGCATCGATCCACTGATCCTGGTCGTTCAGCACCTCCAACCCCGGCTGATCGGCGTGCAGGATGGTGAAGCACTCGTAGTCGGTATGCGCGCCGATGCCTGGAGCATCCACGGCAGTGGCGTCGAAGGGGTAATGGATCAGCCGCAGCTTGGAAGGCGGACGGGTGACCAGTGCGTCGAAGTAGCCCTCTTCCAGGCCAAGGGCCAGGGCGAAACCATCGAACAATCGGCGGCCCAGGGCAAACACGGCCTGATAGTAATGTTGTACTGCTGCCTGAAAACCCGGCACGTCGGGCCAGTGGTTCGGGCCCAGCAGCGGCGTTCGACTCAGGAATAGCGGATCATCCACCGGCACTTCGAAACCGATGTCGAAGGCCTCTTTGTGGTCCGGCTTGCCCTTGGAGTACACCTCCTCACCTTCGGGCACGAAGCCCTTGTGGCTTTCCGAGGCGCCGATGTAATGGCGCATCTTGGTCTCCAGGGGCTGCGCGAAATAATCCTTGCTCGCCTGGCGCAGGCCCTCGATCAGTGCCGGATCAATGCCGTGCCCGGTGATGTACAGAAACCCCACATCGCTGGCGGCACGACCCAGTTGCTCGGCCACGGCGAGGCGATGCTCCAGTTCGATACTGAAGAGGCCGGCGATGTTCACCACTGGAATGCGATTGAAGTTGGCCTGGGTCAGCGAAGTCTTATTCATCGTGGGCTCCTTCACAGGTAAAACGGTTGAAGTGTTCGCGCTCGGTTCGCGCCATCCACTGGTTCAAGGTCCAGAGATCGGCCACCGGCATGTTGGTGAAGGGCAAGTGATGCAGATACCCGTCGGCACCGAACTCCGGGGTCAGGGTGCTGACTGCATAGCCGCGCTGAAATTGAGAAGCCCAGACCGCCTCCCAGTGGCGCTGGTGAAACACCAGTTCACGGGCATACTCCGGGGCTCCGGGATGGGGCACTTGCGGGCCCTGGTCATAACCGACCCGAGCTTGAATGTGATGAACGCGCTCGACGAAGGACGACAGATCGTCGGCCGGGTCGTCCAGTAATCGCTCACAGCACACCACCCAATGGCTGATGTCACTGGTGAAACGCAGTTCCGGCAGTTGGCGAATCAGTTCCAGAGTCACCCAAGGGCTGAACAGGGAGCGGGCGCGGTGAGTCTCGAAACTGCAGAACACCCCATGCCTGGCGGCCAGCTCCAGGGCCTGACCGAAGAACTCGACCTGCTGCGCCAGGGGCCAGCGATCATTGCCTGCGAGCAGATTGACGAAACGGGGGGTCAGCTCCGTGGCCCAGCCGAGCTTACGATCGATGTCGACCAAGTGCTGGGCAGGCGTGGCGCGCTGATCAGGCAAAACATCGTAAGCACTAAACAGGGTGCAGATGTAGGGGACGTGATTGCTGCGTAGGAAAGCGCCGAACTCGCCACGCTCATTGGCCCGCAGTGGCAGGCGTGTTTCGATCCCATCGAAACCGGCGGCGAGCAATTCATCCAGGGCGGATGCATGGCTGGCGGTATAGCCCCATAAGGTACGGAAAATCTCTAGCTTCATGCATTCCTCTCGACTGCGTCGGGCCACTGGCGGATTGGGCGGGTGGCGTTGCTGGGCAGTCGAAAAGGGGCTGTTGCGGGCTGCTTCTCTGATGGCGGCAGTCCCATGTGGAGGATCCTAAGGCCATCGTGACAAATGATTGAATAGGCTGTAGCAAATAGTTAGTTCAGAAATCCATGAACTAACGCTGGCGAGTTTCGCGGGAACGAGTGAATCCGTAGACGCCAAATCGTCCGACATCAACAGCACCGCATGCGCCAACACGCTACGAACAGCAATGCCCATGCTTTCTTCAAGCTGCTCACCGACCCAGGGCTACTGCGAGGTATGCAATTAACCAATGTCATGCTCAATGCGGGATTGCAGCCCGTGCGCAAGGACGACGAAGTTGCGCGAAAACAATACAGTCGATCGCCACACAACCACTGACATTGGGAAATCCCAGACACAAAAAAAAGCCACTCAAATGAGTGGCTGGGCATGCCTTGGTAATGCGATGGAAATAAGGGCGGCCAGCAATACGAACACGCTCGAGATCCACAAGCACGCCTCCAGACCGTACAGCTGATAAACCCAGCCGGAGAGCACGGTGCCAATCAGTCGTCCCATGGCGTTGGACATGTAGTAGAAACCCACGTCCAGGGATACGCCGTCTTCGTTGGCATAGGACACGATCAGGTAGCTGTGCAGGGACGAATTCACCGCGAACAACGCGCCAAAGACCATGAGGCCGCCTAGCAGTACCGTCTGTGGTGACCACCCGCTGTCGAGCCCAAGCGCAATCAAGGCTGGTAGGCCCGCCAGCGCAAGTGCCCACACAAAAGCTGCTCGACCATCCGGTACACGCCCACTTTTCTTGCCGGTGATGTTGGGTGCGAAGGACTGCACAATACCGTAGCCAATCACCCAGGCCGCCAGGAAGCCGCCAACCTTCCAGAAATCCCAGCCGAACACGCTGCTCAGGTACACCGGCAAGGCCACCACGAACCAGACATCCCGGGCGCCGAACAGGAACATCCGCGCCGCCGAAAGGATGTTGACTGCCCGGCTTTTGGACAAGATATCGCGAAACTTGGGTTTGGCTTTTGCCTTGCCCAGGTCCCTCTTCAACAAAATCACGCTGCTGATCCAGATCAGCGCCAGGACACCCGCCATGGCCAGCAAGGCGCCTTTGAAGCCGATCAGGGCCAGCAAGGCTCCACCAAGAAAGAAGCCGACGCCCTTGAGTGCGTTCTTCGAGCCGGTGAGGACAGCCACCCATTGATAGAGCTTGCCTTGCTGCCCATCGGGGACCAGCAGCTTGATCGAGCTTTTGGCGCTCATCTTGTTCAGGTCTTTGGCAATCCCAGAGAGCGCCTGGGCACCCATTACCCAGGGGATGGTCAGCCAGGCAACCGGAACCGTGAGCATCAGCAGCGCTGCGACCTGGATGCCCAGCCCGATGTTCATGGTCCGGTTAAGACCCAGTCGAGCGCCGAGATAACCCCCCACCAGGTTGGTGATCACGCCAAAGATTTCGTAAAACAGAAACAATGCGGCGATTTGCAGTGGGCTGTAGCCCAACGCGTGAAAGTGCAGCACCACCAACATGCGCAGGGCGCCGTCGGTGAGGGTGAAGGCCCAGTAGTTGCCCGTCACGAGCAGGTACTGCCGAACTTCCGGTGCGAGGGCTGACAAGGCTTTCATGACCGCTCCTCAGACTGCCAGACCGACCAGCCTGGCCAATTCGACGGCGCGGTTGGCATAACCCCATTCGTTGTCGTACCAGGCATAGAGTTTGACCTGGGTGCCATTGATGACCATGGTCGACAGCGCATCGATGATCGATGAACGCGGGTCGGTGCGGTAATCGATGGACACCAACGGACGCTCCTCAAAACCGAGGATATCTTTCAGTTCGTTCTCGGAAGCGTCCTTGAGGAACTGATTCACTTCTTCGACAGTGGTAGCCCGCTCGACTTCGAAGACACAGTCGGTCAGCGAAGCGTTGGCCAGCGGCACCCGCACGGCGTGACCATTCAGGCGTCCACGCAGCTCCGGGAAGATTTCGGCGATGGCGGTGGCCGAGCCCGTGCTGGTCGGAATCAGGCTCATGCCCGAAGCACGTGCACGACGCAGATCCTTGTGCGGCTGATCGAGGATGCTTTGGGTGTTGGTCAGGTCATGGATGGTGGTGATCGAGCCGTGGCGAATGCCCAGCTTTTCGTGGATGACTTTCACGACGGGGGCCAAACAGTTGGTGGTGCACGAAGCCGCGGTGACGATGCGGTGCTGCACAGGATCGAACAGGTGCTGGTTGACGCCCATGACAACGTTCAACGCGCCCGGCTCTTTCACCGGAGCGCAGACCACTACACGCTTGACGCCCTGATCCAGGTAGCCCTGCAACACCGCCACGGTTTTCATCTTGCCGCTGGCCTCGATCACCAGATCGCAGCCCGACCAATCTGTCTCGGCAATCGCCTTGTTGGCCGTTACTTTGATCCGTTTACCGTCGATGACGACGTTGTCGCCGTCGGCGCTGGCTTCGTTGTTCCAACGGCCATGCACCGAGTCGAAGTTGATCAAGTGCGCATGGGTCACCGCGTCGCCCGCTGGATCGTTGATCTGCACGAATTCGAACTCAGGCCAATTCCAGGCTGCCCGCAGAGCAAGGCGACCGATCCGGCCAAAACCATTGATACCAATTTTAATAGTCATGTCGTTGTGCTCTGTCTCTGTTGTCAGTGGGCGTTCGACTGGACGTCGAAACGGCCGATGTATTCAATGTGGGCTGGAGGCTGGATGGCACGCGGACGCAACGCCGCAGAGGTAGAAGTTCTTTGGCCTGCCTTGAAAAATGCGGCACAAGGCTCGTTCCAGCCGAAAACGGTGACGCGCGCCCCCCCTTTCAAATCGACCGCTGGTTAACACGCTTCATCAGTTCCTCTGCCGACTCCTTGCGCTCGGAATAACGATCCACCAGATAGTCCTGACGGTCACGAAGTAGCAGCGTGAATTTCACCAACTCCTCCATCACATCCACGACACGGTCGTAGAACGCAGAAGGCTTCATCCGGCCGTTATCGTCGAACTCCATATAGGCTTTTGGCACGGACGATTGATTGGGGATGGTGAACATACGCATCCAACGCCCCAGCACTCGCAACTGATTGACCACGTTGAACGACTGCGAGCCGCCGCACACTTGCATCACCGCAAGGGTCTTGCCCTGAGTCGGTCGCACCGCGCCCATGGCCAGTGGCACCCAGTCGATCTGCGCCTTGAACACAGCGCTGATGTTTCCGTGACGTTCTGGAGAGCACCAGACCTGCCCCTCGGACCACAACACCCAGTCACGCAGCTCCTTCACGCGTGGATGGTCGTCGGGGGCGTCATCGGGCAGTGGCAAACCTGACGGATTGAAAATCCGCGTCTCGGCGCCGAAGAGCTCCAACAGTCGAGCGGCCTCCTCCACCAGCAGACGACTGAAGGAGCGCTCACGAGTGGACCCGTACAGCAGCAAAATGCGTGGCTTGTGGATGGAGATTTTTTCGATGCCGAGTTTGTCTGTCGAAGGTAGATCGATCAGTTCAGTATTGAGTTGGGGGATGTGGTCATCGTACATAGTCATTGTCCTGCGCAATGGCGCTCTTGGAGTCATCGAACCAGCGGCGTTTCATTGCTCCTGTGGTTACAGCGTGCCAATGAGAGCCAGCTCTGCCTTGAGCTGCTCGGCACTCAGTTGAGAAAGCGGTAGAGCCAGGAAGGCTTGGATGCGGGTTCTGATCTGCTCCAGGGTGACTTCAAACGCCGCCTCTATCTCTTCTTGAGTTCCGTGGTATTGCGAAGGATCAGCCAACCCCCAATGGGCCTTGGTGGCCGGCCCGAAAAATACAGGACATGCCTCCCCGGCAGCCTTGTCGCACACCGTGATGACGAAATCAGGTGCCAAGCTCATATGGGCATCACTGGACTTGCTGAACAGCCCGGACGTCGAGATACCAGCCTTTTCCAACGTTTTGAGACTCAGCGGATGCACTTCGCCTTTGGGTTGACTGCCTGCGCTGTAGGCTTTCATGCCGTCAGCTGCCAAGTGATTGAAGACCGCTTCACAAAGGATGCTGCGGCAGCTGTTGGCAGTGCAGAGAAAAAGGATTTTCATCGAGCGGTCTCGTCGTCGAGGGCGGAATCAAGCGACCTTGTTTTCACAGCACACGGCTGCACGTTCAGGACGGTCACCCATTTCATCAAGGCGTTTGGCATCAGGGCTTAACCAATGCTTGTTGCTTTCGAACGTAGTTGTCAGCACTTGATGAACCCAATCGGGGAGATTTGGGTGCAGCCGGTAATAAACCCATTGGCCTTGGCGGCGATCCGAAAGCAGACCGCACGTGCGCAACTGCGCCAGGTGCCTGGAGATTTTTGGCTGACTCTCGTTCAACGCGCAGGTCAGTTCGCAGACACAAAGCTCCCCTTCCCGAGTGATGAGCAACATGGTGCGGACACGGGTTTCATCAGCCAGGCATTTGAAAACAGTGGTGGGTGTCAGATGGTCAGCCATGTCGATTCTCAGCGTTTGGTTTTCACCAAGACGAACATCTTGATGCGCTCATGAATTTCATGAAGCGTGTGGCGAAATGCGTCGGGCCTGGACTGTGAGCGGGCAGCGTTGACGGTACAAACGAACAGAACTCGGGCTTTGCTGGTCATCGTGAAGATCTCAGCTCACATACGGTTTTCCGAATATATGTTTTTATGCATACACGGTAAAGCCCTACGGCAAAGAAAACGCTGTAAAAATCGACTCCTGCCAATAACGCCACTCTTAAGCCCAGTATTTACGGGGCTAACAGAATATTCATCAGCAGAAAGCCCCATGCGCATCTGGATAGTCGAATATATGAATTTTGTAATAAGTCTGTCATACACTTGAGGGTAGCCTCGGCTCCGATCCAACCAACCTGGAGCTTGAAAATCGATAACCGGCATCAAGCGAACAGCGGGGCCGATGCATTGTCGATGAAGCGCATCAAGCCAGGAATGATGTGAGAAGCATCTGGCCCGACACCCCTAAGGGTGGCCGAGGCGAAGTTACGCTGCTTCGGTAATCCCACAAAATACAAACCCGGCATATGCTCCGCCTGCCCGTTACGTTGCCTCAGGCGTTCATTGCCCGCCACGTGCAGACCTGCCAAAAAACCAAGGTTCGGACGAAACCCGGTCGCGAAAACCAGACTGTCCACTTCAGTGTGCTGCCCATCAGCCCAGATCACACCCGTTGACGTTACCTCCGCGAACATCGGCTAGCGCTCAAAAAGTCCCTGCTTTATGGCTCGACGATAGGTGCCGTCATCCAGCACAGGGGTACTTTGATCATTCAGCCAACGAGTCTGTTGCTGGCGGGCGCGATCCTGCTGGCTGAACGGCTCATCGCTGCCAAAACGCCGCGCTGGAACTGACCGTTTAAAACAAGGCTTCACGTATGCAATCCGTCTGGACCTTCCCTTCCACCCTCATGTTTTTTCATAGGCCGTCGATACCCTGCTAATTCAGACGTTCAAGGAATGACGACATGACCCTTTCAATCAATTCTGTATTTATCCGGCCATCAGCCGCTCAGTTGAGCCAAACCAGCCAGCCATTGACCACCCCCCCCCTCGGTGAAGACTTGCTGAAAACCAAGGTCAACATCAATCCGGCGGCAATTTACCATCCCATCAATGAAGCCCCCGCGCCGAGCCCGGAAACGGAATCGATCGAGAGCATGATCGCGCGCACCCAGTCGCCGGATTACCCGCAAATTGCCGAGGGGCACAAAAGCGCCCATCAATCGCTGAAACTCTCTTTCGAAGAGTTCCAATCAGCGTTGGCTCACACCGATCCGGATCTCGCCGACAAGAAATTTGGCTTCACCATCGAAGCGGATGGCAGCCTCAAGGTTCTCGACAGTTCACGCCAGCTCAGCGCTTCCGACATGGATCGGCTGAACGAGCTGTTGAATGCTTCCAGTGAGTTGAAATCGGCAGCGAGCAGCTACCGCGACGCCTCCATCGCCCTGGTGGCCGCCGACGCTACGTGGGGTGGCAACTTTATGGGTGGGTACATTCTGAACAAGGACAACTTCGCCAACACCATCGATCTGGGTGCCCTATTCCTTAAAAAAGGGACAACCCCAAACGCTGAGACCCTGAACGGCTTCTTCTCCTCCCAGCTGTGGAGCAAGGGCGAGCGGATGACGCATGAAACAGTCACCCAGATGCCCGTAGGCGCCAATAAGGTCGACGTGACGGTTTGACTGGCAAGTTCTTGGAACTCACGCTACTTCACAGCGCGCGATGGATCCGCTTGATGGGAAACCAAAGATTGACACTGACTTCCGCTAGTTAGCGGGTTGTATCAATTTGGATCTTTGTGCCCCTGGCCTTCAGAACTTGCCCAGTGCACATATGGATTCCCCCCAAGACTGAATCGCCACTGGTTTCGTAGACGCCTTCAAGCCTCAAGGGAGGTCTGCCAAGTCCTCGGAACGTCCGCTTTTGGCCGAGGCTGTGTAAAAACGTTTTAGGGCTGGTTCAGCGGTCAAAAACAGAACGAAAATTCTGAGTGGCTTTTTTCTGAATCCTGGAGGGAAACGAGACTCTTATCTGGTGTCCGACCCATTGAAATCTAAGGGGTTTCTTTTCTTGCCGAAGCAGGAAAAGACTTAATCCCGGACTTGTTTTTGAGGTGTATCAAGGGTCAATAAAGGGTGGCTTCGGACTATGCGATTTGAAACACCCCAACAACGGTTTTCCAATCTGGACCTCTCTGGTTTTATCCACGTATACAGACCATCACAACCCATCATGCATTATGATCAGCGCCCCGCCTGACACTCATCCCAAACACCCCGCATCAGCTCCTTCAGCAGCAACGCCTCGCCCCAGCGATCCGTTATATCGCGCCCATCACGCCCCGTGATCGCATAGGGTGGCGGGCCAAGCTCGCAAGTGAAGGACAGGCTCGCGGGTGTGTTCGGTCGCGCCAGCCAGTCCTTGATTCCGTAACGCCACCAGCCCAAAAACCGGTCCAACCAAGGGCGATGCTGGGCGAAGGTCAAGGGCACCTGGACCTGCTCACTATTAGCGACCCGCCCGTGAAACCCCCAACTGTGTCGCAAGATGGTGTGAATCTGTTCGTCGTCTTCGGCAGTGGCCGACTCAGGCAGTTCGCGGCTCACAACGTAATGGGACAAGTCAGCCAACAATTTGAGGTCGGGCATCTGCGCAAGCAAGTCGAGGGTGAACAACAGGTCACTGGTGAGACGATAGCGGTGGGTTTCCAGCAGGATCGGAAAGTCCACCTGCTCGGCCAGACGCTGCCAGCCTTCGATCAGTGTGATCGCCTGTGCCAGCGTGCGCGGCCGGACGTCGGCTTGCAGCGTGAGGTGATGGCAGCCGTAGCGGGAGGCAACCTCAAGCGCTTGCGCCAAGTCACTCACGGTGCGGGGAAACAGTTGACCTTCGATTTGCAGGCCTTGCGCCTTGGCAGCGGCATGCAGACGTTCGGCCTGTGGCGCGATCCAGAAATGGTCGGTGATCCCATCGAAGCCAGCAGCGGCAATCTTCTCCACCTGCGCCTCAAGGGAAAGATCGCATTGACCACGGTGATCTTGCATGGCCCACAGGGACTGGAATACCAGGAATTCACGCATGTCATGGCCTTAGCAGATGTTTGAGCGACACATCGGCGTCGGCCAATGCGTCCACAGAGAGTGGGGTCAAGTTGGCAATCAGCCGTTCACACAACTTGATGTCCTTGGCAACGCTGTTGCCCTGCCCCCAACCGCAGGCGCCTTGCAAACGTCGCTCGGCATCCAGGTAGAACAGCAGCAGACCACCGCCTGCCAAGGTGCGAACGGCCGAAGGTGGCGTCGGTGAGATCACGCCCACCGTCTGCAAGCCCCAGTCGTACTGATCAGACCAGAAGCCGGGAACACCCTCGAACGGCAACTCGCCGCCCAACAGATTCAATGCCGCGTGACGGCCCTGGGTCTCGGCATTGCGCCAGGTTTCCTGGCGCTGGAATAACCCGTCGGCGTGCAGGCGAAACTCACACACATCGCCGGCGGCAAAGATGTCTGGCGCGCTGGTGCGCAACTGGGCATCGACTCGAATTCCCTGGCCCACCTCAAGCCCCCCCGCCGCGGCCAATTCGATGTTGGGTTGCATGCCGATACCGACCACCACCCAGTCACAGGGCAGCACCTGGCCGTCCACCAGTTGCACCGCCTCAGCGCGTTCGATGCCTTGTACAATTTCAAGCGCTACGTTCAGCCGCACGTCCACGCCCTGTTGCCGATGCAACTCCAACAAGGCCTGGGATACGGCTTCAGGCAAGACTCGCCCGGCCAGTCGTGGCCCGGCTTCCAGCAACGTCACCTGACAGCCCAGGGTTCGGGCCGTTGCCGCGACTTCGAGGCCGATAAAGCCACCGCCGACAATCACCAGGCGCGTGCCGGGCCTCAATGCGCTGCGCAGGGCCAGGGCTTCGTCATGGGTGCGCAGGTAAAGCACGTTGGCCAGAGATTCAGGCACCTGGGGCAAGCGACGCGCTCTGCCTCCGGTCGCCAGCAGCAATCGGCTGTAGGACAGCCAACGTCCGTCGGTCAATTGCAGGCGGTGGTGCTGCGGATCCAGACTTTTTACCGGGTTGCCCGCCAAGTGGTCGATGTTCAGTTCCGTGAGCCGGCTCTCCCCCCACAGGCTGCAATCGTCCAGGTCCATCGTGCCCTGCAGCAAGCCCTTGGACAGCGCAGGACGCTCGTACGGCCGATGGAGTTCATCGCCGATCAGGATCAGCCGACCGGTATAACCCTGCTCGCGCAAGGTCAGCGCCGCGCGGCCACCGGCATGGCCGGCGCCGACGATAATCAGTGGAGCATTCATGGCGTGCACTCCTGGCGGTCAAGCCGAAATGGCGAGCAGAACCCGCCCCCCGTCGACCCGTACCGGATAGGTCTTGAGATTGACGCACACTGGCGCCCCCAAGGCTTTGCCGTTGCGATAGTCAAAGCGCCCGTTGTGCTTGGGGCACTCGATGACGTGGTCCATCACCAGGCCGTCAGCCAGGTGGATCGACTCGTGAGTACACAGGCCAGCAGTGGCGAAAAACTCGTTATCGGCAGAGCGGTAGACGGCATAGGTGTGCGAACCGTGGTCGAAGCGAATGACGTCTTCTTCATTAATTTCGCCCACGGCGCATACATCGATCCATTGATCGTTCATGGCGTTTTCTCTTGTTCGGGATGCAGTTGGAGGGTGTCAGACCAGCGTGACTTCAGCCTGTGGATGAGCACCAGCGGCAGGCCTTGAGTTACCGACGGGGCGCCGCACGAAATACGTCGGGTCCTTGCGCTGCTTCAAGAGGGTCGGAATGATTTCCTTGAAGGCCTCGCCGATGTTGGCGTAAGGCGGCGGGCAGTCGTGGCGGATCTCTTCATGGAGTTGCGCCAGGGCGTGGTACGGCACCATCGGGTACATGTGGTGCTCAAGGTGATAATTCATGTTCATGTACAGAAAGCGCAGCACCCGGTTCATATAGATGGTGCGGCAGTTGCTGCGGTGGTCCAGCACGTCTTCCGCCAGGCCCACATGTTGGGTGAGGCCAAACAGGTAAGACAACCAGCCGCCATACAGGATGGGCAGGCCGATATACATCAGCGGCAACCAGCTGTGCAGGTAAAGCGCCGCGCCAAAGACAACGGCGTAAATCGCGAGCCAGATACGGGCCGCCAGGAACACCTTGGACCATTCGGACTCAGGGATAAACGTCTGTTCCTGGGCATCCATTTTGCCAACCGCGTGCCGGCACAGGCCTCCCATCGTCTTCAGCAGCAACGGGATCTGGAACAGGCTCAGCAGCATCATGAACAAGCTCGGTGGACGCGGTTCGACGATTTCCGGATCGCGGCCGACGACGATGGTGTCGGTATGGTGCCGGGCATGGCTCCAGCGCCACACATGGGGCTCGAACATGCACATGAAGCTCGCCACCTGGTAGAGCGCATCATTCATCCAGCGGGTCTTGAAGGCGGTGCCGTGACCGGCTTCATGCCAGCGCGGGTTGGAGGCGGTGGCGTACAAAACTCCATACGCCAGGAAAAACGGCACACAAGCCCAAGTGCCCCAGAACCAGTAGCCGCCGAAGCCGGTGACCACCAGGGTCAGCAGCCAGATGGCGGTGTCGAGCAAGGCCGGGCCGTCGCGGCGCTGCATCAGTTGCTTCATGCGTTGACGGGAAATGGGCGACTGGTACCAACTGGCCGATACAAGACCTTTTTCGGCCGCGCGGGCGGCTTCAGGGCCGGTCAGGCGATAGTCCCGGGGAGAGGCTGTGTTGTCTTGAGGCATTGTTATTGTTCTCCGCAAGCGTGAGAGGTCAGGTGCTTTGCGTAAGAAAATATAGAGAGCGTGGAAGGTGCCCTCAAGGTCTTGAATACATTCCCTATCAAGCTATCATCCAGCTCCTGCGGGGCTTGATAGTTTTCTATCAAGACGCTTTGAAGGCTCATCATGAATAACAATAAACGCCCCACCATCGCCACGGTCGCCGAACACGCAGGCTTAAGTGTCGCCACCGTCGACCGCGTGCTCAACGCTCGCGCCCCGGTTAATCCGGCCACTGCCGAACAGGTGCTTCAGGCCGCCGAAGCCGTGGGTTATTTTGCCGCGCGGCTGATCGGCCAGCGCATTCTCGAGCGCCGCCCCACGTACCGTTTCGGCATCCTGCTGCTGGGCACCGCCCAGGCGTTCTACGCCAACCTGGCCCAAGCCATCACTCAGGCCGCGCAGCGCCAGGCCCGGGCCAACCTGACCTGCCAATTCGAATACGTTTTTGATCGCACCCCCAGCGCCATCATTGCCCAGATCGAACAGTTGGCGGTGCAGTGCGACGGCCTGGCGGTGGTCAGCTTCGCCCACCCGCAGATCAACGCCGCCCTTGCCCAGATTCGCGAGGCCGGCGTGCCCGTGGTGGCACTGCTGTCAGGCATTCATGAGGCAGCGGCCGAGCCCTATGTCGGCCAAGACAATCAGGTAGTCGGGCGCACGATGGGGTGGCTGCTGGCCCGCACCTGTGGCGCGCGCAAAGGCAGCATCGGTGTTCTGCTCGGTGGCCATCGCTTTCTTGGCCACCAGGAGCGGGTCGAAGGTTTGCACAGCTACTTGGCCGAACACGCACCTGGGCTGCGCCCGCTGGAGCCGCTGATCAATCTGGACAACTGCGACATCACCGAAGAAGCAACCCTCGACCTCTTGGTTCGGCATGACGATTTGCGCGGGCTGTGCGTGGTAGGCGGCGGTGGCGACGGGATCATCAACGCCCTGGCGCAACTGCCCAAGCGCCCGGCGCTGTGCTGCATTTTGCAGGAGTCCACCGAGCTGTCACGCCAAGCCCTGGCCCAGGGTTTGGTCGACGTGGTGATCGACTCTCAGCCGCGCCAGACTGCAACGGCACTGGTGGATCTACTGGTGGAATTGCAGACTGCGGAGCAGTTCGATCCTGTGCGTCACCGGGTGCATATTCCGCTGCAGATTGTGACATCGGAGAATTCCCAAAGCTGATGAGCTGGCGGCACAACCTGTTCGGCCCTTGATGGCGCGGTTAACCGCCACTTACTACGGCTTCAGCTGACTTCTGCACATCCAATCCCGCCCCTTCGACGCTCGGCAGCACAGTGGCAGACGGGCAGACCTCCCAGGGTAATTCGCGCGACCTTTCTGCTGATGCCTGTCGGATCTATTTCACAGCCTGGCCAGTGAAACAGGCACAAAAAAAAGCCACTCATCTGAGTGGCTTTTTTCTGAATCTTGGAGCGGGAAACGAGACTCGTATCTAGCGTCCGACCCATTGAAATCTAAGGGGTTTCCGTTATTCCTGAAGCAGGAATGGACTTAATTCTGGACTCGTTTCCAGCAGGCATCAAGAGCAACGTGAACGTCCCCTCATAGGCGCGTTAGCGATCTGCGTGATCAACGCGCCAACGCCATCCAATAAAAAAGCCCGAGCTGATTCGTCCCGTAGCTGCCCCTGATCTATTTTGCTGGTCACGTTGCCGATCACGATCTGCGGATAGACAACCTGCACCGCCTGGATCGCCCAGAGCGTTTCATTGAGCTGTTGATGCGCGCGCACCCCACCCGTGAACGCCGGCGAGGCAGTGAAACTCAATACCGGACAGCCCTGCAGCACCGATTTCCCATGAGGACGGGACAACCAGTCCAACGCATTTTTCAACACGCCGGACATACCGTGGTTGTACTCCGGCGAGCCGATCAATACCCCATCGGCCGCCGCCACGGCGGCGCGCAAGGCAATCACGGCCTGTGGCGCATGAGCGCCATCATCATCCTCGTTATATGGGGGAATACTGTCCAATCCATGGAGCGTCAACCGGACATGCTCAGGCAATCGATCGGCCACAGTACGCAGGATCGCTGTATGTGCCGACTGCCGACGCAGGCTGCCGGACAAGCCCAGGATATTTATCATTACAGTCATTTAAACACTCACAGTTTGTGGCTTGGGCTTGAGGAGAAAATGCGCGAGCGCGGGCACCAGGATCAACGCCCCCACCATGTTCCAGACGAACATGAAGCCCAGCAAAATGCCCATGTCGGCCTGGAACTTGATCGGCGACAGTACCCAGGTGGTCACGGCCACGCCCAAGGTAATCCCGGTCATCACCACCACCTTGCCAGTGGACAACAGTGCCAGGTAATAGGCATCCGACAGGCTGGAACCATTGCGCAGGTTGGCAAGCGTCACGCTGAGGATGTAGAGCGCGTAATCCACACCGATTCCCACCCCCAGCGCAATCACCGGAAGGGTCGCCACCTTCACACCTATATTGAGCCCCACCATCAAGGCCTCGCACAACACAGAGGTCAGCATCAACGGCAACACCGTGCAGACCACCGCACGCCAAGAGCGGAAGGTGATAAAGCACAGGGCGATGACCGCCGCGTACACCATGAACAGCATCTGGATGTTGGAACGCTTCACGACGATATTGGTAGCGGCCTCGATACCCGCGTTGCCCGCCGCGTTCAAGAATTGGATCTGGTCGCTGTCATGGCCTGCCGCGAACTGCTCGACCGTCTGCACCACGCGGGTGAGCGTGTCAGCCTTGTGGTCGGTGAGGTACACGTACACGGTCAACAAGTCGCAGTTCTGGTTGAACAACTCACGGGGGGCGCGGGTGATGATTGCATTCAGGAGCCCCTGGTTACGGGGAATTTCATACCAGGTCATGCTGCCCTCGTTCATGCCGGCGGCGGCCTGCTTGCTCAGCGCCGCCAGCGAGGTGGTGGACACCACGCCCGGCAGCTGCTGCAGTTGCGCCTCCAGGGCGTCCACTGTTACCAACGTCTGATAATTGGCGCAGAAATACTGCGGGGTCTTAACCATCACCACGTACTTGTCGCTGCTAGCGGAGAAGTTGCTGACCATGAAGCGGTTGTCGGTGTTGTAGCGCGACTCGGGACGCAGCTCCGGTGCGCCGGGATTCAAGTCGCCAATCTTGACGTGAAGACTGATGGCAAAGCCCACCGCCCCCAGCACCCCTCCGATGAGGATCGCGCCGGTGGCCCATTTGCGTTCGGTGAAGCGATCCAGGAAGGCCCAGAACGGATGCCGTGCGTGATGGGCGTCCAGCCGGGAAAACCGATCGTTGGCCGCTTCTCGTTGCGCCGCCACTTTGCTCACGCCGGTGTATGACAACAGGATAGGTAGCAGGATCAGGTTGGTAAAAATCAGCGTCAGCACACCAACGGTCGCGGTAACGGCCAGGTCCTGGATCACCGGGATTTTGATGATCATCAACACCGCAAATCCCACGGCGTCCGCCACCAGCGCCATCAGCCCGGTCAAGAACAGCCGGCGAAAGGTGAAGCGCGCCGCCACCAGCTTGTCGGCACCGCGGCCGATGTCTTGCATGATGCCGTTCATTTTCTGGGCGCCATGGCTCAAGCCAATGGCAAACACCAGGAACGGCACCAGGATGGAATACGGATCCAGGTCGAAGCCCAGGGTCGGCAGCAAACCCAGCAGCCAGACCACCGCGATGATCGAGCACAGCAGCACCAGCACTGTGCTGCGCACACAACGGGTGTACCAGAACAACACGAGCCCGCAGATCACCAGGGTCGCGGCGAAGAACAACTGCATTTGCCGCATGCCGTCCATCAGGTCTCCCACCACCTTGGCGAAACCAGTGATGTGAATCTGGATGTCCTGGTTTTCATACTTGGCCCGAATCTGTTCGAGTCGGTTTGACAGTGCGTTGTAGTCCAGCGGAGTACCGTTATCCGAGGTGCTTTCCTGAAGCGGCAGGAGCACGATGCTGGACTTGAAATCGGAGGCCACGAGCTGCCCCACCTCGCCCGAACGCTCGATGTTCTGCTGCACCTGTTCCAGGCTTTTGGCCGAGCCGTCGTAATCGTCCGGGATGACTGGCCCGCCGTCGAAGCCTTCCTCGGTCACGCCAATCCAGCGCGTGGCCGGCGTCCAGAGGGACTTCATGTAGGACCGATCGACACCGGGGAGCAAGAACACTTCGTCATTGATCTTCTTGACCGTTTCCAGGTATGCGGCGCTTAAAATATTGCCCTGCCTGGCCTCGATCGCAATCCGCAAGGTATTGCCGCCCTCTCCCAGCTGGCTGCGGTTTTGCAGATAGTTCTGCACATAGGGGTGATCAGTGGGGATCATTTTTTCAAAGGCGGCATTGAGCTTCAGGCTCAGCGCCTGATAGCCGAGCACCAGGCTGAGCAGCACACAGATGCCCAGCACAATGCTGCGATGATTGAACAGCAATCGCTCGACCAAGGTCCCGGAAGCAGGATCAAACGTCGATGATGCAAGTGCAGGCGAGTGTTCGGCAGAGTGCGTAAAACTGTTCATCGTGACGGCTCCGACGATTCCACTTTCAGGGCGGACGACAGCATGCCCCGCGTGCTGCTGATGATCAGGTCACCGTTCGCCGCTTGCGTCATGCCCGTGAAGTAACGAGGTTGAGATATCTGAAGGGCGGTGGCTTGTGTATCGCCATCGGCAAAACGCAGCACCCGGCCCGATTCGTCTGCCAGCAGGACCGAACCGTCATCAAGACGCAGGCCGCTGGTCAACGTCACCGGCTGCAAGGTGTCGAGGCGCTTCCAGGTCTCGCCGCGATCCCGCGACTCGAAGGCTTTACCACGCAGTCCGAACGCCAGGATCGAATGGTTGTCGGTGACTGCTAGACCGAAGATCGTTCCTTCATAAGGGGGCGGCAGTGCCTCGAAGGACTGGCCCGTGTCGCTGGAACGCAGCAACGTCCCCTGCTCGCCCGTCATGAAGACATCGGTCCCTACCTGCGCGATACCGTAGAGATGCAAACCGTTTGGATTCTCGACGCGGGAGCGAATGGATTGCCAACTGAGCCCGCCGTCATGAGTGACGAAAGCAAGACCATAGGCCCCCACCACCCAACCGTTTCGTGCATCGAGGAAAAGCACGTCGAGCAACGGCTTATCCGGCCCTTCATCCATTAACTGTTGAGCCAGGGACAGACGCTCCGGAGCCTGCCCGTCGGTGTCGCGCCTGGCTTGTTCCAGTTCAATTTCGGCAGCCTGGATGCCGTCGAGCTGTTTCGCCCAGGTCATTCCACCATCCGTGCTGTGCAGGACGATCCCCGCATGCCCGACCGCCCAGCCCTGGTTGTGATCGATGAAACGCACCTTGACCAGCGTCACGCTGACCGGCGAACCGACTTGCCGCCAGGTCGCCCCGTTGTCATCCGAGACGATAATGAAACCTCGCTCGCCCACGGCCACCAACCGCTGCCCTGCCCGGGCCACACTGAGCATGACCGACTGAGTTGCCATCGTGCTGTGGATGGCCGGTTGCTGCGGCAATCCAGTCGTTTGCGCTAAAGCCGCCGAGCCATAAACCATCGTCGCCATCCAAAGACTGGCCAAGAAGGCCTTGATGTGACGCGAATACAAAATAGGCATGTCAGAACCCCGATGATGCCGCTCTCTGGAAGCGATGGGCGTGCACCACCTACAGAGAGCCAACGTTTTAGCCGATTGTCGCGAGGCTTAGCGAACCGACCCGGATGCCACCGACGTTCCGGTGAAGAAGTTTTCGGGTTTGCGCGGTATCACGCTGTAGGTTTCCCCATTCAGGCCCTGGACGACGCTGTAGGTCTTGGCCTGCAGGTTGTAGATCACCACAGGCTTGACCACCACCGCCGGGATGGACGGCACCACGAATGGCAACACCTGGGAAACACGCCACAATTTGCCCTCGGCGTCGTAGCCATCCACCAGCGAGATGGTCCAGCTGTCTTCGTCGATGAAGAATCGGCGCTTGGGCACGGCATGGCGTTTGCCCGGCGCCACCGTGGCTTCCAGCTCCCAGACACGGTGAAGTTCCCAGCGCACTTTGTCGGCATTGAGGTGGTTGGCGGTAAAGGCATCTTCGCGTTTTTCGGCGTGGAACTTGTTGTCGTTATAAGGGATGTACAGTTCTTTCTTGCCCACCAGTTTCCAGTCGTAGCGATCCGGATGACCGATGAAGCCGTGCACCTCATCGAAATAGTTGGCGCCCGAAGCGACGAAGTCCGGGGTGTCATAACCCACGGTAGGCGCCCGCCGCACACGGCGTTGGCCGACCAGATACTGCCAGGCCTCTCGCGGCTGCTGAGCGTTGATGCTGTCATGGGTCACCAGTGATTCCCCAGCCTTGAACGGCGGCTCGCTGGTCAAGAACCGCAGCAGCGCATACTGCCCGGACCATTTATCTGCGGCACCGTCCTTGTAGTAGTACGGGTACTGCCAGTTCTCCACGCCCCGGCTGGCCAGCGTCCGAGTCCCGTCGGCGTTGCCGATGATGTTGGAATAGCCCATCTGTATGGATTCGGCTTCAACCCGCAGCAGGAAATTCCAGATGACCTCATTGCCGTTTTTCGGAATCGGGAACGGGATTCCGCCGTAGCACCCCTCTACTGACAAACCATTGCTGGTGGTCTTGCAATTGGTGGCATTGGCGAAGGTGTTTTGATAGACGCTGTCCGGCGCCGCAGCGCTGCGGTGAGTCGGGTAGACATCAAGGTGGAAGGTGTCGGGGAATTTGGCCAACAGGGCTTTGGTTCCTTCACTCAACTTGTCGGCGTACTGCGCAGCGTTCTTGGCGTTGATCTGCAACAGCGGTTTTTCGCCGGGGAACGGATCGGCGGGTACATCGCCGAACTTGGCCCCGGCGACATCCTTGGTCAAGCCACCGGTCCAGGCCGGAATGGAGCCATCGGCGTTGCCGGCTTTTTCGGCCCCCATGGGTGTCAGCGTGGTCTTGAGCTTCGCCGCCTCGTCAGGGCTGACCGCTGCCAGCGCGGTACCGACAGACAGTGAGATCGACAGAGTGGACAGCAATAGCAGTTTAATTTTTATCATTATCAGGGCCCGCCTGTTCTTTGCTTAAAAGGTTCGCTGGATCGAAAACGCCACGAAATCCCGGTCTTTCATGTTTTGCTGATAGGTGAACGAATTGGCTGAATTAATGACGGGCCCGGCCTCACCAAAGAAGTTGGTGTAGCTCAGCGAGGCGTACCACTGCTTCTTGTAATCGGCCTTGAGACCCAGGGTCAGGTCGCCGCCATGTTCCGGGCCAAATGCCTGGGGCGTGACGGAAGAACGCCCGGACGGGTTATAGCCAAGGGTGATCGGCGCTTGGACGTCGATGCCAGGAAAAACCTGGAAATATTGCGGTTCAAACGTGAAGCGCATGGCGAACGCATCGCGCGTGGTGTTGGGGTCCAGTTGATCGGCGTTCTTGGTCACGCTCAGCCGTCGGTTGAACGCCAGTTCACCCACCAGGGAAGCGCCGTCCCACAACGCGGATCCGCCGTAGACATTGATCATCGATACCTGGGCATGCCACGACCGACCAATGGGATACGCGGGGTTGGAATCGTTGTCGGCGTCCATGCCAGTGATGATGGTGCCGCCGACACCCGCCAGGGGCGTATCGAGCCTGATCGATGTTTCACCGGCAATATTGGCCTCGCCCACCAGCGTACTGAAGCTGGCACCGAAGACCTTCACGTCCTCGGGATAGACGTTGATAAACGAGTCGTCGGCCCCCGGCACCAGCGCGGCCGGGCGGAAGTAGAACACCGGTGTTTTTTCGTGATACTTCGCGGCGTAGAGCCCGAACTCCCAGTCCTCCACCGCGAATTTCAATTGTGCGCCGAACTGCCCGGAGTCCCTCGCCTCCTTGTCTTTGCCATGACGCAACTCACCCGTGGGGAAGAACACCCGCTCCCCGCCTTCACCCACAAAGTCCGCCCCGCTGAAGTAGCTACCTGCGGCGGGCAGACGGGTCTTGTTCCATTCGAATTGGTAGTAAGCCCCCACGCTCACGGTGTCGTTCAGTTGCCAGTTGCCAGACACCTGCTTGGTGGGCATCAGGATTTCTTTGAATTGGGAACCGGGGACTGATTGAAGCTTCACCAGGTCCACGGTGGACTGGGCGTTGGCAATGCCGTTGGCGCCGAAGAACAGGCTTTCACCGTAAATCTGGGTGAACTGCCCGAGCCGCCCGGACAACGAGGTCGTGCCGATTTCCGTCGAGCCATAGACAAACGCGTCGAGGATTTCAGTCCGTTGGCCATGGATACGGCGGGTGTCGCTGGTGAATTCATCGTGGTCGACACTCACCGAGTTGGCGGTGCCCGGTGAATCGTTGTCATTGTCCTGGCTGTAGACGTTGTCGTACCAGGACGCCGCGCTGAGGCGTGCACCGACGTCTTTGTACTTGATGTCGAATTCGGAAAGGATGTCCAGACGATTGGAAATCAGCCCGCGATCGAAATTTCGATCGCCGTCGTCCAGGTTGGGATTGCTGTTGGAGGTCCCAGGGCCTACCGCAACCTTGTGGTCGAGCTTGTTCACGCGCCAGGCGTTGCTGTATTTGATGGTGTTATCCCAGGTCGCCGAAAGGTCCGGATTATCGGTGTCGATCTGGAAGGCTTGCGCCTGGGTTGAAAGACCCAGCAGTACCGTAGCGCTGACTGCGCAGGCAAGGCTGGAGACCGGCAACGGGCAGAACCGCTGGTTGGCTGTTTTCATGGAGATGTTCCTGTTTTCTTGTTTTTGTAAAAGGTCATCCACTCGCAGCCTTGGCCGCGAATACCGCTGGCATCGCTATAATGCGTAAAAATATATTTACTGCACTCAAAACTACTTTATGCACAAAACCTATCCTTGCGCAAATTCAAAGTCAAGCGGATTCAGGCGAGCATCGCGCATTTGGGGGTTGAGAAAAGGAAGGGAAAGTCGACAGAGGGCCGAAAGACCCGGCAGAACCCCATCGACAGCAGGCGCTCAATCAGTCTTTGCACTAAACTTTGTTTTGCGCATAAAATGCGTTTGGTGCAAATTTCAGGACGACTCCGACCATGATTCCCTCTCCCAGCGTTCCGCTGATTGATGTCGCGTTGACGAAGATGAAAAAAGCGATCGTCTGTTGTGAGCTGCCCCCCGGCGAAAAGCTCAAGGTCGCAGAGTTGTCCAAGACCTACGGACTCAGCAGCTCGCCGATTCGTGAAGCGCTCAATCGTCTGACCCAGGATGGCGTGGTCGAAGCCAGCGATAACAAAGGCTTCAGGGTTGCCCCCATTTCCGTCACCGATTTTCGCGACATCACGCGCATGCGTTGTCTGCTGGAATGCGAGGCGTTGGCCGATGCCATTCAGCATGGCGACGACGCCTGGGAAGCCGATGTGCTCGGGGCATTTCATCGCCTGAATCTGGTGGAGAAAAAACTCGGAAGCGGTGTGCTGGTGCTCGATGATGAATGGTCGACCCGACACAAGTCCTTTCACTTCGCCCTGTTCGCGGCGTGCCCATCACCGTTGTTGCTGAAGATGATCGACTCGTTGTTTGATCGAGCTGAACGCTACCGGCGCTTTTCCGCCCGGCAGCGGATCACCCAGCGGCATAAGGGCAACGAGCATCAGAAGTTGATGGAAGCGGCGCTGGCTCGCGATACTGAGAAAGCCGTCACCTTACTGCGCAATCACATCCAGGAAACCCTGGGCCGGATCGTCGAAGCCATAGAACGCCGACAAGCCACACTTCAATAAGCCGTACGTAATAAAGCCCTTCGCCTGGCACTGTTTTCGTGGACAGCACCAGGCGAAGGGCGTGTTGCCCTTCAGGCTTTAAGCCTGTTCGAACCTGATCGTCTTATCGCAAACACCACCTTGAGCCGACGTGGGTTTCTGCGGCGGCTTGCACCACAGCGCAAGCTCCATGCCCTCGAGCAACTCCATCGCCCAGGCCACCGTGACTGCCCCGCCATACACGTAGTGATCAGGCCGCACGATCACCACATTGCACCCTCGCTGTTCCAGCCATTGCGCCAACAGCCCATCGACTTCCTGATACTCATCGGCAGCGCGAGCGCCTGATTGCTCAGGGTTGACCAACCGCACGACGTGAATAGGCAAGCCTTTGAGCGACTGGCTGCTGCGCAGACATCTCAACAACGCAGTGGCATCGAAGCCGGGGGCAACGACCACACGAAACACCTGGCCGGTAAACTCATCGAGCAGGGCCCGCTTGCCGACATGGTCGATCACCATTGGCTGGGGAAACAGCTCACCGGCCGGCGACACTTGCGCGATAAACCCCTGGGACAGACCGGGGATCAACGATTGCCGGATGGTCCCGCCCGGGTTCTCCTTCATATGTTCGATCAACCGTGCATCCCGGTTCGCGGCTCTTTCGCTGTCGCGCTCGCAGATCACTCCGCCGAACTCCTTGGCCGCCAGAGTGGTCTGGCGCACATGAGGGATACGCTCGATCTGATAGGTCTCCAGGAACTCCGGAGCCGCCAACCCTTCTTTCACCAGGGCGATTTTCCAGACCAGGTTCAAGGCATCGCGGATCCCCTGGCACATGCCTTGTGCCAGGAATGGCGGCGTCATGTGGGCCGCGTCCCCGAGAAAGAACACCCGGTCCGCTTTCCACTGCTCCAAGATCAATGCATGGAATCGGTACGCCGAAGCCCGCCATAACTGATAGTCCTGCTCCGGCAACCAGCGGGAAATCAGCTTCTTGATCATTTCAGGTTTTGAGATTTCCGACGGCTGCTCATCCGGATTGATCATGAACTCCCAGCGACGATGTCGCCCGGGGCCGACGACAAAGGTGCACGGCCTGGCCAATTCGCAGAACTGGACGTTGGTCTTCGGTAGGTCCTCCCCCGCCCCTTCGTTGAGGATCACATCGACCACCAGCCACGGCTCGTCGAACGCAAGGTCGTCCATCTTCAACCCCAAGCGGGTGCGGATCGGGCTGGTGCCGCCATCGCAGGCCAGCACATGGGCCGCCGTGACCGTGCGCTCAGTCCCGTCCTTCGCCTGGATACGCACATTCGCCTGGGACTCGGCGGAGTCGACCGACAGCACCTCAGAGCCCAGCTCAACGGTTACCGATTTGAAACTGGCAATTTTTTCGCGAAGTGCACGCTCCACCGGCGGCTGGGAAAACACATAGTTCGGCGCCCAGCCCAGCGGAAAAGGCGGTTGGGCAGCGTCAATGCGCTTGATCAACTGAGAACCGGTCGTACGGTACTCCGAGGGACGGTACGGCATGACATGTTCGGCAATGCTGTCAGCCAGGCCGATATTGCCGAAGACTCGCATCACTTCATGGTCAAAGCCCATGGCCCGAGGGTTGGCATAGACCGTTTCGGACTTCTCCACCACCAGGGCATTGAGCCCCCACAGACCGGCCAGATTGGCGCACAAGGCGCCCACCGGTCCCATTCCAACAATGATGACATCGTAGTCCATCGTCTACTCCGCTTCTTGTAGTTGTCGATTGCGAGTGCTGGTTGATGCCAATCACAACGTCTGTTCATCAACCAGATATCGTCTTTACCGGATGGAACGATCAGACGATTCGGACCCGCTGCTCCTCAATCTTCGTGCGAATGGAGTCCATCCATTGCGCGCGCGTCTGGAACTCTGGACGGCGCCTGCACATTGCCTCGGTCTGGGCCAGAATGACCTCGGTCGGTAGCTCGAGATCCAGAGGTTCCTTGCACGGCTGAGCGGTATAGAACGGTGTATCGACATACATCTCGACGGGGTTGCCTTCAGGGTCCTTGAAATAAATCGACCAGGCATTCCCGTGGTCCACTTGGGCGATGCCCTCAATGCCGCTTTTTTTGGCGAATTGATAGTACGCCTTCAGGTCATCCAACGAATTGAGCAGGAACGACAGTTGATTGATCGGGTTGAACGGCAGATCAACAGGCTTCCCGTCAAACAGCACGACCTGATGATGCAGCTCTGGATTCTGCGTCATGAAGAAAAGACGATGCCCTGTCGAGGCCACGCCTTTGTCGCTGACGATGAAACCCAGGACGCGACAATAGAAGTCGACCATCCGATCCAAGTCTGAGCAGAACACGCCGGAATGGGTGAAATTGATAGTAGGTAAGGCGGGCATGTGGAACCTCCAGTTTCTTATGATTGTGTAGAGGACAACGCTCAGGCTTCGTCAATGACGCCGTTCGATAGGGTCCCGATTTCAGTGATGACCACTTCGAACACATCACCCGGCTTCAAGAAAATCGGCGGTTTGCGCTTGAAACCGATCCCGCTCGGCGTACCGGTTGCCAGAATGTCGCCAGGGTTCCATGGCAGCGCCTTGGACACGTAGGAGATCAAATGTGGAATGTCGAAAGCCAGCTCCGAGAGGCTGCCTTCCTGCAGTTGCTCACCGTTAAGAATGCCCCGTACCACCAGCGTACGGTAATCGGAAATTTCCGACGCGGGAATGATCCAGGGGCCCAGTGCGCCAGTTTTTCTGAATGTCTTGCCCATGCCGTACTGGTGCGTATGGAACTGCCAATCCCGCACGCTGGCATCGTTAAAGCAGGTGTAACCCGCCACATGGTCCATTGCATCGGCCGGATCGATGTGCGCGCCACCTTTACCAATGACAACGGCCAACTCAGCTTCGAAGTCGAACTGCTCTGAAACTTTGGGCCTGACCAGTGGTTCGCCGTGGGGCAATAGCGTTTCGGCAAATCGCTGGAATATCACTGGAAATTCCCCGACCTTCCGGCCGGCCTCTTCGGCATGAGCCACATAGTTGATGCCCACACAGATCACCTTGCCGGGATTAGGTATGACAGCCTCCAGTTGAATGCTGGAAAACGGATAATCGGCCTGGGCGGTCTCGACGATCTTGCGTGCCTCCTGTACCAGCAATCGATTGGCCAGAAACGAGGCAAGATCCGGAACTTGCGCAAAACGACGGGTCAGCTCGACCACCCCATCACCTGACACGGCGCCAAAATGGGCCTTCCCTTCTTTGCGGTACGAAATCAGCTTCATGTTCCTCTCCTATTTTTTATGCACAAAAACTAATTTCTTGCACCATACATCATTAAATGCATAATGCAAAAGGTCGCGAAAAAAAATAATGAGCCCCATGAGGCTCCTGGTTCTGGAGGCAAGCATGTCGCTGGTGATGGTTCGTAAGATCAAACTGGACATCGAAGAAATATTCCACGAGGGAGGCCCCCGTATATCAACACCATTGCGCATCGCGGTCGCTACCGCTGTGGTCGCCAATCCCTACGCCGGCAGATATGAAGAAGACCTGCTGCCCTTCATGCAGGAGCTCAGGGGATTAGGCGCACAACTGTCGGAGCAATTGATCCAGGCGCTGGGCGGTGCCTCGCAAGTGCAAGCTTATGGCAAGGGCGCAATTGTTGGTGAAGACGGCGAACTGGAGCACGGTGCGGTCTGGCACGAAGCCGGGGGTTGGGCGATGCGTGAAGCATTGGGCAACCCCAAGGCAATCGTTCCAGCGGGCAAGACTATCGGTGGCCCTGGTTGCCGGGTGATGATTCCGCTGGGACATATCCAGGCAGCTTATGTCCGCAGTCATTTTGGTGTGGCGGAAATGACCGTGTGGGATGGTCCTCGCCGTGGCGAAATCGCTTTTGGCCTGGCCATGGCCACCGGCGGCAGGATTCATGCGCGGCTGGGCGGCCTGAGTGCTGCCGAAGTGAAGGGCGAAGACGGGTTACGTTGATGCCAGGGTTTTGAAGTGTCGCTCCACGGATTACGTACCACGACAAAAATAATATGAGTATCGGAGAACATCATGACTGCAAAAACGATGCGCGCCGCACGCCTGTATGAAGGCGGCAAACCCATGGTCATCGAGCAGTTGCCCGTACCGGGCATTCGTCCAACTGAAGTGCTCGTCAAGATCAAGGCCTGCGGAATCGTCCCCAACCTCCATAACATCCTGACCAACTGGGTTAAATGGTTCCCCCAAAATCCTCTGCCGAAACTGCCGGCGACCTTCGGCCTTGACCCAACGGGAGTCATCGAGGCAGTAGGCGAACAGGTCTACGACTTCAAGGTTGGTGACCGGGTCTACGTCAATCCGGGCCGCCATTGTGGTTCCTGCCGAGCCTGTCGTGCGGGCAATACCATCGCTTGCACTGCCTATACCTTCAATGGCTATTTCGGTTTCACGCCAAAAAGCCAGCGCATGTTCGAAGACTATCCATACGGTGGTCTTTGCGAGTACATCCCTGCTCCGCAATACAGCCTGGTGAAACTGCCCGATAACCTCAGCTTCGAGACGGCCGCGCGACTGGGCTACCTGGGTACCGCCTACAAGGCAATGCTCAAGGCCAATGTCGGGCCTGGCACCACCCTGTTGATCAATGGCATCAGCGGCACGCTCGGCCTGGGCGCCGTCGCCCTGGCGCTGGCGATGGGCGTTCGCAAGATCCTCGGCACGGCCCGCAACCAGGAGCTCTTCCAACGGGTGAAAGATCTCGCCACGCCAGGCCGGATTGAAATCCACACCCTGGGCACGCTGCCAACCCATGAGTGGGTCAATGAAGTTACGCACGGTGAAGGTGTCGATGTGGTGATCGATGCTCTGGGCCCAGGCGCACCCCACGAGACCCTGACCCAAGCCCTCAAATCCATTCACCGCGGCGGTCATCTGGTCAATATTGGTGCTATCGCAGGTGAGGTCCCCATCGATCTGCACTGGATCATGGACAACGACATCCAGATCAGCGGTTCCGCCTGGTTCACTACTGGGCAAGGACAAGCCATGGCGGACATGGTGGAGTCCGGAACGCTGGATCTTTCATTCTTCGAAAACACGGCCTTCAGCCTTGAAAAGGTGAACGACGCGATTACCGGTATCGAAAATCGCCAGGGAGGCTTCAGTAACTACGTCATTTGCCCCTGACATTAACGACACCTGCTCACCACAACGGCGGGGCTACGTGATGCCCGCCCAACAACACCAGGGGAATGCCATGAAAATCCGAAGAGTCGTCACCGGTCTGGATGCCACAGGCCAATCCGTATTCATCAGCGATGACGCTGCCCCGCGGTCTTGTGTCTTTGAGTCCATTCCCGGCCATGCCATGGCGCACCTTTGGTCCACCGGCTCAACAGTCGGAACGGCCGGCGCTCAGCAGGACCCCACCCTGAGGCACCCTTCCCTGGTGCCCGGTCCGGGCGAAACCAGCCTGGCAATCTATGATTTTCCCCCGGACACCGTGATGCAGAACCCGACGGATGTCGGACAGATGATCGAGGAATTGGGGGGTGCCCTGCCCGGCTTGTTCGAATGCTTTGAACCGGACCACCCGGGCATGCACACGACCCCGACCATTGACTACGGCATCCTGCTCCAGGGTGAACTCTGGCTGGAACTGGACAATGGCGAACAAAAGCTGATCCGGCCCGGAGAGATTGTCATCCAGCGTGGAACCCGACATGCCTGGCGTAACAAGAGCGATCAAATCGCCCGCGCGCTATTCGTGATGATCGGCATGAAGCGTGACTAGTCGACACACACTTTCCCCCGAACCTTAGGTGCTCAACATGACCCTGCAGCACATTGCAGTGATTGGCGCCGGCACGATGGGCAGTGGAATTGCCCAAACCTGCGCGGCAGCCGGCCATACGTTATTGCTCATCGATATCAATGAACAGGCGCTCGGCCGGGGCCTGCAAATCGTGCGAAAAAACCTGGACCGGCAAGTTGAAAAAGGGACACTCCTCCCCGCGCAAGCCATCGAGACCCTGCAACGTATCCATACCTCGACCCATTACACCGACTTGGATGAAATGGACGTAGTGATCGAAGCGGCCACGGAGGACTTGATACTCAAGCGCAAGATCTTGCAGCAAGTTGACACCCATGCTCGCCTGGATTGCCTGATCGCCAGCAACACTTCATCGCTATCGATTACGGAATTGGCGGCGAGCATCGAGCACCCGGAACGCTTCATGGGGATTCACTTCTTCAACCCTGTGCCGATCATGGGCCTGGTGGAGCTGATCCGTGGCTTACAAACCAGCGACGCGACCTGCTCCACCGCCGGGGCACTGGTCGAACAGTTGGGCAAGACCGCAATCCACACCCAGAATCGCCCGGGCTTCATCGTCAACCGAATCCTCATTCCGATGATCAATGAAGCGATCTTCGTCCTTCAGGAAAACGGCGATGCCCAGGCAATCGACGCCAGCATGCGCCTGGGCTGCAACCAACCGATCGGACCGCTCGCATTGGCTGACCTAATTGGCCTGGATACCGTGCTGGGAATTCTGGACAACCTGCAAATAGGTTTTGGCGATCCGAAATACAGGCCCGCCCCGCTGCTCAAAGAGATGGTCGCTGCAGGATTGCTAGGCAAAAAATCAGGACGTGGCTTTCATGTCTATAGCTGAAACTCGCGGTGGGTATGACACGATCCGGGAACGGGCCCTGGAGCTTTTCGTCAGCAAGGGATTCGGACAGGTCAGCATGCGCGAACTGGCTCGCCACGTGGGTATCGCCCCTGGCTCGCTGTACAACCATTTCCCCAGCAAACAAGCCCTGTTGTTCGATCTGATCGAAGAGTTCTACGAAGAACTCCTCATGCTGGTTCAGCCCGTGCGGCAACGAACGGCTGGCGCCCACCCACTGTTGGACCTGATTGCCGCCCACTTACAGCTGCACCGTGAGCGGCCCCTGCATTTTCGACTGGCATTACAGGGTTTTGCCTACCTCGACACCGCTCAGAAGCAACGCATCACCCTCAAACGCGTCAGCTATGAACACGCGTTTCTGCGCGCGGTATTCAGCGATACCTTAAGTGCACAAGAAACAGCTGCAGCGGTCGGGCATGTCATCACGCGTTTTCTCAACTGCCTGCCGGGTTGGCTCGAGGGACACCCGCTGGCTGATGAGGTTAATACCCACCTGATCGAGCGGCTGATCAAAGGGGCTGTGCAAGAATGCTCGGCACAGCCTCAGATCAGCGCCCCGCCTGACACTCATCCCAAACACCACGCATCAGTTCCTTCAGCATCAGCGCCTCGCCCCAGCGATCCGTTATATCGCGCCCATCATGCCTCGTGATCGCATAGGGTGGCGGGCCAAGCTCGCAGGTGAAGGAGAGGATCGCGGGTGTGTTCGGTCGCGCCTGCCAATCCTTGATTCCGTAACGCCACCAGCCTAGAAACCGGTCCAGCCAGGGGCGATGCTGGGCGAAGGTCAACGGCACTTGGAGCTGCTCACTATTAGCGACCCGCCCGTGAAAACCCCAACTGTGTCGCAAGGTGGTGTGAATCTGTTCGTCGTCTTCGGCAGTGGCCGACTCAGGCAGTTCGTGGCCCACGACGTAATGGGAACCAGTGCCCAATATCGTCTCGGATTGATTTACGCGATGCTATCTTCGAGCGAAGTGATAAAAGAGAAAGCTTGCCCTTTGTTCGAACGAAGCCTCGCCCAAGGCTTCGCTCCGCCAGCACTTGAAATTGCCTCTTGGTGCTTGGCGTTACCGATACACCCGAGTACCAAAAAGCCTTGCAGGCCATAGAAACCACCATGCCGCTCTACGAAAAATATTGTCCACAGCCTGTTGTTCGGCTTGAGTGCAAGCCTGAGGAACCCGTGGGCTTCGCCATGCAGTGGGGCAACGGTCGTGATTATCAAGCTTAAATCTAACGACTACAGGGTGATAGCAATCGTGCGCGGCGCTTAGAGTATTACCAGAAGGTCATCGATACCAATGACTGTTACAAGGCCAAACGACGCATGGAATATCTTAAATAGCCCCCGCCTAGTACTGGCTCCAATGCATGACGGTTGCTTCAGAGACAAAGACGTTATCGGGCTTCGGCTGCAGGAAACCGGCTCGGCTCCAGGCATCATTCTTCATCATTAATGCGATTGCTCCCAGCCTTCATATCGATTCGGGGTGGCCATCATCTGTTTTCTGAGTGCTAAGCTGGAAATTTTCAGAGGAAGGCGAAAACAAATGCGTGAAGCGTATTCGCTGACGAATGTACTAGAAAGAATCTACCGGAACCAGGTCAAGCTAGAAGCAGCGATAATGGAGCTTACGCTCCATATCGAAAAGCGAGACGAAGAAGAGGTCGGACGCAATGTCCGTAGAGCTTTGCAAACGATCAAGGAAAAAGCCGGCTTCATCAAACAGGGTTTAGCTCGATTCAAGAAACGGGAAGCCGATTAAGTGATGCTCCTACCGTTTCGAGCGCATCAGCAACTGGGCAAGCGGAAACAACACAGACGATCGTCACACAATCACTGACACTGGGAAATTCCAGACACAAAAAGAGCCACTGATCTGAGCGGCTCTTTTTGAATCTTTGAACGAGAAACGAGACTCGTATCTGGTGTCCGACTCGTTGAAGTCCAAGGATTTTATTTTCTTGCCGGAGCAGGAAAACACTTAATTTTGGACCTGCCTCCAGAGTACATCAAGCGGTCATGGTGCCTGTGTGAGGCATTGCTTTCTTACCGCTGACCTGCCGCCGATGACCCGATTGCCCGCATTATCGGCGATTGGCTTTATTGTCCGTTTTTTATCCGGCTCCAGACACGCGTGCGCAGTCGGTCGGTCTCTAGCGGCATCGCTTCCAGCACAAAGAGTTTCTTCATCACGCTTTCAGGCGGGTACACCATCGGGTCGTTGAGAATGGCCTTGTCGACCATGCCCTCAGCGGCAGCGTTGCCGTTGGCATAGTGCACGTAGTTGCTGATGTCAGCCATGACGCTGGGGTCCAGCAGGTAGTTCAGAAACGCGTAACCGGCCGCTTCATTCGGAGCATCGGCAGGCATGGCGACCATGTCGAACCACATCGGTGAGCCTTCCTTGGGAATGGCGTAGGCAATCTGCTGGCCATTGCCGGCCTCATTGGCTCTTGCTGCCGCCTGCATCACGTCGCCGGAAAACCCTACGACCAGGCAAACGTCACCCGTTGCAAGATCACTGGTGTATTTGGAGTTGTGGAAATAACTCACATAGGGCCGCACGTTGAGCAGAAGGGCCTGGGCCTTCTCGTAGTCGGCCTTGTCCTTGCTGTGATGCTCAAGCCCCAGGTAGTTCAAGGCGATGGGAAGGATCTCGGGGCCGTTGTCGAGCATGGCTACGCCGCATCGGGCGAGTTTTTTCATGTTCTCCGGCTTGAACACGATGTCCCATGAGTCTATCGGTACATCGCCCAGGACTGCCTTGACCTTGGCTACGTTGTAGCCAATGCCGGTGCTGCCCCACAAGTAGGGAAAACCGTATCGGTTGCCCGGATCGTTGGCCTCCAGAACTTTCATCAGCGTCGGATTGAGGTTCTGCCAGTTCGGCAGCTTGCTACGGTCCAGCGGTTTCAGCGCACCGGCCTTGATCTGCCGGGCCATGAAGTGGTTGGAGGGAAACACCACGTCATACCCGGAACGGCCGGCCATCAGTTTGGCGTCGAGGACCTCGTTGCTGTCGTACACGTCATACTGAGTCGGGTGCCCGGTATGGCTGGTAAAGTTTTGCAGGGTATCTGGGGCAATGTAACTGCTCCAGTTGTAGATCCTGACGGTGTCTGCCGCCTGAGCGGTGGACGCGATCAACAGTAGCGGAACGATCGACTTCAACATACGAGACCTCAACCTTTGTTCTTTACGTTATGGGTGAAGGCAGTTCAGAAAATCAGCACGTAGCTTTTGCGAACGGTTTCTTGTATATCCCAGACTCCCGTGGTGTTCGCAGGCAACATCAATGCGTCGCCGGCCTGGATATGAAGGACCTCACCGCCATCCGGGGTGAAGGTGCAGCGCCCCTGGATGAAATGGCAGAACTCCTGTTGCACGATCTGTCGCCGCCAGCGGCCGGGGGTGCATTCCCACACGCCGGCTTCGACGCCGTCATCGCGTTCAACGCTTGTCGTGGCAACCTGTGAAACCGGCTCACCCAGCGGTACGCCGACAGCGCCCGATTCCCCGAGAGACAAGTGCGGGGTGTCGCGAAAATGATCGATCTTCATGGGAACGGCTCCTTGGACTTCATCAATCGTTCCATGCAACCCGCCAGACCCTCGGCCATCCGGCGACGCCAGCGCGGTACATGGAGGTTGGCCAATATCCGATCCTCGTGAACAAAGCTCTGGATAATGGCGTTGTAACCCAGCCAGCGCAGGGGCTCTGGCTCCCAGCGTGGCAACGAGGCCAGCGGACGGTCGGCCCACACCCAAGGCTGGCGGGTCAGTTCGTTGTCCTGACCAAGAATCAGCGCGGCCACGGTGCGACCACCCAGGTTGCTGGCGCCTACGCCTTCGCCGCCATAGCCACCGGCGAGTGCAATTTTCTGGCGGCGGTCGGCCAGCATGTGCGGGTGAAAGCGCCGCGCGACGCCCAAGTTGCCGCCCCAGGCATGAGTCAGACGAACATTGCGCAAAATCGGGAATAGTTCGCTAAACAAGTACTGACGCAACTCACGTTCGGCCTGACTGAGGTTGAAGTCACTGCGCAGGCGACCTCCAAAGCGATAGCCACCGCGGGCACCAAATACCAAGCGGTCATCGCGGCTGCGCTGACCGTAGGTGACCTGTCGGCTGTTTTCGCTGAAAGCCTGGCCACGGCTAAGTCCAATTTCGGCCCACACATCGGCCGGGAGCGGCTCAGTTGCAACGATCAGGCTCTGGGCGGCCAGTTGATATTTGTTTAACGGGGGCAAGGCACTGGCATATCCCTCGACTGCCGGCACCACCCAATCGGCGCTCACCCGACCGTGCTCGGTTCGAACTTGGCCTGCCGTCCAGTCGAGCACAGCGCTTTGCTCGAAAATCCGCACACCCATGCGTTCCACGACATCGGCTAGCCCCCGTACCAACCGGGCAGGTTGAAGGGTCGCGCAGTGAGGTGAATACAGGGCGCCGTACGCCTGGGCCACATCCAATTGTTCGCGCAAAGCCTGAGGGTTCAGCCAGCGATAATCGTCTTCACCCAGGCCTTGCGCACGGGCGGCAGCGAGTTGTTCGCGCAGGCGCCGTTCTTGCTCGGGATACCGCGCCGCGCAGTACAGCACGCCACCTTTACGCAGTTCGCAATCGATGCTTTCGACATGGCACACCCGCGCCACTTCATCGGGAATTCCGTGCAGCAGTTGATATCCTGCATGACGTTGGGCGGCGGGCAAGGGCCCCAGGAGTCGGTCTTCGCCGAGCAGATTCCCCATCAACCAGCCGCCATTGCGGCCGGAGGCGCCGAAACCGGCAATCTGTGCTTCAACTATGACGATGTCCAGGTGCGGTGCTTGCTGCTTGAGGTAATAGGCCGTCCAAAGGCCGCTGTAGCCGGCACCGATGATCACCACATCGGCTCGCAGATCCTGATGCAACGCCGGACGCGGCGTCAGCACCTCATCGACTTGCTCCATCCACAAACTCACACCACCCCAACCAGCCATTACCTGCTCCATCGTTTGATTGCCGACAGAGCTTAATGCGCAGCGAAGGGGCCTGTGTTATCTGCGGGTACGCGCGCAATTGGCCTTCAACCAGGCTTTTGGTGTGCAGCCGGTATGGCTGCGGAAAGCCTTGTAGAACGCCGAGGTGGAATTGAATCCGGCAGCCACTGCGAGGGCATCGATGGGTGCGTTTTCGTCGTAACTGGCGAGGCGTTCAAGGAGGTAGGCCAAGCGAGCCTGAGTCACGTAGCGATAGAAGCTTTGCCCGAGCACTTGATTCAATAGGTAAGACAACTGATTACGGCTGTACCCGGTGGCGCTGGCGATCCGAGCAAGATCCAGGTCAGGATCCAGGAATGGCTGTTGGCGGGTAAAGTAATCGGCCAAGTCTCGCGCCATGAAACTCAACTGGCGCGCCGAGAGCCCTAGCTTACTGATGGCGGGGGCGCGACGCCCGGCGTGGGGCTCGCCGTCGCGCACGAGTGACGCGTATTCGTTGACACGCAGGATCTGACCCTCACATACGGTGATTGCTTCGCTGGTGCGAAAAACCACCCGCTCGCCACTGCCCTTCAGAGCGGTCTGGTACTGGATGAATGCCGTGCAGCCGTCAGCGCGGATGCGGTCATTGTGCTCAAGATATTCATCGGGATGGCGCGGCAACGTGCCGGTGATGTAGGCGCGCAGCTCGGTCAGGCCCATGCTGCGGTTCTGGAAAAAATCGTTGTATTGCACTTGCGGGTGATAGAGCGCGAGTATCGCCTCCAGGTCGCGGTGCTTCCAGGCCATGTGATAGCGCAGCACCACCTCAAGGGTGAGTTTTGTCTGTTCGGCGGTATCTGACGGGACGAGAAGCATGGGTTGACGGGCCTTATGACTGGGCGGCACCAGTCTAGTCCTTGAGTGGTTGAGCGAACAAATTCAGGCACGCGCAGGCGCACATGATTGAGCGAGCGGAGCCTCTAGCTGCCTGTAGCTCTGCCATGCTTGCCACCCAGCACCAACGCAACGCCGCCCAGTACAGCAATGGATGCCAACACCATCCTTACGCTCAGGCTTTCCCCCAGAAAAACGATGCCCGCCAGCGAAGCCAGGATGGGCACGCTCAACTGCACCGTCGCGGCTTGAAACGCTGCCAGATGACGCACCGCGACGTACCAGACCGCGTAGCCGACGCCTGACGCTAGCGCGCCGGAAAGAACCCCATAAAGTATCCCCTGCGGATCCCAACGCAACGCTGAGAGAAACGGCACGCTTGCCATCAAGATCAGGGGAATCGAGCGCAGGAAATTGCCGGTTGTGGTTGCCAAGGGATCGGCGACAGTTTTGCCAAGCAGTGAGTAGATCCCCCATGCCACCCCCGATAACAGCATCGTGAGTGCGCTAACGGGGTCAGGTGCTGCGGCACCTGGAACCAGCAGGCTAACCAAGCCAACAATCGCCAGCACAAACCCAACGACTGCCAACGTGTGCATCCGCTCGCCTTTGAACATGCCGTACAGAACCATGCTCAGCTGAACCGCGCCAAACAGCAGCAATGCCCCCGTCCCGGTCTCCAAATGACGGTACGCGAAGGAAAAAGCGAAGACGTAAACGAACAAGGCAGCGGCCCCCTGCCAACTGCCTTTGCCTATGGTTGAGGTCCGCCTCAAGGCACACAACAGCCATAACACCAAGGCCCCGCTGGCCAGCCGGACAACGCTGAAACTCGCAGCATCAATGTCGGTGTGCTTAAGCGCCAGGCGGCACAGCAAGGAGTTCGCGGCAAAGGCGAGCATGGCGAAACAGATCATCGCGATCAATCTTGCCGAGGCTGACGAGCTGGACGCCTTCGTTACGGGGTTGCTTATTGTCATGGTCGATCCCAATGCCTAGGCAGGCTCTCAGAACTCTTGACGCCACCGCGCCCTTAAAAACACGTTAAACGTCTCTGTACCGATCGGTCAATACAACTATCTTCCTGCAACCATGGGATGAGCTTCGCCCGTCTGTATCCTTCACCGCGCACGCATGGGTATGATTGGCGCTCAACCGGTTGGAATTGACCCATGGGAAAAAAGAACGCCGTCGTCGCCGCCGAACCTGCTGAAACAAGCACTAAGGAGCGGATACTGAAGATCGCTGCGCAGCTGTTCTCGACGCGCGGGTTTCACGCAACCGGCATGGCTGAGTTGGAAAAAGCCACTGGCCTGGCTCGAGGCGCGCTGTATTACCACATCGGCAGCAAGGAAGAATTGCTGTTTGAAATCACCAGCCGGTATTTGCGGGTGCTCATCGCAGAAGGTACGCCCCTGTGCGAGAGCGACCAGCCTGCAGAAGATAAATTTCGCCAATTCTCGGCCATCGTGATGCGCACGATTGTCACCCACCTGGCCGAAATGACGGTGTGTTTTCGAGAAGTGTATTCGGTCATTGGCGAGCGCCAGACTGAATTGCTCGACCTGCACCGGCAGTATGAAAAGCTCTGGTCGAATATCCTCAAGGCTGGCGTGAGCGAGGGGACCTTCCGCACATCTGACTCGTTAGCCGTGAAGGCTATTCTTGGTATCCACCACTACAGCTACTTGTGGATCAAGCCCGGTGGCCCGCGCTCTCCGGAATCCATCGCGACTTTCTTTTGCGACACCCTCCTGCCCGGACTGAAGGTTGAGCCGCGCCCGGCTTGACTGTCATCAGCGGCGCTTCAAGTGCGCCGCTTTCCTCGCTCCCCTCATTCACGTGCCATCACCGATGGTCGTCCTTGCGACTGGACCACGCGCGTTTTTCGTTCTAGGCTTACCTACAGACCGACCGATCGGTCTATAGACTCGCCATTGGGTCCAGCCCGACAAAGGAATCAGAGGGAACAACAATGACAAAAAAATCCATGGTCCCCGCCAAGCAAGACATGCCTCAAACATCTTTGGCTCGCAGGGATTTCTTGATTAAAAGCGGGGCCGTTATCGGTACTGCTGCCTTTGCTCTGGGCGATAGCGACTTGGTCAGCGCAGAGACGACCAACGTCGCCCCTCTTGATCCGAACCTGCCCCTTGAAGTCCCGCAATGGACCCGTAGCCTTGGCGCTCCCACTGCAAGCCCTTATGGCAAACCTTCAACGTTCGAAACCAAAGCCGTCAGGAATCTATATCCCGGCCTGAAGGACACGATGTCCGCCTACAGCACCTCCCCACTTCAAGAGCTGGACGGCATCATTACACCGAACGGCCTGTTCTATGAGCGCCACCACGCAGGTGTCCCGCAAATCGATCCGGCGCAACACCGGCTGGTGATCCATGGCCTCACCGAAAACGCCTTGATCTTTACCGTGGACGAGATACGCCAGTTCCCCGCCGTGTCACGCGTGCACTTCATGGAGTGTTCGGGCAACCCATCGTTTCTTCCTCCCTGGGGTAAAACCGCAGCCGAAGTGAGCGGCCTGGTGAGTTGTGCTGAGTGGACTGGCGTTACCCTGAAGACCCTGCTGGATGAAGCCGGGCTCAAGCTCCAAGCCAAGTGGATCATTGCCGAAGGGGCGGACGGCGCCGCAATGACGCGCAGCATTCCCATCGAGAAATGCCTGGACGATGTGATGGTCGTCTACAGCCAGAACGGCGAGCGTCTCAGGCCGGAACAGGGCTATCCGCTGCGCCTGTTTGTCCCCGGCTACGAGGGCAATACCCACATCAAATGGCTACGCCGACTTCATGTCACCGATTCGCCCGCCTACAGCCGGGAAGAAACCGCCAAATACACCGACTTGATGGCGGACGGCAAGGCTCGGAAGTTTTCCTTCGTCATGGAGTGCAAATCGCTGGTGACCTACCCTTCCGGCACCCAGAAACTGACGCGCAAAGGCCTGCATGAGATGCGTGGCATTGCCTGGAGCGGCCACGGAAAAATCACCCGTGTCGATGTCTCCGTCGACGGCGGCAATAACTGGACGCAAGCCAAATTACAAGAACCCATTCTGACCAAGGCGCTGACTGCCTTCAGGGCGCCTTTCGAATGGAACGGCCAGGAATTGATGATCATGAGCCGCGCCATCGACGAGACCGGCTATGTTCAGCCGATGCTGGAACAGTTGATTGATGAACGTGGCAAGGTCTCTTTCTACCACAACAATTCGGTGCAACCGTGGCGTGTTTCCAGCAATGGGGAGGTGACCAATGGACGGGCTTAAAGGTGGATCGTTTCTCATCGGTTTGCTGTGCGCCTGTGCGCTGACCCATGCCTCGGCACAATCCCAGTACGGTTTGGGCACCAAGGCTACCGAAGCGCAGATCGCCAGTTGGAACATCGACGTGGCACCCGACGGCAAGGCGTTGCCTCCAGGGCGCGCAACGGTGGCTGATGGGGAAAAGGTCTACATGAGCAGCTGCGTCAGCTGTCATGGCGTGAAGCTCGAAGGCGGCATCGGCCCCGCGTTGGCGGGGGGCGCAGGAACGCTGACGACTGACAAACCGCTCAAGACAGTCGGCAGCTATTGGCCCTATGCAACGACGCTTTTCGACTACATCCGCAGAGCCATGCCCTTCCAGGCGCCACAGTCATTGTCCAACGAACAAGTCTATGCGGTGACCGGCTACATCCTGCACATGAACAAGCTGCTAGACGCCAACGCGACCGTGGATGCATCGACCTTGGCGGATGTAAAGATGCCGAATCGAGACGGTTTTTATACCGACGACAGACCGGACAGCAAGGCGGTTGCCTGTATGTCGAACTGTTTAAAAGCTCACTGACGGATCAAAAAATGTAAAATCCGCTCGCCGATAAACCGTTCCTTCTCAACGAGCTTTGCTGATGAAGCTGGCCAGCCGCGAAAAATCGATGATTGCCTGGGTGCTGTACTTCAGCATCTTGTTCGGTTCGTTGCTGTGCGCGATGGGCCATGGAGAAATGGCCGGCTTGCGATTGAGCGGTTTGGACGGCGGACTGTTTTGCTCTACTGACGGCGGGGCAGCATTCAAGGGCCTGCAGGATGTGCCCGCCCCTTCGCTGCCCGTCGTCGGTGATTGCGTCATTGCGAGCCTGTTCGGTGCGATCCTGCTGGCGGCGTTTTTCGGGCTACTCGCCCTGCTTGCCGGTGAGCCAGCCAAACCCTTGCCCGCACAACCGACCCGTTGCCTACCCAGGCAGCAATGGCCCTTGATCAATCCTCGCGCCTCCCCCGCCCTGCTTCCCGCGCTCTGACATCTTCACCACCCGCCGCTGCATCAAGCGCGGCCGGGTGTGTGCTCATCGAATTAAGCCAGGAAGCTCTTCATGTTTCGCTTGACTACTTTAGCGCTGCTCGCGGGCAGCACCTGCGCGTGGGCGCAAGACACTACCCTGAACTTGCCCACCAGCTACATCAACGCCTCGGCCGACCAACCGAAACCGGCCACCCGCCTGGACCTGGATACCCCCATCGAAAGCGGCTCGCGCCTGAATCTCAGTGCCCGGGAAAATCCCGCCTCTGTAAGCGCGGCCGATCGCAAGACGATGGAACGTATCGGCGCACGCAACTTTCAAGACGCGGCGAACGCTCTGCCTGGGGTTAACGCTTCTGCGCCACCCGGCTGGGGCGGCTATGTGTCGTACCGTGGCTTCAACGGTGCCCAGATCAGCCAGCTGTTCAACGGCATCAATCTGCAATACGGTGGCGCGGCCCGTCCGGTCGGCGCCTGGATTTATGACCGGGTGGAGTTGCTCGGCGGCCCTTCCTCGTTCCTCAACGGCAGCGGTGCCGTGGGGGGCAGCCTGAACGTGATCACCAAGCTTGCCAACCGTGAGGAAGATACCTTCGAGGGCCGAATGAGCTACGGTCGCTACGACACCTGGGAAACCGCGGTCGGCTTCAATAAAGCGCTCAACAGCGGCGATGGCCCGCGCCACTATGCGCGCCTCGACTACAGCCGCACCAGCAGCAACGGCTACATAGATCGCCAGGAGAACGGTGCGGGCAACCTGGCCTTCTCGCTGCTCAGCGACATCAACGACCGACTCTCCCATACGCTGGCGATCGAATACCTGGAAGAGAAGGAAGACAGTCCTTACTGGGGCACGCCGGTACTGCAACCGCTGACCGGCAAGCTGCAGATCGACAAGCACAACCGCTTCAACAACTACAACGTTGAGGACGGTCGCTACGAGCAGCGCACCCGCTGGATACGCTCGATCACGGACTACCAGCTGGACGACAATACCCAGTTGCGCAATACCTTCTACCACTACGATGGCCAGCGCGATTACCGCAACCTTGAGGTCTACCGCTACAACAGCGACAACAGCGCCATCGCCCGCTCCGGCGGTTACCGCCAGCGGCACGACCAGGAGGTCAACGGTGACCGAATCGAGTTGACTCACCAGGCTCAACTGTTCGGCCTGGCCAGCGATTGGGCGCTGGGCGTGGATTACAACACCAACCAGCAAACCAATTACCCGTTGTCCAAAGGCGCCTTCGACACCATCGATCCAGATGGCTTCGAGCCGGGCCACTTCCTGGACATTCCGGGGATGGATGCACCGCGCACTAAAGGTCGCAGCACGTGGACCGATACCTCGTCGGCGTTCGTCGAGAACCGCACGCGCCTGACCGAGCAACTGGCGCTGATCACTGCGCTGCGTTATGACCATATCGATTTCGAGGTGGTCGATCATGCGGCGCAGGCCAGACTCGACAAGCGTTGGGATGCAATCACGGGACGCCTGGGCCTGGTGTACGACCTGACGTCGAATGTCAGCCTTTATACCCAATACAGTACCTCGGCCGAGCCGCCGGGAGGGACGCTTACCAGCGCCTCCATTGCCCAGGTGAGCGACTTCGACTTGAGCACCGGTCGCCAATTCGAGGTGGGCAGCAAGTTCGATTTTCTTGACGGTCGCGGCTCGGCCACCGCCGCGGCCTACCGCATCGTGCGCAAGAACATCTCCGTCCCCTCCTCGACGGTGCCCAACACCACCGAACAAGCGGGTCAACAAACCTCCACCGGCATAGAGCTGGCCGCTTCATTCAAGATCACGCCCAAGCTATTGGCGGCCGGTAACTTCAGTTGGGTAAGGGCTGAGTACGACGAGTTCAATGAAACCATCGCCGGTGTTGTGTTCTCGCGCAAAGGCAAGAATCCGGTGAACATTCCCGACCGCGTAGCCAATCTCTGGCTGACCTATGACGTGGCTCCTGACTGGCAGCTCGGGGCCGACGTGCGCTATGTGTCGTCGGTCTACGCTAACACCGCCAATACGACCTGGGTGCCCTCGTACACTGTCTATGGTTTGTCCATGACCCACGATCTGGACAAACACGTACAGGTCAGCGCGCGCCTGCGCAACCTGACCGACGAGGTCTATGCCCGTTTCATCCACCAGAGCAACACCCAGTATTACGTGGGCGAGCCGCGCAGTCTGGAAGTCGCTGTGCAGTGGAAGTACTGACGACCCCGAACGGAATGCAGCACACGGTCTGGCGACCTGACAGGTCTAATCATGATTCGGAGCGCAGGCCTTCCCGCGTTGATCAGCCTGTTTGAATGGCCCGCTGGACGGGACCGCCAGGGACGGCGGCTTTCACTGTTTTTTCTCTGGGCTCAACGCTCATGGGGCTTACCCTCTAATCGGCAATTGAGCGTCCATTGTTCGTACGGACTAAAACTTGAAGCGCCCGACCAATCCTTGAAGCTGGCCAGAAATGGCCGTCATTCGCCCCGATCCGGCATGGGCTGAATGCGCGAACTCCTCTACCATCTGCGCATCGGCGTGGATCTGTGCGATGTGCCGATTGATCTCCTCCGCCACTTGATGCTGCTCCTCTGCCGCCGTGGCGATCTGGGTGTTCTGGTCGCGAATCGAGTCCACTGAAGCGCGGATCTTGTCGAAGCTGTCGCGGGCCCGCTGGATCCGCTGCACGCTAGCCTGGGACGCTTGCAGGCTGCCTTGCATCTGCTGGGTGACTTCCTGGGTGCGGCGAGCGAGGTTACCCAGTAGGCTGTCTATTTCGCCGGTAGAGTCGGAGGTGCGACGAGCCAAGGCGCGAACTTCATCCGCGACCACTGCAAAGCCACGCCCTTGATCACCCGCACGGGCGGCTTCGATGGCGGCGTTGAGCGCCAGCAAGTTGGTCTGCTCGGCAATCGAGCGAATGGTGTCGAGAATCGCATTGATGTTATTGCTGTCTTGCTCGAGCAGATGCATGGTCTGGGTCGATACCTGCAGCTCCTCACTGAGCTTGAGCACGCTGCCGGTGGCTTCGCTGATTTGCTTCTGGCCATCGTGCACGTCGCGGTAGCCTTCATCAGCACTCGACGCCGCGGCACTGCAGGAACGTGCGACCTCATTGGCAGTGGCGAGCATTTCATTGAAAGCGGTGCTTACCAATTCCACCGCCTCACGTTGGCGGCCGGCAGCCAGGTTCATGTTATTGGCGACTTCGTTGGTGTCAGCGGCAGCGACTTGCAGATCGGACGACGCATTGCCAATACGCTTCACCAACTGAGCGATCATGCTTAGAAACTGATTGAACCAACCGGCCAGGTTGGCAGTTTCGTCCTTGCCCCGTACTTGGAGTTGACGTGTAAGGTCACCTTCACCTTCGGCAATCTCTTGCAACCCATCAGCCACGCCACGAATCGGGCGCACGATCACGCTGGCAAAACCAGCACCAACGATGGCGAACACCACGGCCAATGCAACAGCGATGGCTGCAATCAACCAGGTCAGGCTCATGGCGTCGGCCATCACTTCATCACGCTTGATCAGGCCAATAAAACGCCAACCCAGGCCATCGGAACTCAGGACGTTGACCATGTATGGCACACCATCGATCTCGACTTGAGTCACCCCATCAGCGCTTTTGGCCAATTCGGCATAGCCGGGTCCTAGCTCACCTAACGGCTTGAAATTGTTTTTGGCATTTGCGGGATCGACCAAGACATTGCCATTGGCCTCGACCAACATCAGGTAACCACTCTTGCCCAACTTGATGGCTTTGACCAATTCAGTCAGTTGCTTGAGCGATACGTCCACGCCAACGACGCCCACCGGGGCACCGCTCGCGTCATTGATCGTGCGGACCGTACTGACCAGCACCATGTCATCGGGTGCCCAGTAATACGCGCCCGTCCTTACGGTTGAGCCTCGTGCGGCTTCCATGGCAGCCTTGTACCAAGGTCGCACCCGTGGGTCGTAGCTGGCCATTGTCTGGTCATCGGGCCAACCTGCAAAACCTCCGTCATTGAGTCCAAGGGAAATGGAAGCCGTGGTTGGGTGGGTTTCTGCGAAACTGTCGAATACCACCTGGATCTGTCGATCGACCTTCGTCAGAGGCGTTTTCGGGGCGTCAGCGGCCGTATAGTTCTTCAATCCCTGAACGTTGGCGATCCGAGGGTCTTTGGCAAGGTATTCGACGTTTTGGCGGATGCTGTCGAAAAACTGCCGCATCCCGCGGTCAATCTGCCTGATTTCGCGGCCACTGCTATCCAGGAAACTGGCTTGCGCTGCGCTACGCAAGTTCAGTACGACAACCATTGCGACCAATATGACTGGCGCGCAGGCGATAGCGGCAAACGCCCACGTGAGTTTCTGTTTGATGTTCATGAGTATTCCTGGGCAGGCAGATGGAACGTGGGCGCCCATGGGTAAAAGCGCCCGCGGCGAGTGCTGTAAACGTTGCTCACACGACGTGGAAACGAGACAATTCGGTCGTCATTTTTCTTTCAGATAATGCCTGCCCTCCTCTCAAGAGGAGGGACGAGAAGGCCGACGCATCGTCAATTCAGAAACGCCCAGGAGCGAAGGGTGCCGGCTCGACCACTGGTGTTTCTCCCATCATTAATTCCGCAAGCAGCCGGCCACTGACCGGACCTAGCGTAAAACCTTGATGAGCATGGCCGAAGTTGAACCAGAGCCCCTTATGCGACGGCGCGGCACCAATGACCGGTTTCATATCAACGGTACAAGGTCGCGCACCGCTCCATGGCGTCCGCTCAACCTGAGATCCCAATGCCAAGAGTTGTCGGGCCGCGCTTTCGGCCTTCCCTAGCTGCACTGGGGTCAGAGGCGCATCGAGACGGGCGAATTCGGCCCCCGTAGATAGACGCACACCACGCTTCATCGGCGCCAACATGTAGCCTTGCTCGGTATCAAGCACCGGGCGACTCAAGTTTGCCCCGTCGGCGAAATGGGCGTGATAACCACGCTTGATAAACAACGGGATGCGGTAACCCATGGGCCTCAGCAACTCTTGGGCCCAAGGACCAAGCGCCACGACGACCTGTGATGCTTCGACCGGCCCGGACTCGGTGGAGACTCGCCAGCCAGCTCCCGCTTGGCGCAATGAACGGGCATCGCCGCGTTCAAACTGTCCGCCCTCACGCAAGAAGAGCTCGGCATAGCGTTGCACCAGCTCTCCCGGATCAACACAGGTCCAAGGTTGAAGCCAGTGAATCCCCCCAACTAGAGCTTCACCCAAAGCGGGTTCTGCGAGCCTGAGCCCGGCGCCGTCCAACGCTTGCGACAATACACCGTGCGCACTCACACGCTGGGCGCTCTCCATCGCCTTTTCATATTTTTCCGGGGTTCGAAAAGCTTGAATCCAACCTTTGTGCACGATCAGGTGTTGGGCCTCGCTTTGCTCGATCAACTCGGAGTGCTCGCTGATTGAATGCTCGACCAAGGTCCGAAAGGCGTCCGCAATAGCTCGGTAATGCCTTGGCGCTGAGTTGGCCCAATACCTGGTCAGCGTAGGCATGTACTCCGGCATCGCACGCAGATGATAGTTGACGCCGATATCGCGCTTGGTCACCACTCTCATCAGGCTCGCCAGGTCCCTTGGGAACCCGTACGGTTCAACGGCCTCGCGCTGGATGATCCCGGCATTACCGTATGACGTCTCGCGCCCGGGCGGCCCCTTGTCTACCAAGGTCACCGCACAGCCCCGGCGTTGCAGATGCAGGGCCGTGCTTATACCGACGATGCCGGCGCCCAGTACTACTACTTGTTTGTCGTTCACGCTGCCTCCAACTCAAGCACGCTGCTGCGCGATGACACTGATTTCAACCAACGCATCCACCACGAGGCCGGCACAGACGGTAGCGCGAACAGGCAAATTGGCCGTGAAAAACGAAGCATAAATCCGGTTGAACTCGGCGAAGTTACTCCGCTCGGTCAAGTACACCGTGACGCTCACCACGTCATCCAACGACAGTGACTCAGCTTCCAGTGTTTGAGCAATGCGCATCAAGGTCAGGCGCGTTTGTGCCTCGATACCCTCCGGGAAGCTGCCATCCTCATTGAACGGCAGTTCACCGGATAAAAACACTAGGCCTTGGCTGTGGCGGACTTTTGAAAAGGGCAAATTGCTAACCGTCATGGGGGACTCTCTCTAAGCGGATTATGAAAGCGCCTATAGCAGACGCCACTTTTAGCCATCGACTCGACCGAGCGTGTCACAGCAGATCGGAAATCGATCTACAAGCCTGATCGACGGCTCTGTATATACAGGATTAAGCACTTACCGTGCCTGTTAGACAAGGATCCGTTCAGACCCCTGATCCGAAGTGGATCGAGCACTGCTTCTGTCCAAAATACTGTCCGCAGAAAGCCTTACCATGCGCTTCCTTTCGACTCATCAATGAGACCCCGGAAACACTCCGATGCAACCTTCAGTTACACCTGAACAAATATTCATGTGAGCACCCCCTGGCCTGGAAGGTGTTTACGAGCAGCGATCAACAGAAAAGATAAGGCTTGGCCTGAACATTGCGTTACCTATATATACAGGATCATACAGCAACACTTCCTTGTGGTCCTGCACCTAAGAGGTAATCAATGAAAAAACTGCACCCGATGACTGCCGCGACTACCGAAGGGATGAGCCCCGCAGGCCGGATCGCCGAATTGGCGACACTCTTCCACTACAGCCTCCCGCACGAAATCCGTCAAAGCGCTGAACAGCCGAGCCCGCAGCGTCCCCTGCGGAACCATCCAGATCGCAATACCTTCCAGCAAAATTCCCGAGAGGTTAGCCTTGTATGAACGCCAACGACCTGACCCTGCTTGCTCGCGCTGAAGTACGCGAATTGGCCAGTTACAACGCCGGCCTCGCCTCTGATGCAGTGCGCAAACGCTTCGGTCTGACACGCGTCGCTAAATTGGGCAGCAATGAAAACCCAATGGGCACCGCCCCCGCTGTCAACGCCGCGACCACCCAAGCCTGTCATGAGATTGCGCTGTACCCCGACTCAGGCTGCCAGGCACTACGCTCCGCACTCTCGGAAAAACTTGATGTTCCGGAAGATCGCTTCGTGTTCGGCAACGGTTCTGAGGATTTGCTGAGTGTCATCAGTCGAGTGTTTCTGGACCATGATGATGAAGTGGTTACCGTGGTGCCCTCCTTCGGCTTGCATTTCATTTTTCCAGTGGCAGCCGGCGCTCGGGTAATCGGTGTCCCCATGACCGACCAAGGCACTTTTGACGTGGCGGCGATGATTTCCGCCCTTACACCGCATACCCATGTGCTGATGTTTTCCTGCCCCTCCAATCCGGTTGGCTGCACCTTGAGCGCAATCGAATTGAAGCAATTGCTCGATGCATTACCTCCCAAGTGCTTGCTGGTGTTTGACGAAGCCTATTACGAATACGCCCAATGGGAGCCTGAGTACCCAGACTGCCTCGGCTTGATCCAGGCCAGCGGCAAGCCGTTCATTTTGCTTCGAACCTTCTCCAAGGCCTATTCATTGGCAGGTTTACGCATCGGCTATGGCATTGTCAGCGACCCGCTACTGGCCGATTTAATCAATCGCCTGCGCACCCCCTTCAACGTCAACCGAGTGGCCCAAGCCGCTGCAGTTGCGGCTCTGGCCGATGAGAATCATTTGAATGCCGGCCTCTCCCACGTCGCCAGCGAACGCCGACGACTGGAGATCGCACTGCGAGAGCAAGGCATCACAACCGCCCCCTCCATGGCCAACTTCCTCTTTTTCAGCACCCCTTATCCTGCCGAAATCATCAACCAGGCATTACTGCGCAAAGGGGTCATCATCAAGCCTTGGCGCGAAGCGGGATATACTCAGTACTTGCGGGTATCCATAGGAAGCTGTGAGGATAACGATCTTTTCCTTCATTCCTTGGCAAGAGTCCTTGCCGCACAAGAGACACGGACCGACTGATGATCAAAAATGCACCACAAGCGCTCTACCGACGCGCGAAGGATTTTGTGCTGGACCAACTTCGAGCGGGCGTTTGGAAACCTGGCGACCTGATCTACTCAGAGAACCAGTTGGTGCAAGAGCTGGGCATCTCGCGCATGACCGTCAATCGAGCCCTGCGCGAGCTGACCGAAGAAGGTCTATTGGTGCGGATTTCAGGTGTTGGAACATTCGTAGCCGAAAGCAAGCCGCAATCGAACCTGTTGCGCATCACCAACATCGCTGACGAGATTCTCGCTCGGGGTCATAGTTACGGCTGTCGCGTCCTGCACCTGGGACGCGAATCCGCATCGATGTCAGTCGCTTCCGCCCTGGGCCTACCCACGGGCTCTTCGGTTTTTCATCTGGTTTGTGCGCACAGCGAAGAAGACGTGCCAGTGCAGCTTGAGGATCGTTACGTCAATCCCGAGCTGGTGCCAGAGTTCCTGAAACAAAAATTCGGCGAACACCTGCAACCGGCCAAATACCTTCTGCAAGTGATCAAGCCCGACGAAATGGAACATATCGTAGAGGCCTGCCACCCCAGCGCCGAGGAGAGTAAGCATCTGCAAATTGATGCAACCGAACCTTGCCTGGCCCTCATACGCCGGACTTGGAGCCAAAACAAAATTGTCACCTTTGTGCGGCTCGTCCACCCCTCCTCCCGCTATCGCTTGGGTAGCCGCCTACCCATGAACGCAGCGCACAGAGACGTCTGACTCTTCGACACATCTGCCGTAAAGCTTGACCAGCGCCGCTTCCAAAGGGCGTCGGTCGCTTTCTGATTCATACATCACAATAGACCCAGGCCCTACGCCCGTAGTGACCGGAAAAAACGAAACTGATCACCCCCTCCCCTCAGCGTTTCCAGCCCTTCTTCCACCCATGCACATCCGAGCAGATAAATGGTTGCTTGATTGGCTATGCCTGTATGTACAAGTATGTATTTACGCGGTAAAGTCGATCCGTCACCTCGACACGCTTAAACCAAAAAATGGGCTCTGTGTACCACTCCCATAGCGACACACACGAGCTCCGTACCGCATCCGTGCGCTCAAGCGCTCTTTGGTCCTTAGGAATAAAAACAATGAAAAAATCTATTTTGACCCTCTCTGTACTGGCGTTGTGTGTGGCTGGCAGCTTTGCCTCGGCCAAGGAGTACAAGGAGTTGCGGTTCGGCGTTGACCCCTCTTACGCCCCTTTCGAGTCCAAAGCTGCCGACGGTAGCCTGGTGGGCTTCGATATCGACTTAGGCAATGCGATTTGTGCGGAATTGAAAGTGAAGTGCAAATGGGTCGAGAGTGATTTTGACGGCATGATTCCCGGCCTGAAAGCCAACAAATTCGACGGCGTGATCTCCGCCATGACCGTGACATCCTCGCGAGAAAAAGTCATCGATTTCTCCGATGAACTGTTCTCCGTTCCTACCTCCTTCGTTTTCAAGAAAGGCTCCGGCCTGACCGAAGATATCAGGACGCTCGTCGGCAAGACGGTTGGTTATGAGCAAGGCACCACCGAGGAAGCTTATGCAAAAGCCGTACTGAACAAGGCCGGGGTCAAAACCCAAGCCTATGCCAACCAGGATCAGGTCTATTCGGACTTGGTGACCGGCCGTCTCGATGCCTCGATCCAGAATATGTTGCAAGCCGAAATGGGCTTCTTGAAGTCGCCGCAAGGGGCGAATTTTGAGGTAAGTAAAGCAGTCGAGCATGAACTGTTGCCCGCGAAAACCGCGGTAGGTCTCGCCCAAGGCAACGCCGATCTCAAGGCCCTGATAAACAAAGGCATCAAGGCACTGCATGAGGATGGCAGCTATGTAGCCATCCAGAAAAAACACTTTGGTGATCAGAATATCTACAGCGGTAAATAACACGCTGCGCCCATTTTCGGATGGGCGTTTTTCTTGATTGACGAAGGGCTGTCCAATGCTAGAAAACCTATTGCAGACTCTAGGCTTCAGCCTAAAGGGTTTCGGCCCGCTGTTGCTGCAAGGCTCCTGGATGACTGTCAAATTATCCGCACTGTGCTTGTTGCTGAGCGTGGGCCTGGGATTGATCGGTGCCAGCGCGAAACTCTCGAAGTCAGCCTTGCTACGCATCCCTGCGCAAGCCTACACCACGCTTATCCGCGGCGTGCCCGACCTGGTCTTGATGCTGCTGATCTTTTATAGCCTTCAGACGTGGCTGACGAATCTGACCGATGCCTTTGGCTGGGAATATATCGAAATCAATCCGTTCAGCGCAGGGGTCATCACCCTGGGCTTCATCTACGGTGCGTATTTCACCGAAACCTTCCGCGGAGCGATTCTCGCCGTTCCAAAGGGGCAATTAGAAGCAGCCACGGCCTATGGCCTGACCCGCGCCCAACGATTCCGCCTGGTGCTTTTCCCGCAAATGATGCGCTTTGCATTACCGGGCATTGGCAACAACTGGATGGTGATCCTGAAAGCGACCGCACTGGTCTCGATCATTGGTCTGGCTGACTTGGTCAAGGTTGCCCAGGATGCAGGAAAGAGTTCCTATCAACTGTTCTTCTTCTTGGTCCTTGCAGCGTTGATCTATTTGGTTATCACCACCGCATCAAACTATGTCTTGCGCAGGCTGGAAAGTTTTTACGCCGCAGGAACTCGGGAGGCCGTGCGATGATCGAGCTATTGCAAGAATATTGGAAACCCTTCCTGTACCACGATGGTTATCACATCACGGGCTTGGCGATGACACTATGGCTGCTCAGTGCCTCGCTCTTCTTCGGCTTCTTGATGGCGGTCCCGCTGTCGATTGCCAGGGTATCAAGCAACCTTTTCGTGCGCTGGCCCGTGCAGTTCTATACCTATTTGTTCCGTGGCACGCCTCTGTATATACAGCTACTGATCTGCTACACCGGCATCTACAGCCTCGCTGCGGTGCGCTCCCAACCGCTGCTTGATGCATTCTTTCGCGATGCATTGAACTGCACCATCCTGGCCTTTGCCTTGAACACTTGCGCCTACACCACAGAGATCTTCTCCGGGGCGATTCGCAACATGAATCATGGTGAAGTCGAAGCAGCGAAGGCCTTTGGGCTTCGAGGATGGAAGCTTTACACCTACATCATCATGCCGTCTGCATTGCGCCGCTCACTGCCGAACTACAGCAACGAAGTGATACTGATGCTGCATTCCACCACGGTCGCTTTCACCGCCACGGTACCGGACATCCTCAAGGTTGCCAGAGATGCCAATTCCGCAACATTTCTGACCTTCCAATCGTTCGGCATCGCCGCAGCGATTTACCTCGCTATCACTTTCTCTCTGGTCGGTCTGTTCCGTCTGGCTGAGCGCCGTTGGCTGTCGTTCCTCGGCCCAGCTCATTAATTCAGGGTGCTTGAATATGTACAAACTGACCGTAGAAAACCTGCATAAAAGCTATGGCGACCACGAAGTCCTCAAGGGTGTTTCGCTGAACGCAAAGGCCGGCGACGTCATTAGCCTGATCGGTGCCAGCGGGTCGGGCAAAAGCACCTTTTTGCGCTGTATCAACTTTCTGGAAATCCCTAGCAACGGCGCCATGAGCCTCGACAATCAGCCGATACGCATGATCCATGACCACCACGGCATGCGCGTTGCAAACGCAGACGAACTGCAGCGGCTGCGCACGCGACTGGCGATGGTATTCCAGCATTTCAATCTGTGGAGCCACATGACCGTGCTCGACAACATCACAATGGCCCCTCGCCGAGTGTTGGGGGTCAGGAAGAAGGATGCAGAGGAGCTGGCTCGGCGTTACCTGGACAAGGTTGGTTTACCATCGCGAGTTGCCGATCAATACCCGGCCTTTCTCTCGGGCGGCCAGCAGCAGCGCGTCGCGATAGCCCGGGCGCTGGCCATGGAACCGGAAATCATGCTGTTCGACGAACCGACGTCTGCCCTGGACCCTGAACTAGTAGGAGAAGTGCTGAAGGTCATTCAGGGCCTCGCCGAAGAAGGCCGAACCATGATCATGGTGACGCACGAAATGAGCTTCGCTCGTAAGGTATCGAACCAGGTGTTGTTCTTGCACCAAGGGCTCGTAGAAGAGCAAGGGCCGCCTGAGGAAGTGCTGGGGAACCCCAAGAGCGAGCGTTTGCAGCAATTTCTCAGCGGCAATCTGAAATAACCGAAGTGCCTTAAGCCGGCTGGTCGCTTACCGCGCCTGAAAAATGTTCTCAGGCGCGGTTGAGGCCGAAATGGTTCGCCGTTCTGTTGACTAGAAAAGCCCTGTACGAGAGCAATCCAGCGTCTTTCCTATGGCTCAGCTCATGATCCCTGGCTGAAACTGTCACAGCGCGCCCAGTGCGCAAAGCTTGATGGCAAAACCTGCATCAATGCCATTCGAACGAAAAAACTAATCACGTGAAGATATTCATGCCGACAACATTAGCGGTCAAAAATCTGCTTGATTAAGCTTGTATATACATGATTATATTTACTCGCCCGATGTAGCGAAAACCAACAATAAGCTGCAAGTCATCTCGAGAGGATTACCGGTGAGCAAACCACTCCATTTCCGCAATGTCGAAATCCGCGCCCCTCGCGGTAACACGCTGACCGCCAAGAGCTGGCTGACCGAAGCGCCGCTGCGCATGCTGATGAACAACCTCGACCCGGAAGTGGCCGAGAACCCCAAGGAGTTGGTGGTCTACGGTGGCATCGGCCGCGCGGCGCGCAACTGGGAGTGCTACGACAAGATCGTCGAAAGCCTCACCAACCTGAACGACGACGAAACCCTGCTGGTGCAATCCGGCAAGCCGGTGGGCGTGTTCAAGACCCACAGCAACGCCCCGCGCGTCCTGATCGCCAACTCCAACCTGGTGCCGCACTGGGCCAGTTGGGAACACTTTAACGAACTCGACGCCAAGGGCCTGGCCATGTACGGCCAGATGACCGCCGGCAGCTGGATCTACATCGGCAGCCAGGGGATCGTGCAAGGCACCTATGAAACCTTCGTCGAGGCCGGTCGCCAGCATTACGATTCCAACCTCAAGGGCCGTTGGGTGCTGACCGCCGGCCTGGGCGGCATGGGCGGTGCGCAACCGTTGGCCGCGACGTTGGCCGGTGCATGCTCGCTGAACATCGAGTGCCAGCAGGTGAGCATCGATTTCCGCCTGAAAACCCGCTACGTCGACGAGCAGGCCAAAGACCTCGACGACGCCCTGGCGCGCATCGAGAAATACACCGCCGAAGGCAAGGCGATTTCCATTGCACTGTGTGGGAACGCGGCGGAAATCCTGCCGGAGATGGTCCGTCGTGGTGTGCGTCCGGACATGGTCACCGACCAGACCAGCGCCCACGATCCCCTCAACGGCTACCTGCCGGCCGGCTGGACCTGGGACGAATACCGTGCCCGCGCCAAGACCGAGCCCGCCGCCGTGGTGAAGGCCGCCAAGCAATCGATGGCCGTCCACGTCAAAGCCATGTTGGCCTTCCAGAAAATGGGTGTGCCGACCTTCGACTACGGCAACAACATCCGCCAGATGGCCCAGGAAGAGGGCGTCGAAAATGCCTTCGACTTCCCGGGTTTCGTCCCGGCCTACATCCGTCCGCTGTTCTGCCGTGGCATCGGTCCGTTCCGCTGGGCGGCGCTGTCGGGTGACCCGCAGGACATCTACAAGACCGACACCAAGGTCAAGGAACTGATCCCCGACGACGCCCACCTGCACAACTGGCTGGACATGGCCCGCGAGCGCATCAGTTTCCAGGGCTTGCCGGCACGGATCTGCTGGGTTGGCCTGGGCCAGCGCGCCAAGTTGGGCCTGGCGTTCAACGAGATGGTGCGCAGCGGTGAGCTGTCGGCGCCGATCGTCATCGGCCGTGACCACCTCGACTCCGGTTCCGTGGCCAGCCCGAACCGTGAAACAGAATCCATGCAGGACGGCTCCGACGCCGTTTCCGACTGGCCGCTGCTCAATGCCCTGCTCAACACCGCCAGTGGCGCGACCTGGGTGTCGCTGCACCACGGTGGCGGCGTCGGCATGGGCTTTTCCCAGCACTCGGGCATGGTGATCGTCTGCGACGGTACTGACGAAGCGGCCGAACGGATTGCCCGTGTATTGCACAACGACCCGGCGACCGGCGTGATGCGCCATGCCGATGCCGGTTACCAGATCGCCATTGATTGCGCGAATGAGCAAGGCTTGAACCTGCCAATGATCACTCTTGTTAAAGGAGCCAAAGCATGAAAACACTTAACGTTATCCCAGGCCAATTGAGCCTTGCCCAACTGCGTGCCGTTTACCAGCACCCAGTAAAAATCACCCTCGACCACAGTGCCTCTGCGCAAATTGAAGCCAGTGTCGCTTGCGTGGAGCAGATCCTCGCCGAGAATCGCACCGCCTACGGTATCAATACCGGTTTCGGCCTGCTGGCCTCGACCCGTATCGCCAGTGAAGATCTGGAAAATCTGCAACGTTCGCTAGTACTGTCCCACGCCGCTGGTGTGGGTGAGCCGATCAGCGATGCGCTGGTGCGGTTGATCATGGTGCTCAAGGTCAATAGCCTCAGCCGTGGTTTCTCCGGCATACGCCGCGTGGTGATCGATGCTCTGATAGCATTGATCAACGCCGAGGTGTATCCGCATATTCCGTTAAAAGGTTCGGTCGGCGCATCTGGTGACTTGGCACCTTTGGCGCACATGTCCCTCGTGCTGCTGGGAGAAGGCAAAGCCCGTTATAAGGGCGAATGGCTGGAAGCCACCGAAGCCCTGAAGGTGGCCGGTTTGGCGCCGTTGACGCTGGCTGCCAAAGAGGGCTTGGCGTTGCTCAACGGTACCCAGGTCTCCACTGCTTATGCTCTGCGCGGTTTGTTCGAGGGCGAAGACCTGTTTGCGGGCGCCTTGGCCATTGGTGCTTTGACGGTCGAAGCTGTCTTGGGCTCCCGCTCGCCGTTTGACGCACGCATCCATGCCGCACGCGGCCAGAGGGCTCAGATTGATACTGCTACTGCCTATCGCGACCTGCTGGGCCAAAGCAGTGAGGTCGCCGATTCGCACAAGGACTGCGGCAAGGTCCAAGACCCCTACTCTCTACGCTGCCAACCTCAAGTCATGGGCGCATGCCTGACCCAGCTCCGTCAGGCCGCGGAAGTATTAGTCGTCGAAGCCAATGCCGTATCCGATAACCCGCTGGTGTTTGCCGTTGAAGGTGACGTGATCTCTGGCGGCAACTTCCATGCCGAGCCAGTGGCCATGGCCGCAGACAATATGGCATTGGCCATTGCTGAAATCGGCTCCCTGAGCGAGCGCCGCATTTCGTTGATGATGGATAAACACATGTCACAACTGCCGCCGTTCTTGGTAGCCAATGGCGGCGTGAACTCGGGTTTCATGATTTCTCAAGTAACAGCAGCAGCGCTGGCCAGTGAAAACAAGGCGCTGGCTCACCCCCATTCCGTAGACAGCCTGCCCACGTCCGCGAACCAGGAAGATCACGTATCGATGGCACCTGCGGCTGGCAAGCGATTGTGGGAAATGGCTGAAAACACCCGTGGAATCCTGGCTGTGGAGTGGCTAGCGGCCTGTCAGGGCCTGGACTTGCGTGACGGCTTGAAGACGTCGCCCAAGCTGGAACTGGCCCGGAACAGTCTGCGAAGCAAAGTGGCCTATTACGAGAAGGATCGCTTCTTCGCGCCGGATATCAATGCGGCCAGTGAGTTATTGGCTTCCGGCTGCCTGAACGACTTGGTATTGAATAAGTTGTTGCCCAGCATCTGATAGATGATATCCACCATGAACACGTGAGTTATTCTGGCTGATATCCCGTATACGTTAAATGTCCAGGCAGTTTTTTGCTCCACAGCTATGACGATAGATTCTCGTTTTGGCTGTGGAGCTTTTTATTGCTTCCCAGTAATAGCCTTATGTAAGTGCGCGGGAAAATTAGCTTGACAACAGCATTACATCCCTAAGGCTCCTTATGCGCTCAAAATTCTGATACCAGCAGCATTCCCTGATCACGCGAACTCCGCTCAAGTATCTCCTGATTCTGAGCCGGGAGAGCTCATCACTACAAGTAAGGCATTAACGCCAATGCCCTCTCACCACACCAGCTCACCCCTTCTACGTCGACCGCACGATCAAGCCATTTGTAGGATACACTTGCATACCTACCAACTGGATGGTATGTTTCGATCAGTTTCACACCTCCCCTACACCTACAGGGCACCGCGCCCAAAGTGGAATATCCCATGCAAGATTGGAAGCAAACTCGAAAAGACGTCAGCGCCCGCCTAGTGCAACTGAATGGCCTATCCCCAGAGACCATGAAAGGTATGGCTTCTTTAGGGAGCGCCGGCGAAAGAACAAACCACCTCGACGCTAAGACTCGTGAACTGATCTCACTCGCAGTTGCCGTCACCACCCGTTGCGACGGCTGCATCGCTTTCCACGCAGCTGAGGCCAAAAAGCTCGGCGTAACGACTGAAGAGGTCTCAGAAGCTTTGGGCGTTGCGATTAATATGAACGCTGGCGCTGCATTGGTTTACAGCACTCACGTTTTGGATGCATTCGATAAATCTTGATACCCAGCAGTGCGGAAGGATCAATAATAGTAGAGGCTTAGCTACCCCCGTCGCCAATTAAATCTGAGAAGTCGCTAAAGCCCTATAAGCTGTTCTGCATGCCATTAGCCAACCACGTCGTTGTGCTGATGGCCTGCCGATGAAATCAAAGTCTTTACATTATCCGAACTTCGTTATCGCTGATACTCCGGCTGAAGCGTAACTGTGTTCAAGCAAAGGCTACGCTGGGCTAAACATGGCCTGGCCGGTCGTAAAGCGGAGCTTAGCTTGCCTATACGCCAGTCGGACACTTAGCCCAGCAACATCCTGACGCGCTTCCTACACTCATTCGGACAGTCAATTTGAGAGCGCATTGCATTTTTAGACCGACCTACAGAACATCCTTTAAGTCAGCTAAGATTGCTTTCTTCAACGCGGCAGCCGATCGAGAGCCGGCCAAAACCAAACGTAATCGCCCTTCGTGGAAAATCGCCAAGGATGGAACCGACCGGATACCATACATCTGGGAGATCGTGGGCGAAACAGCCACATCAATCTTCCCGAATGCGGCGCACGACTGCAGCTTTTCTGCCAGTTCATTAAAAACCGGCTTCATTTCTTGACAGGGCTTGCACCAGGACGCCGAAAACAGCACAGCGCAGCTACCTTTTGCAACGAATCGGGCGAACTCTCCGGCTTTCACGTCTACAATACGGCTCATCTGCACTTCACCCACAACATCATTCCAAATCCAGGAATTGCGGCACCAACAGTGCCGAAGCATCTCTGGTACTAATTACATCCATCAAGCCCGCAAACTTGACTGCTGGACGACTCATGTCCGTCATTTGGTTCGAAATACATTTGATTGAGTGCTTGGGAAAATATCTCTTGAGGCTGAGCCCCCGAAATAGAAAATGAACTATTGAAAACAAAAAACGGGACGCCCGAGTGAAATTGGCCCATAGCACGCTCGTCTTCCTGCATCCGGTGAAACAATTCATTAGATGACCACGCGAGTCGAATCGACTCATCAGAAACACCTACAGATTTTGCAATCGATTCTAAACTACCTCGGTCAAATAGTGACTTACCCTGGGTAGTACTTTGCTCATAGAGCGCCTCCATCAAGTGCGTCTTCAATACTTCATCGTCAATCGCTTTGACGAGGACATGCGCATCCGCGGTGTCACCAAACATCATGGTTTCGAAACGGTAATCAAGCCCTGAAGATTGGCCATATTGCATTACCGTACTCATCATATTCAAAGCAGCGATTGAACTACCTAATTTGACTTTAAGGGCTCTCACCATAGGCTCAGCAGCATGGTTAGGGGCAAGACGATACGCTCTCACGTTTACCTGAACATCGTCTTTGTACGGAAAGTCCTCAAGCGCATTCTCAAAACGACGCTTGGCGACCCAACACCAAGGACAGACGAAATCAGACCAAACATCTACTACAAACTTTTTCGAAATAGTGCTCATACACCCCTCTATATTGAAATAAATAAAAACGCTGCTACCCCATTGAGCAAAGTTAAAAACCGTTTAACAGCAAAAAGCAACGCGCTCAATTACAATAGCAAATGTAGCAACGCCAGTAGGCCTTGCCTACTGGCGCTCTCAAGGTTGTAAAGATGAAAGATCTGATGATTATCAGTCCTCACGAACCTCGAGGGTTGGCACCATGCGGATGGCTTTGGAGAAATTCGCGTAATTAACTGATGTTTTAATTACATTTTTGTGCAGTTCTTCTACACGCTCAAGAGGTGCATCGGTGTGAAGACGGATTACGACCCGCACTTGGTCGTACCCTGGGTTTACGCTCTCGTCGATGCCCAGAAAACCACGCAAATCGAGAGTGCCGTCGGTCTCAATTTCCAGACTGTGGATTTTAATGCCCATCATGGCTGCGTTAGCTGCGTAACCTACCGCCATACAGGCGTTCAGCGCGGCCATCAGCAGCTCTTGAGGATTTGGCGCCGAGTCCTGACCTAACAGTTCAATTGGCTCATCGGCGACGATTTCGAAATCACGCGAATAGGTTTCACCGGCTAAGCTGTAACGGCTGACTTTCGCCACAGAGCGCGTCTGGCCTTTCCACTGGGTATTGACGTTGAAGCTCGCGTGACGCTTATTCGCATCCTCCGCAACACCTTGAGCAAACTGCTGCAGAGCCACGACATCAATTCCATTCAGATTAGTAGTCATTAAAAAATCCTCTATTAACCGCATTTTTTGGCCGAATAAATGTTAAGCACAGCAATCCTACCTATTAGTAGGTTTGCTAGCAATAAAATTCTTTGACTTGGTACCCCACCTCCCACGTGCTAACGGTGCGATCAGCTCCTATCCCTGATTAAACGTAGCTCATGGCGAAGTACCGCCTGTCCGATCTGACAGGCGGAGAAACGCTTGGAAGGTGTGCGCGAACCGAAATCCTATTTGTGGGATTAGATCAGCTGTAGCGGTGGACTGAAAAAAAAAGGGGGGGGGGGAGAAATATGAAGCCCACCTAATAAGATGGGCAAACACAACGTGAAAGGCTTCCTACTGATTTTGGCAACCTGATTCTCAGTTTATATTACGAAACGACAATATTATTCAATATCAAATCAAACCCAGACTGATCAACAACTGTATCATTGAGCGCCCAAGATACAAAACTGCTACCCTCAAGCAAGCTCAATATCGCCCGTGAAACTGTTCTGGGATTGAGATCCGCCTTTATAACCTTTTCAGATTGACCCAATGCGAGATTATTTTCCAACCAAGCAATATGGATTTCAAAAAACCTCCTAGTCAAATCCTTAAGACTGTCCGGCAGAGCAGAAAGTTCGGCAGCGAGCGCACCACATAAGGGTAGCATTCCATTTTTTGAGCTATCAATAAACAGCTTAGAAAACTCCCTCAACCGAACAATCGTGTCGGAACTCTCTTCATTTATCAATTCTAGACTCTTCACAAACCTAAAAAGATAGCTATCAATAACGGCAATTCCAAGCCCTTCCTTTGTAGGAAAGTGATGATGAATACTCGCCTTTTTTATACCAATTTCGTCAGCCAAATCGGCATAGCTAAATGCAGCGTACCCTTTGGTACGCAGCAACAGCTCGGCAGTGGTTAAAAGGTCAGAACGAGTACTCATAAATCTTACCTTGCATTATTGACATACGCATATTAACTGCTTTACAGCAACGATTCAACTTAAAGCGATGAAAGCACGTCATAAACCGCGCTCTCATCGGCATTAAGCTATACTCCTACATGGCTCGAACTGCCCTCTATTTTTTCCGAGCGTACAGCTTTGGAACGGACGGCCTTTGCCCAACCCAGCATTAGAGCTCCAGCGACTAACGGTATAGATAAAACAGTATATGTTCCATTAGGATAATCGAAACCCAATAGCACCAGCACTACGAGCAAGAAACCCAGGGTCAGCCAAGAGGTAAACGGAGCACCAGGCATTCTAAACGAGACCATCTCGGCTTCACCTCTCTTCACCGCACGACGGTACATTATTTGAGAAAGTACAATGAATGCCCAAGTGGAAAGGATCCCCAGAGAAACTAGATTAAGCAGCAGCTCAAATAGCTGGGACGGAATTAGAAAATTCAATAGCACGCCAAATACATTGATCCCCATTGTCACTAAGATCCCCATATAAGGAACCCCTTGGGTGCTCATACGTTTAAACATCTTTGGGGCAGATCCTCCCATGGCTAGCGATCTCAGTACCCGCCCCGTTGCGTACAAGCCTGAGTTCAGACTAGAGAGTGCGGCAGTCATTACAACGATATTCATAACGGAGCCAATTCCAGGAATGCCGAGCGCTTCAAAGAACGTCACGAAAGGGCTGACATTAGCGCTGTAGGCCGTCCACGGCAATACAGTGACTAACAAGAATACCGAGCCTACGTAAAAAAGGCCTATTCTCCAAACCACGCCATTGATTGCTTTAGGGATGACCCTTTTAGCATCTGCCGTCTCACCAGCAGCGGTTCCCACCAATTCTATACTCGCATAAGCAAAAATTACGCCTTGCACGATAATAATCGCCGGCAGAAAGCCATGGGGAAAAACACCTCCATTATCCGAGATCAAATGCAGACCCGGGATGTGCCCCGCCACCTCGTGGCCAGTTGCAAAAAAGAACGAGCCGACAATCAAAAAAATGCTGATAGCTGCCACCTTAATAACAGCAAACCAAAACTCCATTTCACCAAACCATTTGACACCAACCATGTTCATCAATGTCACAACGCCCAAGGCGCTAAGCGCGAATATCCACTGTGGGACGTCCGAAAAAACGCTCCAGTATTTCATGTATATCGCAATCGCTGTTATGTCAACTACACCCGTTAGTGCCCAAACCAAGAAGTACATCCAGCCCGCTACAAACGAGGCGCGCTCCCCCATAAACTCTCTAGTATAAGATACAAAACTCCCGCTGCTAGGGCGGTGCATAACCAGTTCACCCAATGCTCTTAGTATGAAAAAGGCGAAAACCCCACACACTAAATACACCACCGCAAGTGCAGGCCCGGCAATTTGAAGCCTGGCCCCTGCTCCCAAGAACAACCCAGTGCCGATAGCTCCGCCGAGTGCCATCATCTGCACATGGCGTTTTTTTAGGTGTTTTGAGTAGCCACTTTCATGAGAGTCAAGCCAGGTTGATCTGTCTCTCAATTCGTTTTCACACTGAACGGCTGGAACGGGCTGTACGTTTTTCTTTTTCATGTGTCACCCAAACAATTAATTTGCAGTTATTTTTCTTATCCCTTGCAAACTTAAGTCTTTCCTCCCCAGCTTCAAAGAGAAGAAAGAGAGCGCACCGCGCCTTCACCATTACGGTTATTAGGCCTCGCTCTAGAAATGTCCTAGCGCGCCATAAGCATCACATTTCGGTCGAAAAAGGCCGAAACCATCAGGCACTAAAAACCTACCATCTACTCGGTAGCCATGCAACAGATTTTATAATCTAAGGATAACCATCTGTTTATAAAGGAGTTTTTACTAAACGCAAACCAAATGGTAGACATTTAATAAATTTAGTACTTTAATCTCAGCGACACGCGCAACGACACGCCCCCCACTACTCAAGAAATGGCAGCCTGTATGAAAAAATATAAAACCGTGCAAACCCTGCTCGCCCATGCTTCTATCAACCCCAATCAGCATCATGGTTTCGTGAATACACCGGTTTACCGGGGCTCCACCGTAGCTTTTCCTACATCGGAATCGATGCGCGAGGGTCGCCAAAAATATTCGTATGGCCGGTGGAATAACCCTTCGACAGAGGCATTGACTCAGGCTCTCCAGCAGTTGGAGGGAGCGGAAGGCACGGTTCTTTGTCCTTCAGGGCTCTCGGCATGCACGACTGCCATACTGTCTGTCGTGGGAACTGGGGATCATCTGCTAGTTGCCGACAATGTGTATTCGCCGATAAGGGCTTTTTGTGAGCAGGTGGGTCAACGGCTGGGGATTGAGGTCTCGTTTTACGATCCGACAATAGGAGCCGGAATCGTTGACTTGCTCAAGCCGAACACTAAGGCGATCTATACCGAATCTCCTGGCTCCTTGACTTTGGAAATACAAGACCTCCCTGCTATAGTCAAGGTTGCACATGATCATGACATCCTAGTTATTGCAGACAACACTTGGGGCACACCGCTTTACTTTCCTTCATTGGAACTTGGTGTTGATCTGTCCATCATGGCAGCTACGAAATATATCGTCGGTCACTCCGATGCGGTTCTTGGCACCGTATCCGCCTCCAAGCGCGCGTGGGACAGCCTCAAACGATTCCATTTCAGCATGGGCTTATTTGCGAGTCCAGATGACGTGACGCTGGCGCTCCGGGGCATGAGAACACTTGATGTTCGACTGGAGCGTCATTACAGAAATGCTACGATTGTCGCCAAGTGGTTGGAGACACGCGAGGAGGTGAAAGCGGTTTATTATCCTGCATTAGAATCTCACCCTCAGCACCAGTTATGGAAGAGGGATTTTAAAGGAGCGTCCGGTTTACTCTCCTTCGTGACCAAACCTTCAACACAAGTCGCGGCAGATGCACTTTTGGATAGCCTATCGTTGTTTTCAATTGGTTACTCTTGGGGTGGTTTTGAAAGCTTGGCGATGATTGCCGACCCCAAACCCGTCAGAAGTGCGACCTCTTGGGAAGTCGACGGGCACCTGGTGCGGCTTCATATCGGTCTTGAAGATCCATCTGATCTTATCTCCGATCTCGAAGAAGGCTTTGCGAGGTTCAATATGTTACGTAGCCAGCAGATTATCGAATACTCATGAAACTGTGTTAGGCACAGCGCATTATGGGCTGTGCCTAACGCGTGAAGGCGATCAACCCGAAGGGTTTGGCCGCCCGGCACCAACTCATGTTCTCGCTTCATAACTCGACCCGGTGTCGCGGCAGCAAAAGTCGTTTTCCAAACAGGAATACGGTGTTCGAGGGAGGGCAGATGCAAAGTTTCCTGAAGTGGTCAGCTCATTTCTCGTTTGTCAATGAGTAACACCTGACACACTCGAACGAACCAGAGGCGCTTTCTTGTCGGTCTTACTTTACTCAATGTTTGTAAATACTTGACACTCAAACCCACTGGGCCATCACGAGGATAACCGCTGGAAGTGCTAATCCTGCCAGCATGGTCTGGCAAGCGATGATCCCAGCCATAAGGGGGGCGTCTCCCCCTAATTGCCTTGCCATGATGTAGGAGGATGAGGCTGTGGGCAGTGCCTGGAATAGAAGTGCTGCAACCGCGGCCTTTCCTTCAAGTTCGAATAGGTGGCACGCCAAAAGCGTAACCAGTGGCATGATTAAAAACTTGGTCAGCGACGAGTAACCCACCGGGCGAAACCATTGCTTTATGCTTCCGAACTCAAGCGCAGCACCAACACAGAGCAATCCGAGCGGCAGTGACGCTTGTCCCAAGGCCTTGAGCATCGGCTCAATACCGACAGGCAGTCCCCAGCCCGAGACCTGGACCAATCCGCCGGCGAAGCACGCGAGTATCAGTGGGTTCAATGCCAACTGCTTTAGGACTTTGCTAAATGGCATCCTGCCGGCTGACCCGTACTTCGCGAATACCATTACGCACAGAATGTTCACGCTGGGCACTATGGCCGCGTTCGCGACCGCTGCCAGGGCTATACCCTGCACACCGAACAAGCCCGCGGCTGCCGACACGCCTACGTAATTATTGAAACGTATCCCCCCCTGAAAAACCGAAGTGAACGCAGCATCGTCGATGGTGATCAGCGACTTCGCGCCCAACAGCATCAACGATACCACCGCAGTCGAGAATACGAGCACCGAAACCATGCTTTGAAAGGGCACGCCATCAAGGTTGGCGGTCGCCAATCCGTGAAAGAAAAGAGAAGGCAGCAACACGTAATACGCCAAGCGCTCTGCCTGCGCCCAAAAAGTATCCGTCAGAAATTGCCGACGCTTGAGCCACGCACCCAGCACGATCAGTAGCGCGATGGGCAGCAAGGCAGTCAACAAGGAAAGGGTCATACGCGTGCCTTGGTTTTTTGTACCGACGGTTCACATCTCACAATCGGCCGGCTCATCAGCGGCATGTCTACGGCAGGTCCAGTGATCATGGGGCCCTCAAGAACTCACTTGAATGAGGGCCACAATAAGAGGTCGGACTCCAAAATAAAAACGTTTTAAACTTCAGCAATCAACAAGTATTTCTCATGGTTTATCGTGCAAGACATGCGCTTTCAACGCGTTCGCCAGGGCTGCCGCCAGTCGCCCAAGCGGACGATCTTCGCGCTCCAGCAATACCACGCGCCTGGTTTTTTGAGGCATGCCGAACGGCTCGACGGCCAGTGTCGTCATGCTTACGACTTGATGTTCGGAAAGCGGAATGATGGATACGCCCAGTCCGCTTGAGACCATCTGGATAATCGCATCCTGGCTATCCAGTTCCATGCTGGTCTGCACACGCAGCCGCATAGCGCGAAGCTCTCGCTCAATGGTACGACCTGCCCAGGCGCGACGATCAAATCGAATGAACGGCTGGCTTTTGAGTAGAAGCTTCAAGTCCTCATGCGCATGAGACACCGGCGCGATGATCCAGAACCCTTCCTCGTAAAGTACCGTGCTTGCCAGGCCATAAGGGTGTGGCTTCACCGGCTCCGTGGTGATCGCAACGTCAAGCTCGCCCGCCTCCACGCGCGTGGCCAACTCAGCGGACATTCCCGACGCAACAGTGATGCGCAGGTGAGGATGCTCAGCACGCATTGCCGACAACGCGAGGGGCAAGACGCTCGCCAGCGCTGTATGAATGGCACCGATTCTGAGCCTGCCGCGCAACTCAGTGTCGCCTCCAATCTCGGAGGAGATCCCGTCGTATAAGGCTAGAATTTCTCGCGCGCGCTCAACGGCAATATGGCCTGCATCCGTCAGCACCGGCAACCGTCGTGAGCGGTCAAACAGGCGTGTATTGAAATCCTCCTCCAAAGACCGAACATGAAGGCTGACAGCTGATTGGGTGAGATGCACCGCGTCCGCTGCTCTGACGAAAGAACCGTGTTGGGCAATGGCAAGCAGTGTTCGAAGTGCGCGTAGAGACATAGCCATCATCCAACAAGTTGATGAGCGAGTTTACCAGTTGGTGCAGGCGTCTTGTTTGGACGCAGACATCTCCCCTGCAATCCAATATGACCTGTGGCGAAATAGCGCACCCAGGAAAAATTTACTTCACTCTATAAAGCGGGCTAAATAGCCGCCCCTTCGCGGCGATTTCAGTTATGAGTTCGTTGAAACACATCCGTCCCTGGATTGCATGCCTGGCCGTCTTGCTGAACATGTTCGCCATGCCGCTGAGCCGTGCGATGCAGACGCCAGACGTGAACCTGATGCTTTGGGGCGGGTTCTGTTCGGGCGGGAACTCGAGTGCCGTTCCTAAAGATCTTGGCAAGGTGATTGATGCCTTGCAGTCACCCCAATCGAAACCTGTCATGCAACACGGCGACTGCTGCTGTGGGCATGCAGGATTGGCAGCATTACCCTCTGACTACTATCGCCATTTCCTACCGCAATACACACCCGATACCGCCCTCGAAAATTCTGAACTACCGACGCTGCATCCAAGGATTCGTTGGCCCAGTCTAAGTCCACGCGCCTCTCCTTTCGCCTGATCACAACACCGCTTAAAACCTGCGGTGCTGCCCTCTTTAAATTCTTTTAGCGACCTGCGACGGACGCTGAACGCCCTAAAAGTTTCTTGATCATCAGGAAGTGCGTGCTATGCCTGCTTCAACTACTTTGCGCCCAGCAAAGGCCTTGTCTGTGTCTCGTCCCCTATGGCCCCTGTTTTCAATAGGCATGCTGGCGTTGAGCCCGCTGTCAGTGGCATTAGCTGAAGCCAGCAAGATCGAAAATTCAACCCTGACCCTGGGTGCGGTCAGCATTCAGGGCTCGGCAAGCGACCCTTTAAGCACAAGTGGTGTACTTAGCTCAGTTGATATTCTGGGTGCTGACATCCTTGAAAAGATGCCGGTCAACTACAGTTGGGAGCTGTTCAGCCGCGCACCAGGAGTGATGCTGACTGAGTTCAACCAAGGCACAACCTCGGGCAAAATCTCGTTCCGCGGCTTCAACGGCGAAGGCGAAGTGAATGCGGTCAAATTGCTGATCGACGGCATCCCGAGCAACAGCAATGACGGCAACATGCCGTACATGGACATGATTTTTCCCATGGAATTGGACGCCATCGAGGTGGTGCGTGGCACCAGCGATGCGCGTTATGGCCTGAACAACATTGCTGGCAACGTCAATATGATCACCCGCACCGGGGGTGATTACACCAAAGCGCGACTGCGGTATGGCAGCTTCAATACTCAGGAAACACAACTCGCCAAAGGCATCGAAGGTAGCAACTGGACGCAGAACTATTTCTTCGCTTATCAGAAAGCCGATGGCTACCGCAAACACGCCGAGGCCGACAAATTTTCGATGTCGGGCAAATGGTTCTACACGCCGGATGATGACAGCTACCGTATCGGCCTTATTGCTCGTCACTACGAAACAGAGGCTCAGGAGCCAGGTTATCTAGCTGAAGAAGATGCACGTCATCATCCGGAAATGACCAACAGCTTCAACGCTACTGACAAGGGTACGCGTCGTATGAACCAGGTCAGTCTGCATTTCGATACAGACTTGGCTGATACCCTCGCCTGGTCAGCGAAGGCCTACGTCAACACCTTCGATGACAGGCGCTGGACGCAATACTGGAGTACAAGCGCTCAGCAGGAACGCGACGCCTACGAGACGCAATATGGCGCACTCACCTCCCTGACCTGGCGACCTGAAGTCAGCTGGCTCTACGATTTCGCCCTCGAAGGTGGTGCAGACGTACAGCAGCAGCAAAACAAAAGTGAGCGATATCGCACCAGAGACCGCTCACGTCTAGCTACCACCCGCGACCAGCAGTTCGACTTCGACACCTACGGCGCTTACATCCAGGCCGAAATCAAACCTTTCGAATCACTTAAGATCGTACCGGCGTATCGGGTCGACAAGATCCAGGGCGACTTCACTAACGAAATGACCGGCACAGACTACGACATCAACGACTACGGGCTGATCAAGCAGCCAAAGTTCAGCGTTGTCTATTCTCCGTGGGACGTTGCCAGCTTCTATGCGAACTGGGGGCGTACCTTTCAAGTGGGCACCGGGGCGGCGGCTTACAAGATTCCACCCAGAGATACTGACCTAGCCCCTTCGATCAACGAGGGCTGGGAAACAGGCATAAAGTTCACCCCGGCTGACTGGGTGGATGGACGCGTCGCCTATTGGCAGCAAGAGGCCTCGGGGGAAGTCAGTCGCCGGCTGAACGACCCCAGTGGCGAGTCAGACAACGTCGGTGAAACTCGGCGGTGGGGTTATGACTTGCAGATGAACCTGCACCCGAACGATCGTACCGAAATATGGATGGCGTACTCCTGGCAGTATTCGAAAATCCTCCAGCCGAGCGCCACTCTGCCTAATAGCAAAGGTCAGGAAATCGACCATATCCCACATCACCTGTACAACGCCGGCATCAGCTATGACGCGACACCTGCATTACAGCTGACTGCCTGGATGAACGGTCAGACTAACTACTACCTTGAACGGGAAAACACGAAGGGAACTTATGGCGGCTACGTGCTGATGAACCTTGGCGCAACCTACAAGGTAACGCGGTCAGTGAGCGTCGATCTGCAACTGAAGAACCTCACAAACCGATATTACGAATACGTCTGGTACGACCCGGACGGTGCTCAGGCATCCCTGCACTCGCCAGGTGATGGTCGCGCGTTTTATACCGGAGTGACCGTGGATTTCTAGGGGCGATAATGACTGAAGCTTTTCGGTTTCAGTCATTAGCTAGACAGTTCGGCAGTGTGCTCACTGTCGCTCGTCTTTCGGACCGGGCTCATTTCACGAAAAAACATTCGCCTGTACTCAGAAGGCGAGGTGCCGAGCTGAGCGCCAAATTGTTGCCTCAAGGATAAGGGGGTGCCAAAACCTGCTTCACCCGCTACACACTCAATGGGTAGGTCAGTCGTTTCCAACAGCTCCTGCGCTCTGACAACGCGCTGGGCATTCAACCATTTAGAGACGGTGCTGCCAGTAGCCTCCCTGAAGCGTCGTGTGAAAGTGCGCCGACTCATCTTCGCCATGTCTGCCAACACGTCGAGCGTCAGATCATTGGAGAGATTCATCCGAGCCCACTCCAGTACATCAGACAAATGCGTCTCTCTAGATAGATGCGGCACAGGATATTCTATGTATTGAGCTTGCCCCCCCTGCCTATGTGGCGGAGTGACCAGCATTTTCGCGGTGCGATTCGCGGCCTCGGCTCCAAGTCGTTCGCGTACCAAATGAAGGCAACAATCGATTGCCGCCACGGTTCCTGCTGACGTCACGATATTCTCAGCGCTGACATAGAGCACCTCTGGCCTGAAACGAACATTTGGGAAACGTCGCGCAAACTCGTCTCGGGCGGTCCAATGAGTGGTTGCTTCCTTGCCATCAAGTAGCCCGGCATCTCCGAGCACAAATGCGCCTAGACACAACCCAACGATGAGCTTTCCTTCGGAATTGGCGAGTTGAAGCGCTGCCACCAGTTCGGTAGATGCAAAAACCGATTGATCCCCCCACGCCGGGATGATGATCAGGTCAGATGCCGCCATCAATTCCAGGCCCTGAGTGACCTCTAAACCGAGGCCTTGATCGCTTGCCACCATTCCCGGCGTCTCTGCGCAGTATTTGATCTCGTAATGAGGTTCGCCAGGCGCGGACTGAGTTGCCCCCAACACCATCCCGGGTACAGAAAGATGGAACAGGCTTACGCCATCAAAAGCCAAGACAGCAACACGTATGGAATGCATCAGGTAGCCTCGGTTTGGCCCAATGGGCTTGTCGTTACGCTCGCAGGTATCTGGGCGCGCGCCCTCGGTTAAATGCTTGGCAGAGGCTGAATTGAGCTGTCGCCTCCCCCTCTTTCCGTTCTGGAAACGAAAAACTGATTGGCCCGATTATATCGAAATATGTCATTCAGGCCACTGTCAGTCTTGAAAGCATTCAGCAAGAATGAAGCCTTGAGGTACCAACTGGAGACTGAATTCATGAGTTTTAAAACGCTTCGCTTTGCACTAAGCATGGCTTGCGCAGCCGCGACCACGTCGGCATTCGCGGGCACAAATGCCCCAACGGCACCTGACGCGTCCCCTAAAATGGATCTACAGCAAGTTCGTAACGCGACGTCCAAAATCACCTACGGTGAAACGACATTCCTGATCGATCCGATGCTCGCCAAAAAGGGCGCTTACCCAGGATTTGAAAATACCTACCGCAGTAACCTTCGAAATCCATTGGTTGATCTGACCGAGTCACCTTCTGAGGTTATCGCCGGCGTCGACGCAGTGATCGTCACTCACACGCACCTTGATCACTGGGACGACGCCGCGCAAAAAGCCCTACCTAAAGACATCCCTTTATTCACTCAACATGAGGACGATGCGAAGCTGATTCGTTCACAAGGCTTCAAGAATGTGCGCGTCCTGGAAGGCGACGCTGAATTCGGCGGCGTCAGAATTACGAAAACCGGTGGTCAACATGGCACAGATGAAATGTATGCCGTGCCAGCCCTGGCAAAGCCGTTAGGTGAAGCCATGGGGGTGGTCTTTCAAGCGCCAGGCTACAAGACCCTTTACCTTGCCGGTGACACGGTCTGGCGTAAAGAGGTAGACCAGACCATTGAGAAGTATCACCCCGAAGTGATCGTACTGAATGCAGGCAAGGCAATGATGACCGGATATGAGGGGTCGATCATCATGGGTGAGGAAGATGTTCTACGCGCCGCTCAGGCTGCGAAATACGCGAAGATCGTCGCCGTACACATGGATGCAATCAATCACATGTCCCTGACTCGTGAAGAACTGCGCACCTATGTCAAAAAGCACGGTATTGAGAACCGTGTAGCGATTCCGGAAGACGGCGCTTCACTGGAGTTCTGATTTATTGGGCCGCCATTGACGCTGATTGACTCACGCAAACAGCTCGGCCCAAGAAACATCATCACGTTGTTCATTTGACTGGAGATCGTTCATGAACCGAGGTCTTGTAGTAGTTGATCTACAAAACGAATACCTGCCCACTGGCAAATTGCCTCTAACCGACATCGAACACGCTGCCGCAAATGCGCTGCGGGTTATCACCCACGCGCGGGATGCAGGTATTCCAATTTTCTCCAAGGACATGCCTAAGTATTGTGGGTCCTGCTGCAATTGAGTAGGTATCCACATGGCCGGTGTAGCCCCCTACCAGGTTCAGCATACGCTTGAGCAAAGACGGGGCATGATGAAGCCGGCCACAACTTGTCCACCCATAGGAACCGGCAAAAATTGCTTCGTTACCATAGTTTGAGGACACCCGATTAATTTCATCGGCCACTAAATTGGTGACTTCTTCCCAAGTCACCGGTATGAACTGGTCTTCACCCCGCCTGGATCGATCACTTTTTTCCCGGCTCTGAAGCCAACCAGAACGGACCATAGGTTGCGTGATACGTCGATCTGAACGTGCCCATTCGCGAACGGAGTCGATAATCGGCGAAGGCGCAGGATCATGTTCAAATGGCTCGATCCCAACAATTTCGTTATTTTGGACGAGAATTGAGTAGGCTCCCCAATGGCTGCAATGGGCGTAACGTTCAACCTTCATACTTGAGCCTCCAGTTTTTTGTTCTAATGACCTGTAGATACCCGTGCTTTCGCCGAGTACCAGCTCAAGCCGCTACTGATTGCCGAGCAACGCGCAGGACTCAATGCAATGTGCAAGCTCTTAATTGGGGGCTACTAGTCATAAGAATGACCGTCATAGCCGCCCGGGCAGGAAATAGCTCAGTTCTGACTGTAGCCATCAACGCGACTTCTCTGATGCCGTTCTTTTTCGATCTGCTTGTTAGGCCTGGATTTGGCAGAGATCTCCTACCTCGCAACCCGAGCCTCCTAGCAAGCAAAGTAATCAGTGACGAAGCCCGCGGCTTGTCAGTGGATGACAGAGTCGTTGACATCTGATGCCAATCGACTTTCATCCAAAATATGAAAGCAGGAGTATTGGGAAAGCCTGGGCCATTCGCCCACGATACACTGCTCGAACAGCTTGTTTGAGCGGTTCCCAGTCCGGCAGTACGCCAAGATAGGTTTGTTCAGCAGGCTAACCATCTCATGAAAAGCAGGGGCGACAGAGCCAATACAATCGGCTGCCAGGGAGATATTCAACCTTCATACACAATCGTGCGGCACTGTCCCTGACGTCCGAGTGCATTGGCGAATCGACAGCAACGTCGTACAGCGATTGCCACTTGGGTTCTGTTTTTTGACCGCGCAGTTGTTGCTGATGTTTTGTGTCGAGTTCCCCGGCCGCGCCCTTTAATCTCGTAAAGCTCGGCGATCCCTCGCAAGGCCTCAGCGGCCACCCGGCTCTGATTGGTCATATGCAGATCGAAGAACTTGCGCCGTGCGTGGGCCATGTCTCGGAACCGTCCGCCCAACACTCTATCCTGACAGCCCTCTAAATTAGCCAAGATAGGGGACACCATTTTTTAGTGGATACTATCTTGAATACAGTTGCCCCAGCTCGTCGAACCGGTCGCCGCCCCAACTTCCCGCTCGACTTTAAACGCCGAGTCGTCGAAGCCACCTTCCAGCCCGGCGCCTCCGTGTTGTTGCTCGCTGTGAGTGCTGGAGCATCGAAACAAGATGTAGCTGAGGTAATTATGGTAGCAACAGCCCTTCGCGCTGGCGGCGGCGGTACGCATGGTTGGCAAGCGATGAGGCACATCGCTGAAACGAAGGAAGTAGAGGCCAAAGAGCTTTGATCAGACCATGAAACCTAACGGTTGAGGTCAAGCTGCTTCGGTATCAGAGAGGTCGGGTACGAGCTTATAGGTGAGCCCACACCTGCGACTCAGCCGCTGCTCGTTACAATGATCTCTCTTTCCCTAAGTAATGACGCCCTGCCAAGCCGCACCGACTAGCAATGCGGTGTAATCCCCAGGACCTTATGCGTTGCGAACTCTCCAAGCCGTAGCACGATGTCGAAGCTTTTCTGCAGCCGTTGCCGAGCTAAATGTCACACCTATCGCCGCCGGGCAGCAACTTCTCAATCTGCATTCAAGGTAGGTCAACTCCTTGTTTTAGCGCTCAGGCAGATCCGTCCATCAAAAGCTCATGACGATTTTTCGAAAAGATGTATAGATATCTATTGCGAGGGGACGGTCTAGTACTCAAAATTACTCAGTAAGTCGTCAGTAAACGTGTCCAGACGTTGCCTCTTGGAGTAGCTGTTTATGCGCCCTAAATCCATACAGTTCATCACCTACCCGAACATAAGTTTGCTTGACTTGGCGGGGCCTCTCGACGTGTTCACGGCAGCCAACCGCTTCTCCCGCCCCGATCACCAACCGTATACGATTTCTATTTTAGCGTTAAATCCAACCACTGAGATATGCTCAAATTTCTCAATAAACACTGAAATTCTGCAAGCAGAAACCTCTTCGCCACATACCTTAATTATACCCGGTGGACCAGGCATACATGATTTTTGTAAAGACCCGAAATTTGTCACGCACTTTATAAACCATGCAGACAAAGCCGAGCGCCTGATTTCTGTTTGCACTGGCATATTCGCACTAGCCTGTGCCGGAAAACTTGACGGACGAAGAGCAACCACTCACTGGTCGGCGTACGACGAACTGGAGAGAAACTTTCCATCAATAATAATTAAACGAGGCCCAATATTTATTAATGATGAGCACATATGGACATCAGCAGGTGTTACATCAGGAATTGATCTAGCATTATCGATCGTCGAGAAAGATTTGGGACACTCCGTTGCGCTGGAGGTTGCTCGACACCTGGTAATGTTTCTCAAACGCCCTGGAGATCAGAATCAATTCAGCTCTTCCCTAACCTTGCAATCGAAGAGCAGTCAGTTCTCAGATTTGCATGCATGGATTAATGAAAACCTAAGCACCGACTTAACAGTACCAGTGCTCGCAAACTTCATGAACATGAGCGAAAGAACCTTCGTACGTAAATACTCGGAATCAATGGAAAAATCACCAAGCAAAATGGTGGAACTGCTCCGACTAGACGCGGCCCGCGATATGCTTACAAATTCAAATAACCCACTCAAAACCATCGCCCAGCGCTGCGGGCTGGGCAGTGAATCAACCCTCATCAGAAGGTTTGTGAAGAATTTTGGCATCACCCCCAAGGAGCATCGCGCACGCTTCAAATCGACCAAATAACATTGCCAACGCCCACAACGCAGCGATGTTTTTTGGCAAAAACGCCTTCCCCAATCCTGAGCGTCATCTCACCTATGAACAGCAAAAAGCTAAATGGCTTGATCGCCTTGAAGCGATATTCACCAAAATCTGGCGGACATGATCAATATTTTGTCATTTTCTCATGATAAATCTTCTTTAAATTAATCCCACCTCAAAATAGCCTTTCAGAGTGACAGGGACTAAGACTTGGAGATAAAACTCAGCATCTACCCCGTATAGTTAACACGCTTGAATACCCCCCTTCATGTTCAGCGTCAGAGACTTCGCCCATGTCCAAACTGGCAATCAATACAATCGAGCTGCAAGCAAAAATGGATAACAACCTGCACATGGAGATCTTATCCTTACTAAAAAATATTAAAAGGGTTTCGCCACAATGCGTTGAGTACGCTCTCACACAAAGTACAAACCTCAACGTCTGGATCATAAAATTCACCTGGATTGACGCAGCCTCAATGCATAATCACTTTTCCTCTGAATCATTGCAGTCCCTTCTAACATTATTAGCCTCCAGATGTTCGAAACTTTACTTTGAAAAAACCTTTAGCACTGAAGGGTAAGACTGCTCCGGGGCTCTGAGAAGGCAATGTCACAAAACAAAATCCAAAGCCTTCCGAATTGCGCCTGTACTCACGGGTCGTACGTGGCCCCAGATTTGATATGCACTCACGCATGAATCCAAGACGATCCTTAAACATTCGCAGAAACCAAGCCATCGGCACCTTCCGGCAAAGTCATGATGACGACTTGATAGCACTGAAATTGGCTATTAGGTTCGCCATCTTGCGGCCCTTCTTCGATAATAGGGTCGCGTCTGGAGATTGCTTGCTGTCTGATCTGCGTTTAATGTCATGTCGCGAACGCGTGATCACCAGTAATGGCGGAACGTCTTCACATATATTCTGCGCGCAGCGTTTGGGGGGCAACCCCCCTCAGCAAATTTGGACTTACCAGGTCACAGAGCTCGAAGATCGGCATAATGGACTTCGACAAAATCTTCGTGCCGCAAAATCCGGAATAATTTAAAGGGATCAAAACCAATCATGAAAGACGCCACCATCGCGCTGCACCATGGCTTCAAGTCGGACCCGACCACCAAGGCTGTCGCAGTGCCTATTTATCAGAATGTTGCCTTCGAATTCGATAACGCCCAACACGGCGCCGACCTATTCAACCTGGACGTGCCGGGCAATATCTACACCAGAATCATGAACCCCACCAATGATGTGCTGGAACAAAGGATGGCCGCCCTCGAAGGCGGCGTGGCAGGGCTGGCCGTATCGGCCGGCAGCGCGGCAATCCATTATGCGATCCAAACGTTAACCCGCGCAGGTGACAATATCGTCACTACCCCACAACTCTATGGCGGCACCTACACTCTATTCGCCCACCTGCTGCCAAGCTTTGGCGTGGATGTGCGTTTTGCCCGAGATGACTCTGCCGAGGCTATCGCCGAACTGATCGACGACAACACCAAGCTGGTGTACTGCGAAAGCATCGGCAACCCGGCGGGTAACATCATTGACCTCGAAGCCCTGGCTGAAGCTGCTCACACCCGCGGCGTACCGCTGATGGTCGACAACACGGTGGCTACGCCAATCCTCTGCAAGCCGATTCAGTTTGGGGCCGATATCGTTGTGCATTCCGTGACCAAGTATGTCGGCGGACACGGCAACTCCCTAGGCGGTGTGATCATCGACAGCGGCAACTTCCCCTGGACCCAATACCCGGAAAAATTCCCCAGCCTTAACCAGCCCGAGCCGGCGTACCATGACGTGATTTATACCGAGAAGTTCGGGCCCGCCGCCTTCATCGCGCGCGCCCGCACAGTGCCATTGCGCAACACCGGCGCGGCACTGGCACCCATGAACGCGTTCCTGCTGCTGCAAGGCCTGGAAACGCTCGCGCTGCGCATGGAGCGTCACACCGACAACGCCCTGAAAGTTGCGCAATTCCTGCAGAGCCATGCTGAAGTGGAATGGGTCAGCTACGCCGGTCTCCCGGACCATCCTCATCACGCACTGGCACAAAAATACATGCAGGGGAAACCGTCGGCGATCCTATCGTTTGGTTTGAAGGGCGGCTATGACGCAGGCGTGCGCTTCTATGATGCTCTGCAAATCTTCAAGCGACTGGTCAACATCGGTGACGCCAAGTCTCTTGCCTGCCATCCGGCTTCCACTACCCATCGGCAAATGAACCAGCAGGAACAAGCAAAGGCTGGCGTGAAGCCCGAAATGATTCGTCTGTCGGTAGGAATTGAGGCGATTGAGGACTTGATCGCTGATTTGCACCAAGCCCTGGGGCCAACTCAACGTCGAGGCTAGTCGTCGCCGCGACGATACGCGTTCCTGAGTATCACGAAGGCATCCGAAAATCCGGTTCGAGCGTCCTGACGCTTACGGCCGGATCTGGGTTTCAACTGCGACCTCGGGTGACAAAGCAATCGAGTGCGGAAATTCGGGAGCATAGCCAGGAAAGTCGTACTAACCAGCCTGGAAGATCAGGCGACGGGAACAGTCATGTACTCGATTATTGATGAAAAGACCGCCCTGGCCGCTACCGCTCTATCATTGGTGCGTGATGGACGGGTCGGATTGGACGCCACGATTCTTGATCAATCTTCACGTTGCGCCAAGCACTTCGACATGAGGCAGGGCTCGTAGATCATGGTGAACATGCGGATTATCACGCTGCCGTTGCTAACGATGAGTCACCATGGATAGTAGGCGAAATGATTCAACGCCTTGATGGTGCTCGGCTTCAATATAGCCCAGGAACCGGATGGCGTTAGCACTCACTAACGGTTCCATATTCGATACTGCTCCCGATCTACTCTAGCACCGCATCTACAACACGAAGATAAGAGTCTATTCCTTCAATTACCGTCTGCAGCTTCTGCCTAAGCGCTGGTAGCTCCGAAGCTGTTAGCGCATGAGGCCTCCCAGCCATCCTAAGAAAAGCTGCCAACGCCAGGTCAGAATGCTTCACCAAGGCCACTAAGTGCATCCCACTGGGGCCGTTGCTCCCAGCCATCCAGTTCTTCACCGTTTTCTCATTTGCATTGGTCCACCTCATCAGTGTTTTCGTCGCCTGATGCGTTCCTCCGAGCTCCATATGCAGGGCCCTGGCAATGCCTGCTGCGTACTGCCGTTGAGCCAGAAAAGAATTGCCCGTTTTCGAGAACATTTTTCCCTCCCCGGTCTTCTACCTTAATTAGAGCCACTTTTTACAAAACGAAGTCACTGTTCACGCCTACCTGCTTGCTTCAGCGGCGACTAAACAGATCGAGGACTTGCCGATGCAAAATCTCATTGGCGCGTATAACACTAGCAGTGCTTCAAGCACCGCCCTAGCGGCGGCGTATGTGCGCATGTCTACGGAGCATCAGCAATATTCGACCGAGAATCAGCTCGATACGATCCGCGTTTACGCAGCGACTCACGCTCTGGAAATAAACAAGATATACACCGATGCGGGTAAAAGCGGCTTGCGCTTAGAAGGCCGAGACGCGCTCAGTATGCGTCCGGCCAACACACCTTCCTGACCCCGACGCCAAAGGCGATGGTGTCCACCTGATTTAAGTGGACACCAT
>NZ_JBSPTN010000003.1:0-372533 GCF_053850495.1 Pseudomonas sp. CFBP 5748
TGTTGATCCGCTGATTGCAGGTGGATGATGTAACCCTTGTGGGGGCGGGCTTGTTCGCGAAGGCGTAGTGTCAGTTAACAAATAATGTGGCTGACACAGCGCTTTCGCGAGCAAGCCCGCTCCCACAGTTGTTTTGGGTTGGTTTCAGCAGTGGCTCAGCCGCAGCTCGGCACACAGCCCGCCGCCGTCGCGGTTGCTCAAGGTCAGTGAACCGCCCATGGCATGGGCCAGTTGCTGGGCGATGGCCAGGCCCAATCCTGTGCCGCCGGTTTCCCGGTTGCGTGAACTTTCTACCCGGTAGAACGGCTTTAGCACCTCGGCCAGTTCCTGTTCATTGATGCCTGGGCCACGGTCCAATACCTGGATCGCCAATTGCCCGTTGTCAGCGAGGAGCACCTGGATCTGGGCAGCACCGCCAAACTTCAATGCATTGTCCACCAGGTTGACCAGCACCCGGCGCAGAGCATGGGGCCGGGTGTCTATGACGGAAGCGTTTTTCCCGGATAACTGCACGTCCTGTCCGGTGTCCTGGTAGTCGAATACCAAGCTGTCGAGAAACGCATCCAGGCTAATGCGGCAACTGGCTTCGGTGGCGCCGTGGATGCTGCGGGCATAGGCCACGCCTTCACGCACCAGGTGCTCCATTTCACTCAGGTCGCTCCACAGCTTGTCCTTTTCAATGCCGTCGTCCATGAACTCGGCGCGTAGCTTCATGCGCGTGATGGGGGTCTGCAGATCATGGGAAATCGCCGCCAACAACTGCATGCGCTCCTTGAGGTAGGTGGCGATGCGATCCTGCATGGCATTGAACGCCTTGGCGGCATGCACCACTTCGGTCGGGCCTTTTTCGTCCAGGCGCACGCTGTGAGCGTTCGGGTCGAGGGTTTCCACCGCGTCGGCCAATCGGGTCAGCGGGCCGACGGCGATGCGCACGGCCAACCAGGTGCAGCCGATCAACAGCACTAACTGCCCCAGCAACACCACCGGCAGCCAGGGGGAGAGGGGCATCATCGCCGGCCTTACATCGATGGTCAGCGGACTGCCGTCGTTCAGGCGCAGATGGGCCTGATAGTGCTTCTGCGGCCCGGGAATGTCGGTGAAGGTCAGGGGGTAGGCCTGGCCGATGGCCTCTTGGATCGAACTCACCGACACCGGTGCGCTGGCAAGGTCCATCGGCTGGCCGGGCTGGCCTTCATCGAGTCGGTAACCGTAGTTGGGCCGGATGAGTTTGGGCAGCCAGGCCTGGCGCTCGATGGCCGGCAGGCGGTCGAGGATGGCGACAGAGGTCGAGACATCGGTTTCCAGATTGCCGAGCATGGTCGACTTGGCGGTTTGGTAGCGCTCGTAGTACTGGGCGCCAAACGACAGGCCCTGGGCCAGGATCAGCCCGATCAGGAAAATCAGCGACAGCCGCGAAGCCAGGGTGCGCGGCCAATGCAGCGGCAGACTCATACCGACGCCTCGAGGATCTCCACCGGCAACGAGAACACATAACCCTCGCTGCGCACCGTCTTGATGTAGGCCGGCTCTCGGGCATCGTCCAGCAGGCGCTGGCGCAGACGACTGACCAGCAGATCAATGGAGCGATCGAACAGATCGGCGTCCCGGCCCTGGGTCAGGTTAAGCAACTGGTCGCGGTTGAGCACCCGCTGCGGATGGTCGAGGAACACCCGCAACAAGCGATATTCGGCACCGCTCAGGGCGACCATGGTGCCGTCGGAATCCAGCAGATGGCGGGCGGTGGTGTCCAGGCGCCAGCGCCCGAAGGCCAACAGGCGACCGCTTTCAGTGACCACCAGGTTCGGCGGCAGCATGCGGGTGCGGCGTAGCACGGCGTTGATCCGTGCCAGCAGCTCACGGGCGGCGAAGGGTTTGACCAGGTAATCGTCGGCGCCCATTTCCAGGCCGATGATGCGGTCGGTTTCGTCGTTGCGAGCGGTGAGCATCAGCACCGGCGTGGCCTTGTGCTTGCCGGCGCGTAGTTCCCGACACAGCACCAGGCCGTCATCGCCCGGCATCATGATGTCCAGCACGATCAGGTCCACCGGGGTGGTTTCCAGAAAAGCGCGCATCTGCCGGCCATCGGCAACCACCGTGGTGCGCAGGCCGTTCTTTTTCAGGTAGTTGCCCACCAGCTCTCTGATCTCGCGATCGTCATCCACTATCAACACGTGATCGACATGATCCATGGTGTCCAGTCCCCTTGGCGTTTTCTTGTGATCAGTCTACAGGCGCCGGCCGGCACGGCTTGCGGCGCTTTGTATTGCAGTGTATCTGGCGCGCGACGGATACACAGCGATGTAAAAAGCCGTCTGGCTCGATACAGACGCGATACCTGCGCGGCATTCAATGGTTTACATCGAGGCAACACGACAGGCCTCGGCAGAAAAACACCCATTGAATGAATCGAGGACACCACCATGAACACCAAAGCCGTCTACGCCGCCTGCCTTTTCGCCGCGCTGAACATCTGCACCTTGTCGGCCCGGGCCGAGAGTGACGTCCAGGCGCAAACCTATGCCTACGGCACCCACCTTGATATCCAGAAAGTGCTGTCGCTGTCCGAAGACGCCGAGCCGACCTGCGGCGTGGTGAATGCCCGGATGACCTACCTGGACTCGGCGGGCCACAAGCAGGCGCTGGACTACCGCAAGTTGGCCGACAACTGCAATGACGGTAACTGAAACTAAAGTCTCAGGAATGATTGGTAACAGTTTGTTATTAAACATTTTTTATTAAAAAGTTCTCCACCATTGAGGTGATGCCATGCTTCTGATCGCTTTCCTCGGCGGGATCCTGACGATCCTCAGCCCCTGTATTCTTCCCGTGGTCCCGTTTCTGTTCGCCCGGGCCAATCGCTCGCGGGGTTCGGTGCTGCTGACGCTCGCCGGCATGGTGCTGACATTCGCCCTGGTCTCGAGCCTGGCGGTGGCCAGCAGCGACTGGGTCCTGCGCGCTAGCAGCCTGGGTCGGCAAGTCGCCCTGGGGGTGATGGTGCTGTTCGCCTTGTCACTGATGTTCAGCCGGTTCGGCACCTGGCTGGCGCGGCCGTTGGTCAGCCTGGGCAACCGGATTGATGCTGGCGCCGGACGGACCGCCGGGCCTGCCGGGGCGCTGCTGATCGGGGTGGCCACCGGGCTGCTCTGGGCGCCGTGCGCCGGACCGATCCTCGGGGTGATCCTGACCGGGGCCATGCTGCAAGGCGCCAGCGCCGAAACCAGTCTGCTGTTGCTCGCCTATGGGCTGGGCAGTGCCTTGTCGCTGGGAACATTGATCTTCGCCGGACGTGGGTTGGTCGGCCGCCTGAAGCTCTCTTTGCCGATCACCACCTGGCTGCGCCGGGGCAGTGGTGCGCTGGTGTTGCTGGTCGCTGCGGCGATTGGTACCGGTGCCGATGATCGTCTGTTGGCCAGTACCTCTTCCCAAGGCGCGGCGACCCTGGAGCAGAGCCTGCTGGAGAAGGTGCCCAAGGCCATCGATTACGTGGTCAGCAAGGCCGGCGCGGCCTCCATGCCGAGCCTCGAAGTCCAGGGCACCATGCCCTCGCTGGACGGTGCAGTGCAATGGCTGAACTCGCCACCCTTGAGCAGTGAGTCACTCAAGGGCAAGGTGGTGCTGGTGGATTTCTGGACCTATGACTGCATCAACTGCCAACGCACGCTGCCGTATGTAAACGGCTGGGCGAAGAAGTATGAAAAGGACGGACTGGTGGTGATCGGCGTCCACACGCCGGAATACGGTTACGAGAAGATCATCGACAACGTGCGCGAGCAGGTGGGCAAGCTGGGCATCGGTTACCCGGTGGCCATCGACAATCAATATGCGATCTGGCGGGCCTTCAACAACCAGTATTGGCCGGCCCATTACTTCATCGATGCCAAGGGGCAGGTGCGCTACAGCCACTTTGGCGAAGGGCGCTATGGTGAGCAGGAGCAGGTGATCCAGCAGTTGTTGCAGGAGGCGAAGGTAGGCCGGTAATTTAAATAAACATATTTAATTTCATTGGCTTAGGGATATGTCCTCTACCTATTTCTAGATTGGTGTTCCGCTTGGAGAGGGGGATACCGCAGTGGCGAAGGCAAGCCGATACCTGTGGCGAGGGAGCAAGCTCCCTCGCCACAGGTGTTTCCAGCCAAGTGCTGGCCCCTTGCTCATCTTTATACCGTCAAACTTCTTTCATTTCAGAAAGTTGAGCGACAAACCTATGCGAATTTCTAAGTGGGTCGTAGCGACGTTTCTCCTGGCCGCCGTCTCGTTTGAGGCCCAGGCCAGAGCCTTGACGCCAAACCAGCAGTCTGTGTGCCGCTGGGGTTCGGACATTGCCGCGGGGGCCCAGGCGTCGAAGCTCTCCGGGGTCAGCCTGTACGGCGCGCGCAAGAAGCTGCAGGTGCGCAAGTTTTCCCGGCCCTGGATGCGCATGACCGCCCTGGGCATCACCGAACAGACCTACAACAGCGCCTCGCGCCTCAAGCCCGCCGCAGTCAAGCAGACTTACTACGAACAATGCGTGCGTCACGAGCTGGCGCGAAGATAGCCTTCGATTTCACGCCGGGCTTCTTCCCGGCATGTCGATGCCATGTTGGTGCACTCTCCGATACAAGGTCGCTCGGGAAATCCCCAGGGCCCGAGCCGCGGCGGTGGGTTTCCAGCGGTGGCGTACCAGGGCATCGAGCAGAGCCTGGCGTTCCGGGCTGGCGCTCGGCTCCGGCCCATATGCAGCCGTGTCTGCGCTGTGCAATGACTCGGGCAGATGGCTGAGTTGGATCACATTCACTTCGCACACCGCGCAGGCGTAACGCAGCACATGGCGCAACTGGCGGACATTGCCTGGCCACGGATAACCGAGCAGGCACTCCAGGGCCGCACCGCTCAATTGCATGGCGTCCCCGCACCGCGCCGATTCCTCTTCAAGAATACGGTTGATCAGCGCCAGTCGATCCGTGCGTTCGCGCAAGGGTGGCAACTGGAAGCGGGCGCCGCCCAGGCGAAAATACAAGTCCTCGCGAAACTCGCCAGCGGCAACCAACGTCTCCAGGTCGCGGTGGGTGGCGCAGATCACCTGAATGTCCACGGCCTTGCGACGCGATGCCCCCAGGGGCGCCACTTCGCCTTCGGCCAGCACCCGTAGCAGGCGGGTCTGCAAGGCCAGCGGCATATCGCCGATTTCATCCAGGAACAGCGTGCCGCCATCGGCCTGTTGCAACAGGCCCTGCATGCCCTTGGCCGAGGCGCCGGTGAAGGCTCCGGCGACGTAGCCGAACAACTCGCTTTCGATCAGGCTTTCGGGGATCGCTGCGCAGTTCAACGCCACGAAAGGCCGGTCACGGCGCTGGCTGGCCTGGTGCAGTTGGCGGGCGAACACTTCCTTGCCGGAACCGGTTTCACCCTGGATCAACACCGGCAGGTTGCGATCCTTGACCCGCACCGCCAGGCGCAGGCTGTCGGCCAGGCGCGGGTCGATTTCGCATGGGTTCAGCGCCACCCGCGGACGCGGATTCGCTCGCCGTCGCGGCGCGCTCAAGCGCCCGTGCAGGGTCTGATCGAGCGGATAGAGACTTTCGTCGCGGGCGCGGTGCAGCAGTTGCGGATCGAAGACCTGGCTGATGTGCCCGGGTAACTGAGCGTAATGCTGCAGCAGGTACTGGCGCGCGGCCGGGTTCAGGGCTTGCAGGCAACCGTCGTCGTCCCAGGCGAACAGGAAGTCCGGTTGGCTATCGACGTAGCCGGCGTTGCGATGGGCCCGCAGCACCCAGTAGCCCTGGGCGCTGCTCATGAAAAATGCCTGTTCGATCTCCCGGGCGCTTTGCACCACCATTTGCCGGATCAGATGCTGGGAGCGTCGATCATCCGGCGAGCGCACCGCCGAGACGTCCAGCACCCCGAGCAACTCGCCTTGCGGGTCGAACACCGGGGCGGCGGAGCAGGTCAGGCCGATGAACGCGGCTCGAAAGTGGTCGCGCTTGTGCACCGTCACCGGGGCCTTGGCCGTGAGCACCGCCGCCACGCCGCAGGTGCCTTCTTCGCCTTCCGACCAACAGGTGCCCAGGTACAGCCCGGCCTTGCGACAGTCATTGCGAATGGTGGTTTCGACCCGGTAGTCGATGGTCTGGCCCTGGGCATCGGTCAGCAGCACGCAGTAATCGGCATCGCGCACCCGCCCATGCAGGCGCGCCACTTCTTCACTGGCGATATTGAGGAACAGCTCGGAACGCTCGCGGCATTGCTTGAGCACGTCCTGGGACAGGATGCGCGGGCCCTGCAGCGAACCGGGGTCCAGGTGATGTTGCTCCATGGAGCGACGCCAGGAGTCGAGGATCAGGTCCGGAACGGGCAGTTGTGGCAATTGGTCCGCGTTTTTCAGTACGCGGCTGACGCAATCCACATGCGCCCGGGAGTGAGCGGAAAGCATACGGGCCTCCGATTCAGCTTCTTATCGTTGTGCGCACATTAAGCGCCGTTCGCTGTTCGCAGACAAGCACGGCGGGCTGCCCGGAGGGCGTGAGACGCCACGTCTCAATGTCTCGCTGGAACTCCATGCAGGCTGACATGCGGCGTCTCACCGAGGCGCGGTTCGCCTCATTGAACATTGCACGGTGGCCGCTCTGGACCGCGGGTTTCGCTGAATTTGTACGCAACTGGCACCGGCCTTGCTCTATGCCCTGAACCCGCCTGACGGGTCTTCCAATAATAAAAAATCGAGGTGCTCATGGTTCCCTGCCCAGGTCATTTACCGTTTTCGTCTACGGTGACGCCATGAGCCGCCGGCCACTGACCGTAGGCATCATCGCCAACCCCGCCTCGGGCCGTGACGTGCGGCGCCTGACCGCCAATGCCGGGCTGTTTTCCAGCACCGATAAAGTCTCTGTGATCCAGCGCCTGCTGGCCGCCTTTGGCGCCACTGGCATCGAACAGGTGTTGATGCCCACCGACATGACCGGCATCGCCGCCGCTGTGCTGAAGAACAGCCACAGCCGCCAGGCCCGTAGCAGCCACTGGCCGGCCCTGGAGTTTCTGGACCTGACCCTGCGCCAGACCGTCGAAGATACCCGCCGCGCCGCGCGTCTGATGGCCGAGCGCGAGGTGGCGCTGATCGCCGTGCTCGGTGGCGACGGCACGCACAAGGCCGTCGCCGCCGAAGTCGGTGACATCCCGTTGCTGACCCTGTCCACCGGCACCAACAACGCCTTCCCTGAACTGCGCGAGGCCACCAGCGCCGGGTTGGCCGGTGGGCTGTACGCCAGCGGGCGGATCCCGGATCAGATCGGCTTGCGTCGCAATAAGCGCCTGCTGGTCTGCGATGCCGCACGGGGTTTGCGCGAAGTCGCCCTGGTGGACGTCGCCGTGTCGCCGCTGCGCTTTGTCGGTGCCCGGGCGATCAGCCGGGCACAGGACCTGGCCGAGGTGTTCGTGACCTTCGCTGAACCGCAATCCATCGGCCTGTCGGCGCTGTGCGGCTTGTGGTTCCCGGTGTCACGCCAGGCAGCGGGCGGCGCCTGGATGCGCCTGGACCCGCAATCGCCCGAAGCGCTGCTGGTGCCACTGGCCCCCGGCCTGCTGCAAGGCTGTGGCGTGCTCGCCGCCGGCCCACTGGACCCCGGCATTGCTCACGGACTGTCGTTGTCCAGCGGCACCCTGGCCCTGGATGGCGAGCGGGAAATCGAATTCAACGCGCAGGACCGGCCCACGGTCACCCTCGATGCCGGCGGCCCGCTGAGCATCGATGTCAACGTGGTACTGGCCTATGCCGCGCAACACCGTTTGTTGGCCATCGGCCGCGAACACCCGCAACACCCTCTGAATCTTCAAGAAGACACCCCAGGAGAATAAAAAAATGTCGACATCGCTCAGTCACGATCAACTGCTGCATGCCTATCAGGTGATGCGCACTATCCGCGCCTTCGAAGAGCGCCTGCACGTGGAGTTCGCCACCGGCGAAATTCCCGGTTTTGTCCACCTGTATGCAGGTGAAGAGGCTTCAGCCGCAGGCGTCATGGCCCACTTGGGCGATGCCGATTGCATCGCCTCCAACCACCGTGGACACGGTCATTGCATCGCCAAGGGCGTGGATGTCTACGGGATGATGGCCGAGATCTACGGCAAGAAAACCGGCGTCTGCCAAGGCAAGGGCGGCTCGATGCACATTGCCGATTTCGAGAAGGGCATGCTCGGCGCCAATGGCATTGTCGGTGCCGGCGCGCCCCTGGTGGTGGGTGCCGCGCTGGCGGCGCGGATGAAAGGCACCGACAGCGTCGCCGTGGTGTTCTTCGGTGACGGTGGCTCCAACGAAGGCGCGGTGTTCGAAGCCATGAACATGGCCTCGGTGTGGAACTTGCCGTGCCTGTTCGTCGCCGAAAACAACGGTTATGCCGAAGCCACGGCCTCCAATTGGTCGGTGGCCTGCGATCACATCGCCGACCGCGCCGCCGGGTTCGGTATGCCTGGGGTGACGGTGGATGGCTTCGATTTCTTTGCCGTGCATGAGGCGGCCGGGGCGGCGGTCGAGCGGGCGCGGGCCGGGGAGGGGCCATCGCTGATCGAGGTCAAGCTGACCCGCTATTACGGCCACTTCGAAGGCGATGCCCAGACCTATCGGGCGCCCGATGAGGTCAAGCATTTTCGCGAGAACCACGATTGCCTGATGCAATTTCGTGAGAGCACCACTCGCGCCGGGCTGTTGGCGGTCGAGCAGTTGGACCAGATCGACAAGGACGTGGAGTTGCTGATCGAAAACGCGGTGCGCAAAGCCAAGTCCGATCCCAAGCCCACGGCGGCGGACCTGCTGACCGACGTCTACGTCTCCTATCCCTGAATGCCCTTTATAAAACAAGAATAGAGAATCTCATCATGGCGAGAAAAATCAGCTATCAGCAGGCAATCAACGAGGCCCTGGCCCAGGAAATGCGTCGCGACTCCAGCGTCTTCATCATGGGCGAGGACGTGGCTGGCGGTGCCGGCGCGCCCGGTGAAAGCGACGCCTGGGGCGGTGTGCTCGGCGTCACCAAGGGGCTTTACGATCAGTTCCCCGGACGCGTGCTGGACACGCCTCTGTCGGAAATCGGTTACGTCGGCGCGGCGGTCGGGGCGGCTACCTGCGGCGTGCGTCCGGTGTGCGAACTGATGTTCGTCGACTTCGCCGGGTGCTGCCTGGACCAGATCCTCAACCAGGCGGCGAAGTTTCGCTACATGTTCGGCGGCAAGGCTTCCACGCCGCTGGTGATCCGCACCATGGTCGGCGCCGGCCTGCGCGCCGCCGCCCAGCATTCGCAGATGCTCACGTCCCTGTGGACGCACATCCCCGGGCTGAAAGTGGTGTGCCCATCGTCGCCCTACGACGCCAAGGGCTTGCTGATCCAGGCGATCCGCGACAACGACCCGGTGATCTTCTGCGAGCACAAGTTGCTCTACAGCATGCAGGGCGAGGTTCCGGAAGAGCTCTACACCATTCCCTTCGGCGAGGCCAATTTCCTGCGTGACGGCAAGGACGTGACCCTGGTGTCCTACGGGCGCATGGTCAACACCGCGATGGACGCGGCGCGCAGCCTCGCCGGGCGCGGCATCGACTGCGAAGTCATCGACCTGCGCACCACCAGCCCGATGGACGAGGACAGCATCCTCGAAAGCGTCGAGAAAACCGGGCGCCTGGTGGTGATCGACGAGGCCAACCCACGCTGTTCCATGGCCACCGACATCTCGGCGCTGGTCGCGCAAAAAGCCTTCGGTGCGCTCAAGGCCCCGATTGAAATGGTCACCGCGCCGCACACGCCGGTGCCGTTCTCCGATGCCCTGGAAGACCTGTACATCCCTGACGCGGCGAAGATCGAACAAGCCGTGCTCAACGTGATCAAGTGGAGCAAGCGCTGATGAGCCAGATTCATACCTTGACCATGCCCAAGTGGGGCCTGTCGATGACCGAGGGCCGGGTCGATGCCTGGCTCAAGGAGGAGGGCCAGGCCATCACCAAGGGTGATGAGGTGATGGACGTGGAAACCGACAAGATTTCCAGCAGCGTCGAAGCGCCGTTTTCCGGCGTGTTGCGCCGGCAGATCGCCCGGCAGGACGAAACCCTGGCGGTCGGCGCCTTGCTCGGGATTGTCGTTGAAGGCGAAGCCAGCGATGCCGAGATCAATGCGGTCATCGAGCAGTTCCAGGCCAGTTTTGTGCCGGGCGATGCCGCCGCCGAAGACAGCGGCCCGAAACCGCAGAAAGTCGAATTGGACGGCCGGGTGATCCGTTATTTCGAGCGTGGCGAGGGCGGCACGCCGTTGGTCCTGGTGCACGGTTTCGGTGGCGACCTGAATAATTGGCTGTTCAATCACGAAGCACTGGCGGCCGGGCGTCGGGTCATCGCCCTGGACCTGCCGGGGCATGGCGAATCCGCCAAGACCTTGCAGCGCGGCGATCTGGACGAACTGAGCGGCGTGGTGCTGGCCTTGCTCGATCACCTGGACATCAACGCTGTGCATCTGGTGGGGCATTCCATGGGTGGGGCGGTGTCGTTGAACGCCGCACGCCTGATGCCCCAGCGTGTGCGTTCCCTGACCTTGATCGGCAGCGCCGGCCTGGGCCCGCAGATCAATGGCGGCTATTTGCGAGGCTTTGTCGAGGCCGCCAACCGCAATGCCCTCAAGCCGCAGTTGGTGCAACTGTTTTCCAATGCCGAGCTGGTCAACCGGCAAATGCTCGATGACATGCTCAAGTACAAGCGTCTGGAAGGGGTGGACGCCGCGCTGCAGCAACTGTCAGCGACGTTGTTCGCCGATGGCCGCCAACAGGTGGACTTGCGCGAAGTGGTGCAGGCCGGCCACGTGCCGACCCTGGTGATCTGGGGCAGCGACGACGCGATCATCCCGGCGGCCCACAGCGACGGGCTGAATGCCCAGGTCGAGGTGCTGCCTGGCCAGGGCCACATGGTGCAAATGGAAGCGGCCGAGCAGGTCAACCGACTGATCCTCGATTTCATTGAACAGCACTGATCAAGCGGGCGGCGAAGTGATTCGTCGTCCCTACAAAATTCTGGAGGCAACGTTATGAACGTTTCAATCAAGCCTACCCGCAGCATGCGCGCCGCCGTCTGGCATGGCCGCAATGATATCCGCGTCGAAGACGTGCCACTGCCGGTCTCGCCGCCCGCCGGCTGGGTACAGATCCGCGTGCAATGGTGCGGCATCTGCGGTTCCGACCTGCATGAATACGTGGCCGGGCCGGTGTTCATCCCGGTGGACGCGCCGCATCCACTGACCGGGATCAAGGGCCAGTGCATCCTCGGCCATGAGTTCTGCGGCGAGATCGTCGAGCTGGGCGCCGGCGTCGAAGGTTTCAGCCTCGGTGAACCGGTGGCGGCCGATGCCTGCCAGCATTGCGGAACCTGCTATTACTGCACCCACGGGCTGTACAACATCTGCGAAAACCTGGCGTTCACCGGGCTGATGAACAACGGTGCGTTTGCCGAACTGGTCAATGTGCCGGCCAATCTGCTCTACAAATTGCCGGCCGATTTTCCTGCCGAGGCCGGCGCGTTGATCGAACCCCTGGCGGTCGGCATGCACGCGGCGAAAAAAGCCGGGAGCCTGTTGGGCCAGAACGTGGTGGTGGTTGGCGCCGGTACGATCGGCCTGTGCACCATCATGTGCGCCAAGGCCGCTGGCGCGGCCCAGGTGATCGCCCTGGAAATGTCCGGCGCGCGCAAGGCCAAGGCCCTGGAGGTCGGGGCCAGCCATGTGATCGATCCGAATGAATGCGATGCCTTGGCCGAAGTGCGCCGCCTGACGGGCGGCCTGGGTGCCGATGTCAGTTTTGAATGCATCGGCAACAAGCACACCGCCAAACTCGCCATCGACCTGATCCGCAAGGCCGGCAAATGTGTGTTGGTGGGCATCTTCGAGGAGCCCAGTGAATTCAACTTCTTCGAACTGGTGGCCACCGAGAAGCAAGTGCTCGGCGCGCTGGCCTACAACGGCGAGTTCGCCGATGTGATCGCCTTCATCGCCGATGGACGCCTGGACATCTCGCCGCTGGTGACCGGACGCATCCAGCTGGAGCAGATCGTTGGCCAGGGTTTCGAGGAGCTGGTCAATAACAAGGAGCACAACGTGAAAATCATCGTGTCTCCCGCACGGATCTGAGAGCGCCTGACGTGGGCGATTTGGCGATGGCCGGCAGCGGCCATCGCCTTTTTTTCAGGTGTAGTTCAGGTATAGGCCAGCAACCGACCGCAGAGAATGACCGAGGTCCATAGCATCATGGACGCCAGTGCTTGAATTCTGGCCAGGCTGGGCGCCTTGTGGCCGGTGTTCCATTGCTCGACCGAACGGTAGGTTCCAACGTGGAACAGCAGGGCATTGATGCCCGCCGCCGCAATCAGACAGAGCTTGAGCACAAAGACCTTGTTGCCGACGAAGTCGTGGGGATGTGCGCTGAACATCATCAACCCGGCAGGCACGATCAACAGCAGGGCCGCAACGGCCCAGGGCAGCAGGTGGCGGGCCAGGGCGGTCACGGCGATGCCCTTGGACAGCCCCAGGATGCGCAGGTCGAACATCACCACCGCGCCCACCAATACCGAAAAGCCGATGATGTGCACCACTTCCACCAGTGGATAGAGCCACAGCTCGCTGCGCATGGCCAACGCCAGGGACGAATCGCCCAGCCGGTCCATCCAGCCTTGGGCTGAGCCTGCCTGGGAGGCCTGCATCAGCGCAACTCGGTGGTCTTGTTGTCGAGGGTGATGCGCTCGGCGCGCAATTCGTCGGGTTTGTTGCGGTTCGCATAGCCGACCACGGTGGCGCGGTTACCCGCTTTGAGCATGTCTTTGGTCAGTCCCCGATTCTCCATGCGTGACGGCGGGGCCAGCACGACGGTCCAGGTTTTGTCGGTGGTCTGCACGCGCACGTAGCCATGGGGATGGGAATAGCCGGCTTCCTTGATGGTGCCTTCGAGTTCCAAGGGGTTGCTGGTGTCGTATTCGCTCCAGCCGTGGTGAGCGAGTGCTGCCGTGGTGATCAGCATCAACGCCAAACCGATGCAACGAAGGATAACGTTCATGGCAAGGTCTCCTTTGGGAGGTCGGTTCAACCGCGCAGGTATTCGCGCCAGACCCGCCGCTCATCGAGTTGAAGCCGCTGTTCCTCGTCCACGCGGAACCGACGGTCGCACTCGAGAAAAAACTCATCGAGTTGGGGCGGCTTGACGGGGGTGGCGCTGAGCAGGGTGTGGACCTGCCCACGATGATGGATCTGATGCTCGAACAGGTGCAACAGCAGCCGGTCGATTCGTTCGCGCACCACACCGTCGGCACGCACCAGGTCGACGGAGCGGGCGAGGTCGTTTTCCCGCAGGGCTTCGCAGAGCGCCACCAGCCGCTGGTCGGTTTGGGTTTGGCTTTCCCTCAACCGGGGAAAGGTCAGGGTTTCAGAAAAGTCCTTGTTCTGGCCATCTCGGTCGCCTTCGAGGGCGGTCAGGTAATAGCGGTCCACTTCCAGAATGTGGCAGAGCGTGCTTTGGATGGAGGGGAAGAAGCTGGTGCGCTCCGCGAGGTATTCGGCCTCGCTCAACTGCGCGCAGGCCGTGAGTAACCGGTGATTGGCCCACTGATTGTTCAGGGCCTGGGCCAGGAAGTAATTCATGGGGCACCTTGAATCCCTGTGGGAGCGAGCTTGCTCGCGATGATGGCGGCACATCCAGCATAGTCGATTCAGACAGACCGCTATCGCGAGCAAGCTCGCTCCCACATGGGTTTCCTTACCTACCTGGCGTGCCGGGTCGGTTCTTAAAGCCCCACATCCGGCAACACCGGCCGATTGGCCAAGGCCTTGGCCATGATCTGTTCCACATACACCCGATCCTCTTCCGGCAAGGCCAGGCGCGGTGGGCGGGTGAGGGCGCTGCCACGGCCAGCGATGGCTTCGCACAGCTTGATGCATTGCACCAGATCGGCGCGGGCGTCCAGGTGCAGGATCGGCATCAGCCATTCGTAGATCGGCATTGCCTCGGCAAAGCGCCCGGCGCGAGCCAGGCGGAAAATGGTCTCGCCTTCTTGCGGGAACACGTTGGACATACCCGAGACCCAGCCTTCGGCACCCACGGCGAGACTTTCCAGCACCACATCATCCAGGCCTGCGAACAACACAAAACGGTCACCGACTTCATTGCGCACGTCGATGAAACGCCGGGTGTCGCCGGAGGAGTCCTTGAAACACACCACGTTGTCGCAATCGGCCAGGGAAATCAGAATGTCCGGCGTCACGTCGTTCTTGTAGATCGGCGGGTTGTTGTAGACCATCAACGGCACGTCGGCATGCCGAGCGACGTAACGGAAATGCTCGGCGGTCTCGAACGGCTTGGAGCCGTAGACCAGCGCCGGCATCAGCATGACCCCGTCGACCCCGACCTTGCGCACGGCGTTGGCAACCTTGGCCGCTTGCACACTGGTGAACTCGGCCACGCCGCAAATCACCGGCACCCGGCCCTGGGAAGCGTCCACCGCGACTTCGGTCACGGCGATTTTTTCCTCGGCGCTCAGGGAGGTGTTTTCCCCCACCGACCCGCAGACCACCAGGCCGGAAACGCCATCACGAATGACGTTGGAAATCACTTGGTGGGTTTTTTCCAGGTTGATGGAAAAGTCATCGTTGAATTGGGTGGTGACGGCAGGGAAGACGCCGCTCCAGTTGATGCGTTTGCTCATGGGTTGTCTCCGGTTAGGGTATGTGGCGAGGGGATTTGTGGGAGCAGAGCTTGCTCGCGAAACAGGCGCCTCGGTTCCACCGAAGACCGCGTTATCTTCATCGCGGGCAAGCCTTGCTCCCACAGGGGGTGTGCAAATATGGAAATCATGCGCCAGGCCAGGTATCCGAAAGTCGATACCCCTGCGGCCACGGGTCGGCCGGGTCGAGCAGCAGTTGATGAGTGCCGGTGATCCACGCCCGTCCGGCGATGCATGGATAAATCGCCGGGCGCCCGGCCACATCGGTCAGGGAGTCGATACGGCAGTGGAATTCGGAGCCGATGATCGAGCGGCCGATGAACCGTTCGCCAACCTGCATCAAGCCCTTGGCATGCAGCACGGCCATGCGCGCCGAGCAACCGGTGCCGGTCGGCGAGCGGTCGATCTTGCCCGGTTGGATCACCACCGCGTTGGCGCCGGTGGCAATGCCGTTCTCCTGGACGATGGGCGCGGCGATCTGGCAGAACGAGATGTGCGACCAGTCGGGGTTCAGTGGATGCACGAAGCCCAATTGTTCGTTGGCGGCCCGGGTGATCTTCAGCCCGACGGCCACCAGCTCGGCGGCCTCAAAGGGGCGGATGGTAAAGCCCAGACGCTGGGCGTCGACGATGACAAAGCTGTCACCGCCATACGCCGTGTCCACCTGCAACGAGCCCAGGCCCTCGACTTCGATCCAGGCATCGAGACGGTCGGCGAAGGAGGGCACGTTCTTGATCTCCACCCGCTGCACCTTGCCGTCGCGGCAGTCGGCCACGGCTTCGATCAGGCCACCCGGTGCCTCCAGCACCAGGTGGGTCTGGGGTTCGGTCATGGGCAGGATGCCGCTGTCCAGCAGCACAGTGGCGACGCACAACGAGTTGGAGCCGGACATTGGCGGGGTGTCGGCCGGTTCCATGATGATCCAGGCCATGTGCGCCCGCGGGTCCTTGGCCGGCACCAGCAGGTTGACGTGGCGGAATACGCCGCCCCGGGGCTCGTTGAGGACGAAGTTGCGCAGGGTCTGGTCCTGGGCGATCCAGCGCGACTGCTCCCACACGGTGGCGCCGGGCGGTGGGGCGACGCCGCCGACGATCACGTCGCCGACTTCGCCTTCGGCGTGGCAGCTGACTACATGGATGATTTTCGATGAGCGCATGAGTCAAATCCTTGTGTTGTCTGTTCGGGCCTCATCGCGGGCAAGCCTTGCTCCCACAAAAGGTTCTGTGGTGTACACGAAACAGTGTGGGAGCGAGCTTGCTCGCGATGGGGCCATCCGTTATTTCACCGACTTGAGAAACGCCGCCGTCTCCGGCTGCAGGGGGTTGCCAATCACCTGTTCCGGCCGTCCTATCTCATGGACCCGCCCGTTGCAAAAGAACGCCACGCGGTCGGACACGTCCCGGGCGAAGCGGATCTCGTGGGTCACCAGCACCATGGTCATGCCGTCTTCGGCGAGCATGCGCATGGTGTCCAGCACTTCGCCCACCAGTTGTGGGTCGAGGGCCGAGGTGGCTTCGTCGAAGAGCATGTAGTCCGGCGACATCGCCAAGGCCCGGGCAATCGCCATGCGTTGTTGCTGACCACCGGAAAGCTTGCCGGGGAAAGCCTTGAGCTTGTCCCCCAGGCCGACGTGCTGGAGCTGTTGCACCGCCAGTGCCTCGGCCTCCTGCTGGCTTTTACCCAGCACCTTGCGCGGTGCCAGCATCACGTTTTCCAGCACGGTCAGGTGCGGAAAGGCGTTCCATTGCTGGAACACGATGCCGATCTTCTGCCGCAGGCGATTGAGGTCGGTGGCGCGATCGTGGACCTCGACGCCATCCACGCGGATGCTGCCTTTCTGGATCGGCTCCAGGCCGTTGATGCACATCAGCAGGGTCGATTTGCCGGAGCCGGAGCCGCCGATGATCGATACCACTTCACCCTTGTCCACGGTCAGGCTCACGCCCTTGACCACTTCCAGGTCACCGAAGGATTTGTGCACGTTTTCGATCTCAATCATTTTCCTGCCACCTTCTTTCCAGACGTGCGCCGAGGCGGGCGACCACCAGGCTCATGACGTAGTAAATGAGGCCCGCGATGCACAGCACCAACAGGGGTTCCTGAATGCGCGTGACAATGGTTTGCGAAGCACGGAGCAATTCGACGATGCCGATCCACATCACCAGCGCGGTGTCTTTCATCACGCCGAGCACCAGGTTCAGCCAGCCGGGAAAGGCTACCCGCGTGGCAATCGGCAGGACGATGAAACGCAAGTCCTGCAAATAACTCAGGCCCAGGGAGCGGCTGGCCCGGCGGGTGCTCAGCGGCACCGCCAGCACACCACCGCGGACGATTTCGGTGAAGTACGCAGCGGCATAGACCCCGAGCACGATGCAGCCAACCGCGAAGGCGCTGAGGTTCAGGCCGACGATGCTCTTGAGGGAGTTGAACAGCACGAACTGGATCAACAGCGGCACGCTGCGAAACACGTCCAGCACCCAGGCCAACGGCAGGCTGGCCCGAGGCAACAGCGCACGCAACAGGCCGAACAGCAGGCCGGCCAGGGTGCCCAGCAGGATCGACCAAACGGTCAATTGCAGCGTGACCCAGGCTCCCTCAAGCAAGTACAACAGGTCGTTAACAGTGAGGCTCGTAGAAAACATGACCAGTCCTCAATAGCGGAACAATCGCCAAGACAACAGTCGGGCGAGCCCAACGATCAGCTTGGCGATCAGGTAATACAGCAGCGCCGCGAGGGCGAAGTATTCGAAGGTGCGGAAGGTCTTGACGTTGTATTCCTGGGTGACGCCGGTGAGGTCGTTGTTCAGGCCGACGACCACACCCAACGACGTCATCAACACCGCCCAGACCATCTGGTTGGTCAACGGGTAAAAGACGATGCGCAGCAATTGCGGGACGATGATCATCCGGTAGGCCTGGAAGGCGCTCATGCCCAGGGAACGGGCGGCGCGCATCTGCGTAGGCGGCACGGCCTTGAGGCCGCCGCGAAAGTTTTCCGCCAGGTAACCGGCATTGTTGAAGGTGATCCCGGCCAGCAAGGCCAGCCAGGAGCTGACATGCAGGCCGAGGGAGCCGAGCCCGAAGTAGAGGATGTAAATCTGGAACAGCGAGGGCGTGTTGCGGGCGATGGACACCCAGCCATTGCCCACCCCGCGCAGCAAGGGCTGCCGCGCCTGGCGCATCACCGTCAGCACCAGGGCGATCAGCACGCCGAAAATCATCGACAGCGCTGCGGTTTCGAACGTCACCCACGCCCCAGCGAGCATGTCGGGCAGGGCGCGTAAAGCCGGGCGCCATTGGAAGCTGTAGTCAAACATGGGTCGGGCTCCCCGTGCGGGTGGTGGGTTGCAGCCACCTTGGCGGCTGGCCACTGGTCGAGGCGCTGCACGCGGCGTCGACGCAATCGGCGAGGGCGGCAAAGTGCACGCCGCGACCGACCAGGCCCGGTGCGTAGTGGGCGTATTTGCCAGAGTTGGTCATCAGCGTGGTGGCGTGGGGCGGGATCACCGGTTCGCCCAACATGCACCAGCAGGTGTCGGTCACCAGTACCGCGCCGAAGGCCTCGATGGCCGCCAGGTAGCCGGCTTTGCGGGCCTGCTCCAGCACAGCCCGACCGCAGGTGATCGCCAACACCACGTACGGATGCTTGAGCCGACCCGCGCACAAGGTCGCGAGGACGGCGAATTCGCTGAGGGAGAAATGCGGGTTACCCAGCGAGACCACGTCCACCCAATTGTCCCGAGCGCTGTTGAGCTCGCGCCAACTGGCAAGCAGGCCCGCGACGCAGACGGTTTCCAGTGGCAACGTGACCTCGCTCTCCAGCACAGCGGCAAGGTCGAGGGCTTCCGGCGTCACCCCGGCGATGTGGAACAACGGCGCGGCGCTGGTGGTGGCGAACGCGGCGCCGAAGGCCTTGAGGTCGTCCAGGGTTGGCGCGGCGTGTTCCAGGCCGAGTATCAGCGGGATGCGCCGGCCCGCCAAAGCGCCGATGTGATAGCCCAACAGCGGATAGAAACTGTCGTCCACGTTGCCCAGCGCCGGCACGTCGACGATCAGCCTGGCCTTGCGCTGGTCGTCGAGATGACAGCCAGTCAACGGCGCCCGCCCGCACAGGGCAATGCATATATCGAGGAAGTCCGGGTACTTCTGCGTGCGCGCCCCCAGCACACTGTTGGCATAAACCACCGCGTTGGATTCGGCCCAGACGATTTGCTCGCCGGCCTTGGGCGCGGTGTCCAGCAGGTAGGGCGCGCAGGTGAAACTCAGCTGGGCGCCCATCGCCATGTAGGCATCGCCCAGGGCACTGGCCGGCTCGCCCAGGGCCGGATCGACGCCCAACTCCCGCCAGCGGCGCTGGTCCACGGAAATGGAATTGAGGGTGGTGGGCACGCGGACCTTCGCGCCCCACTGCACCAGTTGTTCGGCAAAACGCAGGCTGGCCGGGCCGGTGTAGATGCAGCCGTCAATGTGGGCCTGGGTCACGTTTAGCAGTTGCGTGGCACCCTGGATCTCGGCCATGCGCAGCACGATTTGCATCGCCACTTGGGCTGCCTTCCCGTGGGTGCCGTCGAGCAACACCCGGTCCTGTTCGGTCAGGTCCAGGGTCGAGGGAGTGGGCGGCTGGCAGGCGTCCGAACCCTGCCAGCCGTCGTTGGGACGGCGGCCAGACAGCGTCAGGACGTCCTCCTCGAGGCGGACAAAGCCCTGGCCGCGCAACCCATTGAAGGCCTCGTACCCCACGCACACCACCGGCAAGGAACGCTGGAAAATCACCTGCGCCACCAGCACGCCCAGGGTCAGGATTTCATCGGCTTCGGCCAGCACCAGGGCCGCAGGTGCATGGCCGTTGCTGATCAGTTCCATCAGTACGCTGCTGCCGGTGCAGGAGCCGCGTCCGCTGGGAATCGCCAGCACCCGTCCGGCCAGGCGTTCACCGCTCAGCGGGTGATGCCGGTCAATGACTTCGCCACTGGCCGGATCGACCCCGCCCCAGAAACTCAAGCCGACATCGGCGAACAGCAGGGCGCCCTGGGCGGCGCCCCCGACCAGGCTGCGGCCTTTCACACGGACAGGTGTGCTTGGCATGCGCCGATCCTCAATAGTAGACCTGGGGAACAGTCAGGTTGGCCGGCGGGATGTCGGTGCCGACCCATTTGACGAACAGCTCCTTGTACCGCCCAGTGCGCACTTGCTGGTTGACGAACAGGTTGAGGTAGTTGAGCAGGCCGTACTCACTGCGCTTGGCACCCAGGGACACGTAGTCGATGACATAGGGCGCATCTCCGGCGATCTTCAGGCCCTTGTACTTGCCCGACTTGATGGTCGCGGCCGCCACGGTGTTGGTGACCACGGTCGCGTCGATGTGCCCTTGGGCGACCGCCAGCAGGGTGTCGTTCTGCGACTGGTAGGCGCGGAAACTGCCGCTGCCCCAGCTCTTCTGGTCCTTCTCCAGGGCGATGGCTTCGTAGGTGCTGCTGGTGTTTCCGAGTTTCTTGCCCTTGAGGTCGGCGTAGCTGTTGATGCCAGTGTCGTCGCGGGTCAGCACGACCATTTGGAAGGCGAAGTAGGGCACGGTCAGGCCGACGGTCTTGGCTCGCTCCAAGGTGTCGGAGGTGGAGGCGACGATGACATCGGCGCGGCCGGACAGCAGCGCGGGGATTCGGTCAGAGAAAGGGGTTTCCACCACTTCGGCGTCCACACCGAGGACCTTCGCCAGATCGTTGCAGTAGTCCACGTCGAATCCCGCCGGTTTGTTACTTCCATCGCGGAAGCCCATGGGTGGGAAGTCCAGGGTCACGGCGCAACGCAGTTTGCCGGAACCGATGATGTCATCGAGTTTGTCGGCGTGGGCGGGGGTAATGAAAAGCGGGGTGAGGACAACGCTGAGGGCTACGGCCAATGCAGGGTTTTTCATAAATGCCTCGCTGTCGAATAAATGCGGTGAAATATCGTATTGAGGATTTCGTATACGATATTGAATAAGCAATCGACGTGCCTGTTTGCTGTTTTCTCATGGGAACGTTGCTGCAGGACTGAGATAGAGGCGTCCCTGCAAAACGGTAACGTTCAGGGCCGCGGGAAACGTTGGCTCAGGGTGTTACAGATGGGAGCAGCCGCGGGGCTCGACGCCCCTTTAGGGATCAGCGTTGATTCTCACGATACTGGCTGGGTGACAGACTGGTCAGGGCCCGAAACTGGCGACTGAAGGCACTGTGGTCGGTGTAACCACAGCGCAAGGCGATTTCGGTGATCGGCAGGTCCTGGTCCAGTAACAGCCGGGAGGCCTCCTCCAAGCGTGCCTTGTGAATCATCTGCCGGGGCGTGAGCTGGAAAATGCGCTTGCAGTGCCGCTCCAACTGCGCCACCGACAACCCGGCGATGGCCGTCAGTTCGGCCAGGCTGATGGGGCGGGCGAAGTGGCTTTTGATATGAGCATCCACCGCCGCCAGTTTCTGGAAGGCTGGGTGGCCCGACTGGGGCAATTGCAGGTCACGGGAAATGCCAGCGAGGCCGACGATCTGACCATTGGGGTCGTGTAGGGCCAGTTTGTGGGTCAGGCACCACACGGGTTGATTGCCGTAATACAGATGCAGCTCTAGCTGGTCGGCCAACTCCCGGCCGCTGGCCAGCACCCGGCGATCCTGTTCGGTGTACAACGGGCCGAAGCGTTCGGGGAACACCTGTTCGGCGGTGAGGCCGAGCAAGTCGGCGCAGTGCTTGAAGCCGCAGCGCCGGGCCAGGGTCTGATTGACGAAGGCGTAGCGGGCTTGCTTGTCCTTGATGAAAAACACCACGTCCGACAGGGTGTCCAGCAGCGGCGCGATGGGTTGCAGGCTGCGCAGCAGGGTGTCGAGGTCGCAGGGTGCGAAAGAGGTGAGCGTGGGGTACATGGCGCCAGGTTTCTGAGGGGACGCACAGATCATAGGGGCAAAGTCATCGAGGCAGGAAGTCCAGGCCCGACGTGGTCCACTGTGGGAGCGGGCTTGCTTGCGAAAGCGGTGGGTCAGCTTGCATCGATGCTGGATGTGCCGACGCATTCGCGAGCAAGCCCGCTCCTACAGAAGGATCTGGCGTGAGCTCAAGTGGGTGGGGTTTGTTCCAGATGCAGCAAGGTATCGATTCGCGCCGGGCTGAACGGCGGGCGCGGGGTGGGAGGTGTCCAGCCGAACAGATGTTCCAGCGCGGCGCCGCACACCCGGCCCTGGCACGCGCCCATGCCGCAACGGCTCGCCAACTTCGCTTCGCGCCAGTTTTCCTGGCCGGCCAGTTCGCCATACGGCACGTCTTCGCAGCGACAGACCAGGGTGTCGGCGCGGGCCAGGGTCTTGAGTCGGGCGTCGAGGGCAAACGCCTTGTTCAATGCCCGGGCGAAACCCTGCCAGCGTGCGCGGCGGGGCCACAGGCGCTGGGCCGCCGCAGTATTGCCGACGGCGGCGTGGCCGGCGATGGCACCTTCCACCAGGGCCAGTTCGCTGCCGCCAAAACCGCTGCATTCACCGGCGGCGTAATGTCCGACGCGGGTGGTGGCTTGCCAGGCGTCAACGGCCAGCGCCTGGCCTGCCAGTGCGCAGCCCAGAGCCTGACCGAGTTGGGTGTTGGCAATGAGTCCGAAGCCACAGGCCAGTCGGTCGCAGGCCAGTTCAATCGTCTTGCCCTGTTGCAGCAGGCGCACGCCTTCGAGCCGCTCCCGACCCAAAGCCTCCAACACGTAAGAGCCAGTGCGATAGTGGTGGTCGAACAAACTGATCGATTGGAAGAGCTTGCCCGGCCAGCGTGGCAACTGCGCGGCGAAACCAGCCACGGCGGCGCGGCTGGCCTGCTCGGCGATCCGCAGCACCTGCGCACCCTGATGTTTCGCCGTGGCGGCGCTGGCCAGCAGCAGAGGTCCGCTGCCGGCGATCACCAGCCGTTCGCCACACACCGGCAGGCCGCCCTTGATCAAGGCTTGCAAGCCGCCAGCACCGGTCACACCGGGCAGTGTCCAGCCGGGGAAGGGCAGCAGCAATTCCCGGGCGCCGGTGCAGAGGATCAAGCGTTCGTAAGTGATCTGCCAGCCGCGCTCGGCATCTTCCACCAACAGGGTTTTATCGGCGGCGCAGGCGATCACCCGGGTGCCGGTGTGGCAGCGGACGTTAGCGCAGGCATGCAACTGCTCTCGCAGGCGTCGTGCCTCGGTGGGCAGGTTGGCCTGGGGGCCGTCGCGCCAGATCTGCCCGCCCGGCAGCGGATTGTCGTCCAGCAGCACAATGTGCGCGCCGCTGCTTGCTGCCGCCAGGGCGGCCGCCATGCCGGCGGGGCCGGCGCCGATGATCAGCAGGTCGGTGGTTTCGTTCATGGTCGGGTCTGCACTTGCATGCCATCGCGGCACAACGTCTGACAGGCCAGGCGTCGATGGCCGTCGATCGTCACCCGGCATTCCTGGCAGATGCCCATGCCGCACAACGGCGCGCGGCGCTGGCCGCTGACCGAGGTGCGGCTGCAACCGTCCGCGGCCAACGCCAATGCCGCCGCGACGCTGGTGCCGTTGGCGACCGACAGCGGGCAGCCGTCGAGGAATAGATCAGGCATAGACCGGTTCTCCCAGGAATCGCTGTGGCAGGTAAGGTTGAGCGGCAAGTGGCGGCGTTTCGTTGAACAACTGCGCGGCCAGCAGATCGGCGGTCGCGGGGGCCGTTGTGACCCCCAGACCTTCGTGACCCACCGCCAGCCATAGTCCCTGACGTTGCGGATGTTGGCCCACCAACGGCAGGCCGTCGGGGCTGGCCGCACGAAAACCGGTCCAGGCACGAATGCCATTGAGCTGCGCCAGCCCCGGCATGTATTCGACGGCCCGCTTGAGCATCTTTGCCAACATCCAGCCTTCCACCTGCGGGTCAACGGTGCCGAACTGCCGCGAGGCGCCGATGAACACTTGTCCGGTCGGGCGCGGCTGGATATTGCACGCCACCGATGGCCCGCTGGCGTTGTGGGCGCTGGTGACATAGCCCAGTTCCACCAGCGTATGGGTGATGGTGGCGGGGTAGCGATCAGTGATCAGCAGGTGTCCTTTTTTCGCTTCGATGGGCAGCTCCGGGCACAGCTCCGTGGCCTGGATGCCATTGGCCAGGACCACCGCTTCGGCGCTCAACCAGCGACCGTCGTCAAGGCGCACGCGGTGGCCATCGACTTCGCTGACCCGGGCGCGCTGCTGGCGAATGTTGGGCGCGTCCAGCATCCAGCGGGCGGCAGCCGGGGCGTAGAGGATGCCGTCACCCTTGATCAGCAGGCCGCCTTCCAAGCCTTCGCGCAGCTCGGGTTCACGCTGGTGCAGAGCGGTGCGGCCGAGCAATTCGCAGGCTTCGCCATGGGCCAGCAGGTTCAGGTATTTGCTGTGGGCCACGGCCATTTCCTCGGCATCGGCCGCCAGCCACAGGGTGCCGTTGTTGCGCCAGGCGCAGGCCTCTGGCAGGGCCGGGGCCAGTTCGCGCCAGCGTTGCAGCGAATATTGACTGAGGGCCAGTTCCGCCGGGTTGTCATCCAGTACCAGCAGATGGCCCATGCCGGCCGCCGTTGCGCCGTGCCAACCGGCGTCCAGCACCAGCACTTGCAAGCCGCGTTGGGCCAATGCCCGGGCACAGGCAGCGCCAATGATACCGGCGCCGATGATGATCACGTCGGCGACCTGGCCCTCGCTCACGAACGGATACCCCAGGCGAACGGGTCATCCGCGTCGATGATCAGCGTGGTTTCGGCGCTGATGTAGGCTCGACCACGGATCGTCGGCACGATGCGTTCGCCCGAGCGTTCATAGGAACCCTCGAACTCGCTGCCAATGACACTGGCCTGGCGCCAGATCTGCCCGGGTTGCAGTTTTCCATCGGCGGCCAGGCAGGCCAGTTTGGCACTGGTGCCGGTGCCGCAAGGGGAGCGGTCATAGGCCTTGCCGGGGCAGAGCACGAAGTTGCGGCTGTCAGCGTGCGGGTCGTCGGCGAACAGTTCGATGTGGTCGATCAGGCCGCCGTCCTCGCCGCGAAAACCCTGCTGCTCCAAGGCTTGCTGCACGGCGTAGGTATAGGCGGTCAATGTGTCGAGGTTATCGCCGGCCACGCGCTGGCCGTGGTCGGCGATCAGGAAAAACCAGTTGCCACCCCAGGCCACATCACCCACCACCTTGCCGATGCCCGGCACCTCCAGTTCCAGAGCCTTGCGGTACCGGTAGGCCGGCACGTTGCGCACGCTGACCGAGTGATCGTCGTGCAAGGTGGCTTGTACCGTGCCCACAGGGGTTTCGATGCTGTGCACGCCGGGACCGATCCGCCCCAGATGGGCCAGCGACGCTACCAGGCCGATGGTGCCGTGACCGCACATGCCCAGATAGCCGCTGTTGTTGAAGAAGATCACCCCGGCACAGGCACGTGGGTCCACCGGTTCACAGAGCAGCGCGCCCACCAGCACATCACTGCCGCGGGGTTCCAGCACGCAGGCCGTGCGCCAGGCATCGTGTTGCTCGGCCAGGCGCTGCCGGCGCTCGGCCATGCTGCCTTGACCCAGGTCGGGAAAACCGTCGGTGACCAATCGGGTCGGCTCGCCGCCGGTGTGGGAGTCGATCACGGTGATGCGTTTCATGGGGGCCACGTCCGTTCAGATGAGTGACGGCAAGCGTGGCCCGCGCCGGGGGGCGACGGCTTGATGGATTTATCTGGCGCTGATGACGAAATCGGCACAGTGCGGCAACAGCCAGGTGAGCCTGGTCAGGCGTCAGCGTTGCGCCATCGCCATTCGATATGCTCGGTATTGATCCCCAAGGCCTCGAACTTCTCGGCCACATACCGCAGGCAAGCGCCACCGTCGGGCTGGTAGTGCCCGGAAGCATCGTTGACCATGGCAAGCACATGGTCCATACGATGTTCGGTGACCCTGAACTCCCCGGCACACATGACCGGCCTGCCACTGCCGAGCTGGCTATGCCTTACATAGTTGGCCCGGTCGCTATGTTCCCAGCGCTTATAAATAATGGCGTGTTCCGGTGTATAGACCCATGTGTAGCTGTTGGACTGGTCGTTGGGGGACAGCAGCTCACTGGTGTGTGTTTTCAGTTGATTGCCGATCAACTTGCCGTCCCACATCCCGACCAACTGACCTACGCCGTCTATTTTCGACGGGTCATAACAGCGCCAATGCATCAGGTCACCGATAAAGGGCATCCACCTGATCGGATAGGTCTGGGCGTTGAGATCGATGGATCTGTGGTCGGAATTTTTCCAGTCGGCGAAGTGAACATGGCCTGACCATACGAATTGCAAGTGCGCGGATGAGTTTCTGAGCCATTTGTTGATCTGTTTGAATGAGGTATTGGTGTAGATGTCATTGGCTTTGATCAGCACCGATTCCAACGCCCAGTCATCAGAAGCGATCGGGTGTGCGACGGGCACCTGGTAGAGGACCAGTCCGTCAATTTCCATGAGTGAAATACGTGGTCGGCCGAACATCCGGGTAATGTCGATATCCACGTGGATAACTTGCCCCACTCTGGGCGCTTCACAGAACAACTGCATCTGACCCAAGGGGCCCATCGATATATAGATGCTGTCGTCCGTGCCCGCCCAGTTTTGATTCTTTATGGAGGCCGTCACAGAAAGGGTGTCGATGAAGGTGTCGAATGGATGTGTCATGGAAAGCAAGTGTCTGTTTCAGATAACCAAGGCACCTGATTCTAGAGCGACGTCGGACAGTCGCTGCGGTACATATGTATAGGTCCTCAAGAAATACCGAGTCGATCATCGACTCGATATTTCGGGCAGGCTCAATGGCTGGAAGGCAGGAACTCGAACAGCGTCTTGCAGACCCCGGCGATGTGTTCATCCAGCAGCTTCACCGCCCGTTCGACATCACCGGCGCGGCAGGCGTCGAGGATTTCCCGGTGCTCGTGGTCGGCGCGCTCCTTGCCAGCCGAAAGGCTCATTTGCATGCGCAAGTAGCGCTCCAGCTTGTCATGGACCGAACGGATCAAACTCACCAGGAAGGGTCGTTGCGCCGGCTCATAGAGGCAGGCATGCAATTGCCAGTTCAGTTCAGCCCAGCGTCCTACGTCGTCCTCACCGATGAACTCCTGGCAGATGCTCTCGGCGCGGGCGAAGGTTTCTTCGGTCATGTTGGGAATCGCCAGGCGCAGCACCTTGTCCTCCAGCAGCATCCGCACTTCAAACATCTGCGCCAACTCCGCCTCGGAAATGCGCGTGACCATCGCCCCGCGATTGCGCTGGAACATCACCAGGCCCTCGGCCTCCAGGCGCTTGAGGGCCTCACGCACGGGGATCTTGCTGACGTTGAACTGACGGGCGATGTCGTCCTGGCGAATCGGCTCGTCCTCGGCAAAATGCCCGGCGACGATGGCATCGCGCAGGTGCCGGGTGATGATTTCCGAAGTGGAGGGGGTGTTGCCCAGGTCAGGTAGATTGAACTTGGATAAGGTCACGGCGGCGGGTCGTTCGGCTGAGATGGGGATATGGTATACGACTTTGCCAGGGGCAAGTCGAGCTGTCCGGGCCTCCACCTGTGGCGCGCTGTCCAAAGGTTTTGTGTTCAACCGTGGGACAGCTGGGTGGCGTAGGCCTGCGTCCGGACGATGATCAATCCCGTAACACACGCCCCGGCTGTCAACACTAGGCCGAACAAGATCAACGCCACGTCGGCACCGAAATAATCCGCCAACAAACCGGTCACCACCACCGGGATGCTGAAGCCGACATAGGCAAACAGGAAAAAACCGGCGCTGACCCGCGCCTTTTCCGCGCCGGCCATGGCCGTGACGGCGGATAATCCACCCAGGTACAGAAAGCCATAACACGCACTGCTGGCGCCCAGTGCCCCGAGTAGAACAGCGGCCAGGGAACCAACACTCGCGCCCCAGGCCAGCAACGCGTAGCTCAAGGGCAGGATCAACAGCCCCAAGCCAGTGGCCCTGGCCGGTTGCATGCGGCGCACCCAAGGTTGAAAGAGCAGCCCGCAACTGATCACGGTGAAGGTCGACAGGCCGGACCAGCGCTGCAGGTCGTGGGTGGCAAGCACCGAAGGCAGGATAGCGATGACCAGGCCGGAGGTCGCCCAGGCCAGCAGCATGGAAAAGCTATAGGGCAGGCTGCCGGCGGGAAACAACGGTAGGCGCAACAGCGGTGCGTTTTTGATTTTTACGGCAGGGTCCGGTAACCGCCACACCACGACAAGCGCGATGCCGGCCAGCAGCAGTTGCAGCCAGAAACTGCCGGGTGTGACGCTGTGGTGGGCGAACAGGAACAGACTGGTCAATGCGGCGCCCAGGCCAAATCCCAGGGAGGTGCTGGCGGTGACCCGGTTGGCCGGTGAACGGGCATCCCGGGAGGCCATCAGCTCTGTCATATAAGCGGTCGCCGTCGCCGAGGCCAACCCGGTGCCGACGCCCATCATCAAGCGCGCCACACCCAGCGCCACCAGGCTCGGCCAGAGCAATGTCACCACGGTTGCCAGCATCGACAGAGCCAGCGCGATCAGGATCAACGGCCTGCGGCCCACCCGGTCGGCCAGCCCGCCGAAGGCCAGCAGGACCGGCAACACGCCCAGCACGTAAGCGGAAAATGCTACCGCCGTGGCACCGGCACCGTAGCCGGACAACTGCGCGTAGGTGGTGTACAGCGGTGCTTGCAGGTTGACCGCCAGGGTGATCAGGCAAAGGCCGAAAGCCAGTCCCCACGCGTGTCGATGCTGTGTGTTCAAGGGTGTTCCTTAAGGGGTGTGAAGTCCTTGGGGACTATCACGTCCGGGCACAATGCAAACAAGGAACAGACAAAGGCCTTTTGTGCTTAACTGTTCGCTCGAAATTCAAGAACACTTGGGCAGAGTGCGCGCCATGGACCTGAACATTGATCGCAATGCTGCTGAGCCGCTGATCCGGCAACTGGTAACTCACGTCATGGGTTGGATCGAGTCCCATGGCATCCGCCCCGGCGCGCGCATGCCTTCCATCCGTCAATTGGCCCAGGAAAATGACCTGAGCCTGTCGAGCGTGATCAAGGCTTATGACCAACTGGTGGCCGTCGGGGTGCTGGAGTCGCGCCATGGGTCGGGCTTCTTCGTCGCGCAGCCGTTGTCCCAGCCCACGGTGCCAGACATTGAAACGGACAATGCGCGCTGGCGGTTATTCGACAATCAATCGACGCAACTCAAGCTGGGCTGTGGCTGGCTGCCCGACGCCTGGCGTGACGATACCGACCTGGGCCAGGCCATCCGCCAGGTGGTGCGCAGCGACAGCCAGGCCTTGTTCAATTACAGCACCGCGCTGGGCTCCCCTCAGCTGCGTCTGCACATTCAGAAGCGCCTGGGCCTGATCGATATCCACGCCGATCTGCGGCAGATTCTCACCACCCAAGGCGCCAGTCATGGCCTTGACCTGCTGGTGCGGACGTTGCTCAAACCCGGCGACCTGGTGTTGGTGGAGAGCCCCGGTTATTACAATCTGTTCAATCTGTTGCAACTGCATGGGGTCAAGACCCTGGCGGTACCCAGGACCGCCCAGGGACCGGATATCGCCAGCCTGGAGCGAATCCTGAGCCAGCACAAACCCACGTATTTCTTCATCAACAGCATGTACCAGAACCCCACCGGTACCAGCCTGGCGCCGAGCGTGGCGTATCGTTTGCTGCAACTGGCCACGCTGCATGACTTTCGGCTCATCGAGGACGACATCTACGCCGACTTCCAGAACGGCCCGACGTCGCGCCTGGCGACCCTCGACGCCCTGGACCGGGTGATTTACCTCGCGAGTTTCTCCAAGACGCTGTCCAGTTCGCTGCGCATCGGTTATGTGGTTGCCCAGCCCGAAATCGTCAATCGACTGGCCGAGGTCAAGATGATCACCGGCATCGGTTGCTCGCTGCTGGCCGAAAACGTGGTGGCGACGTTATTGGCCAACGGCGCTTACCGCAAGTTGATCCAACGCTTGCGCCAGCGCCTGAATAAACAGATGGCGAATACGCTGCGCCAACTGGACCCGGCGCATTGGGAGGTCTTTGCCGAACCGACGGGGGGCCTGTTTATCTGGGCCAGGCCCCGGCGACTGGAGGCAACGCGAGTGCAGCAGATTGCCCGGGAACTGCACGTCCAACTGTCCCAGGGCTCGACGTTTCTGCCCGAGGGGGAGGCGTGTGACTGGCTGCGGCTGAACGTGGCCTATACCCAGGATATTCGTGCGCAGAGGTTCTTTCAGCGGGTTGAGGAGGAGTCGGTTGTGCTTCAGTGAGCGTTGCGGGTGATGGTTAGGGGGACAGCGATTTCAACTGTGGGAGCGGGCTTGCTCGCGAAGGCGTCGTGTCAGGCGCCATTGATATTGACTGATACCCCGCTTTCGCGAGCAAGCCCGCTCCCACAGGAGATTGGCTCAGCAAAAATGACAGCGTTAATGGGAATATATATCAAACAAGAATGAGTTCATGTATCTTTCGCGACACATTCTTGTCGGCCCCCAAAGTGGCCGATGTTCTTTCATTAGGATTGTGCATCGATGCGTCGGATTCTTGTATCACTGTGTGTGCTCCAGGCTTACTCCATTCCCACCTGGGCAGAGGAGCCCATCGCCGCCAACCCGGCGACCCTCGAACTGCAAGCCACGGACATCGTCGGCGAGTCGGACTATGAGACAGCCCAGGGGCCAGTGAAGGGTTATCACGCCACCCGTTCCGCCAGCGCAACCCGTACCGACACCGCGATCCATGAAACCCCGCAATCGATTTCCGTGGTGTCCCGCGACGTGGTCGAAGACCTCGGTGCCACACGCCTGCAAGACGCCCTCGATTACGCCGGTGGGGTAGGCCGGGGCAATAACTTTGGCGGCCAGGGTTTGACCACGTTCACCGTGCGCGGCTTCACCACGGGGGAGTTCTATCGCAATGGCTTCCCGATCAACCGTGGCTACCCGAACATGCCTGACGCCAACACCATCGAGCGCCTGGAAGTGCTGCGGGGGCCGGCGACCATGCTGTACGGCCGTGGCGACCCGGGCGGTACCTTCAACGTGGTGTCCAAACAACCTTTGGCCGAGCGCACGGTGACTTTGGGCAGCCAGGTCAGCGACCAGGGCATGCGCCGTGGCACGCTGGATGCCTCCGGCCCACTGGATGAACAAGGAAGCCTGGCCTATCGCCTGAACGTGATCGGTGAGGGCGGTGATACGTTCCGCGACCACGTCGAGACCGAGCGTTACGGCATCGCGCCGGTGGTCACCTGGCAGGTCAACGACACCACGCGCCTGACCTTCGAAGGCGATTTCATGCGCAACAATGCGCCGCTGGACCGCGGCTTGACGCACTATCCCGGGCAGCGCGGCACCGCGTCGCGGGATACGTTTTTCGGCGAAAAAAACGCCGGCAAACTGCACAACGACAACAACATGCTGCAAGTGCGTTTCGAACACATGCTCAACGATGACTGGACCCTCGCCGGCGGCACCCAGTGGCTCGATGGTACGTTGCAGGGCAACGCGGTGGAAGGCAACGGCATCGCTGCCGATGGACGCACCCTGGGGCGTAATTTCAACTACCGCAAACTGGAATGGACCGACCACGACACTCAGTTGAACCTCACCGGGCATTTTTCCACTGGTGGGTTCGAGCACACGTTGTTGACCGGCATCGAGTACGAAGACTACGACTACAAGTCCATCATCCAGCGTTCCGCCGCCGGGGCCGGTGCATACCCGATCGATATCTTCGATCCAGTGTATGGCCAGCCGCGTCCGGCGCTGACGCGCACGCCCACCAATGATGAGGAAAACCTCAAGACGTTCGGCGTGTTCGTCCAGGATCAAGTGGCGCTTACGGAGCGCTTGAAACTGCTGGCCGGTGCGCGTTTCGAGCGTTTTGAGCATGAGTACGAGACGTTCGTCCCTCAAGTCCGGCCCGGCAGCAGGAACTGGGATGTCACTGACAGCGCCGTCACCCCGCGCCTGGGGGTGATCTACGACCTGACCGACACCGTGGCGGTCTACGCCAACACCGCTCGCTCTTTCAAACCCAACACCGGTGCCAGCCTCCAAGGGGGCGGGTTCAAGCCGGAGGAGGGCAAGTCCTACGAAATGGGCGTCAAGTGGGAAGCGCTGGATCGCCAGTTGAGCGTCGACGCGGCGATCTACCAGATCGAAAAGCGCAACGTGCTCACGCCCGACCCACTGGATTCCACATTCAACGTGGCCGCCGGCGAAGTGCGCAGCCGTGGTTTTGACCTGAACGTGGCGGGCAACCTCACGCCACAATGGCGCATGATCGGTGGCTACGCCTATGTGGACGCCGAGGTGACCAAGGACATTAATATCCCGACCGGCACCCGCCTGCTCAACGTGCCCCGGAACACCTTCAGCCTGTTGAACGTCTACGAGTTCCAGGATGGCGGTCTCAAAGGCCTGGGCCTGGGGCTGGGCGGCAAGTACGTCGGCGAGCGGGCCGGCAACACGGCGGCCAACGCCTTTACCATGGACAGCTACACCGTCGTCGACCTGCTCGGCTACTACAAGGTCAACGAGCGGATTCGCCTCAACCTGGACCTGAAGAACCTGTTCGACGCCGATTATGAAGAAGGCGCGTTTGGTGGCGTCTACGCCTATCCAGGCGCACCGCGGACGGTGCAGGCCGGGATCTCCTACACGCTCTGAGTCCAATGCTTCATGGAAACCCCGCAGGCTCAGCCTCCGGGGTTTTTCTTTTTTACCACTTGCCGGTACTCATCCCGCCATCCACTGGCAATATCGCGCCGGTGGTAAAATCCGCGCCCGCCAGGTACAGCACGGCCTCGGCAATTTCCTCGATGGTGCCCACCCGACCGGCAGGGGCCAGGTTGTTGAGGAACTCGCGGTGCGCCGGATCATGCATCGGCGTGTCGATGATGCCGGGGGCGACGGCGTTGACCTTGATGTTGTGGGGTGACAGTTCCAGTGCCAGGGCACGGGTCATCTGGTTGACGCCGCCCTTGATCAACACCGGCAACGCCGCTGGCACCTGGATGTTCGGTTGCAGGGCCACAGCGGCGGAGATGTTGATGATGAAACCTTGCTGGCGGCCAATCATGTGGGCGGCGGCAGCCTGGCTGGCGTAGACGAGCCCTTTGAGGTTGGTGTCCAGCAGCGCGTCCAGGTCCTGGGGGCTGTATTCGACGAAGGGTTTTGGCAGGAAGAACCCCGCGTTGTTCACCAGCCCGTCCACGGCACCGAACGCCTTGATGGCTTGGGTAATGAGGGTGGCGGAAGTGGCCGGATCGGCGACATCGCCGGCCACGCCGATGAAGCTGGCCGGGTGCCCGAGTTGGCCGGCGGCATCGTCCAGGCCAGATTGGGAACGGGCGTTGCCCACCACGTTATAGCCATGATCGAGAAATGCCTTGACCAAGCCAAGGCCGATGCCGCTGGAGGCGCCGGTGATGATGACGGTTTTGTTGAGGCTCATGATTGAACTCCTGATCACGTTGAGTGGAAACCGTTGCGCCTGGGGGGCGGTGGTTGAGATCAGGGTATTGATGTGTTGTGGGTTGATAAATGGGGGTTCTGGTATTTGAGTTGATACCTCATGTAATCAATTTTTATGTTCACCACCCGCTCCCACAGGAGTCATCATCAGGCACAAAAAAGCCCGGTCAATCGGACCGGGCTCGGAAGTTTAGAACGTCATTCCTTGGGCAGACTTCGATACTCAGTCGTGGTGATCCCCGCATACCCCCAGTTATCCGTATCAACCTCCTCGATCACGATATGGGTCAAGTGTGGGTCCTTGCCCAGCACGCGCTGGAGGGTTTCGGTGATTTCGGCAATCACCTGGGCTTTCTGCTCGCGGGTAACGCCGTCGCGGGTAATACGTACATTGACGAAGGGCATGTTGCACTCCTGCTCGTGGGAAATGAGCGCAGGATGTTTCCCGCGCAGCTGGGGCCACTATATTTATACGCTCGCGGCTGATAAACAGGCGCCTGGGATCTTCAGTTGATACGCGGTGTAATGAATCATGAAGCGGCATTTCGAAGACTTGCAGTTGGGCAGCATAGAGCTGTTTTGCCTGGCGGCCGAGGCGGGCAGTTTCACCGCGGCGGCCCAGGCGGCGGGCGTTACCCCGGCGGCGGTGAGCCGCTCGATCTTTCGCCTGGAGGAGCGCCTGGGCTCGCGCCTTTTTGTGCGAACTACGCGCAGCATCCGCCTGACCGAAGCCGGCAAGACCTATTTTGAGCAGTGTCGGCAGGCGTTGACCCAGTTGGTCGAGGCGCAACAGGAGATGATGGGCGCGCAATCAGTGCCGTCCGGGCTACTGCGCATCAGCCTGCCCACTACGTACGCTCATCACCGGATCCTGCCCTTGCTGCCGGCCTTTCGGGCGTTGTACCCGCAAGTGACGGTGGACCTGCACTTGAGCAATCGAAACATCGACTTCGTGGCCGAGGGTTATGACCTGGCGATCCGGGTGCGCGCCCAGCCGGACTCTTCCTTGATCGCCCGGTTGCTGGAAGACGCGAAACTGGTGGTAGTCGCGGCACCGGACTACCTGCACAAGGCCGGCACGCCACAGGTTCTTGAAGACCTGGCCGATCACGAGTGCATCCAGTTCGAACTGCCCAGCAGTGGTCGGCGAATTTCCTGGTTGTTCGATGTCGATGGCAAGGAGCGGGAGGTATTCGGCCAGGGTGGCTATTGCTGTTCGGATGATGTGCTGGGCGGGGTGACATTGGCCAAGCATGGCGCGGGGTTGTTCCAGACCTACAGATTCATCGTCGAACAGGAGCTGGCGGACGGTCGCCTGGTAGAGGTCCTGCAGCCCTTCGCGGGCCGCTCACGTCCTTTCACCTTGCTCTACCCCCACGGCCGCTACATGCCGCAGCGGGTGCGGGCCTTCGTGGATTTTCTCTTGCAGCATCGCGAACAGTGGGCGGGAGCCTGACGATAACTTCGGGCCAAGGCGTTCCCTGTGGCGAGGGAGCTTGCTCCCGCCTGAGTGCGAAGCGCTCAGCAGAAGCTCGCCACAGAAAACACCTGAGTCAACCTAATATCAGAACCGAAACGCCTGACGACCAATCAGCAACCACTTGCCATTTTTCTGCTTCTGCCAGATCTGGAAGTTCTCGATTTCGGTGGGAACCACTTCAGTACCCTTGAGCGCCTGCGCCGAGAAATGGTTACGCACCAGCGCCACATCGCCAGACAGGGTGATTTTCTGGTTCTTCATTTCCAGGGTCTTGAACGCGCTCTTGCCGGTTTCGATGTCGGCGATGAAGGCTTTTTTGTCCTGGATGTTCCCGCTGGAGTGCCCGTAGGTCAGGTTTTCGGCGGCCAATGCCTGCAGTTGTGGGATGTCTTTGTGCAGCATGGCTTGGGTCAGGTGCTCGACGGCCTGGGCCACGTCTTGCTCGGGCGATGAAGTGGCTGCCGCTGCGTAGCCGCTGAACAGGCACAGGAAGCTGATGACCAGTGTGGTTTTTTTCATGGGGATTTCCTTATTTTTGTAGGTATCGGGAACGGAGGAGCGGTTTTGCGTTGCCCTCATCGGTCATCGTACAACTTGTCTGGGGCGACGGGAATAGGCAGGTCGTTGGTCCACTGGCAAAATCCAGCCAGGGGGTAGGGTGGGGCTTGTGCAATGTGGCGAGGGAGCAAGCTGCCTCGCCACGGATTTCACATGTCACAACTTTGCTGGCGGCCTTCACAACCCCTCTCGAACCGCCCCCCGAATCCCCTCCAGCAACATGGTGAACGCCGGGTTGTCGTTGTCCTGGCGCCACACCAGGTGCAGCTCGCTCTGCACCCCTTCGCCCAGGTCGATCTCGCGAAACACCACCTGCTTGAACACCACGCTGGTGGCGCATCGCGGCACCAGTGCCAGGCCCATGCCAGCGTTGACCAGCGCCAGGATCGTCAGCGACGACCCCAACCATTGCACGAATTGTGGCGCGACCCGGGCCGAGCGAAGCATGCCGGTGAGCAGTTCGTTGAAGGGCGGGTAGGCGGAATGGGAGTACATGAGGAACGGTTGACCGTCCAGGTCCTGGACGCCCACGGTCTTGGCATTGGCCAGCGGATGTCCGGCAGGCACCGCCAGGACGAAGGGTTCGCGCACCAGGCACTCGGTGGCGTAACCGGTTTCCAGGAGTGGCGAACGGACGATCCCCAGGTCGATGCGCCGGGCGCGCAGGGCTTCGTGTTGCTGGTAGGTGTTCATTTCCGCCAGGACGATCTTCACTTGGGGCTGTTTCAGCCGCGCCTCGGCAATCACCTTGGGTAAAAACTCATACACCGCACTGCCGACGAAGCTGATGGTGACCGAGCCAATGTCGCCTTGGGCAAAACGTTTGGCGGCTACGGCAGCTTGTTGCGCCTGTTCCAACAGGTTTTGCGCCTCGATGAAAAACGCCCGGCCGGCGGCGGTGAGCGCCACGCTGCGGGTACTGCGGGTGAACAGTTCGACACCGAGGTGGTGTTCCAGCAATTGGATCTGCCGGCTCAACGGTGGCTGGGTCATGTTCAGGCGTTCGGCGGCGCGACGGAAGTTGAGTTCGGTCGCCACCGTGGTGAAGCAGCGCAACTGGGCCAGTTCAAACATTGATTCAATCCAGGTATCAATCAAGTGCCAAGTTAGATTAGACGGGAACAATCCACCACGTCCATCATCGTCCCGTTCCCCACAAAAACAACGATCGGGAGGCACCCTTGAATAACGTAACGGACTCCACCCATGACAGCACCCTGGCGCTCGCGGCGGCCAAGGTCAAACGTCATGTACTGCCGCTGGTGGTGGTGATGTTCATCGTCAACTACATCGACCGGGTCAACATCGGCTTCGTGCGCAGTCACCTGGAAACCGACCTGGGTATCGGCGCCGCCGCCTACGGGCTAGGTGCCGGGCTGTTCTTCGTCGGCTATGCGCTGTTCGAAGTACCGTCCAATATGCTGCTGCAACGCTACGGCGCCCGGGCCTGGCTGACGCGCATCATGTTCACCTGGGGCGCAGCGGCGATGGCCATGGCCTTTGTGCGCGGCGAAACCAGCTTCTATGTGCTGCGCTTCATCCTTGGCGCGGCGGAGGCGGGGTTCTTCCCCGGCATCATCTACTACTTCACCCAATGGCTGCCCGCTAACGAACGCGGCAAGGCCATGGCGATTTTCCTCAGCGGTTCCGCCATCGCCTCGGTGATCTCCGGCCCGGTGTCTGGCGCATTGCTGCACCTCAGCGGGCTGGGCCTGCACGGTTGGCAGTGGATGTTCCTGATCGAGGGCTTTGCTTCCATCGTGTTGTGCGGGTTCGTCTGGTTCTGGCTGCAATCCCATCCGAGCCAGGCCAAATGGTTGACCGACGACGAGAAAACCGTGCTGATCGCCGCCATTGCCGAAGAGCAACGGGCCCGGGAAGCCGCGCAGGTGATCAAGCCGTCGATGTTCAAGTTGCTGGCCGACCGGCAGATCGCGCTGTTCTGCTTCATCTACTTCTCCATCGCCCTGACTATCTACGGCGCCACGTTCTGGCTGCCGAGCATGATCAAGAAAATGGGCAACCTGGGGGACTTTCAGGTCGGCTTGTTCAACTCCATTCCATGGATCATTTCCATCGTGGCGATGTACGGCTTCGCCGCCCTGGCCGGCAAATGGAAATTCCAGCAGGCCTGGGTCGCGGTGACGCTGGTGATCGCCGCGTTCGGCATGTTCATGTCCACCACCGGCGGGCCGATTTTCGCCTTCGTCGCGATCTGTTTTGCGGCGATCGGTTTCAAGGCGGCATCGGCGTTGTTCTGGCCGATTCCCCAGGGTTACCTGGATGCGCGCATCGCGGCGGCGGTGATTGCCTTGATCAACTCCATCGGCAACCTTGGCGGCTTCGTCGCGCCTACGGCGTTTGGTTTCCTGGAGCAGACCACCGGTTCCATCGAGGGTGGCCTGTATGGATTGGCCATCACCTCGCTGGTCGCCGCCGTGGTGATCTTTTTCGCCCGCACCGCGCCGAAGCGCGACACCCCGGACTCACTGTCCGGCCGGCCTGAAACCGTTACTGAAGTCGATCAGCCGCAGACACGTCAAGCCTTGAACCCTGGCCCATCGGGAGCCGCTGTATGAAGATCAAACGCGTCACTGTCACACCCATTGCGTTTCGCGATCCACCGTTGCTCAACGCCAGCGGTATCCACGAGCCGTACGCGTTGCGCTCGATCATCGAAATCGAGAGCGACAACGGTTACATCGGCCTCGGCGAGAGCTACGGCGATGCCCCGGCCCTGGCGATCCAACAGCAACTACAAAGTCAGTTGATCGGCCTGGACCCGTTCAACCTCAATCAGTTGCGGGCCATCGTCCAGGCCACCGTGGCCGCCCATAAACCGGCCAGCGTCGCCGGGGCCGAACTGGCGCCGGGCTCCCATGCGAGCAAGGCGGTGAGCAATGCTTATTCGGCGTTTGAGGTGGCCTGCCTGGACCTGCAGGCCCATTACTTGAATGTGCCGCTGGTGGATCTGCTGGGTGGCGCGATTCGCGATGAGATTCCGTTCAGCGCGTATCTGTTTTTCAAGTATGCCGAGCACGTCGATTCGCCGTATCCACCGGACAGTTGGGGCGAGGCGCTCAACGAACAGCAAATCGTTGCCCAGGCCCGGCGGATGATCGAGGACTATGGCTTCAAGAGCATCAAGCTCAAGGCCGGCGCCCTCGATCCGGAGCATGAAGTGGCGTGCATCAAAGCGCTGAAACGGGCGTTTCCCGGCTATCCGTTGCGCATCGACCCCAATGGCAACTGGTCCCTGGAAACCTCCATTCGCATGGCTGAACTGCTGGGCGATGACCTGCAATATTACGAAGACCCGACGCCGGGGCTGGAGGGTATGGCCGAACTGCACAAACGTACGGGCCTGCCGCTGGCGACCAACATGGTGGTCACCGATTTCGACGAGTTTCGTCGCAGCGTCGCGCTGAACAGCGTGCAGATTGTGCTGGCGGACCATCATTACTGGGGCGGCCTGCGGGACACCCAGGCCTTGGCGAAGATGTGCGGCACTTTTGGTCTGGGTGTGTCGATGCACTCGAACTCGCATCTGGGCATCAGCCTGATGGCCATGGCCCATGTGGCGGCGGCGGTGCCGAACCTGGACTACGCCTGCGACACCCATTACCCGTGGCAGGAGCCGGATGAGGAGGTGATCAAGGGGGGCAAGCTGCCGATCGTCAACGGCTGTGTGAAAATCACCCGTGCGCCGGGTCTGGGTTTGGAGCTGGACCGGGATCAACTGGGCAAGCTGCATGACCAGTTTCTCAGTTGCGGCATCCGCCAGCGTGATGATGTGCGGCAGATGCAGCGCTACCGGCCGGACTGGAAAACCGTCAAGCCGAGGTTTTGAACCCTAGGCGGAGGGCCTGCTGCGCAGGCCAGCGTGAACAAGCTCCTGTGGCGAGGGGATAAATCTCCTCGCCACAGTTAACCAATATTCAGTAACACCATCGGCGTGCCTCCCAGGCCGCCCTGCGACCCACACCCAAAGTCTCGCGCCCGGCGCCATCAGAGTCTTACACCCAAACTGCCGCACCGGGCCGGCGCCTCCAAAGCATCCGCCAATTGCCTCCAAGGCAGCGTATGACGCGGCCTGTGGCCTTTCGATAATCGCCTCCGACATCCAGTCCCCTGTTGCGGAGCGCGCCATGCACAACAATAAAAATACCCGCCAACGTTTTTTACCTGCGGTCATCGCCGGTCTTTCGACCCTGGGCCTGACGCCTTGGGCCCAGGCCGAAATCATGCTGTACGACAAGGACCAGACCACTTTCTCCACTGACGGTTACATCAACGCCTTTTACGTCAACAGCGACGTGGACCGGGCAGGGGAGCAGTTCGACCGTCGGCAGGCGCGGGTCAAGATGGGTTTCTTGCCCAACTACCTGGGCTTCAACATGGGCAAGCAGGTCGATGACCTCAAGCTCGGCGCCCGTGCCTCGTTCTGGGTGACCATCAACGACAGCGAAACCAACGGCACCGACACCGCCATCGACGTGCGGCAGTTCTACGGCACCGTCGCCAACCCGGAGTGGGGCGAGGTGTTGATCGGCAAGGACTTCGGCCTGTTCGCCCGCTCCAACATCCTGCTCGATGAACTGTTGGCCGGTTACGGCCAGGTCAGCGACACCTTGGGCCTGGTGGACGGCGGTGGCGTGTCATTCGGCAACATCGGCAGCGGCTACCCTTATCCGTTCCCGACTTCGCAGATCACTTACCGCACTCCGGTGATGGACGGCTTGCGAGTCGCAGTGGGCATCATGGATCCGGTGGACACCAACGACAGCAGCGCCACCGGCAAGGCCTACCAGGAAAACCCGCGCACCGAGAGTGAGATCACCTACCAGTTCGACCTCGCCGGGGCGAAGATCTACAGCTGGCTCAACGGCAGCTACCAGACCTCGGACAACACCGACTCCACTGTCGAATCGGTCACCTCCAAAGGCCTGGGTTATGGCGTCCAGGCGAAGATGGGCGGGCTGTCACTCACCGGTTCCGGGTTCCAGGCCAAGGGCATCAACCCGTTCTTCACTAACAACGCCGGTGAAGCGACGTTGCGCAACGTCGACAGCACGGGTTACCTGTTGCAGGGCTCTTATAAACTGGGCAAGAACCGCCTGGCGCTGTCCTACGGCAAGACCGAGGACGACGGCAATGGCGTGGTGGGCAGCGGCGCCGATTACGAAACCCGTGGTATCGCGCTGTTCCATGACATCAACGACAACCTCAAGCTCGTGGCCGAATACAACCAGTTCGAAATCAACGGTCACGACACCAGCGCGCAGAATGAAGACACAGATACCTTTGCGGTGGGGGCGGTGTTGACCTGGTAAAGGCGATTCCCCATCCCTCGCCACAAAAAAGCATTCCCGAGCAAGCCTGAAGTGTTTTTGTGGTGGCCCCAGCCGTGCGCATCGCGGCCAGGGCCGCCACTGTTCTCCTCCCATGGGAGCCCCCACCCGCTACCCAAGTAGCATTCGTAGAGCGGACGCGGCTTCGTACACTCAAGGTTCCTATCACGCACCCGTCGGAGGCGAAGATGCTAAAGGCCCAGAGCGAAGGTGTGGTGAGCGCCATGTCCCAGGCCACGGACGTCCAGCAGGTGGCCCAGGAGCTGGCGCGACAGTTGTTGCACCCGCACCTGGGCTTCGTGCTGTTCTTCTGTTCCGCCGAATACAACTTACCGGCCCTCGGCCAGGCGCTGTCCCAAAGCTTCGGCGGGATTCGCCTGGTGGGTTGCACCAGCGCCGGGGAAATCACCACCCTGGGTTATGGCCGCAACTGCGTGACGGCGGTGGGCTTCGATCACCGGCATTTTTCCATCGCCGCCGAGCTGATCGGCGAAATGGAACACTTCAGCCTGATCGACGCCCAGCAAATGGTCGAGCGATTGGCGAGCGGTTGCCGCAGCAACGCCCTGGCACCGATCAAGGGCCACAGTTTCGCCTTGACCCTGCTCGACGGCCTGTCCAGCCGCGAGGAAATGGTCCTGGCCGCCTTGAGCGCCGCACTCGGGGATATCCCGCATTTCGGCGGTTCCGCCGGTGACGATAATTACCTGACCCACACCCATGTGTACTTCGAAGGCCAGTTCCACAGCGGCGCGGCCGTGGTGCTGCTGATCAATACCTGGCTGGAGTTCGAAGTGTTCACTACCCATCACATCCTGCCGCGAGAGGAAAAACTGGTGGTGACCGGCGCTGACAGCGCTTCACGACGGGTCTATGAACTCAACGCCGAGCCCGCCGCCGAGGAATACGCCCGGCACATCGGCGTGCCGGTGAGCGCACTCGACTATCGGGTCTTCGCCGCCCACCCGCTGGCGGTGCGCATCAATGACCAGTACTACGTGCGGGCCATCCAGCAGGTGCACCCGGACCTGAGCCTGAGCTTCTACTGTGCGGTGGAGAACGGCATCGTCCTTACCGCGATGACTCCGGGCCCCTTGCTGGACAACCTGCAAAACCTGTTCGACGGCTTGCAGGCACGCCTCGGCGACTTGCTGCTGACCATCGGCTGTGACTGTTTCCTCCGACGCCTGGAGCTGGAAGACCGTGGCGGCCTGGAGCAGATCGGCCAGTTCCTGCGCGAACAACGGGTGATGGGTTTCAACACCTATGGAGAACAGTTCAATGGCATGCACATCAACCAGACCTTCACCGGAGTTGCCATTGCCCGCCATCGCGTCCCCGGCCATCGCTGAGCTGCAGGCGCAGATCGCCAGCCTGCAGCATGAAAACAACAAGCTGCGGCGGATCAACGCTGCGCTGATCGAACGGGTGGAGTCCGGCGTGACCCGGGGCAATGACCCGTATGCGGCGTTCCAGCATTCGGTGGTATTGGCCGAGCAGGTTCGCGAGCGCACCGACGCGCTAAACCAGGCGATGGCCGAACTCAAGGCCGGCAATCACTTGCTGGGCGAGGCGCGGCTGCGGGCGGAAACCGCCCATCGACATTTGATCGACGCCATCGAGAGCATTTCCGATGCATTTGTGCTGTTTGATGAGCAGCAACGCATCGTCCTGTTCAACAGCCGCTTCAAGGCGTTCTGGGCCAACAGCCGGGTCCGCATCATCGCCGGGATGCGCCTGTCGCAGGTCAAGCGCTTGATGACCGCCAACGGTTTGTTCAGCGAAGAACCCCGTGGGCAGGCCGATGAGCATGTGTTGTACCGCTTGCAGAACGGTCGCTGGCTGCAAGTCAGCGAGCGGCCGACCCAGGAAGGCGGGCGGGTGATCCTGTTTACCGACATCACCGACGTCAAGCTCAGCGAAACCGTGCGCCGCGAGCAGGCCATCGCGCAGAAATCCCACTTGTTGCAACGGGCGGTGGACAACCTGTCCCAGGGCGTGGCGATGGTCAACGCCCAAGGCGTGCTGGAACTGTGGAACCGGCGGTTCCTGGAACTCAGTGGCCTGGCGCCGGTGGCGGCCCATCGGTCGTTCAGCGAGGTCATCGCCGACAGCGAACTGCACCTGCTGACCCCGGCCAGTCGCGACAGCAATGGGCGGCTGATTCACGAATGCGAACAGCGCCTCTCCGATGGCCGGGTCCTGGAGATTCGCACTCATCCGCTGCCCACCGGCGGTTACGTCAACACCTTCACCGACATCACCGAGCGCTACCAACACGCTGAGGCCCTGAGCGAAAGCGAGCGCTGGATCCGCCTGATCACCGACCATGTGCCGGCGCTGATTGCCTACCTCAACGCCGATCTGGTCTACGAATTCACCAACAAGGTCTACGAACAATGGTACTGCTGGCCGCGCGGCGTGATGCTCGGCCAGAGCTTGCGCGAGGCCCACAGCGAGCAGCATTACCAACGCCTGGAGGCCTACGTGGCCCGGGCCTTGGCCGGTGAGAGCGTGACGTTCGAGTTCGCCGAAACCAACATCAACAACCAGGAACGCTACATGTTGCGTTCCTATGTGCCCAACCGGCTGGCCAATGGCGAGGTGGTGGGGATCTTCGTGCTGATCCGCGACATCACCGAACGTCGCCGCACCGCCGAAGCCTTGCACCAGGCTTATCAGAACCTGGAACAACGCGTGCAGGAACGCACCGCCGAACTCACCACTCTCAACGATCAGTTATTGCGCGAGATCGACGAGCGCAGCCGCGCGGAATTGCGCCTGCGGGAGGCCAAGCGCGAGGCTGAGCAGGCCAACCTGTCGAAAACCAAATTCCTCGCGGCCGTCAGCCACGACCTGTTGCAACCGCTCAACGCCGCGCGGCTGTTCACCAGCGCTTTGCTCGAGCGCCGCGAGCCGGTGGCGAACGCGCAACTGGTGCGCAACGTCAGCCATTCGCTGCAGGACGTGGAAAACCTGCTGGGCACCCTGGTGGACATTTCCAAGCTCGACGCCGGGGTGATCAAGGCCGATATTGCCCCGTTCGCCCTCAGCGAATTGCTCGACAACCTGGCCGCCGAATACGCCGAGGTCGCCCGCAGCGAAGGGCTGGAACTGCGCTTTGTGCCTTGCTCGGCCCTGGTCCGGAGCGACATTCAGTTGTTGGCGCGGATCCTGCGCAACCTGCTCAGCAATGCCATTCGCTACACCGATAGCGGTCGGGTAGTGCTGGGATGCCGGCGGCAGGGGCAACGGCTGTCTATCCAGGTCTGGGACAGCGGCATAGGCATCGCCGAGAACCGCCTGGAGGAAATTTTCCAGGAGTTCAAGCGCGGCGACGTGCAGCGCCCGGACCAGGACCGAGGCTTGGGCTTGGGGCTGGCGATTGTCGAGAAGATCGCCGGGATCCTCGGGCACCGGATCCAGGTTCGCTCATGGCCGGGCAAGGGTTCGATGTTCGCCATCGAAGTGCCCCTCAGCGCCACCGCGCCCAAGCCGTTGCCGTGCCTGGACATGAGCGAACCGATGCTCGAGCGCTTGCGTGGAGCGCGGGTCTGGGTGCTGGATAACGACGCGGCGATCTGCGCAGGCATGCGGACCTTGTTGGAGGGCTGGGGTTGCCGGGTGGTCACCGCGTTGTCGGAGCAGGACCTGGCCCGCCAGGTGGACAACTACCATGCCGAGGCGGACCTGCTGATCGCCGACTATCACCTGGACAACGAGCAGAACGGTGTCGACGCCGTGGCCCGGATCAACGCCCGCCGTACTTCAGCGATCCCGGCCATGATGATCACCGCCAACTACAGCAACGAACTCAAGCAGCAGATCCGCGAACTGGGCCATACCCTGATGCACAAGCCAGTGCGGCCGATGAAGTTGAAGATTGCGATGAGTCATTTGCTGGGTCAGTCCCAGAACCATTAAGCCGAACGGCTGTGTGGAAGCAAAGCTTGCTTGCGATACAGGCGCCTCGGTTCCCTGGAAGACCGCGCCATCTTCATCGCGAGCAAGCTTTGCTCCCACAGCTATGGTGTGGTGCCTTTCACCGCCGCAAATAAGCCCCGAAATCAATATCCCCGGCACTGAGGATCGCCTGCACCCGGTTGTGCACATTGAGTTTGCGCAGGATGGCCGAGACGTGGGCCTTGACCGTGGTTTCGGCGATATCCAGCGTATAGGCGATCTGCTTGTTCGACTCGCCTTTGGTCATGCGTTCAAGCACCAGCAGCTGCTTGCGGGTCAGGGCCTGGAGCAATTCCGGTGGGAAGCTCGGGTTTTCGTTCAGGCGCCGGCCCATCGGGCTTTTTTGCGTGCGAATGATGTCGGGCGGCAGGTACACGTTGCCGTTGAGAATCTGCTCGATGGCGTCGGTCATCTGCGAACGTGGAGAGGATTTGGTGATGAAGCCCACCGCGCCATAGGTGATGGCCTGCAAGACCACCTGCTTGTCCTGCTCGGCGGAGACGATCACCACCGGGATGGTTGGCGCCTCGTTGCGCAGATTGATCAGGCCATTGAGGCCGTGCATGCCAGGCATGTTCAGGTCCAGCAGGATCAGGTCCAGGTCGTCGTGCTCGCGGGTCAGCGCCAGGGCGCTGTCCAGGTCGGCGGTTTCCATCACCTCGCTGCCAGGAAAACCGTCGCTGATGACGTTGTGGATGGCTTCGCGAAACAGTGGGTGATCGTCGGCTATCAGGATTTTATACATGGCCATTCACCTCGTTATTGTATGGGCAGGGCTGTTGCGTGCACTTCTTGCAAATCAGGGAAAGGGTTCGGGCCGGGCCGCTTGCAGGGGCAGGTTGGCCGTCTCCCAGGCATCGAGGCCATCGCGATACCAATACACATGCTTATAGCCCATGGCAGCGGCGCGTTTTACCGCGTTCCAGCTCAACCAGCAATCCGAGCGGCAATAGAAGACCAGCGGTTGATCCGCGCGCCCGGCGGTGGCCTTGCGCAGATGATAGGTGAAGTACTCCTGCCAGGTCGGGTCGAGATCACCGTCGCCGGTATTGGCCAGCCACAGGCTGCCGGGAAGGTTGGCGTGGGGCTCATTGTCGATGAACTGTCCCTGGACCCAGGGCCGACGGTAGACGTCGATCAGCACCGGGCGCGGCGATTGTCCGAGCAGTTGTTGCAAGGCTTGTGTGTCGAGCGTCCGTGCGCCGTCCACCGCTACGGGTGTCGGGCTACGGTAAAGGGCGATACGGTATCCCTGCGGGGAAAACAGCGGGGTGTCGGCCTGTGCGACATTCAGCGCCAGGCCCAGCAAGATGATCGCCAGCAAACGGGGCATAGGAATTTATCCTTTTTGTTATGCGCCCATTACATGCCAGGGTCGAGGTCTTGTGAATGCGACCATAGACAGGAAAACCAGTACTAAAGTCGTAATTTGAGACGATGGATCCTGCACAGCCCCCACAGGAATCCATCCACCAGGGAAGACGTGTGTGGGCTGGATCAGTTCGCCTTACGCAACGCCGCATGCTGCGGATTGAACGTCCACACCGCCAGCAGCGCGAACACCAGGGTCAAGCCTACGCACACCGCCATCGCCAACAGGTTGAACTGCTCATACAAGGCAAAACGCACCAATTCCACCCCGTGGGTGAATGGGTTCACCGCGCACAGCCAATACAGCCAGGGGCTGGCCTCGAGCATTTTCCACAGTGGGTACAGCGCCGAGGACAGGAAGAACATCGGGAAGATCACGAAATTCATCACCCCGGCGAAGTTTTCCAACTGCCGGATGGCGTTGGACAGCAACAAACCCAGGGCGCTGAGCATCAGGGCCACCAGCAGCAGGGCCGGCAGGGCGAGCAACAGGCCCATGGTCGGCGGCTGGATGCCGTACAGCCAGGCAATCGCGAGAAAGGCGTAGACCTGCAACAGCGAGATCAGCGAGGTCGCCAACAACTTGCTTGCCAGCAGAAAAGCCCGGGGCAGGGGGCTGGTCAACAGCACGCGCATGCTGCCCATTTCCCGGTCGTAGACCATCGACAGCGAACCTTGCATGCCGTTGAACAGCAGGATCATGCAGGCCAGTCCGGGCACGATATACACCTCGTAGGGAATGTAGGTGTCATAGGGCGCGATGATGGCGATGCCCAGCGCTGCGCGAAAGCCGGCAGCGAACACCAGCAACCACAGCAGCGGCCGCACCAGGGCACTGAGCAACCGCGTGCGTTGCAACACAAAGCGCAGCCATTCGCGCGTCACGATGCCACTGAAACAATGCCAGTACGCGCTCATGAATGGACTCCCGAGGCGGTCAAGTGGGTGAAGGCCGAGCCAAGGCTGCCGCCGTGTTCCAGGCTAACGGCATCGGCGCGGCCACTGGCGACCAGCCGCCCCTGGTGCACAATCAACAGGTTGTCGCTGGGCCGCACTTCGTCCAACAGATGAGTGGTCCACAGCACGCTGATACCGTGTTCCTGGCACAGTTGCCGCACGTGCAGCCCCAGGGCCAGGCGGCTGGCCGGATCCAGGCCGACGCTGGGCTCGTCCAGCAGCAACAGGCGCGGTTCATGCAACAGGGCCCGGGCGATTTCCACCCGGCGCCGATGGCCACCGTTGAGGTCGCGCACCCGCTCGTGGCGTCGCTCTGTCAGGTGCTGGCGGGCCAATTCGGCGTCGATTCGAATGCTGCCTTGGTGTCGCGACAAGCCATGCAATGCAACGTGATAACGCAGGTTCTGCTCGACACTCAGGTCCAGGTCCAGGGTGCTCTGCTGGAAAACCACGCCCAACTGGCGCAACGCCGCTCGTGGTGATTTCTGCAGGGAATGACCGCCGACCAGAATGTCGCCGCATTGCACGTCGTACAGGCGCGTAAGCAGGGCAATCAGTGTCGACTTGCCAGCCCCATTGGGGCCCAGCAGCGCAGCAAATCCCCCGACGGGCAAGCCGAAGCTCACCTGCTTGAGGGCTTCACGCGCGCCGTAGGCGAAGCTCAAGTCACTGACTTGTAGTGCGTTCATGGCGTGACCACCACGCCCCAGGGATAACGCCCGACCTTCACCGACTTGAGCACTTTGCGACGCTCGATGTCGATCACCGAGACATCGCCGCTCACGCCATTGGTTGCCAGTAGCTGGCGTTGGTCCGGGGTGAACGCCAGTTGCCAGACACGGCGGCCCACCAACAGATAATCCAGCACTTCAAAGGTCTTGGCGTCGATGACCGCCACATGATTGGCCGGGCCCAGGGCGACAAACGCAAGCTTGCCGTCGGCGCTGAGCTTGATACCCACCGGTTGTACTTTGTCCGGGTGCACGCCTTTGATCTGGAATGTCAGGGTCTTGAGGGGCTTGCGCGTGGCGACGTCGAGAATCGTCAAGGTACCGCCGATCTCCGCCGATGCCCACAGTTGGGCCCCGTCGTGGCTGAACTCAACGAAACGTGGGCGCTGATCCACCAGCGTATTGTCGGCCAAGGTCTGGGTGCTGGTGTCGATCCAGTGCAGCATGTTCGTGGTTTCACTGGTGTTGACCGCCCACTTGCCATCGGGGCTGACGGCCATGCCTTCGGGCTCGACACCCACACCGATCTGGCCCAGCACTTCGGAGGTCTGGGTATCGATCACCGTGACCAAGGCGTCGTCTTCGTTGGACACGTAGAGCCAGCGGTCGTTGGGGTGCAGGGCGAACTGCTCGGGGTCTTTGCCGGAGGGCAGTTCCTTGATGATCTTGCGGGTAGCCACGTCCATCACCTGGACTCGGTCTGAATCACTGGCGCAGATGTACAGCAGGCGATTGTCGTGGGACAGCAGCAAACCTCGGGGGCGCTGGCCCACCGCCAGGGTGTCGATGACTTCCAGGCTTTGCATGTCGATCAGGCTCAGGCTGTTGTCTTTCTCGTTAGAGACCCAGGCAATACTGGCGGCGGCCGGGCCGGCGACAAGCAGCGCAGCGCCGAGGGCGAGGGTTTGGCAGAGCAGGGCCGGGCGGAGGAGGCGGCGCATGGCGGTTTTCCTTATTGTTGTTATCGATCAGGGGTAACGGCAGCTCACTTCGGGCTGGTCGTAGCCCAGGCTGTCCATCTCATTGGAAGGGTGCAGAAATCCGTCCTGGGGTGAGGTGCTGACCAGTGCCCGGGGTTGAACCAGGGGAATCGGTTGACGCAGTTGGCCGTTCCACGGCCGGTAGCTGAGCTTGCGGCCCTTGAAGCCATCCAGCGGCAACTGGTCGCTGAGGGCCAGTTGGCGAATGGCGAGCGGCTCGGCCTGGCGCAGTTTGCCCACGGCGCTGGCGATGCTGCGCACGGCGATCCAGGCGGCGAAGTCGCGGTCATTCATCCAGCGTCCGGCCAGGGCTTCGAAGCGCTTTTGCAACTGCGCCGCGCCGTAGGTTTCCACGGTCTTGTGCCAACCGGTGGGGGTCAGCCCCTGCGTGCCGGCCACCGGGCGTGGGTACCAGGTTTGATAGGGCACGTATTCGCCGAAGTCGCCACGTTCATCGGCGACCAGCACCACGTCGTACTCGGCGGTTTGGGTGAACAGCGGCATGTCGGCCTGGGCGCTGCGGCGTTGGTCGTTGTCCAATTGCCAGTTTTTTTCCGCGACGATCTTCAGACCAAAGCGCTTCATGGCCCGGCGCAGCGCGGCGGCGTAGGCCTGGTCCTCGGGCGTTTGGCCGACGATCAGCAAGGCCCGCTGCCACTTGCGCACCACGCTGAACTGCACCAGGGCATCGGCGAGCATGGCCCGGTCGGGCAGGCTGTGCAGCACGTTGCCCAGGCAGTCGGTGGTGCGCAGGCTGTCGTCGGGGCTGCCGGCGTTGAACAGCAGGCTGTCGGGCAGGGCGGCGCTGAGCTGGCGCAGGCTCGCGGCCGGGGCATTGACCACAAATAACCGCAGGCCTTGGTCATATTGGGTGCGGGCGGCTTGAAGCAGCGCTTCGGGGCTGTCGACGCTGGCGCTTTCCAGGCGGTAGTCGTGCTTGAGAAAGCGTCCGGTGCTGTTGCTGTCGATGATCGCCAGCTCAGCCCCGCGCAGGCCGGCGTCGGCCGGTTCGGCAATGACGTTGGACAGCAGCGGCCCCGGGTCGGGGCGATACCCCAGATAGCCGATGCGCACTTGCAACGGCGCCTCGTCGCCCGCCTGGACGATGCTTGGCAGCCAACCACTGACGACCGCCAGCAGAGGGATCAAGGCGTAACTGAGAAGCCTGCGCATACCACCTCCATTGCGGGTAGCGCCAGCATAGGAAGCCCTTGGTCGCGGGGAAATATGCAGAAAGTACCGCCGGGCCAGTACCAAGGTAGTAACCCACCGCCGGAGTTGGGGTTTTACGATGCAGGCAATCGTCATTCACCAGGAGCGGACAGACTGTGCGGATTCTCAAAGCCCTGCTGCTGCCGTTGCTGCTGATCCTGAGTCTGATCGGGGTTGACCGGTTGGTCGGTAAACACAAAACCAGCAAACACCCGCTCCCACAGGAAGTGAGTGTCAGCCCGCAAACAGGCCGCTAACCATGTCCGCTCTCTGGCGAATCAATCTCTGGGTAACGGCGTTTTTCGCCCTGGTCACCCTGGCCTGCGCGGTCTTGTTGCTGCATCAGGCCATGGCCGATGTGAAACGCGAACTGCAATCGGCCGAATCGGTGGTGCATTACTTGCGCGAAACCGCCGAGCGCGACCCGGCCAGTCTTCAGCAGCGGCTGACCGGCAGCCTGCGTCATGTGCGCGTCCGTTGGCTGGCACCGGGGGAACTGTTCCCGGTGGATGTCGAAAGTGGGGTGAAAGCCTGGCTTGGCCGGCGGTTGCTGGATGACGGCCCCGCCGCTCAGGTGGTGGATTTACCGGACGGTCGGCGGGCCTTGATCGCCGTCGATCCCCGGGATGAAATCGAGGAAGTCTTCGACTCATTGGTGCAATTGTTGGGCGTATGCGCCTTCGCGCTGCTGCTCAGCTTGCTGGTGATTCGCTGGGCGGTGCGTCGGGGCATGTACTTGCTGGATGAGTTGCTGCAGGCGCTGCGTCAGGTCTCCGCCGGGAACCTTCAGGTGCATTTGCCGGCTGAAGGCGTCCCCGAAGCGCAACAACTGGCGGGGCATTTCAACCGCATGACCGCCGCCCTGGCCCAGTCCCAGGCTGATAACACCCGGCTGACCCAGGCCTTGCTGGCCGTGCAGGAACAGGAGCGCACTCGCCTGGCCCAGACCCTGCACGATGACCTGGGCCAGTACGTGGCCGGCATTCGCGCCCGCGCCTGCCTGTTGCGCCTGGTGATCGACCAGCCGCCGGCGTTGGAGCAGACCGTCAGCCAGCTCGAAGAGCATTGCGAGCATTTGCAGAAGGGTTTTCGAGCGCTGGTGCATGACCTGTACCCGGTGGTGTTGCAGCACCTGCCATTGTGCGAGGCCATCGGGCTCTTGGCCGAGCAATGGCAGGAGACCCAGGGCATTGCCTGTCAGCTGCACATCGACCAAGCGCTGCCGCCATTGTCCGGGCCGGACAAGACTCATCTGTATCGCTTGTTGCAGGAAGCACTGACCAACGTTGCCCGGCATGCCGGCGCCAGTGAGGTGCGGATCCGCGTGCAACACCGCGCCGGGCGCCTGCGCTTGTTGGTACGTGACAACGGCCGTGGCGCGGCGCAACCCGCACGCGCTGGCGTTGGCTTGCACTCGATGGCTGAAAGGGCCCGCAGCCTGGGCGGTGAACTGCGCATCATCAGCCAGCCTGGCGCCGGTTGGGCGTTGGCCTTGAATATACCTCTGGAGGCGTGATGAACATTTTGTTGGTGGACGACCATGCGGTGGTTCGGCAGGGTTATGCCGGTCTGTTGCGGGCACTGATGCCGGACTTGCAAGTCCGGGAAGCGGCCACGGGCGAAGAGGCGTTGAGCCTGGTCCAGGAGCAGGTGCCGCACCTGGTGATCATGGACTTCGGCCTGCCCGGTATCAGCGGCCTGGAAACTACCCGGCGCTTGCGCCAGCGCCTGCCGCAACTGCGGGTGTTGTTCTTCAGCATGCACGATGAGCTGCCGTTGGTGCGCCAGGCGCTGGATGCCGGTGCCGCGGGTTACCTGACCAAGAACTCGGCACCCCAGGTGCTGGTGGAAGCGGTGCGGCGAGTGTTGGCCGGGCATGTCTACATCGAACAATCCCTGGCCACGCAACTGGCCTGCGCCAGCTCCCGGCACAACGCCGACCCGCGCTTGCAATGCATGACCCAACGCGAGCTGGAGATTTTCGTCATGCTCGCCAAGGGCACCCCCGCACGCACCATCGCCGAACAACTGTGTATCAGCGCCAAGACCGTGTCCAACCACCTCACACTGCTCAAGAGCAAGTTGCAGGTCAGCTCCCATGCCGAGCTGGTGCACCTGGGGATTGATATGGGGGTGGTGCGGGTGGCTGGCTGAAATGACGGAGCGTAGGAACGATCAGGTCCTCACTGATCCCAGGATGTTGGGCATCCGGTACAGCCTTGCATATTCGCACCCTGGAAATTCCCATAGTGCTGGCGTGAACCGCTCAGATTGGCCTGTTCCAGGTTGCTTTCGCCGAGCTTGGCTTCCTGCAGGTTGGCGTCGCGCAGGTCGGCGCCCTTGAGGTCTGCCTTGCTCAGCCAGGCCATTTCCAGGTCGGCGGCCTGCAGGTTGGCATTGTGCAAACGAGCACCGGACAGGCGAGCGAACTGAAGGTACGCAGCGCTCAGGTCGGCCCGCTGGAACTGCGCGCCCTGGGCGAACAGGCCCCAACCCTGGATCGCCTTGAGCGTGGCGCCAGTGAAGTCTGCCAAGCGCAGATTGCTCTGTTGCAGGCTGGCACGGGTCAGGTTGGCGCTTTGCAGGCGGGCTTTTTCCAGATTGGCCAGGTCCAGCCGCGCGTGACGCAAGTCGGCATCGCGCAGGTCGGCACCGCTGAGGTTCATCTTGCGCAGGTCCTGGTTGGCCAGTTTTGCGCCGCGCAGGTCGGCGCCAGGGCATTGGCTGGATTCGGCGATGATGCAGCCGTTGATGGTCAGCGGTGTTTCGGTGTCGTCGGCGTTGGCATGGGCGATGATCGTGAGCAATACAAGCGGCAGATAGTTCATGGCAGGACACTCGGGCAGCTAATGTGGGGGCGAGCTTGCTCGCGATTGCGCCGGTTCAGCTGGCATTGATGTTGGCTGACAGCACGCTATCGCGAGCAAGCTCGCTCCCACAGGGGATTGTGTTTGGGCTCAGAGGCTATTTCTGCGCCGTTGCCTTATCCCAACTCGGAATCTTGAACACCCAGAACGAGCCGCCCTGGGCCACGGGTTTGGTCAGTTCGGCCATGTCGCCCCCCCACAACGGCACGGCGCCGCCGTAGCCGACGGTTACGCCGATGTACTGCTCACCGTCCTGTTCCCAGGTGATGGGCGGGGAGACGATGCCGCTGCCGGTCTGGAATTTCCACAGTTCCTGGCCGGTCTTGGCGTCGAAGGCCTTGAAGAAACCGTCGCCGGTGCCGGTGAACACCAGGTTGCCTTTGGTCGCCAGCACACCGGCCCAGAGCGGCAGCGGCTCCTTATGCTCCCAGACCACCTTGCCGGTGGTGGGGTTCATCGCCCGCAAGCTGCCGACGTGATCGTCGTACATGCGTTTGATGCGAAAGCCCATGCCCAGGTAGGCCGAGCCCTTCTTGTAGTTCACTTCTTCGGTCCAGTATTCCTCTTTCCACTGGTTGCCAGGGACGTAGAACAGCCCGGTATCCTGGCTGTAGGCCATGGGGTTCCAGTTCTTGCCGCCGAGAAATGGTGGCGAGACTTCCACCGGCTTGCCCTTGGTTTCACCCGGCAATGGCTTGGCCGGACGCTGACCGGGGTTTTCCACCGGGCGACCGGTCTTCAGGTCGATGTGGCTGGCCCAGGTGATGTTGTCGACGAAAGGGAAGGCGTTCTGCAGCTTGCCGTTGTTGCGGTCCACCACATAGAAGAAACCGTTGCGGTCCGCGTGGGCGGTGGCCTTGACCACCTTGCCGTCCTTGTCCTTGTAGTCGAACAGCACCAGCTCGTTGTTGCCGGAGAAGTCCCAGGCATCGTTAGGCGTGTGTTGGTAGAACCACTTCACTTCACCGGTGCTCGGATCGACGCCGACCTGGCCTGAGGTGTAGAGGCTGTCGTAATCGTGGGGGTTGCCGTCCTTGGCTGTGCGGGCCCAGGTGTTCCAAGGGCCTGGGTTGCCCGCGCCGACGATGATGGTGTTGGTCTCGGGGTCGAAACTGGCGCTCTGCCAAGGCGCGCCGCCGCCATGGCTCCAGGCTTCGACCTTGCCGGTCTCGGTGGTCTTGTCGTCAGGCCAGGACGGTGCCTTGACGTCCCCGGTCGGGGTGCTGTCTTTGCCATTGAGGCGGCCCATGTGGCCTTCGACGAAGGGGCGCATCCAGACTTCTTCACCAGTGTCCGGGTCGCGGGCGAACAACTGCCCGACCACCCCGAACTCGTCGCCGGAGCTGCCATGGATCAACAGCACCTTGCCGCTGGTCTTGTCCTTGATCAGCACCGGGGCGCCGGTCATGGTGTAGCCGCCGGCGTGGTCGCCGAACTTCTTGTTCCACACCACCTTGCCGGTGTTTTTATCCAGGGCGACCACGCGCGCGTCCAGAGTACCGAAGTAGATCTTGTCGCCGTAAATGGCCGCGCCACGATTGACCACGTCGCAGCATGGGCGAATGTTGTCCGGCAGGCGATGGCTGTAGGTCCACAAGCGTTTACCGGTCTTGGCGTCGAGGGCGAACACCCGCGAGTACGAGCCGGTGACGTACACCACGCCGTCGCTGACGATGGCTTGGGATTCCTGGCCACGCTGCTTCTCGTCGCCGAACGAGTAGGACCAGGCCGGTGTGAGCTTGAACACATTCTTGTCATTGACCTGGGCCAGCGGGCTCCAGCGCTGGGCGTTGGTGCCCATGCCGTATTGCAAGACATCCCGGGTGGTCAGGTGGTCGTTGGCGATGTCTTCCCAACTGACTCCTGGCGCTGCGGCGTTGGCCAAGGGGCTCAGCGACAGGCTGCCGGCCAGCAGCAAGGCGATGGTCAGGGCGGAGAGGGCGGGTAGCGTTTTTATTGTCATGGTGGGCATTCCCAGTGAGGTTTTGGCCCGACTAGGTTGGGTTGCGCCGGGCCTGGCCGATACGGAAAAAGTCCCGCCCTTGCCGGGAAGACTTCCCGAACCGCCTGTCTTTGCGACCCGCGCCGGATGACCCGCTACCAAGGGAGTAGAGCGCGGCCACCAAAGCAGCATTCGGCTGGCGCCAGGGGGTTCCTAAGATGACGGCACGGCTTCTTCACAGAGGCCCTGCGTGCAATCTGAGAGGGCATAACAATGACAACAAAACGCAACGCCATCATCGCTACCGCACTGCTGATGGGGCTGGCCGGCTCGGGCTCCGTGTGGGCCCATGGCAACGTAGTGCCCCAGGCAGTGGAAACCAAGGGGCTGACCCCGATCAAGGACACCAACCTGCCGCTGGACGGCGACGGTTGGGCAGCCCAGAACCCCTATCGCAGTTCGCCCGAGCGTGACAAGGCCGTGGAAATCGGCGCCTCGGCCTACAACCAGAACTGCGCGGCGTGCCATGGTCTGGAGGCCAAGTCTGGTGGTATCGCGCCGGACCTGCGCATGCTCGACGCGGCTGAAGCCGGGGATGAATGGTTCGTCGAACGCGTGCGGCACGGTGCGGTGCGCGACGGTCGGGTGTACATGCCGAAAATGGCCGACTACCTGAGCCAGGAAGCCTTGTGGGCGGTGCGTACCTATCTCGACAGCGTGCACGTCGAGGAGTGAGCGCCATGCGCCTGTTCGCGTGGGTAATCTGCAGTCTGCTGCTGTGTGGCCAGGCGGTGCAGGCGCAGGTGCGCAGCTACGATCAGATGATCGCCGCCGGGGAGTTGAAGGTGGCGGTCTATAAGGATTTCGCGCCCTACAGTTTCGAAGATCACGGCCAGCCCAGGGGGGTGGACGTTGAATTGGCCCAAGCCTTGGCCAAGGCACTGGGTGTGCGCCTGCAATTGGTCTGGGCGCCACCCGGCGAGAAGCTTGACGATGACCTGCGCGATTACATCTGGCGCAGCAGTCCGTTGCACGACCGGCAGTTGGCCGACCTGATGATGCGTGTGCCTTACGATCACGACTACGTGCAAAAGCGCAATGACGTCGGCGAACTGGCAAACGCCCAGGTGGTGATGTTCGGGCCTTATCAGCAGGAATGCTGGCAGGTGGCGTATGACCGCCGCCGGCTGGATTCAGTGGGCAGCGTCGCAGTGTTCCAGCAACACCCCATTGGCGTTGAAGTCGACAGCGTACCGTCGTTCTACCTGAGTTCGGTATTCAACGGCATGCTCAGGACCAAGACCCACCATTACCCCGGTGTCAGCCAGGCTTTCAACGCCATGCAGGCGGGGGAAGTCGACGCAGTCATGGCCATGCGTGGGGAGATCGACTGGCAAGTGCACGAAGCTGCCGATCCGCAACTGGCGCTGGCGGAAAATGCCTACCCGAACATGGGCAAGCAACGTTGGGAAATCGGCATGGCGGTGCATGAAAGCAACCGGCAGTTGGCCTATGCGGTGGAAGAAGCCCTGGAAGGCTTGATCCGCGATGGCAGCGTCAAGACGGTCTATGCCCATTACGGCCTGCGTTACGAAGTGCCCGAGATGTATCAATAGGAGCGCAGGGATGAAATGGCCCGTGTGGTGCCTGCTGTGGTGCGGTCTGCCAATGGTTGCGTTGGCGGCCGTCGAGCCGGGCAAGGATCCGGTGCCCTCGGTAATGTGGGCCTTCTATCACAAGCAACTGCTGGGCGACGCGCCGTTCGTGTTCGACGAGCGGGTCCGGTTGCTGGCGCCACCCTTTGCTGAAGATGCGCGCCAGGTGCCGCTGGAAATCGATGCCCGGGCCTTCGCCGGTGACGTGGTGCGGGTGCTGGCCTGGGCCGAACTGAATCCGCTGCCGAAGATCGTGGATTTCCGGCCGGGGGATCGTGTGTTGCCCTGGTTGTCGATCCGCATCCGGATCGAGCAAGCCACGCCGTTGCGCGCCGCCGTGCAAACCCGTGACGGCCTGTGGCACGTCGGATCGACGCTGATCGACGCGGCAGGGGGCGGCTGTACCGCGCCGAGTGTGGTGCGCACTCAGCCAGGGTGGGAGGAACACTTGGGTGAGGTACTCGGCGCCCGTTACCCCCGGGGCGATACCAATCGCCTGCGCTTGCAGGTGGCCCATCCGATGGATAACGGCCTGGTGAGCGGGATCCCCGAATTTTTCCTCAACCAGGCCCAGTTACTGGATGCCGACGGCAAGGTGCTGGCGCATCTGGAGCTGTTTCCGGCGGTCAGCGAAAACCCCAACCTGGGCTTCGACATACAAGGCCCCGGGCAGACCCGCCTGTTGCTGCGCGACAACAGCGGCAACACGTTCGAGGCGGCGATCCCCTGACCACAAGGAGCGCGCCATGCGCTGGTTGTTGCTGATCTTCATGAGCCTGTGCTGGCCGACCTGGGCCGCGACGGACTATTCACTCAAGCCCCGGCAGATCGCCGAGGGCACCTGGCTGCTGGAAGGCAGCACTGAGAATTTTGCCAAGGCCAACGGCGGCAACATCGTCAACACCGCGTTCATCGTCACCGATGCCGGTGTGGTGGTGATCGACACCGGGCCCTCGAAGCGTTACGGCGAGGCGCTGCGCCAGGCCATCGCGGCGACCACGGATAAGCCGGTGATCCAGGTCATGCTGACCCATCACCACCCCGACCATGTGTTGGGCAACCAAGCCTTCAGCAATGTACCCATCGGCGCCTTGGCGGGCACCACCGACCTGCTGCGGCAACAGGGCGATGCACTGGCGGAAAACATGTACCGACTGGTGGGCGACTGGATGCGCGGCACCGAGGTGGTCTTGCCGACCCAGGTGCTGGTGCCTGGGACGCTGAAGGTGGGCAATCATTCGCTGCGTCTGCTGCAACTGGCCGGGCACACTGGCGCCGACCTGGCGATTCTCGATGAAACCACCGGCGTGCTGTTCGCCGGGGACCTGGTGTTCTACGAGCGAGCCCTGACCACCCCCAACAGCCCGGGCCTTGAGGTGTGGCTCAAAGACCTCGACACCCTGCAAGCCTTGCCCTGGAAGCAGATCGTCCCCGGCCACGGCCCGGTCGCGACCGATGCCCGGCCTTTCTTGCAGATGCGCGATTACCTGGGCTGGCTCGACCAACTGATGCGCGACGGCGCCGCCCGTGGCGACGACATGGCCGAGATGATCCGCAGCCCCATCCCCGAGCGCTTTGCCGGGATCAGCTTGAGCCGGTATGAGTTGATTCGAAGTGTCAGCCATCTCTATCCACGTTACGAGCGAGCGGGGATGAAGCGGGTGGACACCAAACCCGAATGATTCAAGCTGTCCCGTGGCGAGGGAGCTTGCTGCAAGGGTGGGTGCAACGACTCCCCACATGTACCAAGGAACTAGAAAACTCAACACAGCGGGCAATTGTTGCCGGCGGCCCCTGGCCCAAGAATCTGCGACAGACCGGGAAAATTTCCCGGGTATAACAATAACCGCAGAGGTAGCCGTCATGAGTCATCCCGCACGTCGCCAACCGTTCGCCGTGAGCCTGCTGCTCAGTGCCATGCTGCTGTCCGGTTCGGCCCTGGCCGCCGTGACCGATCAGGAAATTCTCCAGGATCCGAAAAACCCGCAACAGGTCGTGACCAACGGCCTGGGGGTTCAGGGCCAACGCTACAGCCCGCTCGATACCCTCAATGTCAATAACGTCAAGGACCTGCGCCCGGTCTGGGCGTTTTCCTTCGGCGGCGAAAAGCAGCGTGGCCAGCAAGCCCAGCCGATGATCAAGGACGGGGTGATGTACCTCACCGGTTCCTATTCCCGGGTGTTCGCGGTGGATGCGCGCACCGGCAAGAAGCTGTGGCAGTACGATGCGCGCCTGCCGGATGACATCCGCCCTTGCTGCGACGTGATCAACCGGGGCGTGGCGTTGTATGGCGACCTGGTGTTCTTCGGCACCCTCGATGCGAAGTTGGTGGCCCTGAACAAGGACACCGGCAAAGTGGTCTGGAGCAAGAAAGTCGCCGACCACAAGGAAGGTTATTCCATCAGTGCCGCGCCGATGGTCATCAACGGCAAGCTGATCACCGGGGTAGCCGGTGGCGAGTTTGGCGTAGTGGGGCAGATCAGCGCCTACGATCCGAAGAACGGCGAACTGCTCTGGACCCGCCCGACTGTTGAAGGTCACATGGGCTACGTCTACAAGGACGGCAAGGCCGTCGAGAATGGCATTTCCGGCGGCGAAGCCGGCAAGACCTGGCCCGGTGATCTCTGGAAAACCGGCGGCGCGGCACCTTGGCTGGGCGGTTACTACGATCCGGAAACCAATCTGCTGCTGTTCGGTACCGGTAACCCGGCGCCATGGAACTCCCACCTGCGTCCTGGCGACAACCTCTATTCCTCGTCGCGCCTGGCCCTGAACCCGGACGACGGCAGCATCAAATGGCACTTCCAGAGCACGCCTCACGACGGCTGGGACTATGACGGCGTCAACGAACTGATCTCGTTCAACTACAAGGAAGGTGGCAAAGACATCAAGGCCGCGGCCACCGCCGACCGCAACGGCTTCTTCTACGTGCTCGATCGCACCAACGGCAAGTTCATCCGCGGTTTTCCGTTTGTCGACAAGATCACCTGGGCCACTGGCCTGGATAAGGACGGGCGGCCGATCTACAACGACGCCAGCCGTCCGGGTGCACCGGGCAGTGAAGCCAAGGGCAGTTCGGTGTTCGTCGCACCGGCCTTCCTCGGCGCAAAAAACTGGATGCCCATGGCTTACAACCAGGACACCGGGTTGTTCTACGTGCCATCCAATGAATGGGGCATGGACATCTGGAACGAAGGCATCGCCTACAAGAAAGGCGCGGCGTTCCTGGGGGCCGGTTTCACCATCAAGCCGCTGAACGAGGATTACATCGGCGTGCTGCGGGCCATCGATCCGAAGACGGGTAAGGAAGTCTGGCGCCACAAGAACTTCGCGCCGCTGTGGGGCGGGGTGCTGACCACCAAGGGCAACCTGGTGTTCACCGGCACGCCTGAAGGTTTCCTGCAGGCCTTCAATGCCAAGACCGGGGAAAAAGTCTGGGAGTTCCAGACCGGTTCCGGCGTGCTCGGTTCGCCCATCACTTGGGAAATGGACGGCGAGCAATACGTCTCCGTGGTCTCTGGCTGGGGCGGCGCGGTGCCGTTGTGGGGTGGCGAAGTGGCCAAGCGCGTGAAGGACTTCAATCAGGGCGGGATGCTCTGGACCTTCAAGTTGCCGAAAGAGTTGGTGGCCAAGCGCTAAAAGCTTGTCGAAAACTGTGGCGAGGGAGCTTGCTCCCGCTCGGCGGCGAAGCAGTCGCCGAAAGCGGGGAGTGCTGCGCACTCCAGCGGGAGCAAGCTCCCTCGCCACAAGGGCTTGCGCTGGCCTTGAACTTGCGCCTATCGCTTGAAACCTACGACCAAATAACGAGAGCCCCCCTGCCAATGACGCATTCGTCCGGCATGCGCGGCTCTCTACCATCGGTCTATCGCCTGTCCCGCGACAGGCATCGACCAGGCAGAGGCCCATCATGATCTACGCACAACCCGGAACCCCAGGCGCCGTCGTTTCCTTCAAGCCGCGCTATGGCAATTTCATCGGCGGCGAATTCGTCGCACCGGTCAATGGCGAGTATTTCACCAACACATCCCCGGTCAACGGCGAAGTCATCGCCCAATTCCCGCGCTCCAGTGCCGCCGACATCGACAAGGCCCTGGATGCCGCCCATGCCGCCGCCGACGCCTGGGGCAAGACCTCGGCCCAGGACCGCTCCCTGGTACTGCTGAAAATCGCCGACCGTATCGAACAGAACCTGGAAATCCTTGCCGTCAGCGAAACCTGGGACAACGGCAAGGCCGTACGCGAAACCCTCAATGCCGACGTGCCGCTGTCGGCCGATCATTTCCGTTACTTCGCCGGTTGCATCCGCGCCCAAGAGGGCGGGGCCGCCGAGATCAACGAGCTGACCACGGCGTATCACTTCCATGAGCCGCTGGGCGTGGTCGGGCAGATCATCCCGTGGAACTTTCCGCTGCTGATGGCCGCTTGGAAGCTCGCCCCGGCCCTGGCCGCTGGCAACTGCATCGTGCTCAAACCAGCGGAGCAGACACCGCTGTCGATCACGGTGTTCATTGAGCTGATCGCCGACCTGCTGCCCGCCGGGGTGTTGAACATCGTCCATGGCTTCGGTCGCGAAGCCGGTGAAGCCCTGGCCACCAGTAAACGCATCGCCAAGATCGCCTTTACCGGCTCGACACCGATCGGTTCGCACATCATGAAATGTGCAGCCGAAAACATCATTCCGTCCACCGTCGAGTTGGGCGGCAAGTCGCCGAACATCTTCTTCGAAGACATCATGCAAGCCGAGCCGGCCTTCATTGAAAAAGCCGCCGAAGGCCTGGTGCTGGCATTCTTCAACCAGGGCGAAGTCTGCACCTGTCCGTCTCGGGCGTTGGTGCAGGAGTCGATCTACGAATCGTTCATGGCCGTGGTCATGAAGAAGATCGCCAAGATCAAGCGCGGCGACCCGCTGGACACTGAAACCATGGTCGGCGCCCAGGCCTCCGAGCAACAGTACGACAAGATTCTTTCGTACCTGGAGATTGCCCGGGAAGAGGGCGCCGAGCTGCTCACCGGCGGTGCGGCCGAGCGACTTGAGGGTGATTTGTCGGGCGGCTATTACATCCAGCCGACCCTGCTCAAGGGCCACAACAAAATGCGTGTGTTCCAGGAAGAAATCTTCGGCCCGGTGGTGGGCGTGACCACCTTCAAGGACGAAGCCGAAGCGCTGGCAATCGCCAACGATACCGAGTTCGGCCTTGGCGCCGGCCTCTGGACCCGCGACATCAACCGCGCCTACCGCATGGGCCGGGCGATCAAGGCCGGTCGCGTCTGGACCAACTGCTACCACCTGTACCCGGCCCATGCCGCGTTCGGTGGCTACAAGAAGTCCGGCGTCGGCCGCGAAACCCACAAGATGATGCTCGATCACTACCAGCAGACCAAGAACCTGCTGGTGAGCTATGACATCAATCCGCTGGGGTTCTTCTAACCCAGCAACACCGCAAAACCCAATGTGGGAGCGGGCTTGCTCGCGAAAGCGGCGGAACAGTCACTCGATCAGTGTCTGATCCACCGTCTTCGCGAGCAAGCCCGTTCCCACATTGTTGGATGTGTGCAGGCCAAACATTGCTACCAACGCACCCCACCCACCGCTTCGAAAGTAGCATTCGAGCCCTGGGCACGGCGTGCATTAATGACCTTGCCGGAATTGCCCGGTACAAGAAGAGGAAAGACCCATGTGGACTAAACCCGCGTTTACCGACCTGCGTATTGGCTTTGAAGTGACGATGTACTTCGCCAACCGATAAGGGCAGGCCCGGCCTGATGCGTTCAGGCCGGGCTCACCATTTGGTCTGATTGCAATCACGGTGGGATGCTTTAGGCTCAGGGGATCCCAAGACAATAAGAACAGGCTTACCGATGAGCCAGAGTCTCAGTCCGCTGCGCAAGTTCGTTTCCCCCGAAATCATGTTCGGTGCCGGTTGCCGGCACAATGTTGGCAATTACGCCAAGACGTTCGGCGCGCGCAAGGTGCTGATCGTCACCGATCCCGGCGTGATCGCTGCCGGATGGGTGGCCGATGTCGAGGCCAGCCTCCAGGCCCAGGCTATTGATTACTGTATCTACAGCGCGGTCTCGCCCAATCCCCGGGTCGAGGAAGTGATGCTGGGTGCGGACCTGTACCGGGAAAACCACTGCGACGTCATCGTTGCGGTGGGTGGCGGCAGTCCGATGGACTGCGGCAAGGCCATTGGCATCGTCGTCGCCCATGGTCGCAATATCCTCGAATTCGAAGGCGTGGACATGCTGTACATGCCCAGCCCGCCGCTGATCCTGATTCCCACCACGGCCGGGACTTCGGCCGACGTGTCGCAGTTCGTGATCATCTCCAACCAGCAAGAACGCATGAAATTCTCCATCGTCAGCAAGGCGGCGGTGCCGGACGTGTCGCTGATCGACCCGGAAACGACCCTGAGCATGGACCCGTTCCTGTCGGCCTGTACCGGCATCGACGCGCTGGTACACGCCATCGAGGCGTTCGTATCCACCGGTCACGGCCCGCTCACCGACCCCCATGCGCTGGAGGCGATGCGGCTGATCAATGGCAACCTGGTGCAGATGATCGCCAACCCGGCGGACGTCGCCCTGCGGGAAAAGATCATGCTCGGCAGCATGCAGGCCGGGTTGGCGTTCTCCAACGCGATCCTCGGCGCGGTGCATGCGATGTCCCACAGCCTGGGCGGCTTCCTGGATTTGCCCCATGGCTTGTGCAACGCGGTACTGGTGGAGCATGTGGTGGCGTTCAACTACAACTCGGCGCCGGAGCGTTTCAAGGTGATTGCCGAGACCCTGGGCATTGATTGCCGGGGGCTCAATCACCGGCAGATCCGCACCCGGTTGGTGGAGCATTTGATTGCCCTCAAGCACACCATCGGTTTCCACGAAACCCTGGGCCTGCACGGGGTGAGCACCTCGGATATCCCGTTCCTGTCGCAGCACGCGATGCACGATCCCTGCATCCTCACCAACCCTCGGGAGTCGAGTCAGCGGGATGTCGAGGTCGTTTATGGCGAAGCCCTCTGACGAGCAGCAAAAAGCCCTGGCCGGGCTGCTGGGGCTGGGCAATCACTCGACGCGCAAGAGCCATTATCCGGAACTGGCGGCGCGTCTCGATGAACTGGAGCAGGCGCGGCAGCACCTGCAACAACTCAACGACCAGTTGGAACAGCGAGTGGCCGAGCGCACCGACGCGCTGCTGGAGGCCAACCATAATCTGCAACAACAGATCGCCCAGCGCGAGTTGGTCGAGCAACAGTTGCGCGACGCCCGGGATGCCGCGCAGGCGGCCAACCGTAGCAAGGACAAATACCTGGCCGCCGCCAGCCACGACTTGCTGCAACCGCTCAACGCCGCACGCCTGCTGATCGCCACCTTGCGTGAGCGCACGCTGCCGACCTCCGAGCAGGTCCTGGTGGAACGCACCCATCAGGCCCTTGAAGGCGCCGAAGACTTGCTCACTGATTTGCTGGATATCTCCCGGCTGGACCAGGCCGCCGTCAAGCCGGACCTGGCACCGTATCGACTGGATGAGTTGCTGGCGCCGCTGGCTTCCGAGTTCCAATCGGTGGCCAGTGCCGCGGGGCTGGAGTTGCGGGTGCGCTTTGGCGACGAAGCGATCATGACTGACCTGCGGCTGATGACTCGCATCCTGCGCAACCTGCTCAGCAATGCCTGCCGCTACACCGCCCAGGGCGGCATTCTCCTGGCTGCGCGGCGCCGGGGAGGGCGGTTGAGCCTGGAAGTCTGGGACACGGGGCGTGGCATTGCGGCCGATTGCCTGGAGTCGATATTCCTCGAGTTCAATCAATTGGACGTCGGGCGGGCCGCGGATCGCAAGGGTGTGGGCCTGGGATTGGCGATTGTCGAACGCATCGCCCATATCCTCGGTTACCGAGTCCAGGTGCGTTCCCGACCGGGACGTGGCTCGGTGTTCAGCATCGAGGTGCCGCTGTCTGCTGAAAAGCCCTTGCCTGTGCCGCAGATACCGGTACAGGCGGTCGCTGGCAACCCGCTGCCGGGACGCCGGTTGTTGGTGATCGACAATGAACTGAGCATTCTGCAAAGCATGGCTGCGCTGTTGGGGCAGTGGGGTTGCGACGTGTTGACCGCCACCGATGAAGCAGGCGCCCTGGATGTGCTGCAAGGCCGTGCGCCGGAGCTGATCCTGGCGGATTTCCACTTGGATCATGGGGTGGTGGGCTGTGAAGTGGTCAAGCACCTGCGCGAGCATTTCCACCAGGCCATCCCGGCGGTGATCATCACCGCCGACCGCAGTGACCAGTGCCGCCGCGCCCTGCGCAAACTGGATGCGCCGCTGCTGAACAAACCGGTCAAGCCCGGCAAGTTGCGGGCAGTGTTGAGCCAGGTGCTCGGGTAGCGACCCTGAAACTCATCCACCTGAACCCATCCAACCTGTGGGAGCGAGCCTGCTCGCGATAGTTGTTTCGTGTTATGTTATCCGATCTCGTTTGGCAGGGATTCTCATTCCTGGCCTTGCATGAACACGAACTCTCATCCGAGCATTTCCATGAGCCTATCTCCAAGCATGACGAGCCCGTCCGGCGTCATCGCGCCTGTACTTGCAACCCGCACTGCCGAAACCCATGTGCGCATGCTCGCCATCGATGCCCTGCGCGGTTTCGTCATGCTGCTGATGCTGGTTGATCACGTCCGCGAGACGTTCCTGCTGCACCGTCAGGTCAGCGATCCGATCGATGCGCTGAGTGTCACCCCCGATCTGTATTTCACCCGCCTGCTCAGCACGCTCTGCGCCCCGGTCTTCATCTTCCTCACCGGTTTGTCGGCCTGGCTCTACAGCCAGAAACACACGGCCGGCCAGACCTCGTTGTTCCTGCTCAAGCGCGGTCTGTTCCTGGTTTTCCTGGAACTCACCTTCGTGTGTTTCGCCTGGAACGCCGAGTTTCCGCCCAAGACCTTGTGGCTGCAGGTGATTTGGTGCATCGGCATCTGCATGATCGTCCTGGCGGCGCTGCTGCACCTCAAGCGCAGTTGGCTGGTCGTTCTTGGGCTAGCCATCGTTGCCGGGCACAATCTGTTGGACGGTGTAGTGCTGGGGCCTGACTCTCCGTTCTTCGTACCGTGGTCGATTCTTCATCAGCGGGCATTCATCGATATCACCGAGTTCACCCGGGCCCGCACCACTTATCCGGTACTGCCGTGGATCGGCGTGATCCTGCTGGGCTGGGCCATCGGCCCGTGGTTCGGCAAGGACGTGGAGCCCGCCGTACGCCTGCGGCGGCTGCTCAATATCGGCATCGGCTTGCTGCTGCTTTTCGTGTGCATCCGTTACCTGAACGTGTACGGCGACAAACCCTGGGTACAGACCGGCGATGCACTGCGCACCTTCATGAGTTTCATGAGCGCGACGAAGTACCCGCCGTCGCTGATGTTCCTGATGCCGACCCTGGGGATGGGCTTGATTCTGTTGGCGCTCTTCGAGAAAGCCCAGGCGTGGGGGGCCATTGCGATATTGGCGATCTACGGCGGTGCCCCGATGTTTTTCTACCTGCTGCACCTTTACGTACTCAAAGCCTTGTACCTGATGGCAGTTGTCATTTGGGGCACCAACCAGGGCGTCTATTTTGGGTTCGACCATTTGCCCATGGTGTGGTCATGGAGTGTGCTGCTGGGCGTCGCGCTGTTCTTCCCGACGCGCTGGTTTGCGGCTCTCAAACAGCGTCGTCGTGATATCGCGATTCTCAAGTATTTCTGAGCCAAGGGCCTGAGGACCGACAGTGCTGACTGAATGTGGGGGCAGAGCCATTAAAATGCCGCCGTTTGGTCGGCGTTTTCGCCAGAAATGTAAAAAGACGCTTCGGTCTGTTTATTTCCTTATGTAAACTCCCCCCGCTGCGACAATCGGGCACGGCCTCGCCAGGCCCGATGGCAAACGTTTTGCAGTGTCCCTCACCCAGCTGAAGCCAAGACCTACAAGAAGTCAGTGCCGGAGAGACATAAATGTGCGGCCGATAATTGCTCGGCCCTGTAGGTCCATCCTCCGGTCCTTCCCGCCATAGCCCGCTGACATTTCAGGCCATGGCGTGGTCTATCATTGATCAGGACAGGTGGATGGAATGGCGTTCTATCCTAGGGATACACACATGTTGAAGAAAACACACACGGCGCTGCTGGGCCTGGCGATGGCGATGGGTCTTGCGACCACGCACGCCGCCGAGCCAAAAAAAGTGGATGTCTTGCTCATTGGTGGGGGCATCATGAGCTCGACACTCGGCGTCTGGCTCAATGAGCTGGAGCCGGGCTGGACCATGGAAATGGTCGAGCGTCTGGACGGTGTTGCCGAAGAGAGCTCCAACGGCTGGAACAACGCCGGTACCGGTCACTCTGCGCTGGCCGAGCTGAACTACACGCCGGAAGACAAGAACGGCAAGGTCGATATCTCCAAGGCCATCGAAATCAACGAAGCCTTCCAGATCTCCCGTCAGTTCTGGTCCTGGCAGGTCAAGAACGGTGTGCTGAAGAACCCGCGCTCGTTCATCAACTCCACACCGCACATGAGTTTCCTGTGGGGCGACGAGAACATCGCGTTCCTGAAGAAGCGCTACGAAGCCCTCCAGGCCAGCCCGTTGTTCGCCGGCATGCAGTACTCCGAAGATCGCGAGCAGATCAGCAAGTGGGTTCCGCTGATGATGCAAGGGCGTGACCCGAGCCAGAAAGTCGCGGCCACCTGGAGTCCCCTGGGCACCGACGTGAACTTCGGCGAAATCACCCGCCAGTTCGCGACTTACCTGCAAACCAAGCCGAACTTCTCCCTCAAGCTGTCCAGCGAAGTGGAAGACATCACCCGCAACGAAGACGGCACCTGGCGCGTTTCCTACAAGAACCTGAAGGACGGTACCGAAACCGAGACCGACGCCAAGTTCGTGTTCATCGGCGCTGGCGGCGGTGCCTTGCACCTGCTGCAGAAGTCCGACATTCCGGAAGCACGTGAGTACGCAGGTTTCCCGGTGGGCGGCTCGTTCCTGGTCACCGAAAACCCGACCGTTGCCCAGCTGCACCTGGCCAAGGCTTACGGCAAGGCCTCGGTTGGCGCACCGCCAATGTCGGTCCCGCACCTGGATACCCGCGTGCTGGATGGCAAGCGCGTGATCCTGTTTGGCCCGTTCGCTACCTTCTCCACCAAGTTCCTGAAGAACGGTTCGTACTTTGACCTGCTGACCAGCACCACCACCCACAACGTGTGGCCGATGACCAAGGTTGGTATCGAACAGTACCCACTGGTCGAGTACCTGGCCGGCCAGCTGATGCTGTCGGACGAAGACCGCTTCGCCGCTCTGAAAGAGTACTTCCCGGAAGCCAAGCAGGAAGACTGGCGTCTGTGGCAGGCCGGCCAGCGTGTGCAGATCATCAAGCGTGACGAAGAGAAGGGCGGCGTGCTGAAACTCGGCACCGAAGTGGTCGCTTCCCAGGACGGCAGCATCGCCGGCCTGCTGGGTGCTTCGCCAGGCGCCTCGACCGCTGCGCCGATCATGCTGACCGTGCTTGAGAAGGTCTTCAAGGACAAGGTCGCCAGCCCGGCCTGGCAGGAAAAACTGCGCCAGATCGTGCCGAGCTACGGCACTAAGCTCAACGAGAGCCCTGAGCGTGTAGCCCAAGAGTGGGCTTACACCAGCGAAGTCCTGCAACTGGACCCGCCGCCGGCGATCGGCAAGCCAGGCGCTCCCGCGGCACCGGCCAAACCGGCTGCTGCCCGTGAAGCCAACCCAGCGGCTGACATGGCGCTGTAAGCCGGACCCTGTCTGGTGAGGTAAAAAGAACGCCGCTCATTGAGCGGCGTTTTTTTATCCGGTGCCGTTCTGGCGCATGTCGTCCCTGGGCTCGCTCCGAAACCGCTGATCAAAATCCTCCGCCAACTGCGCCAGGGTAATACTGCCCAAACGCTTGAGCAGCAACGCCTGGGCCTCATCGAAGGCATCCGTCAACGCCGCATTGACCGCTTGCTCCACCAGGCATTGCGGGTGATCGGTGGACAGGCCGACGGCAAAGATCGACGTGCTGCCCAAGGCCTGGTGGATGTCGAGCAAGGTCATGTCCGACAAGGGCTTGCTCAAGGTCCAGCCGCCGCGATGACCTTTCTCCGAGGTGACGTAACCCTGTTCCTTGAGCAGCGCCATGGTCCGGCGCACCACCACCGGGTTGGTGCCCAGCATCTGCGCGAGGGTGTCGGAAGTGGCGGATTGTTGGTGGCGGTCCATGTGAATCAGCACATGAAGCATGCGGGACAGGCGTGTGTCAGTTCTCATGATGTTGGCGTGTTCTGTGGCTGAGGCTGGCGTGAGTATCGCCTGTAATTGCAAAAGTTACGAGATCGTTGACAGTGGCTTTTCAAGGAACTTACGATGTGTCGAGACTTTTCGGCTCCTTCGAAAACCACCCTTGGAGATAGACATGGAATACGACGTCATCATTGCAGGCGGCAGCTACGCCGGTATGTCCGCTGGTCTTCAACTGGCCCGGGCCCGGCGCAAGGTGCTGGTGATCGATGCGGGCCAGCGTCGCAATCGGTTCGCCGCCAGCTCCCATGGTTTTCTCGGCCAGGACGGTCGGGCTCCCGGCGATATTGCCGAGGATGCTCGCCGCCAGCTAATGGCCTATCCAACGGTGCAATGGGTAGCGGACACGGTGACCGGGGCCTGCAAGGAGGCGGATGGCTTCTCCCTGGAAACCGTCAGCGGCGATCGCTACAGCGCCCAGCGCCTGCTGCTGGCCACCGGTGTGATCGATGATCTGCCAGACGTGGAAGGGTTGGCGCAGCGCTGGGGCAAAAGCGTGTTCCATTGCCCGTATTGCCACGGCTATGAGCTGGACCAAGGCCCGATTGGCGTGTTGGCGACCTCAGAGATGTCGCTGCACCACGCCTTGATGTTGCCGGACTGGGGCCCGACGACGTTTTTCACCAATGGTGTATTCGAGCCCACCCCCGAGCAGCGCGCGAGCCTTGCGCAACGCGGGGTGACGCTGGTGCCGGAGCGTGTCGAACGTATCGAAGGCGACCGGGCCAATGTCGTGTTGGCGGATGGACGCGTGGTGCTCATCGACGGTTTGTTCGTCTTGCCCCGTACGCGAGTGGCCAATTCCTTGGCGGCGTCCCTGGGGTGTGCGTTCGAGGACGGCCCGCTTGGGGCCTTTATCCAGACCGACATGACCCGTGAGACCAACGTGGCGGGGGTGTTTGCCTGTGGCGATGCGGCGATGCCTTTCGGCTCGGTCGCGCTGGCCGTTGGCGATGGGGTCAGGGCGGGGTCAGGTGTGCATCGGTCCTTGATCTTCAGTGCCCACTGAAAATGCCCCCGCCAATCGTGGCTTACACCTGCACCGCCCCGGTCGCTACGGCAAAGGCAAGCATCACCAGGCTCACGCCCCAGGCCCAGAAAAAGGTGTAGGCCATGTGCGTGCGCAGCTCCACGCCGCTCAGCGCCAGAGCCAGGTAGACACTGGGCACTACCGGACTGATGGAGAAACCGGTGTTCTCGCCGATGAGCATGGCCCGGGCCACGGCTTCAAGGGGAACGCCAGCGGCGGCGGCCACGTCCTTGATCACCGGCAACAAGGCAAAGTAGTAGGCATCCGGCGAGAAAATCATGCCCAGGGGGACGCCGAAGAAACCGACGATCACGTGCAGGTACTGGGCAGAACCGGCGGGGAGGATATCGATCAGTGCCAGGGCCATGCCATCGGACATTTTTGCCCCGGACAGCACACCCAGCAGTACGGCGGCAGCCATCATCACCAGCACCATTTGCAACGCGTCGGATGCGTGTGCCTTGAGGCGTTCGGCCTGGGCGTCCAGGGAAGGGAAGTTCAACGGCAGGGCGATTCCCAATCCCACCATGAAACAGGCGTACAGGGGGAAAATGCCGGTGAATAGGCACGCCAGGATTGCACCGGTCAGGGCCACGTTCAGCCAATAGCGCAGCTCGCGTGGCGAGAGGCTGAACTCGCGGGTTTCAGTGGACAGGCTGCCCAGGTCGACGCTGGCGGCGGCCCCCAGTGACATCGGCCGGCGACGCTGGGCCCGCAAGCCCAATACCGTCGCCACGAGCAGCATGCAGACCAGGCCCACCATCTGCACGGGCAACAAGCCCAGCCACAGTTCGGTGGCATCAAGCCCCGACACCGCGGCGGCCCGGGCCGTGGTGCCACCCCAAGGCACCATATTGATCACCCCGGCCGTGGTGCCCACCAGGCACAGCAGCATGGTCGGGCTCATGTTGAGGCGTTTGTACAAGGGTAGCAGCGCCGGAATGGTCAGCAGAAACGTGGCGGCACCGACGCCGTCCAAGTGCACGACCGAGGTCACCAGTACCGTGACCAATGCCACCGCCAGCGGCTTGCCGCCGGTGCTGCGGATCAGCAGGTTGACCAGCGGATCGAATAGGCCGCGATCACGCATAATGCCGAAAAACAGAATGGCAAACAGAAACAGCGCGGCGGTGGGCGCCACGGTGATCAGCCCGGCCTTGATGAACTCACCAATTTGTCCGGGGTTGAAACCCGCCAACAGGCAGATGGCGACGGGCAGAGTGGTGAACGCCACTACGGGGCTGATCCTGCGCAGCAATATCAGCCCGATGATGGCCAGCATCATCAGGAAACCCAGGGTTGTAATCATCTTGCGGCCTCTCTTTTTATTGTTGTCGATGGTTCGGTGGCGGCGTGTGGATCAGCCTTGTGGCCCAGGCAGGCGCAGGGCCAGAAGCAGATAACTCAGGCTCTTGCCATGGCGATCAAGGCCGCAGCTGAGGTTTACGCCGCCTTCCAGGGCGTCTTCGAGCACGAAATTCAGTGCGCTTAGGTTCGGCAGTTCGTAGCGATGCACCTTGGAAGGCCTCCGCGTAGCGAATTGTTCGGCGACCCGTTCGCAGCTCAGTTCACGCAGCAACCAGGGGTAGTGCGCCGGATCGTGGGGAAATACCGCGACGCTGAGAATATTGCCTTTGTCGCCGGCACGGGCGTGGGCGAAGTCGGCGAGAGTGACGAGGTTCATCAGTACCACTCCAGGGTCGTGTGGATTTCGCTGCGCGGCAGCAGGAAGCTGCGGGTGGTGACGGCTTCGGCGAGGTGGCGGCGAACACCGCCGCCACCGGCCGGCCCGTTGGTGTAGAGCGACTCCACCTCGGCCAGCAGGGCTTCGACCAGCGACCGGTCGGTGTGGGTCAGGCCGACCCGCACACGCACGTCTTCGAGGGCTGGTGCCTGGGCTAGCCGTTGCTGCAGGTAGCGGCCAGCGTGGTCGTTGAACAGGCTGGCGATGCCCGACAAATCGATCCACGGCTGTACCCCTGGCGCCAACCGATCGAAACGCTGCAGTAGAATTTCCCGGGCCAGAGTGGCGCGGGCTACGGCGCCGGGGCCGGCATAGGAGATCTCCGCCTCGCCAAACCAAAGTCCACGCACCCCGGCCAAGCCTTTGAGCGTGTCGGGGCGCGGATAGCCGAGCAGGCCGCTGATTTCGACGCGATCCTCGCCCAGGTCCTGGACACGGGCTTGGCCCAGATCCAGTACCACATCCGGCGTCAGATAACGCCGTGGGTCGTGCACCTCATAGAGCAATTGTTCCTTGACCGTCTGCTCGCTGACCCGTCCGCCGCAATGGCGGGTCTTGCCAATGATCAAGCGTCCGTCCTGGTGGACCTCGGCAATCGGGCAACCGAGGTTGGCCGGGTCGGGGATTTCTTTCATTCCGGGATGGGCAAAATACCCGCCGGTGACCTGGGTGCAGCATTCCAGCAGATGCCCGGCGGCGGTAGCGATGGCCATCTTCTGCCAATCGTCGGCGGCCCAGCCCAAGCCGTGGCGAATCGCGCCTACCGCCAACGAAGGGTCGGCAACCCGGCCACAGAGCACGATGCCGGCGCCTTCAGCCAGTGCCGTAGCGATGCCATCGGCGCCGGTATAAACGTTGACTGACACCGGATTGTCCCCCGCAAGCTCCAAGGCCAGCCATTGACCGTAACGGGATGGGGTTTCTTCCAGCAGGTCGTCACCCAGCACGCAGGCAATTTTCAGTTCCGGATAGCGCCCCGCCAGTGTGAGCCGCAGCCGTTGCGCCGCCGCCCTGGGGTTGGCCGCGCCACCGTTGGTGATGATCGGGATGCCAGCCTCGATACACACGTCCAGCATGGGTTCGAGGAAGTCGAACAGACGAGAGGAATAGCCAGCTTGGGGATCATGCCCTTTGCGCAGTTGCGCCTCGGCCAGTGTCCGCTCGGCCAATAGCTCAAGCATGATGTAGCGCTGGCCTGGCCGCTGCGCCAAGTCCTGGGCCAGGCGTAACGCGGCATCCGGGCGATCATTGGCGAAACCGGCGCCGCACCCGACGAGGATTGTTTTTGTCATGTCCGTTTCCACTAGGGGGATGGCCCATAGTGGCTGGCATCGATTGTTCTGTGAATTTTAAAGGTAGAATCAATTGATCCATTATTTTTGTAGGTGCGGGCATGAACATTTCCTTCAGACAGCTTCGTGCCTTCATCTTGATCGCCGAAACCTCAAGCTTCACCCGCACCGCTGAACAGCTTCACCTGTCCCAACCGGCCCTGAGCTACAGCATCCGTAAGTTGGAAGAGACCATGGGGTTGCAGCTACTGGCGCGTAACACCCGCAGTGTCGAATTGACGCTCGCCGGTGAACACTTCCTGCCCCAGGCCAGGCGCATGCTCAGGGACATGGACGATGCTGTACGCGACGCCCGCGATACTCTCAGCCTGAGCCGTGGCACGCTGCGCCTGGCGGCACTGCCCACTGCCGCCGCTTCGTTCCTGCCAGTGGTGATTGCCGCGTTCCAGCGCGAACACCCGGGGGTACGGGTGAGCGTATTGGACGGCCGCGCCGGGGAGATCATGGGGTGGGTGCAGCGTGGCGAGGTGGATGCAGGCATTACGTCGTTGCCGGAGGACTTGTCCGGGCTGAGTTTTGTACGTTTGCTGGATGACAACCTGGTGTTGCTGACCCACAAGGACCATCAGCGCGACAGCCTGGATGACTGGAAGCACCGGCCCTATATCGCCCTGACGCCCGACACCAGCATCCGGCCCCTGGCCGATGCCGCGTTACGCTACCTGAACGTCGATCCGCAGCCGGCCTGGGAAGTGGCCCACATGAGCACGGCCACCGCCCTGGTGCGCGAAGGGTTGGGGTTTTCCCTACTGCCGGCCAGTTGCACGGCAGTGTTCAATATCGGTGAGCAATGCACGGTCATTGCCATCGACCAGCCCGGCAGGCGCTCGATCGGTCTGTTGCAACGCAAGCCCGTAGCCCAGTCACCGTCGTTGAGCCAGTTCATGCAGCATTTACGGCAGACGCTGCGGCAGTGATGTTGATGGGCGCACTGCATATTTCTCATGAACCCCACAAATCCCTTGTGGGAGCGAGCTTGCTCGCGAAAGCGGTGGCCCGGCCACCGCGCTATTGCGTGCCAAACATCGCCGTCCAATAGATCCCGGCATCGCTTTTCGGATCGGTCGCGTAGCCGGCGCCCAGTTCGCGGAACTGCGGGTTCATCAGGTTGGCGCAATGTCCGGGGCTTGCCAGCCAACCGTCCACCACCTTCAGGGCGGTGTCCTGCCCGGCGGCGATGTTCTCGCCAATCAACTGGCCAAGATAGCCCGCCAGTTCGGCACGGTCGCCCGGCATGCGGTTGTCGCGGTCCTTGTGGTCGAAGAAATTGTTGTTGGCCATGGCCCGTGTGTGGGTCACGGCGGCCAGGGCCAGGGTGGCGTTCCAGCTCAGCGGCGTCGTGGCCGTGAAGGTTTCGGTGCCACAGCGGCGTGGCTGCGCACGGGCGCTGTTGATCAGCTTCAGCAGTTTCTGGCCTTCGGCTTGCCAGTCCCCCAGGCGCGCCGACAGCAGTGGGCGCGCCAGCACGATGCGCCATTCGCGATCCAGGCGGCTGACGCCAATGTCGACGAACTGCGGGTCCAGGACAACCTGGCAGAAACTTTCCTGCACGGCCTTCATCGCGGCTTGCGCGTCGCGCGGCCCGGACAGGCTGATGGCCTGCACGTTGACCATCGGGTAAGCCGTGCGCGCCAGCGCCTGCTGCAGGTCGCCGATGCCATTGGCGGACAGGATCAACCGCGAATCCATCGCCAGCGGCGGCAGCTCCAGAGAGGCCTGGCCCGCGCAACTTTGAGACTGGCTACGGTAAAGATTGATGGTCTCGACCAGTTGCGTCTCTTCGGTGGCTGCGGCGCTGGCGGCGAAGGCCAGGCCCAGCGACAGCACGACAAGACGCATGGCGGATGAAATGGCACGCATGTAAATCTCCCTTGAGCGGACGGCGCCTATGATGCGCAATTTTTGCCCGGCTGGGGCAACGGTATTCACGCTCTCTTGAAATCCCTTGGAACGGCACCGTTTGGTACCGTTTGGGACAATCTTCAAGTAGTGGGATCAGTTTTCCGCCGAATAAGTCCATTTCCGTCGTTTCAAAGCTATAAAACCGCGGATTTTCAGCTCATCCAGTTCCCTCCATCGACGTTATAAGTCTGCGCCACCACGTATTCACTCTCTGTCGAGGCGAGGAAAATCGCCATGCCCGTGAGGTCATCCGCAGTGCCCATCCGGCCAAAAGGCACTTGCTGGCCGACCTGGCGCTTCTTTTCCCCCAGTGGCAGGTTTTCATGGCGGGCAAACAGCGCATCCACGCCGTCCCAATGCTCGCCATCCACCACGCCGGGGGCGATGGCGTTGACGTTGATCCGGTGTTTGATCAAATCCAGCCCGGCAGACTGGGTCAGGCTGATCACCGCGGCCTTGCTGGCGCAATAGATGCCTACCAGCGGCTCGCCACGCCGACCGGCCTGGCTCGCCATGTTGATGATTTTGCCGCCGTGACCCTGGTGGATCATCTGCCGAGCCGCCGCCTGCAGCGTGAACAGCGTACCGGCGACGTTGATGGAAAACAGCCGTTCGTAGCTCTGGCGGGTGATTTCCACGATCGGCGCCAGGTCGAACAGCGCCGCGTTATTGATCAGGATATCCAGCTTGCCCACCCGCGCCACGACCGCATCGATGGCCTGGTCGATGGACGCCTGGTCGGTCACGTCCATTTTTACCGCATAGGCGCTGTCACCCAGTTCGGCGGCTGTGGCCTGGGCCCGTTCAAGGTCGATATCGGCAATTGCTACGGTGGCGCCTTCATTGATATAGGCCTGGGCAAATGTCCTGCCGATACCACGGGCGGCGCCGGTTATCAGGGCACTTTGTCCTTCGAGTCGTTTCATGGGCTTGTCCTGTCTCTAGAGGTCCATGGGGCGGGGCGGACCTGCATGTGCGCCATGGTTGGGCGATTACAGCAGCGCACCTCAACGCCGACAAACGCAGGGAGGATGACCCGGTGATACTTTTTTAACTCCTACACGGGTAGTTCGGTCGGGTTAAAAAAGTATCAGTGGGCAGTCAGGTGGGAACTGGCGAACCGCTGCGCACCCGGCGTAAGGTGCTGGCTATAACGATAAGAGAGGCACGACATGCCTGATCACCGAACGCCTTTGTTCGAACAGCGACCGGCCGAACTGGAAGTCATCCTGCCCGAGCCCGAGCACAGTTTTCGCTGGTATGAGCATGACTACCCATACCCGATGGCACGCTGGAACCACCACCCTGAATTTGAAATCCACCTCATCCGCCAGGGCAGCGGCAAGTTGCTGGCGGGCGACTATATCGGCCCGTTTGGCCCCGGCCATGTGGCGATGATCGGCCCGGACTTGCCCCACGACTGGATGGGCGACCTGGCGCCGGGCGAGCACCTTATCGGGCGCGATGTGGTGCTGCAGTTCGACGGCGCCGTCTTGTTGACCCTGCGCCGGACCCTGCCCGAATTGGGGGATTTACAGACGTTGTTCGAGCGGGCGCGGCGAGGCCTGGCCTTCAGTGGCGATACCGCCGTTCATGCTGCAAGCCTGCTCGAGGCCATCGGCCCGGCCCAAGGTCTTGGGCGGCTGGCGCTGTTTCTGCAACTGCTCGAGACCCTCAGTAAAGCGCCTGAAGCGCAAGCCTTGTGTCTGGCGAGCCCCTGCTACGCGCCAACCCTGGATGCCCGTAGTTCTGAACGCATTCACAAAGCGTTCGAGTACCTGCAGGCTGAACTCACCGGCGACCTGCGCCTGTCGGTGATCGCCCGGCAGCTGGACATGAGTGAACCTGGCTTTTCGCGCTTCTTCAAGCGTATCACCGGACACGGCTTCATCGATCTGATGCGCAAGTTGCGGGTCCAGCGAGCCTGCCGGTTGCTGTTGCAGAGTGAAATGCCGGTGACCGATATCTGCTTTGAGGTGGGTTACAACAACCTGTCCAACTTCAACCGGCATTTCCGCATCGAGATGAACCAGACGCCCAGTGAGTATCGCCGGGGCGCCTTGTCGTTGATTTGAAACTGCAACGCTTCAGCGCACAGTTTGCGCCGCACCCACCGTCACCGCACGGGCCATCACACTGATCGCCGCCACGGCCGCAATCAGCAGCCCAGGCGATGTCGCCAGCAGCACACCGGTCGTTCCCGCCCCGGCAGCCAGGATTTGCCCCGCGGCCAGCGGCCCGGCGACCGAACCCAGGCGCCCGATGGCCACCGCTGCACCGACCCCCGTCGCGCGCACAGCCGTCGGGTAGGAGGGCGGCGCCAAGGCGTAGAGCACCAGTTGCGCGGCCATGACGAACAACCCGGCGGCGAACCCGGCGATGGCCATTGGCACGATGCCGACCGACAACCCGACCCCGGCCAGGGCGCTGAGCAACCCGGCATAGACGAACAGCACCACCTTGATGCCATTGCAGCGGTCCAGCAACAGGCCGCCGAGCAGCGAGCCGAGGGTTCCGCCGATGTTGAACAGCATCTGCACCAGGCCGGCCTGGGGCTTGCTGAAGCCTTGTTCCAGCAGCAACGACGGCAGCCAGTTGAGCAGCATGTACATGACCGTCAGGGTGAAAAAGTAGCTCAGCCACAGTGCCAGGGTAGTACGGCTCCGGCCATCGCCGAACAGCGCCTGGCCGGTCGAGCCGCGGGCCTCGCCGCCGGCACCCTGCACCTGGCGAAAGGCACTGGACTCAGGGAGCCACAGCAGCATTAGCGGCACCACCAACAATGGCGCCAGCCCGCCGATGAAAAAGGTCATTTGCCAGTGCTCGCCAAACAGCATCGCGACCACGGCCGCCAGCGCACCGCCCAACGGCACACCCGCGTACATCACGCTGATGGCCGTGCCACGCCGCTGCTCGCCTACGGCTTCGGCACACAGGGCAATGAGGTTGGGCAGGGCGGCGCCCAGGCCCAGCCCAGTCATGAAGCGCACCAGCAGCAGGCTGGAAAAGTGTTCGACATACGCGGTGCTGAGGGAGAACACCCCGAACAGCAGGACGGCGGCAATGAGGATTTTCTTGCGACCGATCCGATCAGCGATCCAGCCGCCGAAAAACGCTCCCGGCAGCAGTCCGATGATCCCGGCGCTGAAAACCCAACCCATCATTTTCGGGTCCAGGGCAAACGTCTGCCGCAGGCCGGCAGCGGCAGTGCCGGCCGACTGCAGGTCGAAACCCTCGATCAGCGCAACGATAAAACACAGGGCGATGGTCAGCGTCGCGCGACGCGTCGGACTGTTCATGGCAATTCCTCTTATTGTTTTTGTCTGGGAAGCACCGGCTCGGGGGAACACCGGCAAGCACGATTAAGATTAACAAAGCTAACTAAAAAAAGAATCGTAAGAGGCGATCGGATATAGCGCCTGAAATAGTCAATAAAATCAGCTGATTGACAGTGCTGAATGAAATAATTGATGAATTAGTTAATAATATTAATGTTCGATTATCGATCATTTCGGATTGACGAAGCACCTGTGTCATTTCCATTCTCTTTGCGCAGAACCCAACGCCTCAGGCGATAGGTCGATCGAAAACAACAACAATAAGTGGACATCGAACATGCCAAACCGTACCCGGGCGCCCCTTGCTGTGGCCCCTGTTTCACTTCTCGTTCATTTGTTGGCCGGTCTCGGGCTGAGCCTGGGCTCCAGCGCAGTGTTGGCAGAGGGATTCATCGAAGACAGCCACGGCACCCTGACCCTGCGCAACTACTACATGGACCGCGACTACAAGGACGATGGCGCCAAGACTGCGACCCGGGAGTGGGCCCAGGGTGTGATCATGAACATGGAGTCGGGGTTTACCCCGGGCACCATCGGTTTCGGCCTGGACGCCCGAGGATTGGTGGGGATCAAGCTGGACTCGTCGCCGGATCGCAGTGGCACTGAATTGTTGCCGGTCTCCAGCAGCGACAAGCGCGCAGCCGATGAGTATTCACGCCTGGCCTTGACCGGCAAGCTGCGTTTCGGCCAGACCACGGTGAAGACCGGTGACGTGTCGATCTTCCTGCCGTTTGCCTTCGCCAGCCCATCGCGACTGTTGCCACAGACTTTTCGCGGTACGACCCTCAGCTCCAAGGACATCGATGGGCTGACGTTGAACACGGGCTACATCGACCGCATCAACCGCCGCGATTCCACCAACTACCAGCCGATGAGCATCGCCTCGCCCAACCGTCGCTTTAACGGCGCGGCGACCTCGTCTCACATGGCGTATATAGGGGGCGACTATCAGCTCAACAAAGACCTCAGCCTTCGGGCTTACCACGCTGAAGTGGCGGATCTGTACCAGCAGAACACCCTGGCATTGCTGCATAACCTGCCGTTGGGCGACGGGGTGTTGACCACCGACCTGCGCAGTTTTTTCAGTGACGAAGACGGCGCGGCCAAGGCTGGCAAAGTAGATAACCGCAATCTCTCGGCGCTGGTCGGTTATCGCTTGGGCGGGCATCGCGTGAGCCTGGGCTACATGCATGCCAGTGGCGATACTGCCACGCCTTATGTGTCCGGTACTGAGTTGATGGGCTTGAGTGAAATGACCATGAGCTCGGATTTCCTCAACGCCAAGGAGCGCACCTGGCAAGTGATCCATGATTATGACTTTGCGGCGGTGGGCGTACCGGGCCTGAGGACCCGATTGCGTTACGTGCGTGGCGATCACATTGAGCTGGCCGCCCTCAATGCCGAGGATCGCAAGGAGCGCGAGTTCCAGATGGAGCTGGGGTACGTGATCCAGAGCGGATCGCTGAAAAACGTCGGGCTGCTGGCGCGCAAGTCGATCTACCGCAACGATTTCCCGGGTACGGCAGCGTTTCGCGATGAGAACCAGACCCGGTTCCTGGTGACCTACAACGTGCCGATCTGGTGACGCCCTAATAGGCGACGCCGTGCTCTTGTGGCGAGGGAGCTTGCTCCCTCGCCACAAGAGGGCTGCGTCAGGCCTTATTGCTGGTAAACCTTCTTCAGCAACCGCAGCAATTCCTCGCGCTCGCCACCCGAAAGGGCCGCGGTTGAATCCAGATCACTCTGGGCGGCGATCTGCTTGAGTTCCTTGAGCAGGGTTTCGCCGGTCTTGCTCAGGAAAATCCCATAGGAGCGTTTGTCCGGCTTGCACCGCACGCGCACGGCCAGGGCCCGGCTTTCCAGTTTGTTCAGCAGCGGCACCACTTGCGGTGGTTCGATCGTCAGGGCCTTGGCCAGGTCGGCCTGCATCAGGCCAGGGTTCTGGTCGATGATCGCCAGGGCCGAAAATTGGGCGGGCCGTAAATCGTGGGTGGCGAGCCGACCGATCAGGTTCTGGAACAGTTTCAACTGGGCACGGCGCAGGGCGTAACCGATCAGGTCGTCCAGTGCGGAGTCCAGCGGCGCCTGCGCGTCGGCACCGGCAGCCAGGGCCTCGGCGGGTTCGGCAAGCTTGGAAGACTTGGCCATCGGAGAAAGCATCCTCGAGGTGAGTGATTAACAAGGCTATCCAGTTTGCCGAGGTTGGGACGCTATGGCTACGGTCTATCGCATATTCGTTGATCTGATGCTTTGCTCCCCGCACTGAAAAATACAGGTAAATCGATTAATGGTTAATTGACATAACTAATTTTCCGGTTTAGTTTTTGATCATCTTCAGCCAAGAACAAGAGAGCACGCATCATGAGCAACTACGAAGGTCGCTGGAAAACGGTCAAGGTCGATATCGAGGAGGGTATCGCCTGGGTCACCCTCAATCGCCCGGAAAAACGCAATGCCATGAGCCCGACCCTCAACCGCGAGATGATCGATGTGCTCGAGACTCTGGAACAGGACCCGGCCGCTGGCGTGCTGGTGCTGACCGGCGCCGGTGATGCCTGGACCGCGGGCATGGACCTCAAGGAATATTTCCGCGAAGTGGATGCCGGGCCGGAAATTCTTCAGGAGAAGATCCGTCGCGAAGCCTCGCAGTGGCAGTGGAAACTGCTGCGCATGTACGCCAAACCAACCATTGCCATGGTCAATGGCTGGTGCTTCGGTGGCGGTTTCAGCCCGCTGGTGGCGTGCGACCTGGCGATCTGCGCCGACGAAGCGACCTTCGGTCTTTCGGAAATCAACTGGGGTATCCCGCCCGGTAACCTGGTCAGCAAGGCCATGGCCGACACCGTGGGCCATCGCCAATCGCTGTACTACATCATGACCGGCAAGACCTTTGGTGGGCAGAAAGCCGCTGAAATGGGCCTGGTCAACGAAAGCGTGCCCTTGGCGCAACTGCGTGACGTCACCGTGGAACTGGCGCGTAACCTGCTGGAGAAAAACCCGGTGGTGCTGCGTGCAGCCAAGCATGGCTTCAAGCGTTGCCGCGAACTGACCTGGGAGCAGAACGAAGATTACCTGTACGCCAAGCTCGATCAGTCGCGCCTGCTCGATACCGAAGGCGGTCGCGAGCAGGGCATGAAGCAGTTCCTGGACGACAAGAGCATCAAACCGGGCCTGCAGACCTACAAGCGCTGAGACAATCGCGTGGCGGGCGCCGATCAGGTGCCCGCAGGCTGTTCGTCCAAGGCCCTCGGCGCTACTGTGAACGTGTTCCCTATAAAGACAATAAAGAGGAATCACCATGCTGGACGTGCCCCTGTTGATCGGCGGCCAGTCGTGCGCCGCCCGTGACGGCCGGACCTTCGAGCGCTGCAATCCGGTGACCGGTGAAGTGGTGTCTCGTGTGGCCGCCGCTACCCTGGAAGATGCCGACGCCGCCGTGGCCGCTGCGCAAGCTGCGTTTCCCGCCTGGGCTGCATTGGCGCCCAACGAACGTCGCACGCGCTTGCTGCGCGCCGCCGAGCAATTGCAGGCCCGCAGCGGCGAATTCATTGCTGCCGCCGGCGAAACCGGGGCCATGGCCAATTGGTACGGTTTCAATGTGCACCTGGCGGCGAACATGCTGCGCGAAGCCGCTTCCATGACCACCCAGATCAACGGCGAAATCATTCCTTCGGACGTGCCCGGCAGTTTCGCCATGGCCCTGCGACAGCCCTGCGGCGTGGTGCTGGGCATCGCGCCGTGGAACGCCCCGGTGATTCTCGCCACTCGCGCCATCGCCATGCCCCTGGCTTGCGGTAACACCGTGGTGCTCAAGGCCTCGGAAATAAGCCCGGCGGTGCACCGGCTGATCGGCCAGGTGTTGCAGGACGCCGGTTTGGGCGATGGCGTGGTCAATGTCATCTGCAATGCGCCGGCGGATGCACCGGCCATTGTTGAACGCCTGATTGCCAACCCGGCGGTACGGCGTGTCAACTTCACCGGTTCGACCCACGTCGGGCGCATCGTCGGCGAACTGTCGGCGCGCCACCTCAAGCCGGCACTGCTGGAGCTTGGCGGCAAGGCCCCGTTGTTGGTGCTCGACGACGCCGACCTGGACGCTGCGGTAGAAGCGGCAGCCTTCGGCGCCTACTTCAACCAGGGGCAAATCTGCATGTCCACCGAGCGACTGATCGTCGATGCCCGCGTGGCCGATGCTTTCGTCACTCGGTTGACCGCCAAGATCGCCACCTTGCGCGCCGGTGATCCCGCTGCCGGTGATTGCGTGCTCGGCTCGCTCGTGGATGTCAGTGCCGGCCTGCGCATCAAGGGGCTGATCGACGATGCCCTGGCCAAAGGCGCGAGGCTGGTGGCAGGGGGGCAGTTGGAGGGCAGTATCCTGCAACCGACCCTGCTCGATGGCGTCACCGCGGACATGCGTCTGTACCGCGAAGAGTCCTTCGGCCCAGTGGCGGTGTTGCTGCGGGGGGAGGGCGACGAAGAACTGCTGCGCCTGGCCAACGATTCCGAGTTCGGCTTGTCGGCGGCGATCTTCAGTCGCGATACCACGCGGGCCCTGGCCCTGGCCCAACGGGTCGAGTCGGGCATCTGCCACATCAACGGTCCGACCGTGCACGACGAGGCGCAGATGCCCTTCGGCGGGGTCAAGTCCAGCGGATACGGCAGCTTTGGTGGCAAGGCGTCCATCGAGCATTTCACTCAGTTGCGCTGGGTGACGTTGCAGAACGGACCCCGGCATTACCCGATCTGAAATCCGTCGCATGGCGGGCGGCCGGGCCTTGAAAGCCGCCGCCCCGATGCAGGCCAGAATAACAATGACAAGGCCGCAGCCAGACGCTGCCACGCTCCGCTCGCTTCGCGCGACCCGAGTGTGCCTTGGTGGAGGAAATGTACGTGAGTTCCGAGTTCAGATCGTCCTCCCGACCCGGCCCCGGGCAGTATCGCCAGGTGTCGATTGGTCATCCCGCCGTTGAAGTCAGGGAAGAGCGCGGCATCCTGCACATGCGCTCCCTGGAACCCCTGGCCCCGTTGCCGGCGCGGTTGCTCGATCGCCTGGTGCACTGGGCCGAGGTGCGCCCGCAGCAGACGTTCATCGCCGCTCGCGAGGCCGGCGGTGACTGGCGTCGCGTCAGCTATGCCCAGATGCTCGAGAGCGTCCGGGCCATCGCCCAAAGCTTGCTGGGCTACGGCCTGTCGGCCGAGAAACCCTTGGCGCTGCTCTCAGGCAACGACATCGAACACCTGCAAATGGCTCTTGGCGCAATGTATGCGGGCATTCCGTATTGCCCGGTGTCGCCGGCCTATTCGTTGCTATCCCAGGATTTCGCCAAGCTGCGGCATGTCTGCGACCTGTTGCAGCCGGGGCTGGTGTTTGTCAGCGATGCCGCACCGTTTGAGCGGGCGATCAATGCCGTCTTGCCGGCCGACGTGCCCTTGATCACGGTGCGTGGCGAGATCCCGGATCGCGCCAGAACCAGTTTTGCCAGCCTGCTGGCGCAACCCGGCGGCGTCGAGGCCGAACGAGCCTTTGCCGCTTCCGGGCCGGATAGCATCGCCAAGTTTCTCTTTACCTCGGGTTCGACCAAGCTGCCGAAGGCGGTGATCACCACCCAACGCATGCTCTGCGCCAACCAGCAAATGCTGTTGCAGACCTTCCCGGTGTTTGGTGAAGCGCCGCCGGTGCTGGTGGACTGGTTGCCGTGGAACCACACGTTCGGTGGCAGTCACAACGTCGGCATCGTGTTGTACAACGGCGGCACGTTCTACCTGGACGACGGCAAACCCACGGCCCAGGGCTTCGCCGAAACCTTGCGTAACCTCAAGGAGATTTCGCCTACCGCCTACCTGACCGTGCCCAAGGGCTGGGAAGAGCTGGTCAGCGCCCTGGAGAAGGACGCGGAGCTGCGCGAGCGTTTTTTCAAGGACATCAGCCTGTTCTTCTTTGCCGCTGCGGGTCTGTCCCAAAGCACCTGGGATCGACTCGACAAAGTCGCCGAGCAGCATTGTGGCGAACGGATCCGCATGATGGCGGGCCTGGGCATGACCGAGGCGTCGCCGTCCTGCACCTTCACCACCGGGCCACTGTCCATGGCCGGCTACATCGGCCTGCCGGCTCCTGGTTGCGAAGTGCGGCTGGTGCCGGTGGACGGCAAGTTCGAAGGGCGCTTTCGCGGGCCGCACATCATGCCGGGCTACTGGCGCTCGCCGCAGCAGACCGCTGAGGTATTCGACGAGGACGGTTTCTACTGTTCGGGGGATGCGATCAAGCTGGCCGATCCCGGCAACCCGCAACTGGGCTTGATGTTCGATGGACGGATTGCCGAAGATTTCAAATTGTCCTCTGGCGTGTTCGTCAGTGTCGGTCCGCTGCGCAACCGCGCGGTGCTGGAAGGCACGCCTTACGTCCAGGACCTGGTGATCACCGCGCCGGATCGCGAGTGCCTGGGTGCGCTGGTGTTTCCGCGGCTTGCGGAATGCCGACGTCTGTCGGGTCTGGCTTCGGACGCCAGCGATACCCAAGTGCTTGCCAGCGAACCGGTACGCCAATGGTTCGCCGACTGGCTGCAACGCCTGAACCGCGAAGCCACCGGCAACGCCAGTCGCGTGGAGTGGATTGCCTTGCTCGATGAACCGGCGTCGATCGATCGTGGCGAAATCACCGACAAGGGCTCGATCAACCAACGGGCGGTGTTGCAGTGGCGGGCGGCGAAAGTCGAGGCGCTGTATCGCGGTGAAGATGCTTCCATCCTGCGGGCCAGGTCTGTGGCTTAAATAAAAAACCATGTGGGAGCGGGCTTGCTCGCGAAGACGGTGTGTCAGTCAACATCAATATTGCTGACCCACCGCTTTCGCGAGCAAGCCCGCTCCCACAGGGTTACGCTTCTTTGGTTGGCTCCCGCCCACCGTGACACACCGCCCCAAGCCTTTTACTATGCCGGTTCTCCTTTCTCTGGAATTCACCTGGATGAGTAAGCCTGGCCAAACGGTGCTGGTTGCGCTGCGCAGAATGATCGCTTCGGGTGAACTGGCGGCCGGCGAGCGCTTGATGGAAATTCCCACAGCAGAATTGTTTGGCGTCTCGCGGATGCCGGTGCGCATGGCGTTCCGCACGCTGGAACAGGAAGGCTTGCTGGTGCGTTTCGGTGGCAGGGGGTTTCAAGTGCGTTCGGTCAGTGCCGAAGAAATCGCCGGGGCCGTGGAGGTGCGTGGCGTGCTCGAAGGGCTGGCCGCGCGGCAAACGGCCGAACGTGGCTTGTCCGAAGAGGGCCGGGCAACACTCGAACAATGCCTGGTGCAGGGCGACGAACTGTTCGCCAAGGGCTATGTGACCGAGGATGACCTGGAGGTCTATCACGACCTCAATATGCGCTTTCATCAAGTGATCGTCGAAGGCAGCCACAACCCGGCGATCGCCGATGCACTGGCCCGTAACGATCATCTGCCGTTCGCCTCAGTCACCGCCCTGGCGGTGGATCGCCAGAACATGGCCGGCGAGTTTCGCCGCTTCAACTATGCCCACATGCAGCACCATTCGGTGTTCGACGCGTTGATTCACCGCCAGGGCGCCCGTGCCGAGGCGATCATGCGCGAGCATGCCAATGCGACCTTGCGTTATGCCGAGGTGTTCGGCTCGACGTTGGCTGATGAGCGGATGACGGTGATATTGCGCTCGGACTGAAGGCCCACATACTCATATGCCTGTGGGAGCAAAGCTTGCTCGCGATGACAGATATTCAGCCAGCATTGATATCAACTGGCGGACCGCTATCGCGAGCAAGCTTTGCTCCCACAGGGCTCTCCCACAGGGCTCTCCCACAGGAGGGCGGGTTGTTCGGAGGTTAGAGATCCAGCACCAGCAACGGTGTCTTCGACCGCGAACAGCACGGCGTGAACTGGTCGTTGCAAGCCTGTTCCGCCTCGGTCAGGAACATGTCTCGATGTTCCGGCACACCTTCCAGCACGCGGGTCAGGCAGGTGCCGCACACGCCTTGTTCGCACGAGATCGGGATCTCGATGCCATGGCTCTCCAGCACCTGCACCACGCTGCGGTCGGCGGGCACTTCGAAGACCTGCCCGCTGCTGGCCAGTTTCACCGCGAAGCGGCCATCGGCGCTGGTGTCGGTGGGCGCGGCAGCGAAATATTCGCGGTGCAGGTGGCTGTCCTGCCAGCCCAGGGCCTTGGCGGTGTCCAATACATGCTGCATGAAACCGCCGGGACCGCACACGTAGAGGTGCAGGTCATCGTTGGGCGCAGCCAGCACGCGAACGGCGTCCAGCCGTGTTTCGGGCTCTTCATCGAAATGCAGGAAAACCCGGTCGGCATAAGGTGACTGGCGCAGGCGCTCGACAAAGGCTGCCCGCTCCCGGGAGCGGGTGCAGTAGTGCAGTTCGAACACTGCACCGCTCTGGGCCAGGTGCTCGGCCATGCACAAGATCGGTGTAATGCCGATGCCTCCGGCAAACAACAGGCTGCGCCGGGCCTCAGGCGCGAGAGGAAACAGGTTGCGCGGTTCGCTGATGTGCAGCCGTGCGCCGGGCTGGATCAGCTCGTGCAGACTGCGTGAACCGCCGCGCGAGGCCGAATCCTTGAGTACGCCGATGAGGTAACGATGCCGCTCTTCGGGATGGTTGCACAGCGAGTACTGGCGGATCAGGCCGCCGGGCAAGTGCACGTCGATATGGGCGCCGGCAGTGAACGCCGGCAAGGGTTGGCCGTCGATACGGGTCAGCTCGTAGCTGCAGATATCCAGGGCTTCGTTGTGCCGCGCGACGACTTGGACTTCGATCATGACCGTTGCTCCGCATGCTGCGGCTGCTGGGTCTGGGTGCTGGCGATCAATCCGGCTTGCGATTCGCGCTCGCGCGCAATCAGACGCTCCAGCACCCGACGCGACTGCACGCCGCCGGCATCGATGTTGAGCTTGAGCAGGTTGCGCTGCGGATGGTCCAGCAGGTTGCGCTGCTGGCGTTCAAGCATCTCCAGGTCTTCGCTGAAAATCTTGCCCTGGCCTTCGCGAATGCTATCGGTCAGCGCTTGATCCTGTGGCTGGAAGTGCCGGGCCATGCCCCAGAAGTACCAGATGGAGGTTTCGGTTTCCGGCGTGATGAAATCCACCACGATGCTCGATGCCTTGAACTGCGGGGCGGCGTGATAACCACCGTTGCCGGCATGGGCCACGCCGACTTCGATCAGTACGTGGCTGGGCGGGGTGAAACGGCAGATCTGCCAGCGGTCCACCGGCACATCGTCGGCCAGGTTGTTACCGCGCAGGGCCATGCGCCAGAAGGGCGGGGCCATGATGTTTTCCATGTGCCGGGCGGTGACCACTTCGTCGCCCTCGACCGTGGTTACGGGGGGCGCTTCGTCGATTTCCTTTTGGCCAATGCTGGACGCGTGCACGTAGGTTTCGTGGGTCAGGTCCATCAGGTTATCGATCATCAGGCGGTAGTCGCACTGGATATGAAACAGGCCGCCACCGTAGGCCCATTCATCGTTTTCGGCCCATTCCAGATGATGGATCAGCGCCGGGTCGGCCAGCGCCTGATCACCGGGCCAGACCCAGATGAAGCCATGGCGTTCCTCTACCGCAAAGGTCTTGTTGCAAGGGAAGCCCCGGACCCGTTGCCCTGGCATCTCCACGGTCTTGCCGTCACACCCCATCACCAGGCCGTGATAGCCGCACACCAGGTTGCCGTTTTCGACGTAGCCCAACGAGAGCGGGGCGCCACGATGGGGACAAAAGTCTTCCACGGCCGCGACCTTGCCCTCGTGCCCACGGTAAAAAACTATCTTTTCGCCACAGATCTGGCGGCCCAGGGGCTTGTCGGCGATTTCATCGGGGGTGCAGGCAACGTACCAGGTGTTTTTGGGGTACATGACGGGATCTCCAAACGGATGTTGTTCTTGTCTATGGATCCATTAACTCTCTTAACCAATTTGTTTGTCAATGTTATAGGCGGATTAAAAGATGATCGGTTTGTTTTGTGGATCCATTAATTGGAAGGTTTCTCAAGCCTGCGGTGGTCGACTTCGAATGTATTGGCTCAAATATCATCGAGGAACAATACTGCGGCTCTGGCCCTCGGGCTTTCAGTCACAGAGCACGGAGTGATTCATGAAAACCAAAACGGTACTCACTGAACCGGACGTTTCACAGTTGCTCGTCCTCGCCAGGGAGAGGGCTCACCAGCACCAGTGGGCCGTGTCGATCTGCGTGGTCGACGACGGCGGTCATCCCCTGGGGTTGCTGCGTCTGGACGATGCCTCGCCGCTTTCAGCCTACATCGCCACCGAGAAAGCCCGTACCGCCGCCATGGGCCGGCGTGACAGCAAGGTCTTTGAAGACATGATCAATGGCGGCCGCTACGCCTTCCTCAGCGCTCCACACCTGCAAGGCATGCTCGAAGGCGGCGTGGTCATCCGCCGCGACGGGCAATGCATCGGCGCCATCGGCGTATCCGGCGTCAAGGCCGAGCAGGATGCCGAACTGGCGCGGCTGTCGGTGCAGACGTGGGAGGAAGCGATTACGCCGGATACCTGATTGACTCGACCCGTGGCGAGGGAGCTTGCTCCCGCTGGGCTGCGCAGCAGCCCCACATCCTTTCAGGTAGATGAACAACCTGTGGGAACGGGTTGCACAAATCTTCCAGACGCCATCGCCCTCAGCGGGTAATCTGCCCCGAGCGGATAGACAACACGAGACGGCTCATGACAGTGCGCAACTGGATCGATTTCAAGCAGGACGCCACGTCCGGTATCGAGACCGTGCGTGCGCATTTCGAGGGGCATGCCTACGATCCGCATTGGCACGACGCTTATCTGGTGGGCGTGACCGAGCAGGGCGTGCAGCAGTTTCATTGCCGCCGCCAGCAGCACAACAGCACGCCAGGCAAGGTGTTTCTGCTTGAGCCCGGTGAGTTGCATGATGGCAACGCGCCCCACGACAACGGTTTCACCTACCGCACGTTGTACCTGGAGCCTCAATGGCTGGAGCGCGAGTTGCGTTCTTTGTTCGATGTTGCGCCGGACAATGCCCAGTTGGGCTTCGCCGCCACGCTGACCGACGATGCGCGGCTGGCGAGCGCCACGGCCATGGCGTTCCAGAGTCTGCATGAGCAGGAAATCCGAATCGTGCGCCAGACCGCCCTGGACACTTTGCTCGCCAATCTGACCCAGCACTTGCATTGGCGGGCGCGGATCAATCCCGACCCAAGGTTGCCGCTGGTGGCGCAGCAGGCCCGCGATTATCTGCACAGCCACCTGAGCGACGATGTCGGGCTGGACGACCTGGCGCGGGTCACCGGCGTGGATCGTTTCCGCCTGACCCGCGCCTTCAAGGCGGCGTTCGGCCTGGCGCCCCATGCTTATCTGATCCAGTTGCGCCTGGCCCGGGCGCGACGCTTACTGGCCCGTGGCGAGAGTGCCGTGGCGGTTGCCGCGATGCTGGGGTTTGCCGACCAAAGCCACTTGGGCCGCTGGTTTCAGCGCGCTTATCGCCTGAGCCCGGCGGACTACCGCAAGCGCTGCTCAAACGTTCCAGACTGAGCCCGGTTTCATCGCGATGATCAAGTCACGATCATTGCCGAGATATTGCTCCATGGACCAGTTGCTGCCGTTTGCCCTGTTCGCATTTGTCGCCTCCATCACCCCGGGCCCGACCAATATCCTGGTGCTGAGCCACAGCTCGCGCTTTGGCCTGGCGACCACCTGGCCGATCATCCTTGGCGCATGCGCTGCGGCGGCCTTGTTGGTGCTCTTGGTTGGAACGGGACTGGGGGATGTGCTGGCACGCCATGCCACACTTCAAACGCTGCTCTCATGGGCCGGCATCGCCTGGCTGAGTTGGATGGCCTGGCAGATTTTCAGTGCTCCGGCCGAGGCCATCGACCCTGAGCGTCCCGTAGAGGGGCGGCGGCTTGGCTTGACGGGGGCCGCCGGTTTGCAGTTGGTAAACCCGAAAACCTGGATGATGGCGCTGGCGGTGGTCAGCGTTTTCGCTGGCGCCGAGGCCGACCGTACGGTACGAGTGCTGTGGTTGTCCCTGGCGTTCTTCGTGATCTCAATCCCCTGCATGACCGCCTGGGCCTACCTGGGGCTCGGCGCTGCCAGGTTCTGCCGTTCCACGGTGGCGATGGGGCGGTTTAATCGGGTCATGGCGGTCTTGCTGTTGGTGTCGGCGTGGTTGACCTTGGTGGTGTAGCCACGAGTCGTCCCGGACAGACCTGAAACGCCCTCGCCAGGCTTTCGCGCCTGTCGCTGCAACCCCTGGCAACAGTCTGACGGTTTCAAAAAACCATCGTTTTGGGGAGCATCGACCACGCCAAAGCTTGGCGAACTTTAAATTTGCAATGCCCAATCGACCCCAAGGAAGGAGGTCCATCATGTCCACTCTCGATACCCATATCGAGTTCATCCAGGCCAGGCTGCCCGTCTGGCTGAAACGCGCCTCGCGGATCCACCAGGAGCGTTTCAAGGCTCTTACCCAGCAATTGCAGCGCGACAGCGACGCGCTCAACGGGCTACTCATCGACCTGCCGGCACCGGAAACTTTCACCCGCGACTTGCTGCGGGCCCGGCCGGAAATGCAGGCCTGGCGCCTGGTGAATGGCACCGGCAGCGTTGCGGATGCGCTACGACGGGCCAAGGTCAAGCGCGACCACTTCGGCGCCTCGCTGTCGGTGGTCGAAGCGGCCATGCGCAACTATCCTCCCGCCGATGCGGCCACTGGCAGCGCTTTCGATAAAAACGGCGAGCTGTTCATCAAGGGCAAGCCTGGAGAGTTTTACCGCTGGGGGGAGCCGTCGGACACCACGGCAGTGCCCATGACCCCAGCCAGCTTCGCGCGTCTGTGCCGGGAGCTGGATGTGGGCGGTGCTTATCAACGCCTGCTCAAGCAGCGACTGCCACAGATTCGCAACGAGGTCCCGGTTGTCGCCCACGCCTATATCAAGTACGCACGCAGCCTGCTCACCTATGACGCCTACGAGGCGAAGCTGGATGGACGCCTGGATGAAACCGGTGAGCGGTTGCTGGCCTATGTCGGGGTGCAACTCAACGCTCACCCGGTCGAATCCCTGGCCTGTGAGGTCAAGGCACTGGAGGTGCTGTCTGTGCCACTGTTCGGCGCCCGGGTGTACTGGGGGCTGGAAGGGGACGCCAAAGGCGTTCGTCCGGTCGTCTTGCACATGCCCTATGACGTGGTGGCGCCGATCAAGCAATTTCCCAGCTTGCAGGCCATGGCTGCGCAGTTGATCGAACGGCTGCGCTGGCGGCGTTATCGCGAGAGCCTGATGCGCTACTTCCCGGTACGTCTGCAGGCCCGGCTCGGCGACGCCCTGCATGATCAATTGGAGTGGGAGATAAAGGACAACCTCAATATTTTCCAGGAAATCCACGCCCGCATCGTGGGCTGGCGAGAGGGTGAGCTTGGCGAGGATGGCAACCCCCGACGCATTCGAGTGCCTGCGCCCCATGTGCCCTGGACCCTGGGTGATGTGCGTGAAAATCACTGGGACGATCGCTATCACGAATGGCGGACCCACACCTTGGCCAATGCCTCGGCGCTGATGGTTTCCACCAAGGACCAGGATTGGCAGGCGCTGCTGGCTCGCCTCGAATACTGGGAAAGTCTCGCCGAGCGTTCCCTGATGCTCGCCGTCAGCTTCATCCCGTTCTGCGCACCTGTCGGGATGGCTGCGGCGGCGGTGGGCGGGGTGCGCCTGGTGTATGAGTTCTTCGAAGGCATCCAGGCGTTCAACGAGGGCCATGCGCAAGAAGGCATCGACCACATCTTCAACGTCCTGTTCGGGGCCGCCCAAGGCGCCTATCTGGGTTTTATCGGCGGGGCTGTCGAACCCATGCCGGTGCGCGACGGTACGACGCGCCTGTGGAATGGCGATGTCACGCCTTTCCAGGCGCGGCGCCCGCCACCCATTGAGGCCGAGCAGGATGCCTGGGGGGTGTGGCGTACAACGGACGAGGCATGGGTGCGGATCGAGGGCCGTTATTTCGAGGTGCAGGGCACAGCCGACGCCCTGGACCTGCGTCTACCCGCCGACCATCGTGGCGTGACGCCTCTCATGGAGTGGAACCGTGCCCGTGGCTGGCAGTGGGCGCACCGCAACCCGTTGCAGCGCGGCAATCTGCAACTGCTGCGTAATTTTGTCGAGACGCCAGCCGAACTGGACGACCCTACGATTCTGGCCTTGCAGCGGCAGGTGGGTATCAGCGAGGCGCACTTGCGCTACCTGCAAGTGAACGGGGAGCCGATGCCGGCCATCTTCGCCGATGCCCTGGGTGAAGCACGGGATTGGCAACGGGTGCAGCAAACCATTGGGCGTCTGCGCGGCGGCGACGCGCCAGGCAACCTGCACGTTGGAATCACTCAGACCCTCGTGGATCTGCCGGGTTGGCCAGAGACGATGACGCTGCGCTATCACGAAGGGGTGCAGGTTCACTCTACGGGTGACACGGCAGCTCCGCGCTTCCTCGATCTGAACCAGGCTGATCTGGAGCACGATGGCTGGGCTAATCGCATCCTGGCTGGCCTGAGCGTGAGCGAGCAACGCACACTGCTGGGGCAAAGCCCCCTTGGCCTGCGGCCGGTGGAGAGCAGTCGGCTGTTGGCCGGCCGTTGGGCGACTCACCTGGAACGCAATGTTACCCAGGTGACCGCCACCATGGCCCGGTCCACCGCGCTCGATCCGTTGGCCGTTCCCGTGGCTCGGGCCTTCCCCGGGCTGCCGGAAGCCATGGCCAACGAGCTTGCCAGCCAGGCTCAAGGCCAGGACCTGGTGCGCCTGCGTGCCGGCCGGGTGACGGGTAACCTGGGTAAACAGTGCGTAGAAGCCCTGACTGAGCTGCGCCTGACACGTACGTTGCGTGCTTTGGCGCGCGGAGAAAGTAGCGCCGATCGAGACCGCGTTGTCATGGGCTTGCTGGGCAATATGGCCTCATTACGCGGCCGGTTGCGCTTGCGCCTGGTGTCGAGCGAATTGGCGAGCCCGTTGGAAGTGGGGGAGGAGGGGCCTTTGAAAGTCATTCGCCAGTACGGTGGGGAATACCAGGCCTTTGACGAACAAGGCAATGAACTGGGCGCAGGGTCGAGCCTGGAAGAGGCGCTGTTGAACGCAATGCCGGACGAGGCTCGCAGGGCGCTGGGATTCAACATTTGGGAGGCGGCCAGGCTTCGCCAGGCGCTGCTGGAGCAAGCCCTTGGCGATCGGCAAGGCCTGCGTGCGTTCCTGCGACTCAAGCGCCTGGACAGCGACACGCAAGGCCCGCAATGGCAGAACGGACGCTTGGGTTATCCGCTCAGCGGGCGCGGAAAACTGCCGTTGCAGGGCTGGCGCCACAACCTGGAGGGGCGTCTCGAGCGACTCTATCCTCACTATGCCGGGGATGCCCTCGCGGGGCTTCAGCGTAGCCTGACCGCCCAGGCCGCGCGTGAAGGCCTCAGCTTGAGCGACCTGGTCACCCGGTTGAGCAATGAGTGGGCAACGCTGGATGAAGGGCTGCGCCAGTGGGAGGTCCATGAGGGCGTTCACCACCCGGTCGAGAGTCGCTACATCCGTGAGGATATCCTGGCGAATCGTCGCGGCGTGGCCAACGAAGTCCGCCGCGCCTGGCGGCGTGAACCCGATCCGCGCAGGGAAGACAGCGAGTTGACATTGCGCCTGTCGGGGTGGGACATCGGCAAGCTCCCGCCGATCCGCGCGCGTTTCACCCATATCGAAGCCCTGACGTTGTCTCACCTGGGCTTGAGTGAGGATCCCTCGGACTTCCTGCGGCTGTTTCCCAATATCGAAATGCTGCGTCTGCACGGCAATCACCTCACCGCCGTGCCCGTGGCGGTGGGCGAGTTTCACAATCTGCTGGAGCTGGCATTGGGTAAGAACCCACTCAACATGAACGCGGATGTATTTGCCCCCCTGATTGGCGCCAATCGTGCGACCAAACTGCGGATACTGCAGCTCTCCGAGGTGACTGGCGGTGCAGAGCCTGGCGCCGAGGCCAACATGGTCGCAGCCATCGGCCGCCTGGCTGAGCTGCCCGCCCTGCGTGAACTGGTGTGGTCCGATAACCTGCATTTCACTGCCCAGCAATTGCAGGCCATTACTGCCTTACCCGGGTTGGAAGCGCTGGACCTGGTGCGCTGCGGCCTGCGCCTGGATGAAGAGGGCAGTGCCTTCCTGCGGACCGCCACGGCCCTGAAAGATTTGCGCCTGAGTGGCAATAACTGCCGCGATTTACCCAACCTGACGGAGCTCGTCGCCCTGGAAGAGCTGGAATTGGCCTACGCAGGATTGGAACGGGTGCCGACGATGGCCTTGACGCTGCTATCCAGGCGTTCATCCGACCTGATCTTCCTCGACCTCAAGGGCAACCGCATCACCAACATTCAGGATGACCTGCTGCCCGCGCTTGCCAGCATGCCAAGGAGTAATACCCTTGGGTTGGGGATTGAAGACAATCCACTACCCAGCGCCCAGATCAACGCCCTTCGCGAACTGGACCGTCACGCTTTTCGCTACACGGTCGATGACTGGCTGGATGACTTTCCTGATCTGAAGAAAGCACTGGAAGTTGCCCGGGACGATGCCGGAGGGCGGCGTTTCATTGACTGGTTTTCCGGCCTCATACGCGACGTCGATGCCAGTGAACCCAACGGGCTGGCCCTGGGATATCGTCAGCGGGCCGCAGGCATTCTGCAGTACTACACCGGACACTCAAATCTCTATGCCGACCTCTTGATTCGGCTTCCAGACTTTGACCAGCAACTGGGACAACTGCGCACCCGCCTGCAAGCGCGCGTGCTGGACAGGCTAACACCAGACATCGCCGAACTGGAGGTGCATTTCTTGATGTTCGAGTCCGTCCAACGTGCCCGCCTCGATCCCCAGGGCGTGCCTTTTGCGCGGTTCCTGGGCACTCAGCACGAGTATTGGAACCGGGTACTGAGCAGCCTCTACCCAGAGGTATCCCAGCGCCGGGCAGCCACGACCCGGGAGGGCTTCATCAATTGGCTCAGCGACGCCCAGGACACCTTCGACAGCAATGACCAGATTCCCCGCATAGGGGAAATGACCTGGCGTCCCTACCTGGGGTTGATGTCCCGCGATTGGCTCGATGGTCTGGCGATCTGGAACACGGTGGAGGACAGCCTGGTGGATGCCTTCAGCGACCCCGTGGATCCAGCCCATTGGCCCCAGGTGCTGTTAGATAACCTGAGGCAACCTGACGCCGACCTGCCCAGCGCCCTGGAGTCAGTCACTCTACCCAACGGCACAGTCTGGCACCGTGTGAGACTGGAAGCCGTGGCGGATGTGGATTGGGCCGCGGGTCAGCCGGTGATGCTCACTGAAGACCAATTGCGGCGGACCATGGCCATCTACCGCTCGGTCAAGAGCCGGGAGATTGAAGCCCTGGTGAGGCGGATAACCACCGAACTGGTCACCCCTTGGTGGTTGTTGCGACGGCAATAGCTTTCAGGCAGAAGGTCTTGGCCAGAAAAAAGCCAACCCTCGTTGAGAGGCTGTTCCCAATTGAGTCCGTGGCCAGGGAGCTTGCTCCCGTTGGGCTGCGCAACAGCCCTATACGGTGCAGCAGGAAAAAACCGGCGACAGGTTTTTACGGCTGCTGCGCAGTCGAGCGGGAGCAAGCTCCCTCGCCACAATGGAACACCAACGCTTTCAGGCCACACTCCATATCAGCATCGGGAAATTCCGGGGGATTTGCCAGGCGCTGGTCGAACTTCAAGCCAGGCGCTTCACGGGTGACACCGTCGATGAGAAAGTCCGGGCCAGTGGCCGGGTCGTTGCTGCAGGCCAGGACCGTGCCGTCGGCGCTCAGCAGTTCCGGCAGGCGGCGCAGGACGCGTTGGTAATCCTTGGTCAGCAGGAAGCTGCCTTTCTGGAAGGTAGGTGGGTCGATGATCACCAGGTCATAGGGCCCGCTGTTGATCACCTTGCCCCAGGATTTGAACAAATCGTGGCCGAGGAAACTCACCTGGCTCAAGTCATGGCCGTTCAAGCGATGGTTATCGCGGCCTCGGCTCAGGGCTGCGCGGGACATGTCCAGGTTCACCACGTGCTGAGCACCGCCGGCGATGGCCGCCACCGAAAAACCGCAGGTGTAGGCAAACAGGTTCAGCACGCGTTTGCCGTTGGCATTGGCTCTTACCCAGTCGCGACCGTAGCGCATGTCCAGAAACAGGCCGTTGTTCTGTTTTTTGCCCAGGTCGATCCGGTAATGCAGGCCGCCTTCGGTCAGCGTCCATTCGTCGATGGGCTCGCCCACCAGCCATTGGGTGAGGCTTTGGGGCAGGTAGCGATGTTGCACGGCCAGCGTATGAGCCGCGCTGTGTTGCCAAGCCGGCGAAGCGGTGAGGGCGAGCAGTGTCGAGATCAAGTCATCCAACTGCCCTGGCGCAGGCTCCTTGAACAGCGAGACCAGCACCACCCCTTGCAACCAGTCGACGGTGATCTGTTCCAGCCCCGGCCAGCAGCGACCGCGGCCATGGAACAGGCGACGGGTTTCTTGCGGCACCGCGGCCAGTGCCGTCAGTAAATGAGTCTGCAGGGTTTGAAGGGCTTCAGGGTTCATCAGGCAAGGCCGGCAATTCGAAAGGCCGGCATTTTAACCACAGCACGTTCTTCTGTGGCGAGGGAGCAAGCTCCCTTGCCACGAACGTACTGACTAACCACCGCTGGTGGCCAGCGCACTCGCCACCTGCTGCGGCTGGCAGTTGAGGTACGCCGAACGCTTCAGCCAGCCCGGGTCCGGGTACCAGGAAAACATGAATTGACCGCCCTTGAGTCTGTCGATTACCTGGCGCGCCACCTGGGGGCGCACGGCCGGGCAACCCAGGCTGCGCCCGATACGGCCCTGGCGCGCGCTCCACAGCGGGTTCACATAGTCGGCGGCATGGATCACGATTGCGCGGTCACGGGCCAGGTCATTGAAGCCCGGTTCCAGGCCGTCCATGCGCAGCGAGTAACCGTGGGCACCCTGATAGCTTTCCTGGGTGCGAAACAGGCCCAGGCTGGACTGGAAACTGCCCAGGCGATTGGAAAATTGCGTAGCGAAGTTTTCCCCGGATTTCTGCCCGTGGGCCACCAGGTCGCGCAACACCAGTTTCTTCTGGCGCAGGTCGAAGATCCACAGGCGACGGGCCGTGGAGGGTTGCGAATAGTCGATGACCGCCAGGTGACGGGCCTGGCTGGCGCCATTGGCGACCGCGCATTGCATGGCACTCAGGGCACTTTTCAGTGCCTGGGGATTGAGTTCCGGCGCTGCGTGGGCGAGGCTGTTGTAAAGAAGTTGAGAATTTGCCTTTTCGGCCATTGCCGGACTACACATCACCCCAAGGCTGGTCATGACCAGGCACGCTCGGCGCAAAACGCTCAGCACGGATGAAAAATTCCCACGGTGGTGTTGGTCTGCGGCATCCCGTCCGGTTTTGTGTGTATGCATGATGGCGGGTCGTACCTGTCGCAAAGTTTGACCGTCAACGAGACGGCCATGGATTGGAGTAAAGCAGTTGTTCAAAAAGTCCGCATGTTACCTGAGCCTTTTATTGCTCACTGCGCCATTGGTCGCGACAGCCGAGGACGGCGATCCGGCATTGGTGCAAACCACCCTGGCACAATTGTCCGTTGCGTGCCCGGAGGTGGCGGCGGGCGTCGACTTTCCGACGATGATGAGCTTGCAGGCGTTTTATCAGCAAAACGCAGGCCAGGCCGTCTGGTCGGACGACGAACGATTGATGGCGTTGCGGGTTCAGTTGCAGCAACTGGCCGATGACGGCCTGGACCCGACGCGCTACAGCCTGCCGGTCGAAGGTGCGGCCCAGAGCGCCCATTGTGTCGATATCGCCATCAGCCAGCGCTACCTGCAAGCCTTGTATGACCTGCGTTTCGGCTACCTGCCCCAGGACCGTCTGGAGCCGGTGTGGAAGGCCTACCCGCAGCCACTAGACCGTCAGGCCGTGGTGCTGGCCATCGCCGGGCCGGGCGTGGAGAACCCGGCAGAGGCCTTTGAACAGGCCCGACCGACCCTGGAGCTGTATCGCAACCTGCGCGGGCTCTATGCCCGGCTACGGCAACAGCCCTTGGCCGACTGGCCGCCTGTGCCTGGCGGACCGCTGTTGCAACCGGACAAGCAGGACGCCCGCGTACCCGTCCTGGCCCAGCGACTGTTCAATGAAGGTTACCTGAGCGCGCCGCCGCTGCTCACCGACGAGCATTACAGCCCCACGCTGGTGGAGGCAATGAAGAGCTTCCAGCTCCAGCATTCCCTGCAAGCCGACGGCGTGGTGGGGCCGTGGACCGTCACCGAGCTGAATATCAGCCCGGCCATGCGCCGCGAACAGTTGCGCATCAACCTGGAGCGCATGCGCTGGCTGGCCCAGGATCTGGAACCCGACAGCGTGCTGGTCAACGTGGCGGCGGCGCAGTTGACGGTTTACCAGGCCGGCGCGCCAGTCTGGCAAACCCGAACCCAGGTCGGTCGTGCGCAACGACAAACACCCCTGATCAAATCCCAGGTCACCCGTCTGACGCTCAACCCGACCTGGACCATTCCGCCGACCATCATGCGCGAAGACAAACTGCCCGAGATCCGCCGCGATCCAGAGTTTCTCACTCGACATAACCTGAGGATTCTCGATCGCGATGGCCTGCCGCTGCTGGCCTCCGACATCGACTGGGAACATCCGGGCGACCTGATGCTGCGTCAGGATCCCGGTCCGAAGAACCCCTTGGGCAAAATGGCGGTCCGCTTTCCCAACCCGTTCTCCGTGTACCTGCATGACACACCGAGCCAGTCACTGTTCGTCAAAGGCCCCCGCGCATTCAGTTCAGGCTGTGTGCGGATCGAACAAGTGATGCACTTGCGAGACCTGCTGGTGAGTCCGGCTGAACGTGCCCGCACCGACACACTGCTGGCCACCGAGTTGACCCATGAGTTCAGGCTGGCCAGGCCCGTGCCGATCCTGCTGGGATACTGGACGGTGCAAGCGGACAACCAGGGCCAGGCGGTGTACATCCCGGACATCTATGGGCGTGATGTAGCGCTGTCCGCTGCTCATGGCCGGGCGCTCTGAGGTCAAACGCTAGTGAGCTGCGCGGCCTCTTCGACTGTCGCGAACAAGCGCTGGCCGATGAGGTTGGCAGTGTCCAGGTGCAGTGCGGGATCAAGGGTTTCCGACTCGAGCAAACGCTGGGAACTCACCACGCGAGCGCCGCAGTAATCGAAGATGCCATGCTCGATTTGTGTGGTCATCGCCTCACCATAGCCGTGGCGTAGAAAGGCGTCGGCATCGGCGCCCCCCACCTCTACCAGATGCACCCGCAAGCGCTGCAGCTTTTTGCGCAACGGCTGATCGAGACTGAAATCGAATGCCCAACCGTTGGAAAATACCCGGTCGATCCAGCCCTTGAGCAGTGCCGGCATTGACCACCAATAGATGGGGTAGACCAGTACCAGCGCGTCGGCCCGCTCGATTCTGCCTTGCTCGGCCAGCACATCCGGCGGCGGCGAGGCTTCGCGGCGGTGAACCGCGTGATCGGCGAGACTGAAACGCGGATCGAAGCCTTCGGCGGCCAGGTCAGCTATCTCGAAGGTGTGATCGGGATTGGCCTGGGTGATGCCTTTGGCAATCTTCCCGGCGAGGCTATGGGTGAGGGAACGAGGATCGTGATGAGCGACGACGATAAGTGCGTGCATGGCGAAAACTCCTGCTGGCGACGAAGACTTGAAAGCGGGTATGCTCGCTTAAGTTACCTTTAGTAAGTTACGGTTGGTAAAGTTAGCATGTCAAGCACCGGAGAAAATTCACCGACTTCACCTCGTCGTCGCCTCTCGCGGGAAGACCGGCAACGGCAGCTGCTGGACGTCGCCTGGCGGCTGGTACGGGAGGAGGGCAGCGAAGCGCTGACCCTGGCCCGGCTTGCGGAACAGGCCGGGGTGACCAAGCCCATCGTCTATGACCATTTCGTCAGCCGTTCCGGGTTGTTGGCGGCGCTGTACCAGGATTTCGATGCCCGCCAGACCGCGCTCATGGACGCCGCCCTTGAAGCGAGCGAGCCGACGTTGCAAAGCCGCGCGGCGGTGATTGCCGCGTCCTATGTCGAATGCGTGCTGTTGCAGGGCCGAGAGATTCCGGGAGTGATCGCTGCGTTGACCAGCTCGCCGGAGCTGGAGCGGATCAAGCGGGAGTACGAGGCCATTTTCCTGGACAAATGCCGAGCGGTGCTGGAACCGTTTGCCGGTCCAAGGGGCATCGCCCAGGCCAGCCTACGGGCGATGCTTGGGGCGGCGGAGGCACTGTCCAATGCGGCCGCCACCGGGGAAATCAGCGCGGCCGAAGCAAAGGAAGAACTCTTTGTGAGCATCGTTGCGATGGTCGATAGAACCGCCAACATCCCTTCAAGCTGACCCACCGCCATCGCGAGCAAGCTCGCTCCCACAAGGGAGCTGTCGTGAACTCCAATCTCGCGGTCACCCACAAAGCTGCACTTTTATGAAGCCGGTGGGCGGTGGGTCGCACCATGGGAAGGCAATCGCCAGCGCTTGGAAGCTGGATGTCGGGGCAAGTTTATGTGCCTGGCTGAGCGGACGCCTTCGCGAGCAAGCCCGCTCCCACAGGGATTTCAGGCGCCAGCGAGGTAGTGGAGTCAGAGTGTTGGGGAAGCTTGGCACGCTCGCTGCAAGAGGCTATCCAGGTCCACCGCGAACACAATCGAGTGGGCAGCCCCGTCGGTCAACGAAGATCGAGCGCCAGCAGGCCGGGGAGTCACGGTAGGTCAGGGCGTAGTCGCCGGGCCGATACCGCACAGAACAGGCAAAGACGCCTGGAACCGCAAGGTTTCAGGCGTCTTTTTTTTGCTTTCAAAATCGTGATGGGCTTTTGTCGGGTGCTTTTTATGAATACCAACGTTGCTTCTCTGAACAAGCTGCAAACGCTGATCGTGATCGGCAATGGCATGGTCGGCCATCACTGCGTCGAGCAACTGATCGAGCGCGGTGCCCTCAATCATTACCGCCTGCACGTGTTCAGCGAAGAGCCAATGCGCGCCTATGACCGCGTGCATCTGTCCGAGTATTTCTCCGGCCGTGACGCCGAGTCCCTGGCCCTGGGCGAAGCTTCGTTGTACCAAACGCCTGGCGTCACGTTGCACCTGGGCGTACCGGTCCTGGAAATCGACCGTGACGCGCACCAGGTCGTGACCGCTCAGGAGCGCATTCACTACGACAAACTGGTACTCGCCACCGGTTCCTACCCGTTCGTGCCGCCCATCGAAGGCGCCGAAGGTGATTCTTGCCTGGTCTATCGCACCCTTGAGGATCTGGATGCCATCCGCGCCGCTTCCAGCAATGCCCGCCGTGGCGTGGTGGTCGGGGGTGGCCTGTTGGGCCTGGAAGCGGCCAACGCGCTGAAGACCCTCGGCCTGGAAGCCCACGTGGTGGAATTCGCTCCGCGGCTGATGCCGGTGCAGTTGGACACCCAGGGCGGTTTGGCCCTCAAGGCGCGCATCGAGAAATTGGGCGTTGGCGTGCACCTGTCCAAGGGCACCCAGTCCATCAGCGCCGGTGAGCAATACCGCTATCGGATGAACTTCGCCGACGACGATTTCCTGGAAACCGACCTGATCGTGTTCTCCGCCGGTATCCGTGCCCAGGACGCCCTGGCTCGCCAGAGCGACCTGCAAATCGGCCCGCGTGGGGGCGTGGTCATCGATGACCATTGCCTGAGCAGCGACCCGGATATCTACGCCATCGGCGAATGCGCGGCCTGGAACGGCAGCATTTTCGGCTTGGTCGCCCCGGGTTACCAGATGGCCCGCAACGTCGCGGCGCGCCTGTGCGGCGAACACGGTGAAGCCTTCACCGGTGCCGACATGTCCACCAAGCTCAAGTTGCTCGGTGTGGACGTTGGCTCCATCGGCGACGCCCACGGCAACACGCCGGGTTCGCGCAGCTTCCAGTTCATCGACGAAACCAGCGCCAGCTACCGGCGACTGGTGGTGGATGCCGACGGCAAGCGTGTGATCGGCGCGGTGCTGGTGGGCGACAACAGCTACTACGACACCTTGCTGCAATACATGCAGAACGGCATCGCCTTGCCCAAGGAGGCTGCCAGCCTGATCCTGCCCTCGTCCGAAGGCGCCCCGACCCTGGGCCCTGCGGCATTGCCCGAAACCGCGACTATCTGCTCGTGCCACAACGTCACCAAAGGCTCGATCTGCTCGGCCATCGACGGCGGCTGCACCGATCTGGGCCAACTTAAATGCGACACCAAGGCCGGTACCGGTTGCGGTGGTTGCGCAGCCCTGGTCAAGCAGGTCTTCGAACACGAACTGATCGCCCGTGGCGTCAGCGTCGACAAGAGCCTGTGCGAACACTTCGCCTACACCCGCCAGGAGCTTTACGCCCTGGTGCGGGTGGAAGGGATCATCAGCTTCGAAGAGCTGCTGGCCAAGCACGGTCGTGGTCACACTGGTTGTGACCTGTGCAAACCGGCGGTGGGCTCGATCCTGGCGTCGTGCTGGAACCAGCCGATCATGGACCCGTCCCTGGTGGCGTTGCAGGACACCAATGACACCTTCATGGCGAACATGCAGAAAAACGGCACCTACTCGGTGGTGCCGCGTATCGCCGGTGGGGAAATCACCGCCGACAAACTGATCGCCATCGGCGTGGTCGCCAAGAAATACGACCTCTACACCAAGATCACCGGCGGCCAGCGCATCGACCTGTTCGGCGCCCAATTGCACCAGTTGCCGGACATCTGGGCCGAGCTGATCGAAGCCGGTTTCGAAACCGGGCATGCCTACGGCAAATCCACGCGCACGGTGAAATCCTGCGTGGGCAGCACCTGGTGCCGCTACGGCGTGCAGGACAGCGTGCAGATGGCCCTGACCATTGAGGATCGCTACAAAGGCCTGCGCTCGCCGCACAAGCTCAAGTTCGCGGTGTCCGGCTGCACCCGTGAGTGCGCCGAAGCCCAGAGCAAGGACGTCGGCGTGATCGCCACCGAGAAGGGCTGGAACCTCTACGTGGCCGGCAACGGCGGCATGCGCCCGCGGCACGCCGAGTTGTTCGCCACCGACCTGGATGACGAGACCCTGATCCGCTACATCGACCGCTTCCTGATGTTCTACATCCGCACCGCCGACAAGTTGCAACGGACCTCGGTCTGGCGCGAAAGCCTGGAAGGCGGCCTGGACTACCTCAAGGACGTGATCATCAACGATAGCCTGGGCTTGGGCGCCGAGCTCGAAGCCCAGATGCAACTGGTGGTCGATCGCTACGAATGCGAATGGGCCAACGCCCTCAAGGATCCGGAAAAGCTCAAGCGTTTCCGCACCTTCGTCAACGACAAACGCGGCGATCCGGACGTTCATTTCGTCCGCGAACGTGGCCAGCGCCGGCCCGTTCACGCCGGTGAACTACACCTGATTCCCGTTACCGAGGAGGTGCTCTGATGAGCCAGTCAAACGTCGTTCGTATCCCCACCCGCGCCGCGGACCAGGAACCGGCCCAATGGCGAGCCCTGTGCAGCCGTGAGGACCTGGTGCCCAATTCCGGCGTGGTCGCCTGGCACGACGGCAGCCAGGTGGCGTTGCTGTACCTGCCCGAGCATCAGGACAAGCCGTTGTACGCCATCGACAACCGCGACCCCAAGTCCGGTGCGAACGTCATCGGCCGCGGCTTATTGGGCAGCATCAAGGGGGATCTGGTGATTGCCTCGCCGATGTACAAACAGCATTTCCGCCTGGAGGACGGCCATTGCCTGGAATATCCAGAGCAGCGGCTGCGGGTGTGGCCGGTGCGCTTGAATGGCGATGTGGTTGAGATTGGCGAAGACTGAAGCAAACACAATCCTGTGACGCCTGGCTCAAGTCTTGTTGTTTGGTTGGTATCGCCTTTAACTGAAGTTGGGGATTAACAATGAAAACCGCCGCTCAACTGGTGAAACTCAAAAGTGTGCAGAACCAGCAGGTCCACAGCATCGCCCCGGAACAGACGGTGCTCGAAGCGCTGCAAATCATGGCCGAGAAAAACGTCGGCGCGCTGCCGGTGATCGAAGACGGTCAAGTGGTGGGCGTGTTCAGCGAGCGCGATTACGCGCGCAAGATGGTGCTGCAAGGACGCTCCTCGGTGGGCACGGCGGTGCGCACGATCATGAGCGCGCCAGTGATCACTGCCGACAGCCAGCAAAGCATTGATCGTTGCATGGAAGTCATGACCGACAGCCACCTGCGGCATTTGCCGGTGCTGGATAACGGGCAGTTGATTGGCTTGTTGTCCATTGGTGATCTGGTGAAAGAGGCGATTGTCGAGCAGGCGGATTTGATTCGGCAGTTGGAGCACTACATCCGCGGGCACTGACTCCGCGCTGTGTTCGAAAAAACGCGGCTCTTGTGGCGAGGGAGCTTGCTCCCTCGCCACAAGAGCGTTCCGCCCTAAGCGTTTCTTGAGCCGCGACAAATCTCAACCCAACGCCAACAACTGCCGGATCAGATTCGGCGTACTGCCGGTCCAGCGCTTGAACGAGCGCCGGAAATTCGCCGTGTCGTTGAAGCGCAAGTACTGCGCTACCTCCTCGTTGCTGAACCCCTTGACCTGATACAAGTACAACGCCACATGGGTGTGTACCCGGTCCACCTGTTGCTGGAACCCGGTGTGGTGTTTGTGCAGCTTGCGCTTGAGGGTCGCCGGGCTCATGGCGAAGGCCTGGGCGGTCTGTTCCAGGCTTGGCGTCTGCTGCACATGGGCGTGCAGGTAGTCGTAGACGCAATCCAGAAAGCTTGAGGCAAAGTCCAGTTGATCAAGCTGTTCCCGGGCTTGGATCCGCGCCACCTGGCCAGCGGTGGCAGACACGTCAGGCCAGGGCTGGGCGAGGCAATGGCGGGGCAGGCGCATCAGGTCCAGCGGCCGGTCGAACAGCGTATGTTCACCCAGGTGCACCCAATATTGCTCGACGTAACGTGGCTCACGGTGGCGAAAGCTGCACTGCCAGGGCAGGCGTTCGCCACTCAGCCAGGCACTCATCGCGACCATCGAGGTCATGCTCGCTTCCAGCACAAAGCGCCACTGTTCATCGGCTCCGCAACTGTCCAGCCAATGGACATAGGCATAGTGCTCGTCCAGCAGCAGGCGCGGCGCGGCCAGTGGACTGAGCAGCGCCTGCTGCTCAATCAGCGTTTCCAGGGCCTGATGCAGATTCTGCGCATGGCGCAAGGCATGGCTGGCCGGCCCGTAATGCCCCGGTAGCAACCGTTGGCCGAGCAGGAAACTGCTGTCGCTGGCATCCAGCAGGCGCCGGCTGTTGTCGATCAGGCCGAGAAACTGCTGCGGGCTGATACGGCTCTGTCCGGCCAGGATATCCTCGTGGAACAACCCGGTGCCGCGCAGCAGGCGATGGCTGTCGATGTCCCGCGACAGCGCCAGGTCGATCAGCGCGGCGGGCTGATAGTGCCCCGGGATGAAGCGACTGTCGGTTTCGTATCCGCAGGTCTTGAGTGTCATGGAACGGCCTCAGGCGCTTTTCGCCAGCGTGGTCCGGGACTGGGCCAATGCCAGGTTGAGTCGTTTGAGCAGGGCCTCGGGAGACTCGTCGAACGCCATCACCACCGCCGTGCTGGCGACCAGTTGCAAACGCTCGCCGTGCTGTCGGGTCTTGTGGGCCAGGCTGCGAACCGCGATCTCCAGCTCCAGGGCCAGGCGCTGGGCCTGGCTCTCGCCAGTGTCGGGCAACAGCACCACAAAACGATCTCCGGCCAGGCGGCAAAGCAGATCCTGGCGACGCAGGTTCAACACCAGCAACTGGCTGACGGCTTGCAACACCGCATCGCCCTCGCCATGGCCAAAACGCTGGTTGATGGCGGTAAAGTTATCCAGATCCAGGGCCAGCAGCGACAGTGGCTGTTGGCGGCGCCGACTGTCCTCCAGGCTGGCGGACAGCTCATGCTTGAGAAAATCCGCGCCCCCCAACGGCGTGAGTTTGTCGAACAAGCGGTGTTCGCGGAACAACCGCTCGCGCTTCTCCATCTGCCCGTTGATTGCCAACTGTTCCCGGTGCCAATGATAAATGCCGAGGGTCAGCAGGATCATGCCCACCGGCATCGGCCCGGATTCGAGCCAGTGATCCCAGGTGATGCTGTCGGGCAAGCGAATGAATTCGTCGAGGCTGTCGATCCACCAGGAAAAGAAGATGCAACCCAGGCCCAGGATCAGGTAATTGGTCACCCGCCCGGCCGGGCGGCTTTTAAGTACCAGGCCGAGCCAGACCAGCGCCAGCAACGCGGATCCGCCTTCACCGAGAATATCCAGCCAGACCCACTGCGCGACGGGTTTGAGCTCACCGCTGGCCAAGTGCAGGATCAACCCGAGGTTGGCCGCCAGCAGGAGCAGGGCGAGTTTGAGGCGGTGCGGGCGCAGCACGGAGAACATGGCCGGAATCCTTTGCCAGAAGCGGAATGCGGCCCAGCACAGCAGATGGATGTGACAGTGCGGTGACGACAGGCGAATAGCTGGGGGAGGTCGAATCAGCTCATCGCTTGAACTGGATTCTTCGTGGTCAACACGCATACCGTGGCGAGGGAGCTTGCTCCCGCTGGGGTGCGCAGCGCCCCCAAAACCTGGCGCCACGGTTCCGACAGACAAACCGCATTCTCCGATCCGCGCCTGCTGCGCAGTCGAACGGGAGCAAGCTCCCTCGCCACGGAAGATGTTCAATCTCTATTTCCGTGGGTCATTTCAGCTCATTTTGATCTGCCAACCCCCTCAAATCAGCGCATTTCACCCCCTCCAGCCAAACCCTGTCACAGAACCGTCATTCGCCACCCCTAGCGTGCCCTCCCAGTTGCCGGGCCATTGCCTGGCGGATGTTCGGATTCCTGGGGAGGACCATCATGCACCACCGCACCAGCACTGCCGGGTTCGTCGGTTTCACGTTCACCGCATTGGCGATGGCCATTGCCAGTGAGCGGCTGAGCGCCGCCGAGCAGGCGAGCACTGAACACGTCGAAGTGGTTGGCCAGGCCGCCAGCATCGACCAGGCCCTCAAGGAACAACGCAGCGCCGACACGATCAAGAGCGTGGTGCATGCCGACGGCGTGGCCCAATTGCCGGACGAAAACGTCGCAGAAGCAGTGCAACGCCTGCCCGGTGTCAGCGTCGAGCGCGATCAGGGTGAAGGCCGTTTTGTCAGCGTGCGCGGCCTGGGGCCGGACCTCAATAGCGTGACCATCAACGGTACCCTGGTGCCGGCCCCGGAAAGTGAACGTCGGGCGGTTGCCCTGGATGTGCTGCCTTCGGAGCTGGTGCAGTCGTTGTCGGTGATCAAGACCCTGACGCCGGACATGGACGCCAACTCCCTGGGCGGCACGGTGGACGTGAAAAGCCTCTCGGCCTTCGACCACAAGGGCCTGTTCTACACCGGCAGCAGTGAAGCCAGCTACGACAAGAACACCGGCCAGACCAGCCCGAAATTCTCCGGCGCCATCAGCGACCGCTTCAGCCTTGGCGACGGTATCGACAATTTCGGCGTGGCCGCGGCGCTGAGCTGGCAGAAGCGCGACTTTGGCTCGGACAACGTTGAAACCGGCGGCGCCTGGAATTTCGAGCAAGGCTCACGCCTCGAAGAGTTCGAACAGCGTGATTACGACATCCGCCGCGAGCGTGCCGGTGGCGGCTTGAACTTCGACTACAAGCCCGATGACTTCAGCAGCTATTACCTGCGCACGCTGTACAGCCGCTACAAGGACAGCGAAACCCGCAACGCCGCCAGCATCGCCTTTGAAGACCCACAAGCGGCGGGTGAGTTGGGGGACGCGGAGGGTGAGCGCAAGCTCAAGCAACGTGAAGAAACCCAGGAAATCCAATCCTACGTACTCGGTGGCGAACGGATGTTCGGGCTCTGGACCCTGAGTGGCCAGGGCGGCTACAGCCAGTCCAGCGAAGACAGCCCCGGCCACATCGCTGGTGCCACTTTCGAAGGCATCGACGGTTTCAACGGCGGTTTCTACGACAACGACAAGCCGCGGCCGATCATCGGCTCGGGGTTCTATGACCCCGCCAACTTCACCCTCGACAAGGTGGATTGGGAGGAGCAGAAGACCACCGACACCGAGAAAAACCTGCGCCTGGACCTGGCCCGGGACTACGACTTGCGCGGCTATGCGTCCCAAGTCAAATTCGGTGGCAAAGTCAGCCGACGTGATAAGGACAATGACCTCAACGCCTGGGTCTACGAAGATTTTGATGACCTGGGTTTCACCGATGACCAGCTCAACCTCGGGCAATTCCAGAAAGGTAACGTTGATTATCGGCTCGGACGCTTCGGCCCGGGCATCAGCGCCGATGCCATCAAACAGTTGCTCGGTGGCCTCAATCGCGATGATTTTTTTGACGAACAGGAGTCCCGGGTCAACGACTTCAAAATGAGCGAGGACATCAACGCCGCGTACCTGATGAACACCGTTGATATCGATGATTGGCGCTTCATCGCCGGCATGCGCTACGAAGGCACTGAATTCGACGCCAAGGGCACCGGTGCTACTGACGGCGTGTTCACTGACACCGAGACCCGTCGCAAGTACCACCACTGGCTGCCAGGCCTGCATGCACGCTACCAATTGGACAAGAACACCCAGGTCCGAGCGGCCTGGACCAAATCCGTGGTGCGCCCGACCTTCGGCCAACTGGCGCCGGGTTTTGTCATCGACGATGACGAGGCGACCTTCGGCAACCCGGAACTCAAGCCGCTGGAGTCGAGCAACCTGGATTTGGGTATCGAACACTTCATGGGCCATGCCGGCACTGTTTCGGCTTTCGTGTTCTACAAGGACATCAAGAACTTCGTCTACAACACCGACCTGGCGGGCACTGGCGCCTGGACCGACTTTGCCGAAGCCCACAGCTACGCCAACGGCGACAGCGCCAAGCTCTATGGCCTGGAGTTGGCCTACTCGCAAAAATTCGACTGGCTGCCGGCCCCCTGGAACGGCGTGCTGTTGGGGGCCAACACCACCTTCAGCCGTTCGGATGCCGAGATCGAAGGCTTCGACCAGGCCAGTGGCACCCAGCGCAAACGCAGCATCGACCTGCCAAACCAATCGAACACCGTCGGCAACCTGATGCTGGGTTGGGAAAACGACAAGCTGAGCCTGCGCCTGTCGGCCAACTACAAGTCGGCTTACCTCTATGAACTGGCGTCTATCAGCGACCGTGCCCATGACCTGCACGTCGACGCCCAGACCTTCGTCGATTTCAGCGCCCGTTATTCGCTGACGAAAAACCTGCAGGTCAGCCTGGAGGCCCAGAACCTCACTGACGAGTCGTATTTCGTCTACACCGGCCACCGCTCCTACAACGGCCAGTACGAAGAGTATGGCCCGACCTACAAGCTGGGCCTGACCTTTACCCATTTCTAGATTGCGAGGCTGACCACTTCTGGCGAGGAGATTCAACTGTGGGAGCAAGCTTTGCTCCCACAGGGATGAAAGCCCTCGCCACGGAAGTGAGCAACAAGCCCGTTTGAGTTTGGCCTAATGACAAGGACTTTTGCGTTGAACACGATGTTGCTTTTACCCAAGCGCTACCTGCTGGCGATGCTGGTCAGCCTGGCGGCGGTCCCCGCCCTGGCGGCTCCCGCGGCTCCCAAGCTAATACTGAAACCCTGGTCTCCATCCCAGGAACTCTCGCTCAACGCCCTGGCATTCCTGCCTGGCCCGTCAACGACCGAGCGGCTGGCCAGCGCCCGCGAGGGCTTGTTGTTGCTCGATGCCCAAGGCCTTGAACTGGCGCGCCTGGAGGGCAGCTATGAAGGTCTCGACAGCCGCTCCCTGGGGCCGAATGCTCTGGTCGCCAGCCTCGATGGCGCACGTCAGCAGGCGTTGCTGGTCAGCCTCGACCCGCAGAAGCGCCAGTGGGGAACCCCTCTGTATCTGCCGACACGGGATTTTCCGGTAAGCGGCCTGTGTCTGTACCGCGATGACGCGAGCAATCTGTTTGTGTTTCTGGTGGGTGAGGAAGGCAAGGGCGAGCAATGGCTGGTCGGCAATGGCGAGCATCTGAGCGGCACCGCGCAATGGGTGCGCGGCCTGCCGTTGCCACCGGACGCCAAGACCTGCCAGGTGCAGGACGACACCCACCAGTTGTTCGTCAACGAAGAGCGGGTGGGCTGGTGGGTCTATCCGGCATCCTCCGAGGCCGAGACCGTGCGGGTGCCCGTGGCGATGCGCATACCGTTCGGCGACATCCGGCAAGCGGCGGGGGCCATGGCCGTGTTGCCGGGTGGCTTGCTGGGGTTGGACCCTGAAGCTGCGCAGTTGCATCTTTATCAGCAGGACAGCGAAGGCTGGGCGTCAAGGGCCAGCCTGCCGCTGCCGGGCCTGAAGGAGCCGGAAAGCATCGCGGTACGCCCGACAAAAACCGGCATCGAAGTGTTGCTGCGCGACGATGACAGTGGGCGCCTGTACCAAGGTGAAGTCGATTGGCAACCCGCTCCGGTGCCGGTGTCGCCGCTCCTGCCCAGTGTTGCCGCTATCGGCCAGAGCGAACCGGTGGCTCGCCAGGGCGACGCGGCGGATGACCCGGCGATCTGGGTCCATCCGACGACGCCGGCGTTGAGCCGGGTACTGGGCACCAACAAGAAACAGGGGCTGCTGAGCTATGACCTGCAAGGCAAGCTGCTGCAGGAGCTTGCGGTGGGGCGCCTGAACAACGTCGATGTGCGCGGTGGCTTCAAGCTGGGTGCGCAAACCGTCGATCTCGCGGTCGCCAGCAACCGCGATCGCAACAGCCTGAGTCTGTTCAGCATTGACCGTACCAGTGGCCAATTGCGCGAGGCCGGCGAGATCCCTACACCACTCAAGGAAATCTACGGCATCTGCCTGTTCCAGCCCCACGCAGGTGAACTGTATGCGTTTGCCAACGGCAAGGACGGGCGCTATTTGCAATACCGCCTCAGTGCGCCGGACGGCGTGGTGAAAGGCGAGCTGGTGCGCCAGTTCAGCGTCGATAGCCAGCCCGAAGGCTGTGTCGCCGATGACCGGCGCCAGCGCTTGTTTCTCGGCGAGGAAGACGTCGGCGTCTGGGCGGTGGATGCTCGGGCCGACCAGCCAACGACATTGAGCGGCGTGATCAAGGTTGGCCCGCAGTTGCACGCTGATGTCGAAGGTATCGCCCTGTATCAGGGGGCTGACCACGATTACCTGGTGGTCTCCAGCCAAGGCAACGACAGCTACCTGGTGCTCGATGCCGAACCGCCCTACGCCGTGCGTGGCGCTTTTCGGGTCGGTCTGAACGCTGCTGCGGGCATCGACGGTGCCTCGGAAACCGATGGCCTGGAAGTCACCTCGGTGAACCTTGGCGGGCCTTGGAACCAGGGGATGCTGGTGGTCCAGGACGGGCGCAAGCGGATGCCCGAGCAGGCCCAGAATTTCAAGTTCGTGCCCTGGATAGACGTGGCAAAAGCCTTGGGCCTGCCTTGAGCGACGTTGTCATCAACCGGTCACGAACATTTCATCGAATAGCCGCCAGACAGGAGTTTTACCCATGCAAGCCACTTTGGAACACATGACGATCTGGGGCCTGATCAGTGACGCGAGTCTGCTGGTCAAGGCGGTCATGCTCACGCTGTTGCTGGCCTCACTGCTGAGCTGGTACCTGATCATCCAGCGCGGCGCCGTGCTGCAACGCAACGAGCGGCAGCTCAAGGGGTTCATGCAGCGCTTTCGTAGCGCCCAGGATCTGCTGCCGCTGTACCGGGAAACGGCGCAGGCTCGCGAAGAGGAGGGTGGCATAACACCGATTTTCCAGGCGGGCGTGCTGGCCTTCACTCAGCTCAACCAACCCTCAAGCACACCGGAAGTGGTGCTCGAAGGCGTCGAGCGTTCGCTGCAGGTGGCGATCAGCGAACAAGAAATACAGTTGGAAAAAGGCCTGCAGTTTCTCGCCACCGTCGGCTCGGTCAGCCCGTACATCGGTTTGTTCGGCACTGTCTGGGGCATCATGAATGCTTTTATCGGCCTGTCCCAAGTACAACAGGCCAGCCTTTCCACCGTTGCGCCGGGCATCGCTGAAGCGTTGATCGCCACGGCCATTGGCCTGTTCGCAGCGATTCCCGCGGTGATTGCCTATAACCGTTTCGCTGCCCGCGGCCAGACCTTGCTGACCCGCTACTACGCCTTTGGCAACGAGTTGCAGGCCCGTTTGCACCGCAAGCTGCACGGTGCCTCGGTGAACCTGGCCACGGCCGCTTGAAAGGAGAGGGCAGATGCTAGTCAAACCGCAACGCAAGCACGGACCCAAGGCTGAAATGAACGTGGTGCCTTACATCGACGTGATGCTGGTCCTGCTGGTGATTTTCATGGTCACCGCACCGATGCTGACCCAGGGGGTGAAGATCGAACTGCCCAAGGTCGCCAGCGAGGCATTGGCCAACGACAGTCGCCAGCAGATCCTGACCCTGTCGGTGAAGGCCGAGGGTGGCTATTACTGGAACCTCGGTGGTGAACTGGACACCCAGCACCAGACCGACAGTGCCGTGGACCTGGACCAGATGCGCATCAAGGTGGCTCAGGTCGTCGCTGAACGTAGCGATACCCAGGTGTACATTCGTGCCGACGATCATGCCGACTACGGTCGGGTCGTCGCGGCCATGGCCGCCTTGCAGCAGGGCGGGGTGAGCAACCTGGGGTTGGTGACCGAGGCCCCCCGATGACGGCGATGATCATGCACAGTCCATCCCTGAGCTTGTCTGCCTTGACGCGCAACGGCGTTTGGAAAAACAGCCTTGCGGCCGGGCTCGCCGTGGCCTTGCATGTCGGGGTGGCTGCGCTGCTGGTGTTGGGCTGGAACGTGGAGAAGCCGGCGGCCGAGTTGCCTCGGGTGCTGCACACGCAACTGGTGATGTTGCCGGCGTCACCAGTGCCCGAAGCCCCTGTGCCAGCCCCTGTTGCCCTGCCACCGGTCGTCTCCATCCCGACGCCGGTAGAAACGCCACGCCCCGCGCCAGTCAAGCCTGTAGCGGATCCGCGTGCCCAGGCGCAAAAGCTGGAACAGGCGGTCCTGGCCCGCAAACGGCTGGAGGATCAAAAGCGCGAGCAACAAGCCCAACAGCAACGTGAACGCCAGGAGAGCGAACGACGCGAGCAGCAAGCCGAGCAGCAGGCCGCCGAGCGACAGCAACAGGCTCAGCAGGCCCAAGCGCTCGCACAACAACGTCGCGCCGAACAGGCACGCCTGGCTGCCGCCGACAGTCGCAGCTATCAACCCCTGAGCAAAGAGGCCCCGGACTATCCACAACGAGCTCTGGACAAGGGCCTGGAAGGTGACTGCACCGTGGAGTACAGCGTGACGCCGGACGGAAGGATCGCCAGCCCCAAAGTGCTCGACGGTTGCCATCCGCTGTTCATCCGACCATCCCTGGCCGCCGCCCAGACCTTCCGCTACCAACCGCGTATCGTCGAAGGCAAGGCCGTGACCGTGCTGGCGGTGCGCAACACCTTTCACTACCGGATCAAATAAAAAACCGAGCCGATACAGGATCCCCCAGTGGCAGGCGAATTGATACAGGCTCAACTGCCTTTGTGGCGAGGGTATGGTTCGCTTCTAGACCGGATCGACAGTTGGCCGATGCTGACGCAACAGTTCGATCTGCTGGGAGGGGATCAAGTCGCGCAACGCCTTGTACAGCGCTCGGGTCTCCAGCAGGTTCCAGATGCGCAGCATGGTTTCCAGCGCATCCAGGGGTTTGCTGATGAAGTCCCGGGCGCCGAGGGCCAGGGCGCGCAGGCGGGTGTCACGGGTGGCGTCGGCGGTCAGTACCAGGATCGGCAAGTAGTCGTTGGCCGGGATGCGCCGGTTGAGTTGTTCCAGCACGGCGAAGCCATCGAACGCCGGCATGTGCAAGTCCAGGATGACCAGGTCCGGCTCGAAGCTGTTGAACAAGTCGAGGGTGCGCAGGGGCTCGGTGCTGCTCAGCACATTGTGCAGCCCTTCGCGGGCCAGCAGTTGCTCCATCAGGTCCAGGTTGGGGCGCTGATCGTCGACGATCAGGATGCGTAAATCGCGATTCATGCGGGCTCCGGTAAATAGTGCTCGAGGTGGCCCAAAAAGGCCTGGATATGAATGGGTTTGGTCAGGATCGCCGTGGCGCCGGCGTCGTGCAGGGTGCGGTGAGTCAGGTCGCTGGCGTCGGCGGTGATCATCAGCACCGGCGTCGACGCGGTGGCCGGGGAGTGGCGCAGGCGCCGCAGCACCTCCAGGCCATCCAGGTCCGGCAGGGTTACATCCAGCAGGATCAACTGCGGAGCGTGCTGGCGGGCCAGGTCCAGGCCCATCTGGCCCTGCATGCTCGACAACAGCTGAATGCCGGGGCGGCGCTGCATCAGGGTCTCGATCAGCGCCAGGCTCGACAGGTTGTCTTCGATGCACAGGACTTTGCCGTGATACTCGACGGGCGGGCGCGTCACCGTCAGTGCCGCGATGGGTGGCAGATGGGCGCCGGACACCAGGGTGCCAGGCAACTGCAGGGTGAAACAGCAACCTTGTCCCGGCTCGCTGTGTACCTGGAGGCTGCCCTGCATCATTTCCAGCAGGCTCTTGCTCAAGGACAGCCCAAGGCCAGTGCCTTCGACCTGGGGATCGGCGTCCAGGCGCTCGAAGGGCTTGAACAGGTGATCCAACTGTTCGAGAGCGATTCCATGGCCGGTATCGCTGACGGCGATGCTCACTTGTCGGGCCTGTATCGTCACTTCAATGCGTACTTCACCACCGGGCCGGTTGTATTTGATGGCGTTGGACAACAGGTTGAGCAAGACCTGCACCAGACGCTGACGATCGGCGAGCACACCGCTGCCATCGGGTAGTGGCGGCAGGTCGGCCAGATGAATCCCGGCATCGGCCGCCATGGGTGACACCAGCGTCAGGGCTTCGTGCAACACCGTCGACAGGGCGATCGGCTCGATGTTCAGCGGCAGGCGCCCGGCCTCGATCCGGGCGATGTCCAACACCTCGTTGATCAATGCCAGGAGGTGCTGGCCGGCACGCAGGATGTGACTGACTTGGGGGCGCTGGCCTGCCGTGGAGTCCATGTCCAGCAGTTGTGCAAAGCCGAGGATGGCGTTCAGCGGCGTGCGCAGTTCGTGACTCATGCGCGAGAGAAACTCACTCTTGGCCCGGCTGGCGCTTTCCGCTTCTTCGCGGGCGGTGCGCAGGGCGATCTCGGCGGCGCGTCGGTCGGTGATGTCGCGGGTGATCTTGGAAAAGCCGCGCAGGGCGCCGGTACTGTCGTATTGGGCGGTGATGACCACGCTGGCCCAGAAACGGCTGCCGTCCTTGCGGCAACGCCAGCCTTCCTCCATGTAATGACCGTCGCGGGTGGCTTCGCGCAGGGCCATGTCCGGGTGCGCCGGGCATTCTTCGACCAGGTAGAACAGGGAAAAATGCCGACCGAGGATTTCCTGCTCGGTGTAGCCCTTGATCCGTTCGGCGCCGGCGTTCCAAGTGGTGACATAGCCTTGGGCATCCAGGGCGAAGATCCCGTAGTCCTTCACCCCGTCAATGATCAGCCGCAAGCGCTCTTCATTATCGCGCAGCGCACGCTCACGCTCGGCAAGCAGTTGCCCGGCCTCCACCAGGCGAGTGCCCAGTTGGCCGATTTCGTCTTGCTCCGGCGGTTGCGGCAGCAGGGGTTGGCCCAATGCCAGGCGCTGGGCGTTGCCTTGCACCTGCTGGACCCGGGCGACAATGCCCTTGGACAGGAACAGCACTGCGACAATCGCCCCGAACAGCCCGCACACCGCCGCCAACAGGGTGGCGAACAACAACCGCATGCGCGTGGCCGAGGCGGCGGCGCTGCGGTCGGCGAGCAAGGCATCCTCGCGGACCCGCATGGCACTGATCTGCTCGCGCAACACATCCAATACTTGTTTGTTTTCGATCAGGATCGCGGTGATGGCCTCGGTGTCCCCGGCCTTGCCGTTGCGCAACGCGACCAACCCGTCGAGTTTGTCGGCGATCAGCGGGGTGATGGTCTTGAGGTGCTCGCGCATCTTGGCGTCGCGGATGTTCTGGTCCAGTCGTTGCAACGCGGCCTTGATCAGCGGTGTGGCCTGCTCGTAGCTGGGCAGGAAGTCTTCACGGCGGGTCAGCAGGTAACCGCGCACGCTGGCCGCGGCCTCGGCCAGCAGGGTATGCACTGTCTGGATATCACCCTGGACCAGCAGCACCCGCCGCACGTCCTCCTCGGCCCGCGCGGTCTGGCGTTCGGTGATGTAAATCAGTACCAGCGACAGCAACAGCACCACCAGCGGCAGGGAAATCACCACCAGTGCCTTGCCCCGCAATGGCAGGTCGGCCCAGCGGCGGGCGGCGAGAAACCTCATGGCCATTGCCCGGCAGGTTGCGCCACCAGCCCCAGGGCAACGCCGCGCACGGCGGCCTGGGTGCGGTCGGCGGCGCCCAGCTTGCCTATGACTCGTTCCACGTGGGCCTTGGCGGTGCCGGGGGCGATGCCAAGTTTTTCGCCGATTTCACGGTTGCTGAAACCGCCGGCCACCAGCCCCAGCACCTGGCGCTCGCGTGCTGTCAGGGCCTGGACCTGGGTGGCGCCACTGGCACTGCGCTCGGCCATGCGCCGCAGCAGGCGCGCGCTAACGGAACTGTTCAGCGCCTCTTCGCCCTGGGCCACCCGTTTGAGGGCGTCCAGCACTTCATCGCGGCTGGCATCCTTGAGCAGATAACCGACGGCGCCCGCACCGATGGCGGCTTCCAGATGGTCGGGGCTGTCGTCCATGGTGAAGATCACCACTTTAATCGCAGGCTGGCGCTGCTGCAGGATCCGCGCCGCGCCCAGGCCGTTGAGCACCGGCATGCGGATGTCGAGAATCGCGATGTCCGGTTGCAGCCGTTCACACAGGTCCAGGGCTTCCTGGCCATCGCTGGCCTGGCCGACGACTTCGAACCCCGGGTTGCCGGCCAGCATGCTGATAAACCCGGTGCGGGTGACTTCATGGTCATCGGCCAACAGCAGGCGTAAAGGACGGTTCATGGGTGGACTCCGTGGGCCGGTAGCGGCACGCTGGCGAGTAATCGGGTGCCGTTGTCGGGTTGACTGCAGCAGGTCAGGTGGCCGCCCAAGAGATTGGCGCGCTCCTGCATGGCGGCCAACCCCAGGTGGCAGGTGCCGTTGGTCTCGATGGGTTGTTCCAGGGCAAAGCCACGGCCGTTGTCTTCCACTCGCAGGCAAGCGTGGCCGTCCTCCACCGCAAGCCCCAGGCACACGTGGCTGGCCTGGGCATGTTTAAGAATGTTGTTGATACCTTCCTGTGCGATGCGAAACAGGGCGATCTCCGTGTGGCCCGGCAGGCGAGCCGCGCTGTGTTCGGCCCAATGCACCGTCAGGCCCGCGTCACGCAGGCGATCGGCCTCCTTGTCGACGGCTTTGTACAGGCCGAAATCGTCCAGCACGTGGGGGCGCAGGCCGCCGATCAGTTGCCGGCCTTCGCCGACGCAGCCTTGGGCCAGGTCAAGAATCGTGCGCAACTCGTTCGCGAGTTCCGGAGCCAGGGATGGGCAGCGACCAGCGAACCCTTGCAAACGCTGATGCAACCCGGCCAGGTTCTGCGCCAGCCCGTCATGCAGGTCGTAAGCCACGCGCTTGCGTTCGTCCTCCTGGGCGCTGAACAACCGATGGACCAGCTCGGACATGGTGCGCTCACGGGCCTGGAGCGCTTCGAGCAGACGACTGTTCTCCAGGTGCGCCGCCAACAGGGTCGCCAGCAATTGCAGCGACTCGATGTCTTCGTTGTCCGGTGCGCCGAGCGCCACGCTGTTGCCCAGCATCAATGCACCGAACACCGCGCCGTCGGAGGCCCGCAGCGGGACGCGCAGGACCTGGGGCAGGGCGCTGTCGGGATATTCCAGCCATTGCGGGCCGGGCGAGGGCGGCTGGGCCAGGCTGGCGAGCAGATCGAGGCGTTCGCCGCTGCCGTGGCTGGCGACGGTGCGCAGCGGCGTATCTGGCGCCCATTCCAGCAACAGGCCGTGGTCCATGGCCATGAACGCGCAGGCCCGCTGCACGGCGCGTTGACGCATCTGCGCCAATGGCAGTTGAGTCAGCTCATGGCCGGCGCCCAATAACAGGCCAAGGCGCGCGGCACGGCTTTGCGACTGGCGATACTGGCTGCGGATGGCCAGGGCGCTGCCGGGGTCATGAGGTGGGCTTTGCATAGGAAAACTCCAGCGTGAAGGGGCGCGGTGGCGTCATTAAAGCCTGCCATCGACACTGGGCCTATCTGCCGAATGGCATAGACGATACGCACCGGTTGGCCGATGGCGAAGACCGCGAAGGCCGGCAAAGTGGGCTCATTGAAACCCAAAGGAACGCTTTGATGAAAATGAAAACCTGTGCCATCGCTGCCTTTTTCCTGCTGGGCGCGCCGTTGGTTCATGCCGCCGAGGCCACGCCTTACGTGTACCGCACCGTGGCCGAACAGCCCAAGAACGTGAATGACCGTGAGGTCGCTGCGCTGTTCGATCGCTGGAACGCCGCGTTGCAAACCGGCAGCGCCAGCGCGGTGACAAGCCTCTACGCCCCGGACGCAATTTTGCAACCGACTGTTTCCAACAAGGTGCGCAACACGCCAGCGCAGATCCAGGATTACTTCGAGCACTTTCTGGCGGCTAAACCGGTCGGCCAGATCAACTACCGGGAGATCCGTCATCTGGGGCCCGACGCGGCGATGGACAGTGGAGTCTATACCTTCACGCTCACCAATGCCGATGGTTCAAAACGTGATGTCCAGGCGCGCTATACCTTCCTCTATGAGCGTCTCGACGGTCAGTGGAAGATTATCAACCATCACTCATCGGCGATGCCCGAAGTGCCGAAAGCATTGCACGCCAGTCACTGATACCGCGCCTTGTGCCGAGGGTGCTGTCGCTGGGCTGCTTGGCAGCCCAGCGACTTCTCCCAAAGCCATAGGCCTTCAGCGTATTTTCACGGTCCTGCATAAAGAGCTTGGATTAGCCTGCGAACATTAATTAGAATCAGTCTCATTTGAGACATTCTTTGCGCAAGGCTTCCTGACATGTTTGACGCAGCTACGCCGACGGAGCACTCCCTCCATGCGTTGTACCGCGACCACGGCGGCTGGCTGGAAGGCTGGTTGAGACGGCGCATGGGCAATGCCTGGGATGCGGCGGACCTGCGTCAGGATACGTTTCTGCGCGTTCTGTCCAGCGCCCAACCGCTGGCCGATTTGCACGAGCCTCGCGCCTATCTGCTGACGGTCGGCAAGCGTCTGCTGAGCAATTTCTACACCCGCCGCAACCTGGAGCAGGCGTACCTCGATGCCCTGGCGAGCCTGCCCGAAGACAGTGTGCCGTCTCCGGAACAGCGCTGGCTGCTGCTGGAAACCCTGCAAGCCCTGGACGAATTGCTCGACGGCCTGCCGCCCCTGGTGCGACGGGCTTTTTTGTGGAGCCAGCTCGAAGGCCTTGGCTATCGAGAGATAGCCGAGCGCATGCAGGTGTCCGAACGCACCATCAAGCGCTACATGGCCCAGGCCTACGAGCACTGCCTGTTGGTAGACTTTTGATGCGCCCGGCGCCATCGCCCGAAGCCCGTGAAGCCGCCCGGGCGGCTGCGCGCTGGCTGACGCTGATGGAGTTCGACGGTGACGCGTTCGACTCGGCCGCCCTGCAACGCTGGCGCGATAGCAGCGCGGACCACGAAGCGGCCTGGCAAAAGGCGCTGCGCTTGCGCGAGCGATTCGCCGGGGTGCCGCCCTCGTTGGGCATGGCGACCCTGGATCGTCCGGCAATGGCCCGGCGTGCGGTGCTCAAGCGCGCCTTGGGCGTCGCCGCATTGGTGCCGGCCGCGTGGCTGCTGGGGCGAGAGCTGCCATTGGAGGTCTGGCGTGCCGACTTGCACACTGCCACGGGCGAACAACGGCGGTGGTCGTTGATCGATGGCAGCACCCTGCAGTTGAACACTGACAGCGCCGTGGACCTGGACCTCAAGGCCCGGCGGTTGGTACTGGTACGGGGCGAGGTGGCCCTCAAGGTCACAGGCACTACACCATTGGCCGTTCAAGCGCCTTATGGGCTCATTACTGTCAGTCGCGGTGAGGTCTGCGTGCGCTTGAGCGAACACCGCTGTCGGGTCTCGGTGGTTAGCGGTTCGGTGCCGCTGCAGCCGTTGCGCGGGCCGTCGCTGATGCTGGAGCAAGGCCAGCAAGTCAGCCTCCAGGCGGCGGGTGCGGGGCCGGTGGGGGCCTTTGACGGAGCGCAACCGGATTGGCGCGACGGGGTGCTGGTGGCACATAACCAACCGCTGGGGGATTTTCTCCGCGAGCTGGGTCGCTATCGTCCGGGTGTATTGCGCTGGGACCAAGCCCTGGAATCCCTGCGTGTCACCGGCAGCTTTCGGCTGGAAAACACCGACCGTATCCTCGCGCTGCTCTCGGCCAGCTTGCCGCTGGATGTGCAAATGCGCACCCGCTACTGGGTCACGTTAACGCCGCGCAAAAATATTGCGTGAAGCCTGTCCCCTTTTTTTGTCTCGCTTGTCATTCATGGCAACTGAACAAAAATGAGAGCGCCTTCCAATGTCCGCAGCAGTACCTTTGCGTTTTCGTCCAGCCGTTGCCGGCTGCCGCGCGCTGTTCAACCTGAGTCTCATTCTGAGTCTGGGCACCAGTCCATTTTTCATCTCATCCAGCCAGGCCGAAGAAGTGGCCCGACGCAGCTATCAGGTGCCGGCTGGCAGCCTCAGCGCGGCGCTGACTCGCTTCGCCGGGCTGGCGGGTGTCAACCTGTCGGTGGACCCGGCCCTGGTGAGCGGGCGCAACAGCGCCGGGCTTTCGGGTGAGTATGGGGTGCAGGAGGGTTTTGCCCGGCTGTTGCAGGGCTCCGGCCTGCAACTTCAGCCGGTAGGCGAGCAGGCATACATCCTGACCCCCGCGCCAGAAGGCGGCTCCCTGCAACTGGCCCCCACATCGATTCTCGGCGCCGCAGCCTCGACCGAAAACGAGGTGTATGCCGGCGGCCAGGTTGCACGCCGCGGGTCGCAAGGCCTGCTGGGCTCGCGCGACTTCATGGAAACGCCGTTCAGCATGACCACCTACACCAGCCAGACGGTCAAGAACCAGCAGGCGCGTACCTTGGGCGACCTGATTGCCAGCGACCCGTCGGTTCGCGCCACCAATCCGGCTGGCGGGCGTTATGAGCAGTTCACCATTCGCGGGTTGAGCCTGTTCAACAGTGATGTCGCCTACAACGGTCTCTACGGCGTCCTGCCCACCTATACGATCGACATGGAGATGGCGGATCGCGTCGACATTCTCAAGGGCCCGACCCAGCTCATCAACGGTATCTCGCCACGGGGTAGCGTGGGCGGCGGGATCAACGTGGTGCCCAAGCGCGCCACGGACAAACCGATCACCTCGTTCACCGGCAGCTATGCGTCCAACAACCAGCTCGGCGGAGCCGTGGATGTGGGGCGGCGCTTTGGTGAAGAGAACAAGTTCGGTATCCGCTTCAACGGTGTGAAGCAGTCCGGCGACACAGAATGGGATCACCAGAGTGTTGACCGTGACATGGCCGTGCTAGGCCTGGATTTTCGCGGTGAGCGCTTGCGAATCTCGACGGACATCGGGCGCACCGAACGTGATACCGATGCGCCGCAAGAACGTGTCCAGGTCGCCGCCGCTGCGCCGGTACCTCGTGCCAGCGATGTGGATCGCAACTATGCGCAGTCCTGGAGCAAGGCGCGCACCCAGGACACTTTCGGCGCGATAAACGCTGAGTTCGATGTCAACGACTCCGTCATGCTGTACGGTGGTGCCGGGGCGCGCAAAAGTAATCATGAGTTCCTCCGGCATGCCGTTTCGGTCCTCAACGAGGCTGGGGATTTCCGCGTTCAACCCCGTGATTTCACCCGCGACGAGAATGTCCGGACCGCCAATGCCGGGGTGCGCAACTGGTTCCATACCGGGCCGGTCAGCCACGAAGTCAACCTGGCCGCCAGCTATTTCTACATGGACTTCACCAATGGTGGCGCCCGTTACGGTCAGTCCGACAGCAACCTGTATGACCCGGTGGAAACACCAACGCCGAGCGTTATCACGCGGTCAGATCCAAAGGTCTACACCGAGAACCATTACAGCGGCGTGGCGTTGTCGGACACCTTGGGCTTTTTCGATGACCGCTTGCTACTGACCCTTGGCGCCCGCTGGCAGCGAGTGGAGGTTGACGACTGGTCGAATGGCGTCAAAGGCCGCACCGCCTACGACGAGGTAAAGGTTTCGCCGTCGGGCGGCATCCTGTTCAAGGCCACCGACAAACTGTCGCTGTATGCCAATTACATGGAAGGCTTGAGCCAGGGCAAGATCGCGCCATCAACGTCGAACAACGAGGATGAGATCTTCCCACCGTTCATCAGCCGTTCGGTTGAAGTCGGAGGCAAGTATGACGCGGGCCCGTTCGCCTTTACCGTCGCCGTATTCCGGATCAAGCAGCCGGCCTACGAGACCAACGCCACGACGCGGGTTTTCGGCCCCAATGGCAAGCGTGAAAACACCGGTGTGGAACTGAGTGTGTTCGGTGAACCGTTCAAGGGTACCCGTTTGCTCGGTGGCGTCATGTACATCGACAGCAAATTGACCAACACCACCGACGGCAATTTCGATGGCAACCGCGCACCCGCCACACCGAAATACAACGTCAACCTGGGGGCCGAATGGGACGTGCCGACCGTACAAGGACTGACCCTCACCAGCCGCGGCATCTATTCCAGCTCGCAGTACCTGGATCAGGCCAACACCAAGGAAATCGACTCCTGGGAGCGTTTTGACGTGGGGGCACGCTACGCGTTCAAGGTCGACGACAAGCACATCACCCTGCGTGCCAATGTCGAGAACGTGGCGGACAAGCGCTACTGGAGTTCGGCCGGGGCCTCGGATGACAGCGAGCCAGGCTTGACGCTGGCGACCCCGCGCACCTACCTGTTGTCCGCAACCGTCGACTTCTAGGCTACTGTGCGGCTCCAAGGAGGGAGCCGATTGCGTTCAGGCATCGCGGAACAGGTCGTGGGCATCGAGCAAACGCCAGGCGATTTCAGGGCGTTTTTCCAGCCCGCGCCGTATGGCGGTGGGGATCGATTGACGTATCTTGCGGCACAGGCCGGGTTGATCCTGGAATTCGATGGCAATGCCACGCATGGTTCGTACTTCGTTGTAGCCGGGTTCGACGGTCAGGCGGATCCCCAGGTTTTCGTACAGGCGTTGCTGCAAACGCTGGAGTTCATCAAGGCTCTGGATGTTCTCCAATCGTTCAAGCAGGCGCTTTTCTTCCTGGCGGTTCAAGCACAGGATGCGCAGGTCGCTGCCAGGCGTTTGCAGCAACGCATCACGCCCGCAATCGCAGACGCCGGGCGGGCAGGGGGGACGGATCGGGGGCGACGCGGTCATGGGCTTCACAAAGTCTGCAACATCACGAAACTGGCTCCAGGCAATGTGATGCCTGAGGGCACGCGGGTCAACCCTGTTATGTGGGAGCGGGCTTGCTCGCGAAGGTGGTGTGTCAGTCACAGCAATCTTGGATGTGCCGACCCCTTCGCGAGCAAGCCCGCTCCCACAGGGTTTGGTGGTGTCCACAAAGGTTGCGTTCATCACAGATCCATTGTGGGAGCGGGCTTGCTCGCGAAAGCGGTGTGTCGGGCCTACAGCCCCAGCTCAGACAACCCCGGGTGATCATCCGGCCGGCGGCCCAGGGGCCAGTGGAATTTGCGCTCGCTTTCCTTGATGGGCATGTCGTTGATGCAGGCGTAGCGGTTGTACATCAGGCCTTGCTCGTCAAACTCCCAATTCTCATTGCCATAGGAGCGGAACCAGTTGCCCGAGTCGTCGTGCCATTCGTAGGCGTAGCGCACCGCGATGCGATTGCCGGTGAAGGCCCAGAGTTCCTTGATCAGCCGGTAATCGAGTTCCTTGGCCCACTTGCGGGTGAGGAACGCCTTGGCTTCTTCGCGGTTATGGGCGAATTCGGCGCGGTTGCGCCATTGGGTATCGAGGGTGTAGGCCATGGACACTTTTTGTGGATCGCGCGAGTTCCAGCCGTCTTCAGCCAGGCGAACTTTTTCGATGGCTGACTCACGGGTGAAAGGCGGCAGGGGCGGGCGAACTTCAGGGGATGACATGGCAGATCTCCAGGTTAAGTTGCACAAGGGTTCAATGGGACGGGTGTTATCAACGGCTTACTAATAAAGTTTCCAGCATGTCCTGGGCATGATCCGCAGCGCTGTGGTCGCCCATGACCAGCGCCACGGTAATGGCGCCGTCGATCAGAATCAGCAGTTGCCGGGCCAGCGCGTCGGGCTTCTCGACACCTTGCTCTACGCACAACCGGGTCACGTAATCGAGTAACTTCTGTTTATGCAGCTTCGCCAGTTGGCGCACCGGATCCTGTGGATCGCCGGTTTCGCCGCTGGTATTGATGAACGCACAGCCACGAAAACCTTCGCTGTCGAACCACCCCTTGAGCACGGTGAACAGGTTGAGCAACCGTGCTGCCGGTGTCGGGGCCTTGTCGACCTCGGTACTGAACCAGTGCATCCAACGTTCATCCCGCCGCTTGAGGGCGGCCAGGATCAGATCGTCCTTATTGGTGAAGTAGCGGTAGATACTTTTCCTGGAGACGCCGGCAGTTTTCACCAGAAGGTCCATGCCAGTGGCGGCGATGCCACTTTTATAGATCAACTTTTCGGCGACATCGAGAATGATGTCTCGTGTTTCATTGCTATTGATTTCGTTCATGTGGCTTACAGTAGAACGATCGTTCTCCTTGGTCAAATCTTTTTTCATGACGACGGGAAGACCCCACCCCATCCCATGGTGTAAGCTCATCCGTTCTTCGGAATCGACCTTTTGCGAGCCCTATGCCGTCGCTCTTCAAACGCTCCCTGCTGCCCAAACTGCGCAGCTTTGCACTGACCGCCGATGCGGTGACCATCCTCGATGGCGCCGCCGAGTTCCGCCGTTGCCTGCTGGAGAAAATTGCTCAGGCCACCCAGCGCATCTACATCGTCGCCCTGTACCTGCAAGAGGACGAGGCCGGCCAGGAAATTCTCGATGCCCTGCATGCTGCCAAAGCCGCGCGTCCCGAACTGGACATCGTTGTGGTGGTGGACTGGCTGCGGGCCCAACGTGGGTTGATCGGCGCCAAGAAGCAGCCGGGCAACTCGGCGTGGTACCAGGAACAGACGCGCACCCATGCCAGCGAAGTGCCGATCTACGGCGTACCGGTGCAAACCCGCGAGCTGTTCGGCGTGTTGCACTTGAAAGGCTTCGTGATCGACGACTGCGTGCTCTACAGTGGCGCGAGCCTGAATAACGTCTACCTGCACAAGTTCGACAAGTATCGCTACGACCGCTATCACTTGCTGCAGAGCACGCCTCTGGCCGACTCGCTGCAGCACTTGGTGCAGCATGGTCTGATTGCGTCCAAGGCCGTGCATCGCCTGGACCTGCCGAACCTGCCCAGCACCCGCAGCCTGCGCAAGGACATTGGTGACCTGCGCAGCCGCCTCAAGTACGCGACGTATGACACCACCACCGGTAGCGTCGACAAGAGCGGCCTGTCGGTAAGCCCGCTGCTGGGTGTGGGCAAGAACAACCCGCTGAGCCGAGTGATCGGCGAGCTGATCGCCAGCAGCCGTCAGCAACTGACCATTTGCACGCCATACTTCAACCTGCCCCTGGCCGTGACCCGCGAGATCAACCGCGCCCTGGCCCGCGGGGTGAAGATCGACATCATCGTCGGCGACAAGACCGCCAACGATTTCTACATGGCGCCGAGCGAGCCGTTCAAGATCATCGCCGCGCTGCCCTATCTCTATGAGATCAGCCTGCGGCGCTTCGCCAAACGGCACCAGCGCTACATCGACAGCGGCCAGTTGAACCTGCACTTGTGGCGTGACGGCGACAACACTTATCACCTCAAGGGCATGTGGGTCGACGAGCGCTACACCTTGCTGACCGGCAACAACCTCAATCCGCGGGCCTTTCGCCTGGATCTGGAAAACGCCCTGTTGCTGGACGACCCCAAGGGCGAGTTGCTTGCGCCGCGCCAGGCCGAACTTGAGCAGATCTATCGGCATACTCGCCGGATCGAACGTTACCAGGACCTGGAGACCCTGCCGGACTACCCCGCAGCAGTCGGCAAGTTTCTCAAGCGGGTCAGCCGGGTGCGGATCGAGCGGTTGCTTTACCGGATCCTGTGAACACCCGCGCCATGTCGGAAAAAGACACCATCTCCATCCAGTTGGTGCGTGAGGCGCTGCTGCAAAGCTGCGCTCCCGGCGCCGCCACCGAAGAAGTCCTGAGCAAGGTCGGTATCGACCCGGCGTTGCTCGGCGATGCTCAGGCGCGTGTGCCGGCCCATGCCTATGCTCGGCTGTGGCGGTTGCTGGCCCGGCGGCGGGATGACGAGTTCTTCGGCATGGACCCGCGCAAGCTCAAGTCCGGCAGCCTGGCGTTTCTCTGCCAATGCGCCATGGCCCAGCCGACACTGGCGAGCGGGTTGACGGCGGCGCTGGGGTTTCTCTCGCTGATGCTTGAGCACCTGCCGGCCCAGTGGGTCCGCCAGCAGAGTCTGGCGGAGATTGTCCTGTTGGAGGACGAGCAGGAACCGCGTCGCCCGTTCACGTATTTTACCTACTGGATGATCGTCCATGGCGTGGCCTGCTGGCTGGCCGGGCGGCGCATTCCGATTCTTTCCGTCGAGTTACGCTGTCCGGCACCGGATTTCTGCGACGACTACCGGGTGATGTTTTCCCAGAACCTGCGCTTCGACCGGCCCCGCACCCGGATGATTTTCGCCGCCGAGTTCCTGGACCTGCCCATCAAGCGCAGCGCTGAAGAACTCAAGCGCTTCCTGGCCCAGGCGCCGGCCAACATTCTGGTCAAATACCGCGACCCGCAAAGCCTCGCCAGCCGCATCCGGCACGACCTGCGCCAGTTGCCCGCCCAACAATGGCCGGAAACCGAGGCCCTGGCCCAGCAGCTGTGTGTTTCCGCGTCCACCCTGCGCCGCCGCCTGGCGGAGGAGGGCCAGACCTATCAAGGCCTCAAGGACAGCGTGCGCAAGGAACTGGCGATCACCTGGCTGGCCGAGCCTTCGATCAGTTTCGTCGACATCGCCTCGCGCCTGGGTTTCGCCGACGCCAGCTCCTTCTACAAGGCGTTTCGCAAGTGGTCCGGCTCCAACCCGGGGCATTATCGCAGCTTGATTCTCAACGACCTCGACTGACCTGTTGTCGGGCCGCGCCGAATCCTGTGGGAGCGCGCTTGCTCGCGAAGAGGCCGGCAAATCCAGCATCTCCGTGACTGACATACCGCTTTCGCGAGCAAACCCGCTCCCACAGGGATTTCGCTCAGGCGACTGGCACGCTCACAAAACCGTCATTTCTTTTTGATACAAGCCTGTGCAGGTGCCGGAGAAGCCAGGCCATCAAGCAGAGTAAGGTATGCAAGTGACCGTTTTGGGTAGCGGCTATGTCAGTTTGAATGAGTTTTCCTGCCTCGTAGTTGAGCAAGGTCCGCAAGGACGAGGCGAATGAAAATACTGGTAACCGGTGTCGCAGGTTTTATCGGCTTTCATACGGCCAGGCGGCTGTGTGGAGATGGCCACCACGTGATCGGCATCGACAATCTCAACAGCTACTACAGCGTTGAGTTGAAACAGGCTCGACTCTCGCAACTGGCGACCTGTGACAATTTTCAGTTCCAGTGCCTGGATGTCGCAGACAAACAGGCGCTGCTGGATATCTTTGCCGACAACGCCTTTGACCAAGTCGTCCACCTGGCGGCACAAGCCGGCGTGCGTTACTCCATCGACCACCCGGATGTTTATGCGCAAAGCAATCTGGTGGGCTTCCTCAACGTGCTGGAAGCCTGTCGTGCCCATCGGCCGGCGCACTTGATCTATGCCTCAAGCAGCTCGGTGTATGGCCTGAACGAGCGCCTGCCGTATGCCACCACTGACCCGGTCGATCAGCCGGTGTCGTTCTATGCCGCGACCAAGCGCGCCAATGAACTGATGGCGCACGCGTATTCGCACCTCTATGGCATTCCCACCACCGGCCTGCGGTTTTTTACCGTGTATGGGCCTTGGGGGCGGCCGGACATGGCGCCGTTCAAGTTCACCGACGCCATCCTCAACGGCCGCCCCATCGACGTCTACAACGACGGCGCGATGTCGCGTGACTTCACCTACATTGACGACATTGTCGAGGGCCTCGTGCGCCTGCTCCCGCTGCCGCCTACCGATCAGGCCGGAGTCCCCAACAAGGTCTACAACATCGGATTCGGTTCACCGGTGAGGCTCCTGCAATTTATCGAGTGCATCGAGGAAGCTCTGGGGATCCGCGCAATTAAACACTTCTTGCCGTTGCAGTCGGGCGATGTGGTTAACACCTGGGCGGACACCCGTGAACTGGAGGACCGTGTGGGGTTCAGGCCGCAGGTTTCGGTGCCTGTCGGTGTGCAGGCGTTTGTCCATTGGTATCGCAGCTATTACAGCGTCTGACCACTCATTTCCCAGCCTTTTTCTGGAGCATCATGCACGAAATCCCCTATGTGTCGGTCCTGATTCCGGCCAAAAACGAGGCAGGCAACCTTGTTCCACTTCTCGAAGAAGTGCGCTCGGCGCTGGCCAACGAGGCCTTTGAAGTCATCGTGGTCGACGACGGCAGCACCGACGCCACCGCCGCTGAGTTACGCACCTTGCAAGACCGTGGCTACCGGCAGTTGCGGGTACTCAGTCATGCTCGCTCCCTGGGCCAGAGCACCTCGATTTACCACGCCGCCGAGGCAGCGCGCGGGTCTTGGTTAGCAACCCTGGATGGCGACGGTCAGAACGATCCCGCTGACTTGCCGAAGATGCTCGACCTGGTGCGCGGTTCGGAGGGCCAACCGGCAGGGGTCAAGCTGGTGGCGGGGCATCGGGTCAACCGCCGCGACACGGCGAGCAAACGCTGGGCATCGCGCTTTGCCAACAAACTGCGCGCCAGCCTGCTGAAGGACCAGACGCCCGATACTGGCTGCGGCATCAAGTTGATCGAGCGCGAGGCATTTCTACGCTTGCCGTATTTCGATCACATGCACCGCTTCATTCCTGCGTTGATCCGCCGGCACAACGGCCGAATGCTGGTGCACCCGGTGAACCACCGTGAGCGTGGGGCAGGGGTTTCCAACTACGGAAACCTCGATCGGGCGCTGGTGGGCATTGTCGATCTGTTCGGGGTGTGGTGGCTGATCAAGCGCACTCGCCTGGACGTCAACGCACAAGAAACCGAGGTCTGAGATGGGCAGAGAATCTTTGTGGCTGGCCGTTGGCTTCGGTGGCCAACTGGCGTTCACCGGGCGTTTTGCCCTGCAATGGCTCTACAGCGAATACAAAAAGCGCAGCATGATCCCGGTTGGATTCTGGTACCTGAGCATCGTCGGCAGCGCGTTGTTGCTGGCTTACGCGATCTACCGCGAGGACCCGGTTTTTATCGTCGGTCAGTCCTTCGGTTTCGTCGTGTACCTGCGCAACTTGCAGTTGATCGCCAAGCATCACCAGCGGGAAAGCGGCGAACTGGATAAAAAGGGCTGAGACGGTGCGGATACGATTGTCTTCCTCGCGGCTGGAGTTGCTGGCTTTTGTGCTGTTGACGTTGCTCATGGTCGGTGCCGGTCTCGGCTGGCGCCAACCGATGAACGTCGATGAGGAGCGTTTTCTCGGCGTGGCCCTGGAAATGCTGCAGAACGGCTCCTGGTTCATTCCTCACCGCGCCGGCGAAATTTACGCCGACAAGCCGCCACTGTTCATGTGGGCGGTGGCGCTGTTCATACAGTTGACCCACTTGCCAAAAGTCGCCCTGTATTTGCCGGCGCTGCTGGCAAGTGCCGTTACCACGGCCTGTTTGTATGACTTGGGGCGACGCTTGTGGGGGCGGCGTGTCGGGGTAATCGCGGCGCTCCTGTTTCTCGCGACCTACCAGACCTACAGCATCTTGCGGACCGGACAGATTGACGGCTTTCTCGCGCTTTGGACGATTCTGGGGATCTATGGCTTATGCCGGCATTTGTTGCTGGGTCCGGCGTGGCGCTGGTACTACGTGGCCTGCGCAGCGATGGGCTTGGGCATCATCAGCAAGGGCGTGGGCTTTCTGCCGGTGTTGATGCTGATCCCCTACGTCTATGCCGTGCGCAAAGGTTGGAACGGTGTGGTGTCCATGCCTGGCGAGGCGGGGCGCTGGTGGTTGGGGCTGGCCGTGGCGCTGGCAGCCATCGCGCTATGGCTGGTGCCTTTGCTGGTGATCGTGGCTCAGGGCAGCCCCGACAGTTTGGCGTACGCCGAGGAAATCCTGTTGAAGCAGACGGCCGGACGCTATGCCAATGCCTGGGAGCACCGCGAGCCCTTCTGGTATTTCCTGGTCCAGGTGATTCCGAAGTACTGGCTGCCGATCTTTTTCATGTTGCCGTGGCTGGTGCCGGCCTGGCGCAGACAATTGCTCAAGCACGACGCTCGAGTGTTGCTACTGCTCGGCTGGGTCCTGCTGGTGCTGTTGTTTTTTAGCCTGAGCAGTGGCAAACGCAAGCTGTACATCTTTCCGGCGCTGCCTGCCTTGATTCTGCTGGTGGCGCCTCTGCTACCGTGGATGCTGCGCCGTGGGTTCCTCGGGCGGGCGAGGGGCAAGGTGGTATTCACCGTATTGACTGCGCTGTGGCTGGGTGCCTGGTTTGCCCGCGGCTTCATCGAGCCCCACAGGGAAGGCATCAACCCCCACGAAACCCTGATGCGCGATGTGGCACGGCTCAGTGGCAATGCCGAATTGGTGCTGGTGGGCTGGCGGGAGGGGCATTGGGTTTTCGCGCAGCAACCTATCGTGCATTTTGGCTTTTATAACGGCCACTCCCTGGAACAATCCGCCCTCTGGCTGCGCAGTCACCCGCAAGCCTATGCCTTGGTGCCCGCGCGGGACCTGGCACGCTGTTACGACCCGCAAAAAGCCCGCCGTGTCGGCGCTACCTCGAGGGCCGAGTGGTTCCTGGTGGGGGCTGATGCAGACAACCAGCGTTGCCAGTCCCCGGTGCCGGAGAAGGTCTATTCATTCGCCTGGAAACAGCCGCTGTAGCAGCCATCAAAAATCCCTGTGGAAGCGAGCTTGCTCGCGATAGGGCCCTCACTGACAACACATTCCCCGGATCATGGCCAAACCAGTCAAGCAACTTGATGGCTTTGACCATTGCCGCCAAAGCCCTTCGGCGCGAGTATTTCCCTGCTGTTTACGGTTCCCCCCAACCAATAAAAATACAGAGGGATTCTGGTCATGCGCGATCATTCGTCCGCCACGTCGCAGTTCGATTACCTGCACACCGTCAACGCCGCGCTGCACGGCTCGCTCGAGGCGCTCAATGCCTGTGTCGAGTGTTGCGACCGGCACGCGTTGCCGGGGCGTATTGCCTTGTTCTGGGAGGGGCGCGACGGCAGCGAAGCCACCTGGACATACCGTGACTTGCAGGACAACGCCGCGCGCTTCGCCAATTTCCTGCTGGCCCAAGGCGTCGGCAAGGGCGACAAAGTGGCCGGCCTACTGCCGCGTACCGCTGAGTTGCTGATCGTGGTGCTCGCCACCTGGCGCATCGGAGCGGTGTATCAGCCGCTGTTCACCGCGTTCGGGCCCAAGGCCATTGAGCACCGCCTCGGCAGCTCCGGCGCCCGCATCGTCGTCACCGACGCCGTCAACCGCCCGAAACTCAACGAAGTCGCCGCTTGCCCCACCATCGTCACGGTCGGTGGTGAAAAAGGCCAGGGTATCGTCCGGGGTGACTACAGTTTCTGGGCTGAAGTGGCGAACCATTCCAGCCAGTGCGAACCGCTCATGCTCACGGGCGAAGACCCGTTCCTGCTGATGTTCACCTCCGGCACCACCGGGCCGGCCAAGGCCCTGTCGGTGCCGCTCAAGGCCATCGTTGCGTTCCAGAGCTACATGCGTGACGCCGTGGACCTGCGCCCGGAAGACGCCTTTTGGAACGTCGCCGACCCGGGCTGGGCCTATGGCATCTACTTTGGCGTGACCGGGCCGCTGGCCATGGGGCATCCCATCACTTTCTACGATGGCCCATTCACCCTGGAAAGTACCTGTCGGATCATCAATAAATACAGCATCACTAACCTCGCGGGCTCCCCCACGGCCTATCGTTTGTTGATCGCTGGGGGCGAGCAGTTCGCCCGCTCGATCAAGGGCAAGCTGCGCATCGTCAGCAGCGCCGGTGAGCCGCTGAACCCGGAGGTAATCCGCTGGTTCGCCGACAACCTGAACGTGGTGATCAACGACCATTACGGTCAGACCGAGCTGGGCATGGTGCTGTGCAACCACCACGGGCTTGAACACCCGGTGCACCTGGGGGCGGCCGGTTTCGCCTCGCCGGGCCACCGGATCGTGGTATTGGATGATAACTACCAGGAACTGGGCGTCGGCCAGCCAGGCATTCTCGCCGTCGACCGCAGCCAATCACCGATGTGCTGGTTCGCCGGTTACGAAGGTGGGCCGACCAAAGCCTTCGTCGGCAACTACTACTTGAGCGGCGATACCGTTGAGTTCAACCCCGACGGCAGCATCAGCTTCGTCGGCCGCAGCGACGACGTGATCACCACCTCGGGCTACCGCGTCGGCCCGTTCGACGTGGAAAGCGCCCTGATCGAACACCCGGCCGTGGTCGAAGCCGCCGTGATCGGCAAGCCCGATCCAGAGCGTACCGAGCTGGTGAAGGCCTTCGTGGTGCTCAGTGCCCAATACCGCGCAGCGCCAGAACTGGCCGAAGAGCTGCGCTTGCACGTACGCAAGCGCCTGGCGGCTCATGCGTACCCTCGTGAAATCGAATTTGTCAGCGACTTGCCGAAAACCCCCAGCGGCAAATTGCAGCGCTTTATCTTGCGCAACCAGGAAATCGCTAAAGCCCAAGAGGCTGCGGCGCATAACGTTTCGGCTTGAATCCAAGGAAACCATGATGCAGATCGACAACAAGATTTTCCTCGTCAGCGGCGGCGCGTCCGGCCTCGGTGCGGCCACCGGCGAGATGCTGGTCAAGGCCGGCGCCAAAGTGATGCTGGTGGACCTCAACGCCGACGCCGTGGCCGCCCAGGCGCAAAAGCTCGGCTGCCAGAGCGTGGTGGCGGACATCAGCGACGAGGCGGCGGCTGAAGCGGCGGTCAAGGCCACCGTGGCGGTGTTCGGTGGTCTCAATGGCCTGGTGAACTGCGCCGGTATCGTGCGCGGCGAGAAAATCCTCGGCAAGAACGGCCCGCATGCCTTGGCCAGCTTCAGCCAAGTGATCAACGTCAACCTGATCGGCAGCTTCAATCTGCTGCGCCTGGCTGCCGCGGCCATCGCCGAAACCGAGGCCAATGCCGACGGCGAACGTGGCGTGATCATCAATACCGCTTCGGTGGCAGCCTTCGACGGCCAGATCGGCCAGGCTGCCTATGCCGCATCCAAAGGCGCCATCGCCAGCCTGACCCTGCCGGCGGCCCGGGAACTGGCCCGCTTCGGTATCCGCGTGATGACCATCGCCCCGGGCATTTTCGAAACCCCGATGATGGCCGGCATGACCCCTGAAGTGCGTGACTCCCTGGCCGCCGGCGTGCCGTTCCCGCCGCGCCTGGGCAAACCCGCCGAGTACGCGGCGCTGGTCAGGCATATCATTGAGAACAGCATGCTCAACGGCGAGGTGATCCGTCTCGACGGTGCCTTGCGTATGGCTGCCAAATAAGGAGGATTTATGATGTCCAACGATCCGATTGTCATCGTCAGCGCTGTCCGCACCCCCATGGGCGGTTTCCAGGGTGAACTCAAAAGCCTCACGGCCCCGCAACTGGGGGCTGCCGCGATCAAGGCCGCGGTGGAACGTGCCGGCATCGCGCCGGATTCGGTTGAAGAAGTGCTGTTCGGTTGTGTACTCGCCGCCGGCCAGGGCCAGGCTCCGGCACGTCAGGCCGCGCTGGGCGCCGGGCTCGATAAGTCGACTCGTTGCACCACGCTCAACAAAATGTGCGGTTCGGGCATGGAAGCGACGATCCTCGCCCACGACATGCTCATCGCCGGCAGTGCCGAGGTGGTGGTGGCCGGCGGCATGGAAAGCATGTCCAACGCGCCGTACCTGCTCGATCGCGCCCGCGGCGGTTACCGCATGGGCCACGGCAGGGTACTCGACCACATGTTCCTCGACGGCTTGGAAGACGCCTACGACAAGGGCCGCCTGATGGGCACCTTCGCCGAAGACTGCGCTGAAGCCAACGGCATCAGCCGCGAAGCCCAGGATGCTTTTGCCATTACCTCCACCACCCGCGCCCAGCAGGCGATCAAGGACGGCAGTTTCGACGCCGAGATCGTGCCGTTGCAGGTCATGGTCGGCAATGAGCAAGTGACCATTCGCCACGACGAGCAGCCACCGAAGGCGCGGATCGACAAGATCGCATCCCTCAAGCCGGCGTTCCGGGAAGGCGGCACCGTGACAGCTGCCAATGCCAGTTCGATTTCCGATGGCGCCGCGGCCCTGGTGCTGATGCGCCAGAGCCAGGCGCAGCAGCGCGGCTTGCAGCCGTTGGCGGTGATTCATGGTCATGCGGCGTTTGCCGACACGCCGAGCCTGTTCCCCACGGCCCCGATCGGAGCCGTGCAGAAGCTGATGCAGAAAACCGGTTGGTCGCTGGCTGATGTTGATTTGTTCGAAGTCAACGAAGCCTTCGCCGTGGTCGGCCTGGTGACCATGAGCAAGTTGGAAATTTCCCATGACAAGGTCAACGTTCATGGCGGTGCCTGTGCACTCGGTCACCCGATTGGTGCCTCCGGGGCGCGAATTCTGGTGACGCTGCTCTCGGCCCTGCGCCAGAAAGGCCTCAAGCGCGGCGTAGCGGCCATCTGCATCGGCGGCGGCGAAGCCACGGCCATGGCCGTCGAATGCCTGTATTAAGGAATCACCATGCTCCCGACTGAAGAACAGACCCAAATCAGCGAAGTGGCCCGGCAGTTCGCCCAGGAGCGCTTGAAACCGTTTGCCGCCGAGTGGGACCGTGAGCACCGCTTTCCCAAGGAAGCCATTGGTGAAATGGCCGAACTGGGCTTTTTCGGCATGCTCGTGCCGGAGCAGTGGGGCGGTTGCGACACCGGTTACCTGGCCTATGCCATGGCGTTGGAAGAAATCGCCGCCGGCGACGGGGCGTGCTCGACCATCATGAGTGTGCACAATTCGGTGGGCTGCGTGCCGATCCTCAAGTTCGGCAACGATGAGCAAAAGGCCAAGTTCCTCACGCCCCTGGCCAGCGGCGTGATGCTTGGCGCCTTCGCCCTGACCGAACCCCAGGCCGGTTCGGACGCCAGCAGCCTCAAGACCCGGGCGCGGCTGGAGGGTGATCATTACGTGCTCAATGGTTGCAAGCAGTTCATCACCTCCGGGCAGAACGCAGGGGTGGTGATCGTGTTTGCGGTGACTGATCCAAGTGCCGGCAAGCGCGGCATCAGCGCGTTCATCGTGCCGACCGACTCGCCGGGCTATAGCGTGGCGCGGGTCGAGGACAAGCTCGGCCAGCACGCCTCCGACACCTGTCAGATCCTCTTTGAGGATGTGAGGGTGCCGCTGGCTAATCGCCTCGGGGAGGAGGGCGAGGGCTACAAGATTGCCCTGGCGAATCTGGAAGGCGGGCGCGTGGGCATCGCCGCACAATCGGTGGGCATGGCTCGCGCCGCCTTCGAGGCTGCCCGGGACTATGCCCGGGAGCGGGAAAGTTTCGGCAAGCCGATCATCGAGCACCAGGCCGTGGCATTTCGCCTGGCGGACATGGCGACCCAGATCGCCGTGGCCCGGCAAATGGTGCATTACGCCGCCGCGCTGCGGGACAACGGCCAGCCTGCGCTGGTAGAGGCGTCCATGGCCAAGCTGTTCGCCTCGGAAATGGCCGAAAAAGTCTGCTCCATGGCGTTGCAAACCCTGGGTGGCTACGGTTACCTCAACGACTTCCCGCTGGAGCGCATCTACCGCGACGTGCGGGTCTGCCAGATCTACGAAGGCACCAGCGACATTCAGCGCATGGTCATTTCGCGCAATCTTTGAACAGGAGTCCTGCATGAGCTACGAAACGATTTTATTGGAGATCAAGGACCGGGTCGGCCTGATCACCCTCAACCGTCCCCAGGCATTGAATGCCTTGAACGCGCAGATCGTCAGCGAGTTGAACCAGGCGCTGGACAGCCTGGAAGCCGATCCGAAGATTGGCTGCATCGTGCTGACCGGCTCGAAGAAAGCCTTCGCCGCCGGGGCCGACATCAAGGAAATGGCCGATCTGACCTACCCGCAGATTTATCTGGATGACCTGTTCAGCGACAGCGACCGCGTGGCCAACCGTCGCAAACCGATCATCGCGGCGGTGAACGGCTTTGCTCTGGGCGGAGGCTGCGAGCTGGCGTTGATGTGCGACTTCATCCTGGCCGGTGACAACGCCAAGTTCGGCCAGCCGGAAGTCAACCTCGGCGTACTGCCGGGCATGGGCGGCACCCAGCGCCTGACCCGGGCGGTGGGCAAGGCCAAGGCCATGGAAATGTGCCTGACCGGACGCTTTATCGACGCGGTGGAAGCTGAGCGTTGCGGCATTGTCGCGCGTATCGTACCGGCCGATGAGCTGCTGGATGAGGCGCTGAAAACGGCGGCGTTGATCGCTTCCAAGTCAGTACCCATCAGCATGATGGTCAAGGAAAGCGTCAACCGCGCCTTTGAAGTCAGCCTGTCCGAAGGTGTGCGCTTCGAGCGCCGGGTATTCCACGCGGCCTTTGCGACGCAGGATCAGAAGGAAGGCATGGCGGCATTCGTGGCCAAGCGGGCGGCCGAGTTTCAGGACAAGTAAGGCGGCGTCCTTACTGACGCCATCGCGAGCAAGCCCGCTCCCACAGTGGATCTGGGGTGTACGCAGTATTTGCGTACACCATTGAACCCTGTGGGAGCGAGCTTGCTCGCGATGCTTTTCCAGCCATCAAACCAGGTAGTGTTTCAACTCCCGGGCAATCACCATCCGCTGTATCTCGCTCGAGCCTTCGTAGATCTGGGTAATCCGCGCATCACGGTAGTAGCGCTCCACCGGGTAATCCTCGAGATACCCATACCCACCATGAATCTGTATCGCCGAGGAACAGACCTTCTCGGCCATTTCCGAGGCGAACAGCTTGGCCTGGGAGGCTTCGGACAGGCACGGTTTGCCAGCGCTGCGTAACCGGGCGGCATGCAGGATCAGCAAGCGCGTGGCGTTCAGGCGGGTGTGCATGTCGGCCAGCAGGTTGGCGATGCTCTGGTGCTCGATGATCGGTTTGTCGAATTGCACCCGGTCCCGCGCATAAGCCAGGGCCGCTTCAAACGCAGCACGGGCGATGCCCAGGGCCTGCGCGGCAATGCCGATGCGGCCACCTTCGAGGTTGGAGAGGGCGATCGCCAGGCCTTTGCCGCGAGCCCCCAGCAGGTTGGCCTCGGGGATGGTGCAGTTGCTCAAGGTGACAGCACAGGTGTCCGAGGCGCGGATACCCATTTTGTGTTCAGTGCGATCGACGATGAAGCCCGGCGTATCGGTCGGCACCAGGAACGCCGAAATACCTTTCTTGCCCAGCTCAGGGTCGGTCACTGCGAAGACAATCGCCAGTTTCGCCCGTTTGCCGTTGCTGACGAACTGCTTGGCGCCGTTGATCACCCATTGACCGTCCCGCAGTTCGGCGCGGGTGCGCAGGTTGTGTGCTTCGGAGCCGGCCTGGGGTTCGGTCAGGCAGAAGCAGCCAATGGCCTGGCCGCTGGCAAGATCGGCCAGCCAGGTCTGTTTCTGTTCATCGGTGCCGAAATTGAGCACCGGCCCGCAACCCACCGAGTTGTGAATGCTCATCAACGCCCCAGTGGCGCCGTCGCCCGCGGAGATCTCTTCCACCGCCAGGGCATAGGCCACGTAATCGACATAGGTGCCACCCCATTCCTCCGGCACCACCATGCCCAGCAGGCCCAGTTCGCCCATTTTCGACACCAGGCCGTCGTCGATCCAGCCGGCCTTTTCCCAGGCCTGGGCGTGGGGGGCGATTTCGCCACGGGCGAAATCCCGGGCCATGTCGCGGATCATCACTTGTTCTTCGGTCAGTTCGAGGTCATGCATCATTCAATTCCCGTGGTCGTCGAAGCCGTCGAAGAAACTCGCCACGTGGCGGGCGTCCAGCGCCTCCAGGGTCGGAGGGTTCCAGCGCGGATTCTTGTCTTTGTCGATCAGCAAGGCGCGCACGCCTTCGATCAGGTCGCCGCGTTCGAACCATTGCCGGTCCAGGTGCAGCTCCAGGGCAAAACAGTTTTCCAGGCTCAGGTGCCGACCCCGACGCAGCATTTGCAGGGTCACGGCCATGGCCAGGGGCGAACGGGTGTCCAGCAGGTCGGCGGTTTTCACGGCCCAATCGTGGCTGTTGGCGACCGTGACCTGGCGCAGTTGCTCGACCATGCTCGGTACATCGGGGAGGGCAAAAAAATGATCGATAACCGGGCGCAGGTCGGCCAGGGGCGGGGCGGGCAGTTGTTGCACGCCGAGTTTCGCCAGCAGGCTTTGCAGGTCCTTGAGGGGGGTATCACCCCATTCCAAGCGATCGAGGCGCGCGTCGAGCTGTTCAAGCTTGCGACTGTCCAGATACCAGTCGGCCAGCCCGCAATACAAGGCGTCAGCCGCGCGGATCTGCACACCGCTGACGCCCAGGTAGGTCCCCAGTTCGCCAGGAATACGCGACAGGAAGTAACTGCCACCCACGTCCGGGAAGTACCCGATGCCGACTTCCGGCATCCCCAGGCGGCTGCGCTCGGTCACCACCCGCAGGTCGGCGCCTTGGGCCAGCCCCATGCCGCCGCCCAGCACGAAGCCATCCAGCAGGGCGAGGATCGGTTTGCGGTAGTGATGGATCGTCAGGTCGAGGGCGTACTCCTCGACGAAAAACTCTTCATGCAGGGTATCGCCCTGCTTGTGGCTGTCGTACAGCGAGCGGATATCGCCACCCGCGCAAAACGCCTTGTCGCCGGCGCCACGCAGGACCACTGCGTGAATCTGTGGGTCGAGGGCCCAGGTATCGAGTTGTTGCTGCAAGCTGCGCACCATGCCCAAGGTCAGGGCATTGAGGCCGGCGGGGCGGTTCAGGGTCAAGTGACCGATATGGTTGCGGACTTCGACCAGCACCTCATAGGCCATCGCCTCGACGGTCCCTGTGGCTTGGGATGAAACCTGAGCAGTCATCGCTAACTCCCTGCTTTTATTGTTCTTTATAAATTGTGTCGCGCGTACCTGGCCAGGATCGTAACAGTGCAAATTTGCCTTGCACAACCGGGATACGTGCAGGTCCTCTCTGCATATTTATAGCAGCCACAGGATCAGCCGCGACCCGAAAGCACCTCCGTGATGCTCCGCCGCTTGGCATTTCGCTCGCTGACGTGAATCAATTGCTCAAGATCCTCAGGGGTGACGTCAAAGAACGCTTCCATCTCTGCCAGGGCCTGTTTCAGGTCTTCGCGGGTGATGGCCTGGCGGTCCACGGGAGGATGGTCCGCCGGTATGACGCCCGCCGGCTCACTGGCGCGCTTCGGATAGCGCACGCGTGTCAGGTTGTTGTAGGCCAGCGCACTGACCAGCAGGCCGGAACCGGCCAGCATGGCCGCACCCACGGCCTGCCAGTCCAGGGCAATGATGGAAGGGTCTGCCAGTACCAGCGTCGCCGCTACCGCACCCGCCGGAGGGTGCACGCAACGCAGCCAGCACATCAACACCAGCGCCATGCCGGCAGCCAGGCACGCGCTGCCCAGCGTGCGCCCCAGCACGTGGGCCACCAGCAACGCCACGACCGACGCGCACAGATAGCCGCCAAAAATCGACCAGGGTTGGGCGAGGGCGCCCGAAGACACGGCAAACAACAGCACGGCCGATGCACCGAGAGGGCCGATCAGATGTTGCGCCACCTCGAGGCCATAGACCTGGCTACAGAGCCAGACACTGAACATCGTCCCCAGGGCCATGCCGATGGCGGCGCGACTCCATTCAGTAGGACGGGTATTGATCGCAGCGGGGAACCAGCGAGAAAGCATTCAGCAGAAATCCAAAAAACGAACAAAAAAATGGGCTTACGGGAAGATCCCTGAAAGCCCTTTAAGTGTTCCAACAGTTGGGGGAGGAACGATGCACAGTGTGCCGGTCGTTCCTCTCGCTTACAAATTCATATTAATGCTGCTTGAGTGCATTTATTTTGAGGTAAGGGGCGTTCTCACGCACTTCTCGAGGCTTGGAACCAGGTTTGCGGGGCGATGGGCAGGTTGCGCGATTGCCCTCGGCCCATCGGGAAATAGGTAAACCCCTTGTCGGCCATGCGTTCCGGGTCATACAGATTACGCCCATCAAAAATCACCGGGGCCTTGAGCCGTTGCTGGATAAGCGCGAAGTCCGGCGCCTTGAACGGCTGCCATTCGGTACAAATGACCAGCGCATCAGCGCCTGGTAGCACCGACTCCGGCGTGCCCATCAGCATGAGCTTCGACTCATTGGGGTAGAGCAGTTGGGTCTGCTGCATCGCCTCCGGGTCAAAAGCACGGACGCTGGCACCGGCGGCCCATAGCGACTCCAGGAGCGTGCGGCTCGGCGCATCGCGCATGTCGTCGGTGTTGGGCTTGAAGGCCAGTCCCCACAGGGCAAAGGTTTTGCCGCGCAGGTCGCCTTTATAGAAGGCATTGATCCGCTCGAACAGCTTGTGTTTCTGCCGGCGGTTGATGGACTCCACCGCTTGCAGCAGGTCGCTGGAGCAGTGGGCTTGCTCAGCCGTGTGGATCAGCGCGCGCATGTCCTTGGGGAAACACGAACCACCGTAGCCGCAACCCGGGTAAATGAAGTGATAACCGATGCGCGAGTCGGCTCCGATGCCCAGGCGCACCGATTCGATGTCGGCCCCCAGGTGTTCGGCCAATTCGGCGATCTGGTTGATGAAGCTGATCTTGGTCGCCAACATGCCGTTGGCCGCGTATTTGGTCAGCTCGGCACTGCGCACATCCATGAACAGGACGCGGTCGTGGTTGCGATTGAACGGTGCGTACAGGTCGCGCATGATCTCGCGGACTTCATCGCGCTCGCAGCCGATCACGATGCGATCCGGGCGCCGACAATCGGCAACGGCCGAGCCTTCCTTGAGGAATTCGGGGTTGGAGACGATATCGAACTGCAGCAGGCGACCGGCCTTGAGCAGGCATTTGTCGATGTGCTCCCGCAGGACATCGCCAGTGCCCACCGGCACGGTGGACTTCTCCACCAGGATGAGGGGGTGCTCACGGTAGCGGGCGACAGCTTCGCCGACGGCCAGGACTTGGCCCAGATCGGCCGAGCCGTCCTCCCTGGAAGGCGTGCCCACGGCGATAAACAGTACCTGGCCGTGCTGCACGGCAAGCTGCTCATCGCAGGTGAAATGCAACCGCCCGGCCTCGAGCCCTTCGCGCACCAGCGTCGCCAGCCCAGGTTCGAAGATACTCACCTGGCCCTGGCGCAGGTTGTCGACTTTGCGCTCGTCGATGTCCATGCACACCACGTCATGACCGACCTCGGCCAACACAGCGGCTTGGACCAACCCTACATAACCACTTCCCAATACACTGATTTTCATGGCGGACTCCCTGGATCATTTCCGAGCGGGCGGACATGCACAACCAGCCGTTCGCCGCAGTGCGCTGCGCTCAGAATAAGTCGGGGATGTTGCAGTTCACTGACAGTCCCTAGCCTTGTTGGCTTTCAGCGGAAGAAAGTAGGCCGCCCAACCGCGCGCCATCAACATCAGGTTGGTGCCATCGCGTAACAGCAGGCTAGCGGTTGCCCGGCGCACCTCTTTGACGCTGACGCGACCGCGGGCGATGTCGAGACGGGCGAAGCCGTGCAGATGTCGCAGCACGTCGAACGCCATGAGTGCCGATGCCGCCAGGAAATAAAGGATGCGCTGCCAATAGGGAATGCCCAATGCTTGCAGCAGATCTGTGGTGACGTGCTGATGCGCGACTTCTTCCTGACAGTGCCATCGCCACAGGCGCGTCTGTGACGATGCGTTGGCCGAGAGCAGGCCGTGCTTGCGCAGGGCCACCCCGGAGATCACCGCCGTCACGTGTTCGAACGCCGCAGCCAAGGCCAGTTGCGCATTCAGTGACCATTTCGATTGCAGGGCTTGGAGATCCTTTTCGATCCCCAGTTCGTACTGCTTGACCTCAAAGCCCTGCTTTTCCAGCTGCTGGTTGTAGAGCCTATGGGCGCGTTGGTGGGCCCGTTCCTCGGCGACAAAGCGGCGCGAGTCCTCAGCAAGCGCCGAGGTCTGTTGCAGCTGCGCGGCGGACTTCTCCACCACCGAAATCACGAATTGTTCGCCGGCAGGGAGCAGCACCGAAAAGGCATCGAACAAGTACGTCTTGATCGGCGTGTCGTTCCAGAAAGGCTTGAAAGTATCGGCGTCGCAAGGCTTGTCGATGACCTGCTGTGGGGAAAAGTCCAAGGGTCAGTCCTTCATGCTTGAATGCGTGGCGCCGGCGGCAGCTATCTCGCGGATCAGCCCGGTGCAATAGCCATGAGTGACCTGCGCTTTTCGGGCATACACGTCGTCCTTCATGAGCGCGGCATGCACGTGGGGCAGGCGAAAACCCGGGATAGCCGGGTATAGGTGATGCTCGGCATGAAAGCCGACCCCGTGGGGGGCGATCAAGAGACGCTCCCACCAGGATGCAATGACCGTTCGAGAGGCGCCGTGGCCGGGCTGAGGCATCGCGAAGTGCTCCGCCACGTCGCGCCAATACAGCAGCGCCATCAACACCGTGAACATCGGTATAAGCCAGTACACCAGTGCCGCCAGCCACAAGTGGAACCCGGTCAGCACCGCCGCGAGCAGCAGGGCGAAAATCCATTGCCTGTACTGAGTGGCGGGAGGGCACTGCGAGGCCATTTTTGACGTCACCAGGGCGGTTCTGAATTCGTGGAGGCTGAACAGCCCGACGCAGTGCTTCAACATCAGCACAAGCATGCCGATGGCCGATTTGGGGAACCTGAATCGGTCCTGTCCCTTGCATGACACCCAGTTGGGGTCGTGGTCAGTGGCGGTATGCCGATGATGGGCGGCGTGGTCGCGACGAAAACCGAACAAGGTAATGGTGAAGGGCAGCGCCGTGAGAAAATCGCCCAATGTGTCGTTAAGCTCGGGACGAGTCCGGCTGAATTGCCGATGTGAAAACTCATGCATCAGGATCAGCAATGCATGCTGCCGGGTGGCGATGAACACAACGGCCAGCACCGAGGCGAAAATTGTCTGGGCCTGGATGGCCAGGCCCGCCGCAGACAGAATCAGCGCCCATTCCCAAAGCGTGCTGGCAAGCAAGCGCAAGGGCGCGGGGCGCCCCCACTCCAGTAACCGGGCACGCTCGACGGTATGTTCGTGCTGCCTGCGTGATTGCGCAGGCTCGGTAGGGTTAAACATCCGACAGCCTCCTCAGGCCCGAACCAAAGTAAGAAATGAGTACGGCTGCCAGGAGCAGCGCGCCGGTGGCAAGGAATACGGCCTGGAGGGACACGAACTGCAGAACCCAGCCCGCAATCGCCGCCGAGACTGGCGCCAGGCCAAAAAACACCAGCATGAACAGGCTCATGCCGCGCCCAAGCAGCCTCGGCGGCAATGAGCGCTGCAGCCAGGTGAATGCCATGACCTGGACGAAACCGCCGCAAACCCCGATAGCAAACAGCAATGCCACGCCTTGCCAAAGGGCGTCTATCCATCCCAATGGCATCAGCAGTACGGCGATGGCGGCGTCCACGACGAGCAGGGTGATGCCCAGATTGACCATTCGCAGTTTTGGCCGGGCGGTAAACATCAGCATGCCAAGCAGCGTGCCAGCCCCCTGCGCGCCGAACAGCCATCCCAGCGCGGTCGCCTCGGGCGTGAAGCGTTCATGGGTCAGCAGCGGCAAGGCGACCTGCACCGGCCCGCTCATGAGTAATGTCATGGCGGCCATGTAGGTCAGGTACGTGCGCAGACGTCGATCCTGAAAGAAATACCGCAAGCCCTCTGCCGTCGTCGTGATGACGCCGGCTTCGGGGCCAGGGGCTCGGCGCACAGGCAAGGCGCGTAGCCCGAACGCCGCCAGGGCGAAGGTGAACGCGTCGAGGGCGAATGCGATGACATAGCCGTCCAGCGCACCGTTAGCTGCCGACCTGGCGCCAGCGGGCAAGAATGCGCTGGCGATGACGCCTCCGGCGGCCACCGGACCGAGGGCGATGGTCACTTGCCGCAGTGCCAGGAAAACCCCGTTGGCCCGCTCCAGGTCGCGGGCATTGACGATGCCAGGCACCAGCGCACTGCCGGCGGGCAGCGTCAGGGCACTGAACAACCCCAACAGCGCCGCGCCCCCATAGATCACCGGTAAGCTCGCGTGACCGTGATAGACCGCCCAGGCCAGGCCGGACAACGCCAGCGCACTCGCGTAGCAGCCAAACATCCAGATCGAGCGGGCACCGAAGCGGTCAACCAGTGAGCCGCCCGTCAACAGGAACAGGGCACGGGGCAGGGCGAGTGCGGCGAATGCCCAACCAAGTGCCATCGGGTCTGGCGATACCACCATGATCAGCAAGGGGAAGGCGACCAGGGTGAACTGATCACCCAACATCGATGCCACGGCGCACGCCAGCAGGCGCCGGAAGTTTCGGTCGCGAGCCAGCGCCGGTGCCGGGCGCTCCAGCGCGAGGGCGGTGTTCACAGGCACGCGAAGAACAGTTTTTTCATGCGTTGCAACCAGGGCAGCGGGACACGCTTCCATATGAACGAAAGCCCGGACAGCGGCACTTTACCCAGAATCAACACGCCGACATCCAGCGAAGGCTCGTGGGGGAAATAGTTGTCTTTGATGGCGACAATCTTGCGAAAGCCTTTTTTGAAGTAGTAGCGCAACTGTGGGTCCAACGGCAGGCCCTGGCGCTCACTGCGCACGTACTGGGCGACCGTGATATCGGGATTCTTCGACAGCCAGCCCCTCAGGCCCGGAACGGGGGAGCCCAGGTAGACGTCTGACCATCCCTGTTTCAAGGCATAGGGCCAGAAAAATTCGAAAATGGCATTGGCCGCTTTCGAGTCGACACTGCTCAAGCTGATGCCGAACAACGTGCCGGTTCTGATGGCATCGTCACCGTGCTGTTTCCTGGCGCAATCTGCCCAGGTCGAGCACTGGCGTATGAGATCGTGGCGGGTAGGTTTCATGAACAACGACGCCAGCGCGGTACCGGTACGCGAACAAAACGCACCGACGCTCAGGGCAGGAAACGCGGCGATTCGTGAGGCCAGCATGGAAGCATCGGCACGCTGTTCCTCTGTCCATTTCCTGTGCTCGAGTTCGAGCAGTGAGGGGATATCGTCGCGGGATAGAAATCGAACGTTGATCTCACCAGCAAGGGTGGAGTCGTGGGGCTGCACGTCATGCGCCTGTTGCCAGGCGTTCGGGTATTCGGAAGCTGGGTTCTTCAGAAGTTTTTGCATCGCGTGGGCGGCTCACCGATTGAAGTGGATTGAATCAATCGGCGCCCACGCTATGGCACTGGTGTGAAAATCTGATGACGAAATGAATTTGGGCAAGCGAGGCCTTTGGCAGCGCCTACAGGTACTGGATCACCTCTCGCAACTCGCCAAGATCCGGCACGTTGCTGATGGCCGCTGCGGGGCTGGACCATGGATAGTCCAGGCTCGAGACCCAGGCCATGATGGCCGGCAGATCGCTCGCCGGCAGGGTTTTCATGTGCTCGATGGTGATGGTCAGGCGCTCGGCCAGTCTCGACTGGGGGTTGAATTGCCAGTCATACAAGCCACAGCCAACACGGGCCTCGCCGCTGCTCTTGTCGGACATCGCCACCAGCCATTTGCACCGGAACACGTTGGCGTCCGCCGCCGGTGGGGCGCCCAGGCAAAACGTGTAGACGTTTTCGAAGGTCTGGCCAAAGCGCCGGACCAATACGTCGCCAATGGCCGCCCGGCCTTCAACGTGGCCGGGAAAGGAAATAGAACCGGTGCGCACCACCATGTCCAGAACGGCATCTGGCGCAAAGGCCTGGTTCAGCAGGTGAGGGCGGTTACCGTCCTTGGCGTGGATGTACTGTTGAATCGAGAGTAGAGCCGTGTTCATCGCATGTCCTTATCAGGTTGAGAACGGCCTCGACCGAGGCTCACACATCACTGTTACATAAACCGAGCTCATGAAGATTGCCGGCAAACAGGTTAACTAAATTAATCAGTTTTCAGTCATTTGCGAATTTCCGGCAATTGCTTAAGCTTCCAGAGTCGCAATGCATTGGTCCGGCGTTATGCCTGAGATTATCAATATCGCCTTATTTTGCGTCTATCGATGGCTTTTATGAGCCTAAAAATTAAGAAACTTAACGGTTTCCTTTGGCGTTTTTTTTGGCATACTCCCTCCAGCGAGTCTGCCTCGGTGCCTGCTCGCTGAATATTAGTGCTGAATAATAACAATCCAACCAGCAGGAATTCACGCCATGAGCATCATCGGTCACCAAGCTGCGGCGGTCAGCGCCGAACAACTCGCCACAACGCTCGCGCAAATGAAGCAGGCCCATCTGGAGGAGGGGCCCGCAAGCCTGGAACTTCGCCACGATCGCCTCGACCGGGCAATTGCCCTGCTTCTGGAGAACCGCGAAGCCATCGTTGCCGCGGTGTCGGCGGACTTCGGTAATCGCGCCCGCGAGCAGACGCTGCTGTCCGATATCGCCGGTTCCGTGGCAAGCCTCAAGCATTGCCGCGAGCACCTGGCCGAGTGGATGCGACCAGAGTCGCATCCGGCGCCGTTCCCCGGTTGCCAGGCGCGGGTCGACTACCAGCCGGTGGGTGTGGTGGGTGTCATCAGTCCGTGGAATTTCCCTATCGTGCTGGCTTTCGGGCCCCTGGCAAGCATCTTTGCCGCCGGTAACCGGGCCATGCTCAAACCCTCTGAACTGACCCCGCGCACTTCGACGTTGATCGCCGAACTGATTGCCCGTTATTTCGACGCCCGTGAACTCACCACGGTGTTGGGTAGCGCTGAGGTTGGTGCGCTGTTCAGTGCGCAACCCTTCGACCATCTGATCTTTACCGGGGGCACCGCGGTGGCCCGGCACATCATGCGCGCAGCCTCGGACAATCTGGTGCCGGTGACCCTGGAGCTGGGCGGCAAGTCACCGGTGCTGGTCTCGCGTAGCGCCGACCTCGCCACGGTGGTGCAGCGGGTCCTGACAGTGAAGACGTTCAACGCCGGGCAGATCTGCCTGGCTCCAGACTACGTGCTGCTGCCGGAAGAGTTGTTGGAGGACTTCGTCGCCGAGGCCGTAGGCTTTGTCAGTGCCATGTACCCCACCTTGCGTAGCAACCCTGATTACACTTCTATCATCAACCCGCGTAATTTCGACCGTTTACAGGGTTACCTCGTCGATGCCCGCGCCAAAGGCGCGCGGCTGGTCGAGATCAACCCGGCCCAGGAGGATCTGAGCGATCGCGAGGTTCGCAAGATTGCCCCGACCCTGGTGCTCGATACCCACGAGCAGATGCAGGTGCTGCGCGAGGAAATCTTCGGCCCGCTGTTGCCGATCAAGACCTATCGCGATTTCGCTACGGCGATCGACTACGTCAACAGCCAGCCACGACCGTTGGCGGCCTATTATTTCGGCGAGGACGCCGCTGAGCGTCAGCAGGTGCTGGAGCGAACGACTTCGGGCGGCGTGGTGATCAATGACGTCATGAGCCATGTGCTGTTCGAGGCGCTGCCGTTCGGCGGTGTCGGTCACTCTGGTATGGGGGCCTATCACGGCGTCTATGGTTTCCGTACCTTCAGCCATGCCAAGGCGGTGGTGGTGCAGAGCCCGATCGGTGAGTCGAACCTGGCAATGCGCGCGCCCTACGGCGCAATGATCCATGGCTTGCTGGATCAATTGCTGACGGCTTGAGCCGCGAAGGAGTTTGACCATGAACGCGATGCAAACCCTCAAGGCCAAGCTGCTGCGCGCCTTTGCCAAGCGCATGAAAGGCAAGTTCACCTATGACGCGGCGCAGTATCCGCTGCGCGCGGTCGACGAGAAACTCATCCCGACGGCCTGGGGGCCGGCGCGGGCGCTGTTCTATTGGCCCAATTCGCCGTCCAGCGAACCTCTGCCGGTCTATCTGAACCTGCATGGCGGCGGTTTCGTGGCCGGGGTACCGGAGCATGACGACAGTTATTGCCGTCGCCTGGCACACAACCTCGGTTGCCTGGTGGTCAATCTGGATTATGTCCTGGCCCCCGAACATCCCTTTCCCGCAGGCTTGCGACAGAGCTTCGAGGTGCTTGAGTGGCTGGCCGGACAGGCCACGGCCCTGGGGATCGACCCACAACGCATCGCCGTCGGCGGGCACAGCGCCGGGGGCAACCTCGCTACCGGCGTGGCCAATCTGGCGCGGGGGCACCAACGGTTGCGGGTGGTGCATCAGGTCATCGACTATGCGGCATTGAATTTTACCCAGGATCCCGAGCTGAAGCTTTCGCCTCTCGACAATCCGTTACTCGGCACTGGCCTGATGCGCTTCTTCAATAGTTGCTACCTGAGTGATCCGGCCCATGCCCACGACCCACTGGCCTCACCGTTGCTGGCGCCGGTCGAGGCGTTGCAGGGAATGCCCGCCACCACGTTGATCACCGCCGAGTACGACATCCTGCGCGCTGAAGGGCAGGCCTATGCAGAGAAACTGCGTCAGGCCGGCGTTCCGGTAAACGAAAAAATGTTCCCAGGTTGCGACCATATGTTCACCCATCTGGGGCCGGATGCCTCGGCGCAGGAGGCCTGGCAACTCATCGAGGACTCCCTGCGTGAGGCGTTTTCAGGCCATTGCGTTAAGCTAGACACCTTTGCGAATGCATCAGCGCCGGGACACGTGCACCATGCCAATCAACAGGGCTCGTAATGCCTGACATCACTGCGCGGCCCGCCAAACGCGGTCGCCCGCCGCTGCGCAGCCGCGAGGAGCAGATGAGTCTGCTGCTGGATGCGGCGGCGCAGGCGCTCGGCAGCGGCAACTTCGCCAACGTCACCATGGATGCCATCGCCCGCGCCGCCGGCATCTCGAAGAAGACTGTGTATCTGTTGGTGGCGAGTAAGGAAGAGCTGCTCTCGCAGTTGGTGGCCCGTGACTTGTCCACCCTTGAACTGCTACTGGAAAGCGGTATCGACTGCGCCGAGGATCTGCTCAGCGAATTACGCATGTACCTGACCCTGTGGGCGCGCCTGACCCTCTCGCCATTGGCTCTGGGTCTTTATCTCATGGCTGCACAAGGGCGCGAGAATGCACCGGGCATTGCCCGGATCTGGTATCAGGAAGGCGCCGAGCGCTGCCTGAGTCTGTTGCGTGGCTGGCTGGGCAAGGCGGCGGGCAAGGGGTTGCTGGCAAACGAGAATGTCGAGGCGGCAATCGAATTGATCGATGCGCTGCTGATCTCCCAACCGCTCAAGCTCTTCACCCTCGGGGTGCAACAGAGCTGGTCCGACGAGCAGATCGAGCAGCGGGTCGAAGTGGCCATTGGCATGTTCGGTCGCTGTTTTATCCAGCATGCGCCCGCGCCTTGAGCGCACTCGGACGACACCGTTACTCCCTCGCCGATCTGCGCGACAGGCGATAGGACAACTGGGCGCGGGTCAGGCCGAGCCGACGGGCCGCTTCAGAGACATTGCCTTTCACCTCGCTCAGGCAGTGGTCAATCATGGTGTCCTCGATCTCTTGCAGCGACAGTCGACTCAGATCCTTTCCGCCGAACAGGGCCTGGATCGCTTCATCGCCTGTGTCGGCTGCCGCGGCAGTCGGACGCTGGACGGGTGCCTGGTCATTCGGGGCTGCAGCCAGTTGGCCGCGAGTGCCGATGGAGAACATCGGCAGGGCCAGGCGTTCACCGCTGGTAAACAGGTGCGCCAGGTCGATTGCGCCGCCATCCGGGGCGCTGATCACGCCACGTTCCACCAGGTTCTGCAACTCGCGAATATTGCCCGGAAAGTCATAGGCCAGCAGGGTGTCGGCGGTGCGCGGGGTGAAGCCGCTGATCTGCCGACCGTGGCGCTGGGTGAAGCGATGCAGGAAGTGAGTCATCAGCAGCGGGATGTCTTCCTTGCGTTCGCGCAGCGGCGGCAGGTGAATCGGAAATACGTTCAGACGGAAGAACAGGTCCTCACGGAACTCGCCACGCTGGGCGGCGGCGCGCAGGTCGACGTTGGTCGCAGCGACCACCCGTACATCGACTTTCAGGGTACGACTGCCGCCAACCCGCTCGACCTCGCCTTCCTGGAGTACGCGGAGCAGCTTGCCCTGGGCCACCAGGCTGAGGGTGGCGATCTCGTCGAGGAACAACGTGCCGCCATCGGCGCGCTCGAAGCGTCCAGCGCGCGATTGAGTGGCACCGGTGTAGGCTCCGCGCTCGACACCAAACAGCTCCGACTCCATCAGGTTTTCCGGAATAGCCGCGCAGTTGATGGCGACGAAGGGCTCATCGTGGCGTGGGCTGATGCGATGCAGCATCCGGGCGAACACTTCCTTGCCGACCCCCGACTCACCGGTAAACAGCACCGTCGCCTGGGTCGGCGCGACCCGCCTTAACATGTGACAGGCGGCGTTGAAGGCCGAAGAGATGCCGACCATGTCGGTGTCTTGCGCCGGTGTCGGATCCGCTTGCAGGCCAGCGGGCAGGGCACCTTTATCGTTACGGCTGTCCGCCGACACGCTGCGCCCGCCGGTGCTGACGAAGGGTTCGGCGTTGAGGTCGGCCAGATCCGCTTCGGCGTCTTCCCATTCCTCGGCGGGTTTTCCGACCAACCGGCAGATGCTGGAGCCAGTGGAGCGGCATTCGACCTCGCGGTAGAGGATCAGTCGCCCAACCATCGCCGAGGTGTACCCGATCGCGTAGCCGGTCTGCATCCAACAGGCCGGCTCGGTGCCGATGCCGTATTGGGCGATGTGCTCATCATCCTCGCTGGAGTGGTGCCAGAGGAACTCGCCGTAATAGGTGCCCAGATTCATGTCGAATTCGAAGTGCACCGGCTCGACCTTCACCGCGCCCTCAAGCGCATGGATGATCGGGCCGGCGGCAAACAGCGCGAGGATGTCGGCTTCGGGAAAGCGTTCCTTGATCAGTGCCGCGTCCCGCGCGCCGCAATGGTAGCCGGTGCGCAGCATGATCCCGCGCGCGCGGGCCAGGCCCATGCTTTCAATCAGTTCCCGGCGTAGCGCACCGATACCGCTGTTGTGCATCAGCAGCATGCGTGCGCCATTCAACCAGATGCGCCCATCGCCGGGGCTGAACAGCAGGCATTCGGTCAGGTCTTGCAGGGTGGGGGCAGCGCCGGGTGGCAATTGCTCGCTGGCGCCACGCCCGGGTTTCTTTTGTGCTCCACGGGAGAGTTCGGCCAGGGAAATCAGCTTGTCTGCCATAAGAAACCCTTAATTTGAGTAATCATAATCTGCATAGTGCAGCATGAAATTACTGAAATCATCACTTTTCTGAAGCCCTCCATCCCACTCGCTTCACGCCTTTTATCCCTATGTCGGCTGAATGCCCCGTGCTTGAGCGGTTGCCTTGTCATTGCCAAGAGATGGCATATCGCTTGCTACAACTAGTTACCGATATTAACTAATTCGGCAAGAACAATATGGCTTGGTTGTCGCTTTCGTGAGGCAGCACAAGCGTGAATCGGGGAACCCGTATGAAGCTGACTAATAAAAGGATCGTCGTGACCGGGGTCTCCTCGGGCATCGGCGCTGAAACAGCTCGAATCCTGCGTGCCCACGGCGCCATCGTCATCGGCATGGATCGCAATGAACCCCACCTGAGCCTGGATCATTTCATCCAGGCTGATCTCAGCCACCCAGACGCCATCGACGCGGCGGTGCAGCAACTGCCGGACACCATCGACGGCCTCTGCAATATCGCCGGGGTGCCGGGCACCGCCGATCCACAACGGGTTGCCCAGGTCAACTACCTGGGGCTGCGCCATCTCTGCGCAGCGGTGCTGCCACGCATCCAGGCCGGTGGCAGCATCGTCAACGTGGCTTCGATCCTTGGCGCGGAGTGGCCACAGCGGGTGGATCTGCACAAGGCGCTGGCCCGTACCGATAGTTTTGCTGACGGCCAGGCCTGGCTGGCCGAGCACCCGGTACCCCGGGAAAGCTGCTACCAGTATTTCAAAGAAGCCTTGATCGTCTGGAACGCCCTGCAGGCCCAGCCATGGTTTATGCAGACCTCGGTGCGTATGAACTGCGTGGCACCTGGGCCGGTGTTCACCCCCATCCTGGGTGATTTCGTCGCCATGCTCGGTAAAGAGCGCATCGACGCTGACGCCCATCGCATGAAGCGCCCGGCCTACGCCGACGAGGTGGCGGGCGCTATTGCCTTTCTGTGCGCCGACGAATCTCGCTGGGTCAATGGCATCAATCTGCCCGTTGATGGCGGCCTGGCATCCACTTACGTCTGAACGAGGAACCTTAAGCCAACGCTTTTTCGTGCAACTCACTGCCGGTCGTTTTCGAGCGAACGGTCGGCTCATAAAACATGCTTCCAACAACAAGAATAATGAGGAACAACATGCATAACTCTCGTTGCTATCCAGGCTTCAAGCGTTCCGCCATGGCGCTCTCGGTTTGTCTGGCGAGCTGGGCCACCCAGTCCCAGGCCGCGCAAATAGATTTGGGCGACAGTGAATGGCGTTTGCGTTGGGACAACACCATCAAGTACAGCCAGGCCTGGCGACTCAAAGGCGCTGACAACAACCTGGTCAACGCCCCCACGGCAGGCGGCTTGTATCCCTCGATACAAAGTCAGGGCGACAAGAACTTCAGCAGCGGCCTGGTCTCCAATCGCCTGGATCTGTTCAGTGAAATGGACCTGAGTCGAGAAAACTACGGCCTGCGCCTCAGCGGCGCGGCCTGGTACGACGATGTCTATAACAAGGACACCGACAGCAGCGAACAGCGGGATTTTCTCGACGATACTCGCGAATTGCACGGGCGTGACGCCGAGTTGTTGGATGCCTTCGTGTTCGTGCGTGGTGATGTCGGCGAGTCGAGCCAGGGCACCGTGCGCCTCGGCCGGCATAGCCTGATCTATGGTGAAAGCCTGTTCTACGGTGGCAATGGTATCGCCGCCGCCCAGGGGCCTAGCGACATCGTCAAGTTGCTCAGCGTACCGGGTACCCAGTTCAAGGAAATCCTGCGTCCGGTCAATCAAGTGTCCGGGCAATTGCAGATCAACCCGCAATTGTCCGTGGGTGCCTACTATCAATTCGAATGGGAGCGTTCGAACCTGCCAGGGGCGGGCAGCTACCTGAGCGATAACGATGGCATCGGCAAAGGTTCGGGCGATTGGACTGAAGTGTTTGGCAACACCACCGTCCATGCCTCCGATATCGAGGCCAAAAATTCCGGGCAGGGCGGCATGCAACTGCGCTACAAGCCGGAAGGCACCGAACTGGAGCTGGGCTTTTACGCCGCCAAGTACCACGACAAGGCCCCTAGCGCGCTCTATGCCTACCTGGACGGTGCGGCGGCGGCCGCCACCGGGCTGCCGATCCTCGGCTCTTACCGCCAGGTCTACGCCGAAGACATCAAGACCGTCGGGGTCAGCTTCTCCACCGCTCACGGCCCGTTCAACTTCGCCGGCGAGACCTCGGTGCGTTGGGATGCCCCATTGGTGAGCAACCTGCAGGTGGTGACGCCTGGCATGGCCGCGGACAACAGCGGCGACGCGCTCTACGCCAAGGGCAAGACCGCCCACGTTAACCTCTCGACCATCTACCTGCTGTCGCCTGGCGCGCTTTGGGACGGTGGCTCGGTACTCGCCGAACTGGCCTGGAACCGCACCCTCAGCGTCACCGAGAACCGCGCGGCATTGGACTCCAACACCACCCGTGACGCCACTGCTCTGCGCGTGCTGGCCGAACCGGCTTACTTCCAGGTGGCTGATGGCCTCGACCTGACCGTACCGATGGGTTTTGGCGTGGTGCTCGATGGGCGTTCCTCAGCGGTCAGCAAGGCCGGTTTTGGCAATACCCACGCCGGCGACTGGAGTGTCGGCCTCAAGGCCACCTACCTGCAGCGCTGGGACTTCGGCATCAATTACGTGAACTTCTTCGGCAAGACGGCGGCAGGGCTGCGCGAAGACGGCAACTTCAGCTACGGGCAATCGCTGGCCGACCGTGACTTCGTTTCCATGTACGTGAAAACCACATTCTAATAAGAGGTTTCATCCGCTATGCAAAGCAAATTTTCCTTGCGTATTTCGGCCTTGGCCATTGCCTTGTTGAGCGCCGGCCTGGTGCAGGCGGCGGTTTCCCCAGAGCAGGCCGCACGGCTTAACACCGATCTTACGCCGCTGGGCGCCGAGCGCGCCGGCAACAAAGACGGCAGCATCCCGGAGTGGACGGGGGGCTACACCAAAGCGCCGGCAGGCTACAAGAATGGCGACAAGCGTGCCGATCCATTCGCCGCCGACAAACCCCTGTACTCGGTCAGTGCCTCCAACATGGCCCAGTACGCTGACCAGTTGGCCGAGGGGACCAAGGCCCTGCTGCAGAAGTATCCGGCCTACCGCCTGGACGTCTATCCGACCCGGCGCAGTGCCGCAGCGCCCCAGTGGGTGTATGACAACACCCTGAAGAACGCGACCCGTGCCACCCTCGATGTGGCCTCCGAAAAGGTCAGCGGCGCCTATGGCGGGATTCCGTTCCCACTGCCGCAAAACGGTGCCGAGGTGTTGTGGAACTACCGGCTGTCCTGGCAGGGCGGCGATACCTTCTATGCACCTTTTGACACCTGGCTGATGACCGCCGGCGGCAAGAAGATCCAGGCCACCCGCGCACGTTTCTGGTACCAGCACCCCTACTACTTCAAAGAGGGTAGCCTGGAGACCTTCGACGGTAAGTTTCTGGTCGGCAAGCTGGCCACTGAGCTACCGTCCTCCAAGGCCGGCGAGGGGTTGATGACCCACTGGGACATGGACCCCGGCAAACGTGCCGCCTGGCAGTACCTGGTCGGCCAGCGTCGGGTACGGCGTGCGCCGAACATTGCCTATGACACGCCGGACTTCGTCACCTCGGGCGTCGGTTTCTTCGACGAGGCCTTCATGATCTTCGGCCCGACCGACCGTCACGACCTCAAGCTGGTTGGCAAGAAAGAGTTGTTGGTGCCCTACAACAACAACCGCGCGGCAGCGGCGAGCAGCGACGAGTTGGTCAAGCCAGGCTTCCTCAACCCGGATCTGGTGCGTTGGGAGAAGCATCGGGTATGGGTCGTGAGCGCCACGCTCAAGGACGGCAAGCGTCACGTGGTGCCCAAGCGCACCTATTACGTGGACGAGGACTCCTGGCAAGTGCTGCTGCTCGATGGCTATGACGCTCAAGGCAAGTTGGGGCGGCATAACTATTCGCTGACGCTGCTGGCGCCAGAAATGCCTGCACTGACAGCTCAAATGATGTGGGGCAGCTACAACCTGGAAACCGGTGCCTACTTCCTGAACTCCTCGGCCAATGACCTGGATGTGCAGTACCAGAGCTATCCGCGTCCACCGTCCGCGTTCTTCACCCCTGATGCCATGGCCAGCGACAGCATGCGCTAAAGGATTGCCCAGGGCGCCGAGGCCCAGGTTTCGGCGCGTGGTGTGATGGGTGTTTGGATAACTCTTATGGGTGGTTGGAGCAGACATGATCGGTAACTTTTCACTCACGAGGGTGCTGCCGGCGACCTTGATGCTGGCGGCGCTGCTGGTACCGAACTGGGCGGCGGCAAGCCCGCGAATCTCCCTGCTCGACCAGGCGGCACTGCAGAGTGCCAAGGCAGAGCATGCGGTGCTGCTGGCGGTAACCCGTGCCGGCGAACGGCTGGTGGCGATTGGTGAGCGGGGCATCATCCTGCTCTCTGATGACTCCGGCAAGCGTTGGCGCCAGGCCCGCGTACCGGTAAGCGTCAGCCTGACGGCGGTGCAGTTCGTTGATGCCGAGCAGGGCTGGGCGGTCGGCCATATGGGCGTGATTCTTCACAGCTCGGACGGTGGCGAAACCTGGGTCAAGCAACTCGATGGTGTCGCCGCTGCGCAGTTGGCGCTGCTCTCGGCTCAAAAAGGTGACGACGCCAAGCAGCTCAAAGACGCCGAGCGGCTGGTTGCCGATGGCCCGGACAAGCCATTTCTCGACCTGTATTTCAGCGACCGCCGTAACGGCTATGCCGTCGGTGCCTATGGCCTGATCCTGCGCACCGTGGACGGCGGCGATAGCTGGCAGCCGTGGATGCAGCAGGTGGATAACCCCGAGGGCCTCAATCTGTACGGCATTCGCGCCGCTGGCGACGCGCTGTTCATCGTCGGTGAACGCGGCTTACTGCTGCGCTCCAGCGACAATGGGCGGAGTTTCCAGGCGCTCGAGTCGCCTTATGACGGCAGTTTCTTCGGTTTGCAGGGCAGTGCGAGCGGAGAGTTGGTGGTCTTCGGTCTGCGCGGCAACGCTTATTGGTCGGGAGACCAGGGCACCCATTGGCGGCGCATCGAAACCGGCCTGGAGGTGGCCTTGTCCGCCGCAACCAAATTGACTGATGGGGCGGTGCTTCTGGCCAGCCAGGCCGGCGATCTGCTGCTGAGCCCTGACCGGGGAAGCAGCTTCCGCCACCTGACAGCCCCGGTCGGCAGCTCGGTAGCCGGCCTGGTGGCGGCCCCAGACGGCAGTTTGATCTGCGTCGGCCTGAGTGGCCTGACCCGTCTCAAACACGACCTTTCCTCGGCCCAACGCTGAAACAACCTGCTCGAGCCCTACACGGCCGTATTTGGAGTCCGAAGTGAACGACCATAATCCCTCCCTCGAACAGCAAGTGGTGATCGCCCGCCTGGAGGATTTCGATCCGCGCTCCGGCAATCTGGGTGAGCGGGCGATCTTCAATCACCGACCTTGGGTGATTCTGCTCTGCTTGCTGGCGACCTTGGTACTGGGCTTCCAGGCCAGCAAGATCGGCCTCAACGCCAGTTTTGAGAAGACCATCCCGGCGTCTCACCCTTACGTCGCCAACTTTCTCGAGCGGCGCAGCGAACTGAGCGGCCTGGGCAACTCGATTCGCATCGCCGTGGAGATCAAGGACGGCAGCATCTTCGACAAGGACTACCTCGACGTCCTGGCCAAGCTCAACGACGAGATCTATCTGCTGCCAGGCGTCGACAAACCCTATATGAAGTCGCTCTGGACGCCGACTACACGCTGGACTGCGGTAACGGAGGAGGGGCTCGATGGTGGTACGGTGATCCCGGACGCCTACGACGGTTCCGCCGCCAGCCTTGAGCAGGTGCGGACCAACGTGGCTCGCTCCGGCGAGATCGGCCAACTGGTGGCCGGCAATTTCCAGTCCAGCGTGATCTTCGTACCGCTGCTGGAAATCAATCCGGTGACCGGCAAGGCATTGGACGCGGGCGAGTTCTCGCGGCAACTGGAGGCCTTGCGCGACAAGTATCAGAACGATCGAATCCAGATCCATATCACCGGATTCACCAAGATCATCGGCGACCTGATCGCTGGATTGATGCAGGTCATGCTGTTCTTTGTGGTGGCCGTGCTGGTCACCGTGGCAGTGCTCTACTGGTACACCCGTTGTGCGCGCAGCACCTCGCTGGTGGTGCTCTGCTCCCTGGTGGCGGTGCTCTGGCAGATAGGCCTGCTCGCCACTCTCGGTTACGACCTTGACCCTTACTCGGCGCTGGTGCCGTTCCTGGTGTTTGCCATCGGCATGAGCCACGGCGCGCAGAAGATGAACGGCATCATGCAGGACATCGGTCGAGGCACTCACCGGGTGGTTGCCGCGCGCTATACCTTCCGTCGTCTGTTCGCCGCGGGCATGACCGCGTTGCTCTGCGATGCGGTGGGCTTCGCCGTGCTGATGGTGATCAAGATCCGGGTGATCCAGGACCTGGCGATCACCGCGAGTATCGGCGTGGCGGTGCTGATCTTCACCAACCTGATTCTGTTGCCCATTCTGCTCAGCTATATCGGCGTCGGCGCCAAGGCGGCCGAGCGCAGCTTGCGGGCGGAAACCGCCGAGCTGAAAGCGAATGTCAAACATCCGCTCTGGAGTTTTCTCGATCTGTTCACCCGTCGTTCCTGGGCCTATGTGGCGTGCCTTGTCGGCCTGGTCCTGGCGGTCGGCGGTTTCGCCGTCAGCCTGCACTTGAAGATCGGCGACCTTGACCCCGGTGCTCCGGAGCTGCGTCCCGACTCACGCTACAACCGCGATGCGGCTTTCATGACGCAAAACTACGCGGCCAGTTCGGACATTTTCGTGGTCATGGTCAAGACCCCGGAAGACCAGTGCACCCGTTACACGACCCTGGCGGCGGTGGACTCGCTGGCCTGGCAGCTCGAGCAATTGCCCGGCGTCGAGTCGACCAACTCCATGGCGGCCCTGAGCAAGATCGCCGCCGCGGGTTATAACGAGGGCAACTTCAAGTGGTACGAATTGATCCCCAACGACGGTGCCCTCGGCGCGGTACAGACACGCGCACCACGGGAGTTGTTCAACCAGGGCTGTTCACTGCTCTCGCTCTACGTCTATCTGGCCGACCATAAGGCCGAAACCCTGGAGCGGGTGGTGCAGGCCAGCGAAGCGTTTATCGCCCAACAGCAACTGCCGGAGGTGAAGTTCATGCTCGCCGCGGGGAGCGCCGGAATCGAGGCGGCGACCAATATCGTGGTGAAGAAGGCCATGCGCGAGATGCTGTTCTGGGTCTACGGGGCGGTGATCCTGCTCTGCTGGGTGACCTTCCGTTCCTGGCGTGCGGTGCTCGCGGCGGTACTGCCGCTGATGCTCACCTCGATCCTCTGCGAGGCGCTGATGGTCGGCCTGGGCATGGGCGTCAAGGTGGCGACCTTGCCAGTGATCGCCCTTGGGGTGGGCATCGGCGTCGATTATGCGCTCTACGTGCTGAGCGTGATCCTGACGCACATGCGCGCCGGGGCCTCGCTGTCCGAAGCCTATTACCGCGCGCTGTTGTTCACCGGCAAGGTGGTTCTACTGACTGGCATCAGCCTGGCCATCGCCGTGGCGACCTGGGCTTTCTCGCCAATCAAGTTCCAGGCCGACATGGGCATCCTGCTGGCCTTCATGTTCCTGGTGAACATGCTCGGCGCCCTGATCCTTCTGCCTGCGTTGGCGTACTTCCTGTTGCCGAAACGGTTGTTCGCAAAAAAGCCTGAGGTTGCCAGCGCGTTGCAGCCGGTCGGGGAGGGCTGACTCGCGGCGCGCTGACAACCATGGATTCTGGCCAGGCAAGCCAATGCGGCTTGCCTGGCCTGGGCAGGCCGACACTGCTGCTGAATTCGCTTCAGGCATAAGGATAAGAATAATGCTGAAGAAATCTGCCCGACTGCTCGCCGACTCTTCGGTGGGGCAAAAACTGCTGCTCGGTTTCGGCCTGGTGTCCTTGCTCGCGGTGGCCGCGATTGCCCAGGGCTTATATGCAACCGCCAGCTTGCTTGAACACAGCCGCCAGGTCAGCGCCATGGTGGAGATCAATCACCTGACGCTGCAGATGCGCAACGCCGAGAAAACCTATGCACTCGATCCCCAGCCCTTGGCGATGCAAGAGGTCAAGGCGCTGATAGGCGCACTCGGCGCTCGGCTCCACGAGGTAAAGGCCCAGGCATCCGCGGACGATGTACCCTTGCTGGCCGCCATGCGGCAATCCATCGACGATTACCAAGGCCAGTTCGTCCATTTTGTCGATCACCAACGTCTGGCAGCGCAGGCGTTGCGTCATATGCAGGAACAGGCCGAGCAGGCCCGCCTGCAGTTCGAGACGGTCGAACTGGATATGTACGACCAGGTACGCGATGTATTGAGCAGTGGCCAGGCCCAGGAGGGTGATCCACTGAGTCTGGCGGAACAGGCCTCGGCACTGCAGCGAAAGCTGTTGGTCGCTCGCAATAACGAGTTCCTTTATGTGGGCGAGGGGCAGCCTGCCGCTCTCCAACGCTGGGACGAGTTGGTGGAGGAAATGAGCAACGCCCTGGAGCTGCTTCAGGGCCGGGTGGATGAGAACTCTGAAGCGTCCCTGGCGGCGGCCAAGGCGGCTTTGGTCGAATACCGCAAGGCGTTTGCCCGCTATCGCGATAGCCGTTCATTAAGCAAGCAGACTGCCGTGCAGATGGACGTCCAGGCGCAAACCGTACTGAGTCAGGTCGAACAGGCTGCCGCCGACAGGCAGGTACAGATGGGCGAACGAGGCCATTCCGTCATGCGTCTGCAGGCAGTGGGGGCCGTGGTGATCGTCGTCCTGGCGTTGTTGGCCTCTTTGATTATCCGGCATCTGATCGTTGTGCCTCTGCGCGAAGCGTTGCAGACCGCCCGGCGTATTGCCCATGGCGACCTGAGCGCAGCGGCCCAAAGTACGACGGCACGGCGGGACGAGTTGGGGCAGTTGATGGTGGCGGTGGGGGAGATGACGGCCAATCTGCGCCAGTTGGTAGCGCGCATCGGATTGAGCGTTACCGGCCTTGGGCAAACGACCGCGACCCTGAGCGCATTCAGTACGCAGAGTCATGGCGCTGCCCAACGCCAGAAGATCGAAACAGAGCACGCGGCCACCGCCATGCAACAGATGACCCTCACTGTTCAGCAAGTGGCGCAGAATGCCGAGCAGGCCTCGAAAGCTGCCGACGAGGCTGATCACCAGGCGCGCCGTGGTGAGCAGATCGTGCAACGCGCCAGTGAGCAAATCGATCGCTTAGCGGCAGAGATGGTGCGTTCCGAGCAAGCCATCCACTCCTTGCAGCAGCAGGTCGAGAGCATCGGTAGCGTTGTCGATGTGATTACCTCGGTCGCCGAGCAGACCAACCTGCTTGCACTCAATGCTGCCATCGAAGCCGCTCGGGCGGGGGACCAGGGACGTGGTTTTGCCGTGGTCGCCGATGAGGTGCGGGCGCTGGCGCGGCGTACCCAGGAGTCGACTCACACGATTGAGACGCTGATCGCCGGTTTACAGCATCTCTCCCGGCACAGCGTCGAGCAGATCCAGGGGTGCGGGCGTTTGATGGCGGACACGGTGTCGCTTGCCGATCAGGTAAGCACTGCGCTGGGCGGAATTGCCGGAGCGGTGTCGACAATCGAGCAGATGAACCAGCAGAACGCCGCCAGTGCGCAACAGCAGAGCGTTGTGGCCGAGGAGGTGAGCCGCAATGTCATGCAGGTGCGAAACGAAGCCGAGCACTGCGCGGGGGTTAATCAGCAAGTGTTGCTGGCGTGTGGTGATCTGGCGAACCTGGAGCATGAGTTGCGTGAGGCGGTTGCTCAGTTTCGGACCTGAGGCACTTTGTCGGTTCAGCCACCAACAGCAGCGATTGCGGCACGGGACTCTGCGGGTGTTGCGGTTCCTGCAGGCCGACCAGATGAAAACCGGCCATGTCCAAGGCATTGAGCCAACTGGACAAGGTGCGAAAGTACCAAGGCATGGAGTGCCACTGACCGGCGAACCCGGCGAAGGTCTCCTCCCGCCAACCGTCCTGATAATCACCTGCTGCCACGGTCCATGGATGCAGCGTCTGGATCACCAGCGCGCCGCCTGGGGCGAGCAGGGCGTTCATGGCGGCGAGCAAGGGGATGATGTCCTGATGCAACAGGGCGAAATTGGCACAGATCAGGTTGTAGCCGTTGCCGATATCCACCTGCGTTTCCACCAACGCTTCATAGCTCGCCAAATGCACCGGCGAGGAGCCCGCTGCCCGCGCCGCATCTACAAGCGTCGCATCACCATCCACGCCGACCGCCTCGATGGAACGATCAGTCAGGGCCCGCAGTAACCAGCCTTCACCGCAGCCCAGATCGAGTACGCGCTCGGGCTGGCGACTTAGCACCGCCAGCAGGATTGCCTGGTCCGTGACCGTCCGGCGGCTTTCGATGGCGCCCGTGCGGATGGCTTCGATCCAGGACTGGGCGTTGTGGTGCCAGCTTTGGAGGAGGGTGGATTCGGCGGCTGGCATGATCTGGCTCCGGAGGGCGTTGGACTAGAGGATAGAACAACGGGCTGCGGAGTGTTCCCATGATCAAAGCGGGCGGTCAAGAAACAACAAGCGCGCCGCCAACGCTGTCATGACTGTGGCAAAGCCGTACGTCCCCAGACGCTTCGAGATTCCGCCGCCTGCCAGTTTTCCTCTCAGTTGACCGGCACAGACTCCAAGTACGCTATGGAAGATGAGTGCAATCAGCGCCAGCAACACGCCAAGGAATACCAGTTGGAGACTGACGTTGCCGGCCTTTACAGTGACGAACTGAGGCAGGAACACCATGAAGAAAAGAAGCGCCTTGGGATTCAACAGGCTGTTTAGGGCACCTCGGCCGAAGATTCTCCAAAAGGACGTCATCTGAGGTTGAGTGGCCGTGGGCAGCGCGGGTGTTCTCAGCGCTTGCCAGGCAAGCCATAGCAGATAAGCGGCCCCGGCCAGACGCAGCAACTCGAACGCCGGTGCCCAGCTCATTACCAGGGCGCCAATACCGGCGCTGACCATGAGCGTCATCAGCAGGTCCGAGAAGGAAATGCCGAGGGCGGCAGCGAAACCTCCACGCCAACCGTGGGCCAAGGCATGGCTGGTGACAAAAGCCATGTTCGGGCCCGGAACGATCAGCAGAAGCAGGGCGGCGATCACGAACAGATAAAGATTGGCGGCATCCGGCATGGACATCACTCCTTGGGGTTGAGCCATGACGGTAATTGAAGGGCTTAGATGGCGTTAGCTACAGTCGGCACCTATCTGATAGCTACAGTCGCTTTACTGCAGCATTTCGCGACGCCCAAATCTGGCGGAGCAAGAAAATCCAATCACTGAAATGACCGTTCACTGGGCACGCTATATAGGGGGGCTGAACGAGCCTAAAAATTTCTTTGGATTAGCTTGCGCAATATGCCCCTGTTTACTAGCCTCAGATTCGCATATGACATGCAGCTAAACTACCAAATGGAAGGCCAAGGATGAGCACATTCGTACGTTCCCTTACCATCGAAATCTTCAATGCAAGCGGTGCTGATATTACTGTCAACTACGGCCTTCTGACGGGTGGAGAGTGGGCGTCGGCACCGGTTCCCGGCACAGTGATTGAAGCAACGACCCAGCAATCCTACGTTAACGGTGTATCTAACACCCTGACGGCGCTCGGAGGTCAGATCCTACTGACACCTGCCGCTGGGGGCAGCATCACTCCGGTCTGGAGTTGGCCGTCGGGCTCCCCGGTCTCCGGCAGTGTGAACAACACGGCGACCGACCTGGCTGTCACTTACCAGATTATCAACGCCCAAACCAACAACCCCACTCAGCAAGTGATCATCACCAATGCGAGTACGAGCACTAAGTTCGTAGCCTCAGTCAAGAACGGCGACTACTGATCGTCTCTGAACAAGAAAGGGCTGGCACCGAAGTGTCAGCCCTTTCTGCGCTACGGGGAGGGTCAGTCTCATGCTGGCTGAGCAAGCGAACGATGTCTATGTCGTTCAAGTTGCAATTCAGAATTCAAGTGACACCGCTTTAACGCTGACGGTTGGAGTGCTGACTTATGGAAGCTGGGTTCCTCAGGATGGGAACGGCATCCCCCTGCCGAACACGATTCTCGCTCCCGCAGGTGCGCTTACTTACTTCAATGCGGCAGTCAATGCCTTCTCTGCTGTTGGCGGAAGTATTTCCTTCTTGCCCGCCAATGGTGGATCGCTAGTTGTCTCCTGGGAACGAAAACAGGGGGCTGCCTTGACGGTAAACGTATCGGTCACCAGCGATACCCTCACGGCACAATGTAGCAGCATCAATGCCGGGACGCTGAGTCCAACAGCTCAATATCTCATCACTAATATCAGCAGTTGAGCAGGGAAAGGTACGCGAATGGCTACCAGCTCTTATAGTTTTTCGAACGCGCTGCCCCCGACTGTATCCAGTGGAATCGAGGGGCCGTTTCTGATTCCACCTATAACGGTGGGGACGCCGGATTATACCAAGCCACTGTTGATCTACGTCATCTCGGTGTGTGCGCCCAATACAACGGTGGCAACACCGGGCATCACCAGTTCCCAGAACTCGGTGTTCACACTCTCGTTTGTGCAATCGAGTTACTCGAGTACGACGTTTCTTGCATTGATCAGCGTGACCGCTGCGTCGGTATATAGCCAGGATCCAACGATTCGGACCCAAATGCTTGCGGCTTTCAAACAGTTTCGCCAGCAGGTTGAAGCACTCGAAGTGCCTGGCTCATCGACAAGTGGCGGACTTCTACCCGGCGCAGCTGTGACGCTACTCAATCGTGTTGCGTTATCCATGCCTCTTCGGATCGACGAGGTTCTCCCGTACCTCTATAGTTTCGATCCGGTCAATCAACTCGTCGACCTTGCCCCAGGAATGAACTTGCGAGTTGAATGGGCAGGTTACCAATACTGCGACCCACCCGGCGGGCCTGGCTATGGATTCAATGCCTTCGCCAACACCGGTACCAGCCGGCTTCGCGTGGTTCAAAGACCTGATATTTCTCTCGCGCTGGATGCTTTTGCTGGCGCCTTCGCTCCGGGATACGGGACCAATCCAGCGTCGACCTGCCCGATACTGGCCGCGGGGCCGCTCGATCTGTGCCTTGGGGGCAATGCCCGGCGCCATCTCAGAGTGATTCTCCCGACGATAATCACCGGTTCCGCCTCACTGGATAATAGCGGCCCGCAGCAACAGCTCAGCTCGTGGTTAATCGGAGCCGACACATTTGCCGATCTCGAAGCCGCCACTACCGACATTCTCAATGGCGGGACCGGCTGCGGCAAGCAGGCAAGCGGAAACCCGATTGTAAGCATCAGCTTTACCAGCAGGGTCATGCTGGTTCCCGAAATTACAGTGCTTCTGAACGGCAATCCGATGTCCGTTCCATTAGGGACCACGATCAAAAACCTGGTTGCAGAATATGCCGACCCGACATCGACCCAATACAGAAACAGCAACAATATAAATTCCGACTTGAACCTCGGCATGAACCGACGACTTCAGAACACTGGCGCGCCCAGCGCCGCGGCGACCACCAAGTACTATCAAGCCAACTTTATCTTTCTTCCGAGCAATTCGGCACAGCCTCCGATCTATTCGGGTAAAGCTGGGGATCAGTATGACGCGCCACTTCTCAAGGGCGACTCTATAAACATCACCTGAAAGGGGTGGAATTATGCTTCGGCAGATGAGCGTTTTCCTCTCGGCCTGGGTTGTTGCGCTTTTCTTGATCGCCAACGCACGTGCAGCTGATCTGACGGTCGGCTCCTTGAATGCGTTGCATCTTGGGTGGGGAACGACGGCGACCACAAAGAGCAAATGTGACCAAATAAAAGTGCTAATGGCCACAGTGGATATATTATTTTTACAAGAGACAATGCAAACGTCCGTACCCTGTACTGGCCTGGGTACCGGCATTCAGCAAGATTGCTCGGTGATGAAGGGGGCAAGCTCTTACAAGGAGGCTTACTGCTATGTTTATAAATCCAGCAAAATAACAGTAATCGCCTACATCAATGCGTCAAGCGCTTCTTTCAGTCGCCCTCCCTACGCGATACTCACAAAAGTAAAGGTGACGGGTAAGGCAGATAAATATGCATGGTTTGCTAACATCCATTCTGTTTTCGGTAAGACGGTGAAACCACGTCAGGACGAAGCCACGGCAGCGGGTGCGTTTTTCAAGAGCCTTACCACAACGACCTACGGAACAATAACGGTTCCGCCCAAAGGCTTTCCAGTGATAATCGGCGGCGACTGGAATCTCGCGGTGACCAACAAGAAAAACGTCTATCAGACAGGCTTTAAATGGGTGGATCCAGTAGCGAACCCAACAACCGCTCCGGAGGCTTGCCCGGATAATGATCCGACCAGCCTGACCACCAAGGGGGCTCCTTCCAGTCCTTATGATCACCTCGTAATAACCGGCGTCTCCCTGACGGGTGATGCCACTTGTTACTTCACCACCAACAGCCTGTCCGGGCTCGGTTGGCGGCAGAATGTATCCGATCATATGGCGATATACTGGGGGGTGACATTCAAATGAACCGCTACCTAGTATTATCAGCCATTGTTTTTATTTTTCTGGCACCTCGACTGTACGCGGACACAGACTTCATTATCCCTGAACAATGTATTCAGGGCGCAACTGGAGCAGCTTCCACCGATCTGGCAACAGGAGGGGATCCGCCGATCGTAGAAGTTTCCAGGTTGTTTACAGCGACATCAGACAAATACGCGACTGTAACCAATATATATACTGACGACAGTAAAAACTGGTACGTCGAATTCGATGCCCCACAATATGACGCTTATGCTATCAAAACAACGTACACTCCGTTCCTGACCACTTTTCAGTCGGCCTATTATTATCAGGGGCCGTCTGGCAAGGTTGCCCTTGCTTTGCCTGTAGGCAGTCTGCTGAGTCGTATCTGGGAATATTACAACATAAAACTCGGAAGTGCTTTGGGCGACGCTTTTATCGAATTTGTGCCAGATACCGTCGCGAATGATCCATTTACCATGCAGGTAGATGGGAACGGTGACATTACGGTGTATTGCTATCAAGAAGTTTTCGGCGGTCAGGCCGTAACGGTTTACGACAAAAATCACGAGCTTTATGGCACTGGCATTATACAAAGCGACGGCACTATCCGTTGGGATCAGTCACAACAATAGCTATATTACGAGGCAAGACAATGTCAGCCCTTTGTCAATATCCGTCGCAGACCAGCTTATATGTGCCAGACACCTTATCGCCGGGTGATAGCGTGCGGATGGCATACCTGCTGCCGGCGGGTGTGACGGGGCCTCAAACTTTGAGCTTGTCCGATGCCATCTCTTCAGGGGGCTGGTTCGTCGTTGTGCCTGGACTGATACCGGCTCAAATAGACAATTTTGTTTCAGCCGCTCAAGTCTATTTCGCCAACAGCGCCAGAGCGGGCGCGTTCGCCGCGTGGTTTCAAGACATTGAAAATCCTGCGGCCGGGTTAAGTGGAACGGTTGTCTATGCGACCCGCTCCAACGCGCAGGCTGTCGTAATCCGGTCGGCGCTGATCCAGGGTGCCAATTTATCCATCAATATCGACAGTGGTTCCATTCTTGCCGTTTCCGAAGATGGATTGAGCTTGTCCATCTCCGGAAACGGCAATAGCTGGTCAGTAACGCCGTTCGGCTCTCGCCAGCCTTATCAACTGCCCTGGCTGAGTGGCGGCGCTATCAATGTGCTTGGTCCCAATACCATCTCTGGTTGTTTCCAGTTCTCGGTGTCCGTCACAGAGGCCGCAGCCGAACAGTTGGATGTCGGTCTGCGTTCCTACACCGCGCCGGTTGGCGGCGGTTACGCTCAGAGCGCGAGCCACCGGTTTCTGGTTTTCGGCACTTCTGGCCTTTCGCTGGACATGACGCTCGACCCCTTGGCTCCGCTTGACCATCTGCGTAGTTTCGCAGGGTTTATCGCCAATCAGTCGCCACTGGCCTCAACCTACCGTACAGCCGTTGGCGAAACGGTCAATCTTGCACCCGCAGCCAATGCCTCGCTGGTATTCACTGAGCGGCTTCTTGCCGTTGACGCCAGCGGCAACCCTGTCGTTCTGCCAGGCAACAAGACTGTTGCCATGACGCCCTGCGGGGATTTTACAGTATCGCTGCCCGGGACCAGGAAGACGTCGCTGCCCGGTTCCGCCCCCGATCTCAGTTCAACGCTGATGTGTGGCTTATCAGCGGTGGAGTATCTTGGTATCAATGCGTCAGCGACGCTGAGTTTCGTTCCGGATCAACCGGCGTTTTCTGCGACGCTCAGAGCCGCCACCGGCACCGGAGCCAGTGACACGAAGCGCGTCTATGGGCCGCTCACTGGCGCAGGCCGGACTTCATGGGCCTACCTGTCCGTAAACGATGGCTCGGCCTATTTCGCGCAACCCGACAGTTCGGTCCTGCACAATGGGCCGGGGGACGCGTCCTCTCCGTTCTTGAACTATCTGCCGGTGGAACTCGGAGTACTCCCACCTTCAGCGCTGCGCTCAGATGCGTTTGGAGATGGGCTGGATGGCTATCCGTTATTGCCTTACGCCGGTGTGACGGTCGGCGTCGGCCTGACCACCGATGACATCTCGCAGTTCGAAATGCAGGCCTGGGCCCCCAAGCGCAAGGCGCTGATCCAGCAGGCGGTCAATCTCAGCGCGAGTCGTCTCACTGCATCCGCCGCAACGCTGCCCTCACCGCCGTTCGGCACAACCCCCCAAGGTCTGCTGCTTGAGTTCAACCAGGCCGGAAACGAATTGGGCTGGGCTCACCTGACCCTGGGTAACTCTCCTTCAGTCGTGCCGATGTATCGCAGCGACACAGTCGTTCTCAGCGCTGTCGATGGCACATTGAAGGACGCGCTACAAACAAACCAGTTGGCGCTGATCATGTCCTCTGGCGATCGCTTTGCGGCCTGTGGCAGCTTCCCATATGTACTGACGCAGGAACGCTACCTGACCCTGAAAAATGTCATCACGGATGCGAGTGTAACGACGGCGATCGCCCCCTTGGTTGTTGGCGTCAGCCCCGGTTCTGGTATGTGGCCAGATGAAGCCGCGCTGAACATTTCGCTGCAGAGTGTCCTGACGACAACTCAGTACGATACCTGGGCCCAGACAATCCGTTCTTATACCGGCGACTTCAGTCTCTTCGTCGCTGATTGGGAGTTTGACTTGTCCCCATGGCGCTGGGCGGATCACAACTCAATCGTCATTTTTAAATTCTGCAATAAGCAGTTGGTACAGATCGTCGCAGACACCGCTCAATGGACTGAGGGCGACGCCTTCAATACTTCAACGGCTGCGACTCAAAAGATCATCTCCGACATTTTCGATGACGCAACAAGCCGGCTGAAAGCAGGCGATACCGACCTCAGCTACTTCGTCAATACTGTGATGCTGAGCGCCAACTGGAACGGCATACTTGTGTTGAATGGGGAAGTCCCCCTTTCCGGACTGCCGCCGCAGTTGGAGGGACTTGCCGCCGGTATCGACGCGTCGAAGTTCCAGGCCCACCATTTAGGCATCACCGTCACCCCGGTCGTCACCGGTGCCGCCGAGTACGTGACGACAGCGAGCTCGGCGTTCGGCCTTATCGACTATAACTCGCTTGAACCTTTGACCAGCACTCAGCCATATGACTACAAGGTGCTGTCACTGAAGGTCGGGATCGCCAACTCAGAAATCATTTCCTTTTCCAGTTCGATCGAACTGATGATTAATGAATTGTTCGGCGAACAATCAACGCAGGAGAACGCGTCCGACAACAATCTGGTGCTCTACGGCACTTATCAGAAGAGCGGTGGGGTAGGGGCCTACTCCTTTACCAGCAATGGCCCCACGTCCTACAGCATGTCGAGCAGTACGCTCTACATGGTCAACATTCAGACCGCGTCCTTCATCACGGTTACCAGCGGTGAGGACGATCCAGGCGACACCACGGTTAATTCGCTTTTCCAACTGAGCGGTTCGGTTTCGTTCCTGCCGCAGACCGGGTTCGATCTTTTTTCCTATGGTCCCGAGCAAGCTGTCATCGATATCGGCGGAATAGGGAGCGGCCTGGCCTATTCGGCGTTGTCGATCGACATGACCTTCGATCAAGCATCGCCCACTTATCGGACGTTTGTGTTTGATGCCACAAAGATTTTGCTCGACCAGGGCGCCAGCCAGGTCCGAGTACTCAGTCTGGCCGCCCACTTCCCGATGAAGCTAACGGGCTTGGTGCAGGGCACAGGGCAGACAACCCCGGACTCGATGGGCTTCATGCCTGTAGATTCTCCGATTCAGGGAAGCATGCTCACAGCACCATGGTTCGGCCTGGAATTCGAACTCGATCTCGGGTCTCTGGGCGCTCTCGCTGCGCAGGCGGGCTTTACCGCATCGCTGATGTTGGGATGGGCGCCCAATATGAACGGTGTAACCAACTATGTAGGCCTCAGCATGCCAGGCGTCAGCGGAGGTGATCGCGCGATCTCGCTGCAAGGCGTGCTCAAGCTGGCGTTCGGCGATGTTTCGTTCCTGGTTCAGCCACCGACCTACATTCTTCAGCTCAAAGACATCGCGTTGAAGTTCTTGAGCCTCAGTTTCCCGCCGAACGGGCAGATCAACATGCTGATGTTCGGCAATCCGGACGCCCAAACCAGCGGCGCGCTGGGCTGGTACGCCTCGTATCTGAAAAACGGCGCGGGCGGTAACACGGGTACAGGTAAAAATGCTGTCAGCCGCCTCAAGGCCACCGCACACGGAAATACGGTGCTGATTGCGCCGCAACACGAGACCAGAAGGCAGGGAGCCAAGAAATGAACATCCAGGATCTTTGGACCAGCCTCCACACCAATGACTATCTGAACGCTTCGAACACGAACCTGGCCCTGCCGGCCGACAATCAACTGGGATCGGCACCTCTTACCGCGCTGCTCAGTGATGCCACGCTGTTTCCAAGCGCCAGCCTCGAAATGGCGCTCACAAGCGCAACGCCGCCGGGCACGGTCATCACACTCGTCGGCACGTTGACCGGCACCTTCATGGGCTTCACAAAGCCGGCTGCCACCGCCGTGTTCAGTGTCGATAGCGATGGAGTGGCCGAACTGTCTCTCGCGGTCACTTTGGGTGACGGGCAGGTGCTGGGTATCGCGTTTGCCAAGATCGCCAACGACGTTCCAGGTCAATATGATTTCACGGGGGCCAGCCTGACTGCGGCGTCAGCAGCATCGGGCAGTACGCTGACCTTTTCAGGTGTGCCCGTTCCTCCCAAGACCTATGCCAAGCTCTGGAGCGGTTCCATTTCACCGGTGGCCGGTGCAATCACAAGCTGGGCTAACCCCAGCACCACATGCCCTGTTTTCTCGCTCTCAAACAAGCTAGCTATCACCGCGCCACAGGCCGGGTTGCTCACCTTCAAGGCACAACTCTCGCTGACGAGTTCGTCTTCCGGTGGCGCGGGTCAATTGGTCGGTGAGATCCCCGCCGGACAATTGGCAGTCAGTGCCGTCCCGATGTCGAGCGTCTTGCCTGTCAATGAGGGGACCGGCCCGGTTTTCAGCACCGCAGATGGCTGGAAGCTCAATATCCCGGACCTTTCGAGCCTCGCTGCGCTGTTCGTCGGTACGCAGCTTGCCGCTTATGTCCCACCGCGTTTTCCCCTTGGAAGTGCCCTCAACGTTACCCGTATAGCGTTGTCGCTGGCCTATGGCGGCGCCACATCGTCCGTGATGACTACAAAAGTGGTCGAAGACACGTCGGTCTCGCTACTGCCCCTTAATGCGGCGAACCTGGATAGCATCGAGTTCTCGTTCTCTATGGTGCTCAGCAATGTGTTGAGCTTGAGTATCAGTGTCGGGGGCAATTTTCATTTCTTCGGTAACCAGACCCTCAGCTTCTATGCAGGCGTCTCTGTTCCCTCACTGATCGGTCGGTTCTACAACAACAACGCTATCGACGTTTCTGACCTGCTTTCCGTTGTCGATATAACGGGCATCCCACAAAGCGGCTGTGTGTTCGACACGCTGAGCGCCACCGTAGATGTCAACAACGGATACTATTCCTTTACTGGCCAAGCACTCTTTACCCAAGGTGACTGGTCAATCAATCTCGGTAGCGGAATTAAACTCATCGAGATCGACAGTCTCGGCCTGACTATCAATAAATCGGCAGCGATCACAACGGCTCAACTCTCGACTTCATTTGTGTTTCTAGGCTCTGAGTTTTACGCGACGGCTTATAACAGCTCCGGTTCAGCGGGGTGGGTGTTAACCGGTACGATGTCGCCGAACACACCGATGAAGATCGCCGATATCGCGCGTCAGCTCCTGCCCTGGATCGCTGACGCCGTACCGGACATCACCATCAACTACCTTCAGTGCCAGTTCGACACCAGCAACAATACCTACATGGTCAACGTCCAGGTCATGTGGAAACTGGACATTTTGCCGATATCGATCGCGGCTGAATTCATGCTGCGATCCAGCCGCATGAGTTCCACTGCTCCGGCCCAGTATTCCGGTTATGTTCGGGGCACCGTCGACATCAATGGCATGATCCTGGGCGTGGCCTACCTCTTTGATCCGACCACCAGCGACATTATCTTCAGTTATAAGAGCCTGTCGGTCACCTATCACAAAGACAACCAGGTAGCCGCCAATACCTATGTGGCGGTGAGTCTGAACAACAGCACCGTCGGCGACCTGTTCAGTTTCCTGCTGGAGTTCGCCGACCCGGGTCGGAACATCTCGCTCTCTTCGCCTTGGGACGTGCTGGAAAAAATTGGCTTACCGAACCTGACAGTCAAAGTCTATCTCCAGACCAAGAACATTGAAGTCGACATGGATCTGGGCGTCGATCTGGGCTTCATGAAACTCACTAAATTTGTCCTGAAGTACAGCAAGCAGTACGGCAAATCGAAGTTCGACCTCCAGCTCAGCGGGAATTTCCTGGGGCAGGATTACGGCCAGAACGGCGCCGCGCCACTCAGTTGGGATCCGCTGAACCAGGCACCGCCCGTTGTGCCTGGCTCCGGCACCCAAAGTTTCGATCTTGAATACCTTGGCCTGGGTCAGCGCATGGCCCTGCGAGAGACACCACCGGCGACGATGGATGGTGTCATCAAGGCCCTTGAAAAAGCGCTGGTACCAACGGGCAACCCACAGCAGAATCCGGCCACACAGTTACCGGGGCTTTCCTATGACGCGGGCTCTAACTGGCTGATCGGAACCCGTTTCACCGCGATGTCCACGGTACAGCTCAGCGTCGTCTTCAACGACCCCAATCTCTACGGCCTGCTGATCCAGCTTTCCGGCAGCCGGGCAGGCTCTTTGGCGGGCCTTCGCTTCGAAATTCTGTACCGCAAGATCAGCGACACCATCGGTGTCTACCATATCGAGTTGACGCTGCCCGATGCCATGCGACACATCGAGTTGGGCGAAGTGTCGATCACATTGCCAATCATCACGCTGGACATCTATACCAACGGCAACTTCCGTGTGGACGTCGGCTTTCCGCCAAGTCTTACTGACTTTTCCAGATCCGGTTCGGTCCAGGTTTTCCCGTTCATTGGCTATGGCGGCTTTTACTTTGCGGTTCTCAACGGGACGACCTCGACCAATGTCCCCGTCATCTCTAACGGCAATTTCTCTCCTGTTCTCGAGTTCGGTCTGGCACTCCAGGTCGGCGTCGGAAAAACCATCTCACTGGGCATCCTGTCCGGAGGTATAAGCATCACTGTCGGTGGACAGGTTCAGGGGGTACTTGCCTGGTTCAATCCCACTTCGGCCAACCTGTCGCCGGAACGTTACCTGCATCTACGCGGGACCGTGGCGGTGGTCGGTATTGTCTACGCGACCGTCGACTTCGGAATCATCCAGGCCAGCGTCAATCTCACAGTCTATGCCTCGGTTTCTCTGGACATGCAGAGCTACAAGGCCATCCTGCTTGAGATCAGTGCAGGGGTGCGCGTCAGTGTCTCGATCAAGATCGTCTTCATCCGCATTCGTTTCTCCTTCTCGGCAACCATCACCGAGAGCTTCACCATAGGCTCAGACTCCACCACCCCCTGGCTCATTGCCTCGAATTCAAACCCTCAGAGCATCCTGCGGGGGTCTTACCGGACCCAGGCCCCGGTGCTGCGCCAGCGGCCCTACGCAAAGCTGCGCAGCCGAGCCGCTCGCAGCCTGCAAAAGCGTGGTGTGCTGCTGCGCCGGTCCGCACTCAACCTGGCTGCGACGACTACGGTCAACCTGACGGCGATTCCATTGATCTCCCAGGCGTTGCCCAGCGACTTCAGTTTCCCGGGTGCCCCGAGCTTTCCTGGTACCAGCATGAACCCGGTACTTGCCCTGCTGCTGGGCATGGAGACGTCGACGGATCCCGCCGCTGGTACCAACCAGTTCCTGACATTTGTCACCGACTGGATCACCGATGCTATCGGTCACACTCAGGAAACGCTTTCGGCTGCGTTGATCGATGAAATTCTTGACGCGTTGTCCTTGAGCGATGTGGCGTCCACGATCTTCACCTACAGCGCATTGGAGACGTTGTTCACCAGCAACAACATCCAGTTTGCGGTCGCGGCCCGGCCGACAACGGATCCCGGCACAGAGATCCCCATGGCCTTGATGGCCATGATTCCCGAACTGACGATGTCTACGCCTGATTTTTCCATAAACTTCTTGTCTGACCGCGTGCCGGAAGGCGACTACGAACAGACGATCCAACAGTACTTTGCCGACCTGGCCGCCCAGTTCGCCGCCCGTAATACGGGCTCAACCCTGCAGGCCGAGGAGTTGATGGAAACGCCGGAATCCATGGCAACCCTCATATTCCGCTACTACTTTCAGATGCTGACCAAGGGGCTGATGCAACAGGCCAAGAGCCTGCTGGCCGATCTCGACCTGCAACTTGACGAAGGCCAGACCGCAGCGGCTTCGCTGACCTCGATCGCCAACAGCTTTACCAATAACTACACGGTACGTACTGGCGATACACTTGCCTCGATTGCCCACTTATTCGGCGTGAGCGAAGCGGATCTCAGGGCGATCAATCCGAACTACCAGAGCGTTGACCCGACTGTCGGCCAGACGATTTTCATCCCCACGACTACGGTCACGTACACCAGCCAGAGCGGCGATACCCTGGCCGGGCTCAGTGCATGTTTCGGCGTCTCTCCGGCCGATCTACAGGCCGCCAATCCCAGCGTGGACTTCGACAACCTACCGGCGGGGGCCGCGCTCACGATCCCGGCGATGCGCATCCTGCACACCGTCATTGCCGGTGAAAGCGGGGCATCGGTCGCCGCAGATTTCGGCATCGACCCGGGCACGCTCAAAGCAGCCAACCCAGGCGTCGACTTTAATCCGCTGCCGGCCGGGACGGAGTTGTTGATACCTCTGCAGGTGACTCCTTATATGGTCGCCGCCAGTAATCAGTCCGCACAGAACGTCCTCAATACCGCGGTTACGCTTGTTCTCGGTGACATCACCTTTACGGCCAAATCAACCGACAGCATCACCTCGTTGGCGGCCCAGTTCGGCGTCACCGCCGAGCAATTGGTGACGACAAACGCCGAGAGCCTGACCGTGATAAACCCGGGCCAGTCAATTGTGCTCGGCGATCTGACCACGGTGACCCGGGCAGGGGACACCTACAACTCAATCATCGCTTACTGGTACGACCGTATCGCTGATTTCGATCCGACGACTCTGACCACGGCCAATCCGAACCTGACCTTTACCGGCGGTCAGACGCTCTCGATCCCGCAGACCACCACGAATAACACGATCTACACGGTTCAGAATGGGGACACCTTCGCCAAGGTGGCCGCGGCGTATCCAGGCCTCACACTCTCCCAACTGCTCAGCAACAACGCCGCAATCGGTCTTGATGTCGGCCAAACCGTCAACTTGCCGGCCGTCTCGGTTCCAACCAGCAGCAGCTTCATCCTGCCCTACGCGGCCACGACGGGCGATACACTGACCTCCATCGCCGCAGCGTTCTTCGCAGCCGATGACCAAACCCAGGCGGCGGCGATCCAGAGTTTGCAGCAGTGGAATGGCACCCTGGTCGCAACGGCCCCGCTGGCTGTCGGCCAGCTCATCAACATTCCGTATGCCAGCAGCTTCGGGAACATCCAGCGCCAGTATAAAGTCTCTGCGAAGTTGATCGCAGACAGCACGGCCTCAGGGATGGCATCGCTTCTGGCCGCCCGGGCGTCGCTGACAGCGCCGAATGTGAGCCATTCGATAGCGGCCGCCGACACCCTGGGCGGCATTGGCGCGGCCTACGACCTTTCCCTCGAACAGCTGACGGATCGTATCGCCTTGGTCACGGGCCTCTTTATGGTCGATGCCACGTCGAAGGTGCTGACCCTGTCTGTTGTTGCTATCCCTGGCATGCGCTTGTCGGTGCTCACCAATAACCTGGCGTCCATGGGGATGTTCACCGATGCGCTGAACATGACCAGCCGTTTCATGATGAGCGGCCTGCGAGCCCCGGCGCCGCAGTTCGCTGGGCAGCCAGCCCCATCGGCAACGGTGGCATACCCGCTCTATGCCCTTATCGGTCAGGAGTACCCGCTGGGCGCGGTTGCCATTGGATACGACATCAACATCGGCAGCTCAGGTGCGTCGTGGGTGTCCGTTGACCCCAGCGCTGCCGTCATGCCGCTGGTCCAGCCAGAAGTCGACCAGATCAATAGCTTCAAGACGCTTACTTTCCAGCCCAGCGTCTCCCAAGCCATTGCATTGCCGCAGTTTAGCTACACGGCCGATTGCCAGTCGGTGGGCACGATCAATCGCTGGGTGACCCCGCAAGTGCCGGCGGCCATCGTCCCCAGTGGCCAGAAAGTGGTGCAGCCGTCGATGTGGACGCTGCCCGATGCCATGATATCGGCGCTTGCCGCCAGTCCGACCGGCACGCTGCTGTACCAGCCAAAATCCGGCACCACGATGTCCGATGGCAGCATCGAGAGCGTTGCCCTCGAAAACACGTGCTATGCGACCTCGATCAGCATCGATATCCAGACGATCCCTGACGCGCCCGATGGCACCTATATGGTCGCCGGAGCGGATCAGGCGGGGATGCAGCGGCTGTTGGCACTGTGGGAGTTCCTTACCACCAACAGCGAGACCGCGACCCTCTATATCGCTTATCCGGATCAGAGCTCGTCCAGCACGACCGGTGTTTTGGTCTCTGACACGCTGAGCCGCACCGACAGCTTCATCCTGAAGACGAACCTCAGCACAGAAAGCCATGGCGCACCACAACTGACGCTGCGTAAAACGCCGATTCGCATGCTCAACACCGGCCTGTTGGAGACGCCGCTGGCCGATCTCGAACCCGCCAATTCGCTCAACTTCCTGCAATTGCTGTGGGAATGCAGTGTGGTCAAATCCGGTGGTTACTATTTGCGCTATGTGACGAGCGACGGAACGCTGGGTCTGCCTCAAACCCTTTTCACCGGCGGAACCCAGGCGACCATTCAGATCATCGTGGTCGCCGACAATCAGGTGGCGGGTAGCCCGGTAGCGTACGCCTTCAACAACGTGGCGCTGATCGGTGACAACGTAGATGCCGGTACTCACAACATCTTTTTCGAGGCGCTGACCCACGAGGTCACGAGCTCAGACACGCTTGCCAGTGTGGCGCAGCTCTATGCCTCTTATGTCAGTCTTGATGCCGTCTCGCTGGCGGAGCTGAACCAGACCGTTGTCGGAACCATGGTGCCGGGCACCACCGTAACGGGAGCGTCCGGCCAGGTCGCAGCGCTGGCCACTGACAGTTTCCTCAGCCTGGCGCAGCGCGCCGGCGTGACGGTAGCCGCGATTGCAGCCGAGAAAGCCCAGGTGACTGGTTGGCTCCAGCCGGGCAATGATCTTCAGTTCTCCGGGAACCCGGTCCAGGTCGTCGCGCCCGGCGATACGCTGGCATCCATCTCGCAGGAATATGACTTCCTCGATCCGGAGGCGCTGGCCGCTCTCAATCTCAACACGGTTAACCTGCTCTTGGTCGGGGCGACACTCACAATCCCAACTAAGGCTGACTACATCATCCAGGCCGGCGACACCTTTGGCAGCATCGCGTCTGCCCAGGCGATCGATCTGTCACTGATTGCCGATACAAACCAGGACGCGCAGATCCTGGCGGAGGGCCAATCCATCATCGTAGGGGGCGGCACACTCAACCTCACCGCCACCTTGCCGCAAGGGCACGTCGGTTTCGACGTCACCCGGGCGAACCCACAGCCCGTCGATACAGCAGAGGAAACCGATCAGCAAGCGCTGAACACGCTCTTCAACCTGCTCGGCTTCCAGATCACAGAAACGGCTGCCCTCAAGGCCAGCAATGAGGGGCTGCCCGCCGGCCCCACGACTGAGAACGATGATGCCCCCTGGGACTACCAGCAGGTCATGTCGGTGCTTGCCTTTGCGAAGGTCAACCATGCGATCGAAAGCGCTCCGTTGCCGCCACCCGCGTTGAACCCCTATGCAGGCATCAGCCCCAATGCAATGTCCGAGGTCGCGCTTGCGTTCCAGGATGTACTCGGCAACCGCACCAACGGCTCGGTTCTAAGCCCCATCGATCAGCCGCTGGGCTACACCGATTCGATGGTTTCAGTCGGGGCATGGCCCTCGGCGACGACGGCTTATCGTTTCTCTTCTCCGGCATCGGGGGACAACAATCTGTCGGTCACCGTTTCGATTTCGCCGACTCAGTTCCTGCCGGACAACTCTCCGCTGCAGATGCTGGGGGGCGCGCCAAGTGCCGAGCTGTCAACAGCAGCGGCCATACGCGCCAGCGGGGCCCTGGCAACCTATCAAACCGTTTCTTACCAACTGCAACAGCCCGATGTGACCGGTTGGCTGAGCACGACCCTAGGCACTGTCGCGGATGCGCAAAACGTTGGCGAAACGGCTCGCGTTCGTCTCCTCGGCCTGGCGAACTCCGCCTATGTCTTCTTGACCGGCGCGCAGGGCCTGGTCGTTGATCCGGTGACGCTGGGGGCCAATGGCTACAAGAACATCGGGTCGTTGTTAAACCTTACGTTGTCGCAGAGCTCCACAGGCTATGCGGTGACGGCCGCCAATCTGGGACAATACAACGCTGCTGCCCGGGCCGATCTGCTGTGGGGGCAGGGCACTCAGCTCGCTGTTCCGAGCAACTATCTGGTGCTGTCGGGCGATACGCCCCAAGCCATCGTCACTCGCCTGGACGGCGCCATCGACCTGGCCACGCTGGCAGACAACAACGCCGCAGTAAAAGTGGCCCAGGATGTAATGGTTCACACAGCCGTACGCTCTGCGACGGTTGGCTCGGCCGGGCTGTCCCTCAGTGCGATCGGGCTTCAGGTCGGCACACTGGTGGTTGATGGCCCTGGCAGTGTTCCGGGGTTGGTGACGCCGAACTCGACGGCGCCGCTCAGCGCAAACCTGACGCTGACCTATTCCGACACAACGGGGCAGTACAGCTACCAGACAACGGCCAGCGTGACGCTGGAAGACGCTGCGGCCAGCTTCACCGAGCAAGTGCGCAAGAACAGCGGTGATCAGGAGGCTGTCGTCACAGTGCTTGAAGTCGCCGGGGCCAATGAGTTCCTGGACGACATCTGGCCAGTGGGCACGAAGCTCACAATCTCAAGCGTACTGTCCAACTCCAACGACACCTTGACGTCACTGGCCAGCGATTTCGGCGCTCCGCCCGGCGCAACGGGTTCGCCTGAAGCCCAGTTCCTTGCAGGCAATGCTCAAGTGCCCGGCATCTGGGAGGTCAATACCGCTCTGTTCATTGAGACGGTGCCTGTTTCCATTGCAGAGGGCGAGACGCTGGCGGATATCGCCGGTGCGCATGCCAGCGACGTGGGCTCGGTACTTGATCAGAACCGCTCGGTGCCATTCCTGGACTCGGCTCTGCTTGCCATTCCGTACCTGGCGAACAACATCGGTATTAGCGCCAGCATCTATGGCGCAACGGGTGCCGAGACGCTTTCGGACATTATCGCCAAATATCCGGGATGGAGCCTGGATGGGCTCACTCAATACAATGGTGACGTACCGGGCCTGTTCGCTTCGGTGGCGATCAATCTCAATGGTCGGACGATAACGCCGACCGTGACATCGACGATCAACACGCTGGCGCTGGCATTCGGTCTCAGCGTCAGCGATTTCATGGCCCAGATAACCGGGCTCGCCGGGATCATCGCGGCAGGGGCCGCCATTGTCGCTCCAGCGATGACCTCGCTCAGCGGCGACACCCTCCATGACGTGGCGTCCCGCTACAACCTGGATGACGGCAGCCTTGCTTCGGCTTGTGCTTCGTTGCCAGGTTTTCTGCCCGCCAACATGACGATTACCATTGATGGCACCCAATACCAGACGTATGCCAACGACACCTTTGGCTTGCTGACGGCGCGTATCAACGCCGACCGATTGGCGCAGAACCTCACACAGATCAGTGTGGCCGATGTTGCCGCGGCGGCGTCCGGTGTTGCGGTCAGCGCCCGTACGCTGCTGGCGCCGCCGCTGACCGGTTCCGTGCTGGCGGCGGTTACCCCGGCTAAAACCAAGGCAATCTTAAGTCTCGGCGTGACCCTGACGATGAGCCGCGATCCGTCCCTGCTGGCTCCGGCCTTCGCAGGGGCGCCCCATGTCGTTTCAGCGCGGACCGATATACCGGCCCAGCCATTTGCCGGCTTGACGGCTGTCGACCAGGGATCGCTCCAACAGTTCGCGATTGATTTCGAGACGGCTTTCCCGGGGCTGAAAATCGCAACCGGCCCCGCATCGACACAGACCCAGGGCACCCCGCAGATCAAGAAACCCTCGTTGAAGCTGGCAGCCACTGCCAACCCGGCATCGTCGACAGGTGGAAAGACGCTGTGGGTGGTCAATTTCTCAGAGTCCGGCGTGGGCATCACCTACGAGGTCAACAAATCCGGGGTCCGCTACTTCGGCGTAACGCCTCTCTCGACCGTTGCCTGGAACAACACCGTTGAAGTCCCAACCTATTCCAGCGACAAGGGCTTGGTCTGGAGCGGTAAGCAGCAGGCTTTCCGCGCTGCGGATCCAGACCAATGGAACCAGCAGTTCCTGGCCGCCATCGACTTGTTGCTGTCGCCGTCATATGCCGTGTCGGGGTCCTCGGACAGTAAAGTCGCCGCCAATATTGCCGACGTGATTGCCGCTAAAGGTGGGATCGCGACCGGCATGTCCGGGATCGTCGCGCCGATTCTCGGGACCGACAGCATGGGGCTTGATGAGGCTCAGGCCACGCTCAAGCAACAGTTGCTGACGACCTTGAGCTCTGCCTACTCAGTGCAGACGTTGGTCCAAATCGATCTCGATGTTCAGGGCCGCGGGGCTGGCAATGACCCAACCACGGCGCCACAGCTCTCCGGCAACCTGGTGGCCGGGGTCATCCGTACGCCGGATGATACGGCTGAGGTCGCCGATCCGAACCAACCGTTCGCACCGCTGGCGGCCCGGGCCCAGGTTTCCCAGAGCTTCCTCGTGGAGACCATTTTTTATGTCCCGAACATCATTCGCCCGGGGCTGACTGTGAGCTATGCCGGTGTCCCTGATACCTACACGACCACGGGCTCCGATACGCTCAGCACGATTGCCGAGTTCTTCAAGGTCAAGCAGCCCGGGGATCTACCTCTCGGGTTGACGCTGGCCGCCACCGATGAGCCGCTGTTCCTGGGGTCCACGGCGATCAACGTGACGTCCTATGTGGTGCCTGCCTCGCTCGCGACGATCACGGACGTGGCGGCATGGATGAACGTCGAGATAGCGGATGTGGTCAACGCCAACTCAGAGCGCACGGGCTTCTTCGCCGTGGGCAGTACGGTCACCATCGACGGCAACGCGTTCACGCCGAGCGCTACAGATACGCTGGAAGCGATCGCCACCCATTTCGGTGGTCAAGATCAGTTCTCGGACAACCTGGCGGATATTGATGCAGGAACACTGCCTGGCAGCTACACGTTGAACAGCTCGGCGCCTGCGCGTGGTATTCAGAACGTCCCACAAATGAGCATTGCCACTGCAAAGGGTGCGCTTTCCACCAACGGTTCACGAATTACCACCCTGTTCGGGGTCAAGGACCCGGCCATTCAGAAGTCGGTCGTGCTCAATCTCGACTATCAGGTCAGCCAGCTGGAGTTCGATCTTCATTCGGTGGATGGTATCCAGGGGTACAAGAGCTCGTCCTGGCTTAACTTCATCGTTCCCATCGTCAACGGCGCCGACACTGATGGATATGTCGGCCAGATCCAGGTCCCGGTCCCCTTACGCGGTTACCCGGGCCCCGCGATCATCTCGGATCAATCTGCGAGCAACGCAACCGATACGCCGGAGCCGGCTAAAGTGCTGGCCCAGTGGGACTACGGCTTCACCACGAAGCGGCAGTACGCGGCCCAAGATCAGATGACGCTGGAAGTTCGTTTCAATCAGACCAGCGATGACAGCGCGGATGCGCTGGACTATGCGAGCGCGCCTAAGTACGAGAGTGTCATTGAGGTGTTGGCGGCTTTTTCGGCGGTCTGGCCCGCGATATCGGCTGACCTTGCGCAACTGCCGGATACTTTGGCCGATACTGCGAGCCCGGCCGCTGCCAACGCGGTAGCCGCGCTCGCAGACCTGGCGGGCAGGCTCCAGAATGCGTGGAGCGGCGTGCATGCCATGAAGCTGTTCGCAGGCCTGCCTGAAAAGACTTTCAGTTATCTGATGTCGACGTTGGTCCGCGGGGTGCCGGCCCATATCAGCGGCGTCACGCTGGATCGCATCGGGCAGATGACGGATTTTTCGGTAGACCCTGACGATTTCCTTTTCGTGACCGATGCAAGCTATACGGTCGACCTAAACAATGGGGTTGTTCCGGCCGCGCTGGCGACCGAGTTCGATGGATATGGCTTCAAACTCAGTGGCGAGCAGACGATCAAGCCTGCGGTCGTCGGGAGCGGTAACACTGACTGGCTGGTTGTCGATCCGGCGGGCACGCAAAAAATAATAGATGGGCAAAACAATCCTCAAGTCTTTACTGCACCGCAAACCTACAGACTGACGTTGTCGGGTACGGAGGCATCAGCGGTGATCAAGGTCTATCGCCAGATACTGTGGCCGGGCCTGAAGTATGTGCCTCCCGGCAATGGGGTTGAAGGGCAGGGGGCCTGGCTGAGTGCCTCTCAGGCAGGGACCCGCTTGGCATTTGCGCTGGAAAAAGAGCAGGCGCTGATTTCAGACCAGTTGGAACTCGATTACGACTTCTACCGGCTCAATCTGCTGTTGCTGCAGAACGCCAGCGGCGGAACGTCAATCTCGCGCAACGCCAACTTGATTGCCGGCGCCCAGATAAACCCACTGTTCATCTACAAGACACCGGTGGTGAAGTTCCCAACACGGATCACTCCGTTGCTCAGTCATACCGAAACCGTACCCATGACGGGGCCAGACTTGACTGGCGCACTCAGTAATTTCTTCGAGACGCTGGTGGCATCCCAGACCCAGGCCTTGCCGGGGACGATGCGCCAAATGCGCATCGGCGCCGCTTACTGGCAATCGGTGGATGGAAAGACCGATCCGACAATACCGGGCAGTCTTTCCTTCCGTAATCCTTTGATATTGGTGCCAACCGTTCAGTTCAACGTCGACACAGACTGGAAGGCCTCTGGTCTTGTGGGAGCACTGGCTTCAGCCATGACAAGCAGCGCCGAGCAAATGGGTATTACGGCCGCGGCGCCAGGGCAGTGGGTACTCGATGTGCTGGTCTATAGCTACGTTGATGGCGCCGATAAGCTCACCGGGATTCTGGATATTCAAAATCAGATCTACCCTGCCTGAGTAGTGCGCAGTTGAGGCGAAGCAGCTTTTCACCCATGAAAGGAAGGATCGAAAATGGCAACTTCGGACACCGTATTTGGAGTGGTATACAGCCCGACATGGACGACATGGTCTCCCCCCTATTCCAACGCCGGGGCACAAGCGCAGTTCTCTGACTCCGACTTCTTTAACGACAGTTTCCAGGCGCTTTGGAATACCGGGCAGGACACCAGCGGCAACGCCTACCGAAACGATATCGGAGTGATCGGCAGCTTCGGCTTTAACTTGGTTCGCCTCTATGACTGGGGTGCAACACGTGGCTGGAACGGAACGTATGGCACCGCGCATATCAACTTTCTGGACTATGCGCATCAAAGTGGCGTAAAGGTTGTGGTGCCCATATCCAATTATTTCCTGTCGGACGACACTTATGCGTGGAACGGTAACGATCCTGACGCCTCATACAGCTTCGACAGCGCGCCGTCCGACATACAGAGCGCACTGAAGCAATTTGTCAGTAGCGTGGTGGTCAGCGGCGATATCCATCCGGCCGTCCATAGTTTCTCCGTTGGCAACGAGATCGATATCAATACGTTTGTCGGTCAGGGAAGCAGCGGGGCGGTTGCTCCGGGATCACGCCTGGCCAGGGTGATTTGGTGGATCGTTAACCTGCAACTGCAGATCAGTACCGCGAAATATCGCTACGTGTTACTGACCAGCCCCATCTCGAACGCAGACCAGGGCAATCCATCGTCGGGTAATCCGCCGTTGAGCTACTGGTTTCAGGCTTTCCTCAATGGAGTGACGACCAACACTAATCTGCCGGAGGGCACCACGGGCGGCGATGGCGCGACGTTCTCGGCCAACTGGGCCGGCATCGGCGATATCATCGGTTATAACAACCTCTGGTACTTCAACAGCGTCAATATCTATCAAGTCGGGGAGGGCTTGACCACGACGTTGAGGCAATACGACAGCTGGTCCAGTAACGCGACGACAAACAGCCTGAACTGGCCCGGTCAGCAATTTGGCGTTCCCTTGCTGCTCAGTGAAATAGGGGTAACGCGGTCGGACAATGGAGCAAGCGGGCAGCAAGCACAGTTCACCACGGTCACCCTGGACATCGTACAGACCATTGTGAGTTATCTCGCCACCCATACCGGCAGCTACCTGATGGGCTTCTGTCTCTATGAGTTCAGCGACGAGGTGACACTGAGTGCCAATTGGGGGCTCTACATGGTAGAGCCGACGACTTACCCCAGTGGCAACGTTTTATTTAGCGATATGACCGGCGAGACGGCCGTCAGTTACGGAGAGTTTCCTAGCGTTAGCTATGCCGTGGACCAGCTTTTTCCTGTGCAAGATACGTCGGGTACCACTCTGATGGCGGCGCTTCAGAGCATCATTACCTAAACTGTTCAAGCAAAGTGGACGGCTAGCGTTCTTCTTGGCGATGTAACGGCACTGGCTGGCTGAAGGAGTGAGTGTGATGATCAAAGCGCGCCGCCAAGAAACAACAAGCGCGCCATCAACGCCGCCATTTACGGAAATGACAATTCACCGGGCACACTGTATTGGTTGCCATCGTATTCCAAGGTGAACTTGGCCACGGTGGGCTTGCCAACGACGTTTTCGCAGTCCTCACCCCTGGTGTGGTTTTGAGTGTTGATTGTCTTCTGATTAACATAAATACGGGCCAAGCCATTCTTGCTCGTATCTCCGATGGAGACAGTACGCAATGTCTGGATGAAATCCCCCGTACAGGAGCCATCCCACTCACCGTTGCTTCTGCTGACTTCCAGTGTGTTCATGACTGGGCGCAACGCTGGGCCATCGAGTACATAGAGATTCAAAGTCGTACTGCTAAAAGGATTGACCCTGGATGATCCCTGATAAGCCACTCGCACACCAAACGCGCGTATCTGCGGTGCAAGCTGATAGCGGGCGGTGTCCAGCGAGAGACTTTCAAAATATACGGCGTCTGAACTGATTGAAGCCGCTTGGTAGTGATGGGCAACGATCTTGCCGCTGGAGGCATTGGCCACAACCACGGCCAGGCCATATTCGCCCTGGCCATCCTCATCAACATTCTCGGCAAAGGGCAGGGCAGCCAGGACTTGGCTGGAGTTCGCCGGATTGATCCTGCACACAGCATGTTCGCTGTCGAGTTTCAAATCCGGACGCAGGGTCTTGGCCCACGTTTGCAGTTGATCTGTGCAGTCAGCCAAGGCGACCAGTGGGAAGAAAAACAGCGGTAAGACAGCGAGTGCTCTCATTGAAACCTATTCCTTTAGGGGAGGGGGGCAATAATTATAGTAGGGCGACGCCGTAACGGACGTAACGTATCAAGTTAGCCCATGACGATGCGCTACGAGCTCGTGGACTTGGCTCCATGTGATGTTGAATCGAGCTAGAAATTTTCGAATTCGATCGGAATCGTTAGGCGATGCCTTGGCTGATCTGCTGTGTGCAAAGAGCTTGCGACCGGCATCAGCCTGGCTAGCTGCGGTGCTGCATATCCTCAAGACCGACTCCAGTTGAAGGCGATCATACAAATCAATCTCAAGGCCTGCTTCAGCCAGGTGCTCGGACAATGGGTCCGAAGCGGTCGGTATCCGCCAATCCAGGCGCAGCCGTTCCAGTTCATCCTCCACAAGTGCCATGTCGATGCGACCGCTATCAGCGAGTGTGGCCATCCGGGTGATCGAAGCAGAAAGTTGTCGGAAGTTTCCTGGCCAGGTGGCATCCCTATCGGTAGCAAAGGAGAGATATCGGCGCCGAGCTTCGATGTTGAAGCGAACCATATGGCCGTGATCTCTGGCATATCGCAGCAATTCAAAATCTATGTTCGGCTCAATGTCTTCGCTTCGGTTAGCCAGCCCGGGCAACACAAAAGTCCAAATATTTATTCTGGCTAACAGGTCTTCGCGAAACAGCCCTTCAATCACGCGCTGATGCAGATCTCTATTAGTACCCGCTATCAGGGTGAAGTCAGACTCGACCTCCTTATCAGAACCCATCGGCAAGAACTTTTTCTCCTCAATCGCTTTCAGGAGCATCGCTTGCTCATCGAGCGGTAACTCTCCGATCTCGTCGAGGAACAAAACCCCTTTGTGGGCCGAGCGCAGCAAGCCCTCTCGCGCCTGCTGGGCGCCAGTGAACGCGCCTTTCGTATGGCCAAACAACGTCGACATCGCTGTATCACCGCGCAACGTGGCGCAGTTCACCTCGACGAACGGCCCATCGATCTGGTGACGTCCCCGTTTGAGCTCGTAGATCTGCCGTGCCAGAAAAGACTTGCCGGCCCCTGTTGGGCCGCTAATAAAAATCGGGGCACGGGATCGCACGGCAACCCGTTCGATCTGCTCTATCGTACGGTTGAAAGCCGCGTTGCGGGTTTCAATGCCGGACTTGAGAAGTTCTGTGCCTTCCAGGCGCTCAGCTTGGAATCGCTTCGCGATCTGGTCGTAGCGCTGAAGATCCAGGTCGGTGACAACGTGTTTACCTACCGATGCCGAGACGTCATCCCGCAGACCACTTGGCTGCGTCTGTATCAGCTTGGCAGGGACATGCCGGGACTCGGCCAGCAGGAACCAGACGATCTGTTGAACATGGGTGCCCGTAGTGATGTGAACAAGATAATCCTCCCGCTCTGTGTCAAATGGGTAGTCAGCCGCGAAGTCATGTAATGCGGCATAAACCTCCTCGAAGTCCCAGGCGTTTCGCATGGCCATGCTATGCAGGCGAACCTCGGTCTCTGGCGATACCTGCACAATATCAGCCGCTACCTTCAAGGCGAGATCGGTATCCCAGCGCGCTTCCCCGTGAATCAGTTCAAGGCGATCAATCACCAGATCAGGCTGCTGGCAAAGCGAGATGGTCGGACGCCATCTGTTCCAGCGCTGCTCACCTTTTCCAGCACGGTCGAGCTTTGTCCCTAGAATGCCAATGGCGACTGTTTTTTTGACCTGCACTTCGTGATATCCAAAAAGATAGGTGACGATAAATCAGTATAGTTTTTCGACTCGCTACTGAATAGCAATGCTGTGATTGAATCTCTTTAAATCCGTATAAAGTCTTTATGTATCAGTAAGATAGTAGAAAAATAAACGTCCGCCCGTAAAATTGGCACGCCGCTCGCTATAGAGCTCCCAAACAGAAATCATAGGAGCGAAAATAATGACCACTCAAACCTTCGAACTGCTTGAGGTTGAAAACGGCAAGCCCATCAAAATGTGGACCCGAGGCGTCCCGGTTGAACCCGAAGCTAAGCAACAGCTGATAAACACCGCACAGATGCCGTTCGTGTTCAAGCACATGGCCGTCATGCCCGACGTTCATCTGGGGAAAGGCTCGACTATCGGGAGCGTGATTCCAACCAAGGGCGCGGTCATTCCCGCCGCCGTGGGGGTCGACCTCGGTTGTGGGATGTCGGCTGTGCGGACCTCGCTGCGCGCCGGCGACCTTCCCGATAGCCTGTTCAGCCTGCGCACCGCAATAGAGAAGGCTGTTCCGCACGGACGCACCTCAGGGCGTAGCGGCCGTGACAAAGGGGCCTGGGAAACCGCCCCGACGATTGTCGATCAGGCCTGGTCGGCGCTTGAGGGGCGTTTCAACCTCATCACCGACAAACACCCACGCCTTGAAAAGTCTAACAACCGCAAACATCTTGGAACGCTGGGTACAGGCAACCACTTTGTCGAGGTGTGCCTGGACGAAGCCGATCATGTGTGGGTGATGCTTCATACCGGCTCCCGTGGCGTAGGGAACGCGATCGGTTCCTACTTCATCGAGAAGGCCCGTGAGGAAATGCGCGAGCACATGGTAAACCTGCCGGATCGGGACCTGGCCTACCTGCGAGAAGGAACATCCAGCTTCGATGATTATGTTGAGGCTGTTGAGTGGGCCCAGGACTTCGCCAAGCAGAACCGCGCGGTCATGATGTTGGCGGTGCTGGATGCCGTTCGGTCGATTATCACCAAGCCTTTCGAGTCACGGCTAATCGCCGTCGATTGCCACCATAACTACGTGGAGCGGGGCACCTACTTCGGGGAGGATATCCTTCTCACCCGTAAGGGAGCCGTATCCGCGCAGAAGGGCCAGATGGGGATTATTCCCGGATCGATGGGCGCAAAGAGCTTCATCGTGCGCGGCCTGGGGAACGAGGAGGCGTTCTGCAGTTGTTCGCACGGTGCTGGTCGGGTGATGAGTCGTACCAAGGCGAAGGCGTTGTTCACTGTTGACGATCAGGTGCGGGCGACCGCCCATGTTGAGTGCCGTAAGGATGCTGCTGTGATCGATGAGATTCCGATGGCTTATAAGAACATCGATGCGGTGATGGCTGCCCAGCGCGACTTGGTTGAAGTGGTCCATACCTTGCGCCAAGTCGTCTGCGTGAAGGGCTGACGTGATGAACCAGGATCTGATTCTGATCGACGGCACCAACGGAGGAGGGCAGGTGCTTCGTACCGCCCTCAGCCTCTCCATTATCACCGGCCGGGCATTTCGGATGACGGGAATACGCGGTGAGCGCTCCCGTCCCGGATTGTTGCGCCAGCACCTGACCGCGGTACGCGCAGCGACTGAGATTTGTGGCGCTAAAACCCTTGGGGCGGAACTCAACTCGACAGCTATTGAGTTCCACCCGGGAGGCGTAAAGGCCGGGGAGTATTCATTCGCGATCGGAACCGCGGGCAGCACTATGCTGGTATTGCAGACCCTGTTACCTGCACTTTTGCAGGCTGACGGGCCCAGTACAGTCCGGATCACCGGCGGGACGCATAATCCGGCGGCGCCGCCCTTCGAATTCATAAAACAGGCGTGGTTGCCTCTGGTGCGGCGCATGGGGGCGCAGGTGGAATTGGCGCTACTTAATTATGGGTTTGTTCCCGGCGGAGGGGGCCTGATCGAAGCCACTATACGACCTTCTGCACTCAAACCGCTGGAGTTGGACGGTGGAATGGAGCCCATCTCAATCGTTTCGGCGGGAGCGCTGGTTTCGGCCATTCCTGTCTCGATTGGGAGCCGAGAGCTCGATCGACTCTCGGCGAGGCTGAAGATAGAGCGTCGCGACCTGTCTGTTACCGACCTGGGTGACCAGGCTGGCCCAGGCAATGCTGTGTCGATCACTGCCGTGAAGGCTGGCGTCACCGAAGTGTTTACCAGTATCGGCCAAGAGCGAATGCGCGCGGAGCGGGTAGCTGACGTGGCGCTAGACGAGTTCACAGTGTGGGCCCAATCGAATGCCGCTGTAGGAAACCGCCTGGCGGATCAGCTGATGTTGCCGATGGCAATTGCGGGCGCAGGCAAACTGACAACGGTGCGCTTGAGTAATCACATCCGAACGAACGCGGCTGTTATCCAACAGTTCATCGCGGTTGATGTACGCCTTGTCCAATCTTGCGATCAAGGGAACATTGTGGTTGAGCTTCAGGCTCGCTAAATACCATCAGAGCGACGCACAAACACCTGGACCATGTGATGGGCATAAAGCAGTGCCTGCCTCCCGGCGAAGCCGGCCGGTCTCTAGCCAAACGAAAGACCCCAGCGATCGACAGACCACTGGGGTTTTTCTTCGCGGCCGTTTCGTGTTCGGGCGTCTTCGGCCGATCCCTGGCCATGCAGCTTCTGCACCCAGGTGCTGCCGCCTGATCACCGTAGGACGCCTGCTGAAATAGTCATTGTATTGCTTCGAAAGCGAATGTTATTATTCTAACACATATGAAAATATTGACAGCGCAATAACATTTCGCATTCGGGAGCTCTGAAAGTCCATGGAAAAGAACAGCTTCCTGCAGTTGCTGGAGCGAGAGTTCTCCAACCTGACCCCGACCGGCAAGCGGATCGCCAGTTATCTGTTGGGTAACCCAGAACAGCTTCCGTTCGAGTCGGCTGATAGCATCGCGCAGCAGACCTCCACCACTGGGATTTCCGTAGGGCGCTTTTTTCGATCCCTTGGTTACCAGAACATCGATGAAATCAAACAGAGCCTGCGCGTTGAAACGCCAGCGTCGTGGCTTATCACCGATCGCATCGGCGCCTTTCGTGCCGAAAGCAATCAGCAGGATGCTCTTGATCGTTCCCTGAGTCGCGAGATCGAGGCCATTCGGTATGTCTACGGTTTAGCGCGCAGCGACGCCTTCGCCCATATCGTGCAACGCATCTACGAAGCCGATGCAGTATTTATTCTCGGCATTCAGTCCACTCGAGGGATTCTCACAGCGTTCCATAGCCACCTTGAGTACATCCGGCCCAAGGTCTACTACGTCGATGGTTTATCCGGCATTTACGCAGAAACCCTGAATTCCGGCTTCGCCAATCCCTACGCGATCATTGCGGATTTCCGTGCTTATTCCAGTGTGACTCAGACCTTCTGCGACGCAGCCATAGACAACAACCTCCCATTGGCGCTGATCACCGACCTGCAATGCCCGTGGGCCAGAGACTACCCACTTGACCTCTTGCAGCTGAAAACCGATGTCGGGCAGTTCTGGGATTCCCCTGCGCCATTAGCCTGCCTGTTAAATCTGATCGTCTCAGCCGTCGCTGAAAAATACGGCGATCGACTCGATAAGCGCTTGGCCAAGAACCGTCAATTGCAAAAAGCTTTCGGTCAGTTCGAAGGCTGATCCTCATCGTCCCACCGAATCCCAACTGGAGTATTGGCGTGAACAACAGCCCCCTTGTAGAGATCGATGCCCAGCGCTACCAGGTGCAAATCGATTTGATCTACGCCGGTGCAGACAACCTGGCAAGAAGAGTGATTTATCCAGATGCGCGTTGCCTGTTACATCACCAGGCTGCCGACTGTCTGTACAAGGCCAGTCAACTCGCTCGTCAGGCCGGATTTATCCTTCGCATCTATGACGCCTATCGGCCGCCTTATGCTCAGTATCTGCTGTGGGACGCGTTGCCCAACAACGACTACGTGCGTGACCCGCATTTGGGCTCCCACCACAGCCGCGGCGTGGCGGTGGACCTGACCCTGGTCGGTGCTGATGGCGAGCCGTTGAATATGGGGACCGAATTCGACGCAATGGAAGAAAAATCCCACCAGTTCTATCCCGACTTGCCAGTAGACGTGCAACGCAATCGACTGCTGTTGGTGGGGATCATGCTCGCCGCCGGCTTCCAGACGATTGCCACCGAGTGGTGGCATTACGAACTTCCGAATGCCGATGACTACCCATTACTGGAGGACGTTCAAACCACGGATTGATAGCCCTGCAACGCCGCGCAGCCCACGTTCAGTGCGGCTGATAACAAAATAACAAGACAGCGTTACTTACGTTTCACCTGCAACTGCCCGGTTATAGCTTTTATAAAAAACCTGACGTACTTCCCTCTATCGAATGATCAAGGAAACCGGCATGAACCCAATGAACACCGTGACCAGCAAAACCTTTTCCGGCGCTGGCAAGCTATTGCTGAGCGTTTTGTGCAGTGCACTGAGCCTCGGTGCCTGGCAGGCCGCGACAGCAGCTGTACCACAAGACACCCTGGTCATCGGCAAACCCGCTGATCCCCAGACCCTCGACCCGGCCGTGACCTTCGATAACAACGACTGGACCATTACCTACCCATCGTACCAGCGCCTGGTCGGCTACAAGGTCGAAGGCGACAAAAGCAGCACCGAAGTTCAGGGCGACCTGGCCGAGAGCTGGACAGTTTCTGCGGACAATTTGGTCTGGGAGTTCAAGATCAAACCCGGCAACAAATTTGATGACGGCGCCTCGGTAGATGCCGCCGCGGTGAAGTTCTCCTTTGATCGCTTGATGACCCTCAAGCAGGGACCTTCCGGTGCATTTCCAGAGGACATGGTGGTCGCGGTTGTCGACCCGCAGACCATTCGGTTTACTCTGAAGACGCCTTTCGCGCCGTTCCTGTTTACCCTGGCCCACAATGGTGCTTCGATCATCAACCCCGCAGTGGTCAATAAAAGCGCGGACGTCAATGCCTGGCTGTCGAGCCATACCGCAGGCTCCGGTCCCTTCCGCTTGAGCAACTGGCAAAAAGGCCAGTCGTTGACCATGGAGCCGAACACCTACTTCGCCGGTCCCAAACCTGCGCTGAAAACCGTGGTCATCAAGATCATCGGTGAGCCCTCCGTGCGTCGCTTGCAATTGGAACGGGGTGACCTGGACATCATCGAAGACATGCCCGAAGACCAGCTCGGCGTTCTTGCCAGCAAGCCCGGTGTGGCGGTGAAGGAGTTCCCGTCGCTACGGGTCACCTATCTTTACCTCAACAACAAGAAGGGCCCACTGACCAGCGTCGATGCTCGTCGTGCGATCACCGAAGCGGTGGACTACAACGGCATCGTCAAAGGCATTCTCAGGGACAAGGCCAAGCTCCTGAACGGGCCAATCCCGGACGGCATGTGGGCGTATGACAGCTCGTTGCCGCCGATGAAGCAGGACATGGCAGCCGCCAAGGACAGCCTCGCCAAAGCACCGCAGAAAATCACCAACCTCAGTTACATGTATTCGGACAAGGATCCTAACTGGGAACCGATCGGCCTGACCCTGCAAGCTGCATTGGCGCCCCTGGGCATCAACCTCAAGCTGGAAAAGCTTGCCAATGCCACGCTGCGTGAGCGCGTCGGCCAGGCGGACTACGACATCGCGGTCGGTGCCTGGAGCCCGGATTTTGCCGACCCGTACATGTTCATGAACTTCTGGTTCGACTCCAAGATGCAGGGCCTGCAAGGCAACCGCTCGTTCTATAGCAACCCGCAAGTCGACACGCTGATCCGAGAAGCGGCCGCGAATAGTGACACCGCGAAACGCGTCGAGCTGTACCAGACCGCGCAGAAAATGGTGCTCAAGGACAGCGTCTACGCCTACCTCTATCAGAAGAGCTACACCTTGCCGATGCGTGATTCGGTCAAGGGTTACGTGTTCAACCCCATGCTCGAACAGGTGTTCAACTTGGGCAGTATGAGCAAGTAAACCGGCTCCCTCGCGCCGGCCATTCGTGGCTGGCGCGGCTTCTGATTTTCGTCGCGAGTGTGACTGAGGTGCCAAAATGGCCTTCCTGACTTTGTTGCGCAAGCGCCTGCTCGGCCTGTTGCTGGTCGTGTTCGGCGTTTCGCTGATTACCTTTGCTATTTCGCACCTGATCCCCGGTGATCCTGCTCGATTGATCGCTGGCGACCGTGCCAGTGATGCGTTGGTGGCGGGCATACGTCATCAATTGGGATTGGATCTGCCGCTGTATCAACAATACGGTCGTTACCTGATGGACCTGATGCAGGGAGACCTGGGAACCTCGATACGCACCAGCCGTCCCGTTCTGGAAGACTTGCAGACGTTCTTCCCGGCGACGCTGGAGCTGGCACTGGTAGCGCTGGTGCTTGCAATCCTGGCCGGTGTGCCGCTTGGCGTGCTATCAGCGGTTTACCATAATCGGGCGATTGACCAGATCGCCCGTACCCTTGCAGTCACCGGCATTTCAACGCCTGCCTTTTGGCTAGGCCTGGGCGCAATCGTTCTGTTCTACGGTCATCTGGGTTGGTTGCCGGGAGGAGGGCGGCTGTCCGAAGGGCTTGCTCCGCCGCCGACAATCAGCGGCTTTTATCTGCTCGACTCGCTGCTTGCCGGTGAGGGCTCGTTGTTTCTCGATGCCGTGGAGCATCTGATTCTGCCGGCGGCAACCCTGGGGTTCGTGACCTTGGGGGTCGTCGCACGACAGATTCGTTCAGCCATGCTTGATCAACTCGGCGAAGACTATATCCGCACCGCCCGCGCCTACGGCTTGTCCCGATGGACTGTGATCCTGCGCCATGCACTGCCTAACGCGCTCATCCCTTCGGTGACTGTCCTCGGGCTGACCCTTGGGGATTTGCTGTATGGCGCGGTGCTGACCGAAACGGTCTTCGCCTGGCCGGGCATGGGTGCCTATGTCGTCAAGTCGATCCAGTCACTGGACTTCCCGGCGGTGATGGGCTTCGCCATTCTGGTTTCGTTCATCTATGTGCTGCTGAACATGGCCATCGATATTGTGTACCGCGTGATCGACCCACGCATCGGCGAGGTAAGTTGAAATGTCCGCGACCCTGATAGCCACGCGCCGCCCGCGCTGGAACGAAAAACTCGCCTATCTGACCTTCCGCATCCGCCGCAGCCCGCTGACCATGGCGGGTCTGGCGATCACTTTTATCGTCTTGCTGTGCATGATCTTCGCCCCTTGGCTCGCAAGTCACGACCCTAACGCACTGAACTTGGCCGAGCGCCTGGCACCGCCATCCAGCACCCATTGGTTCGGCACCGACGAAGTCGGCCGCGACTTGTTCAGTCGCGTGCTCTTCGGTAGCCAGCAGTCGGTGGGCGTCGGTCTGTTCGTGGCTTTTGCATCCTGCTTTATTGGCGGTTTGCTGGGGTGCTTTTCCGGGGTTATCGGTGGTCGTTTCGATGCGTTGATCATGCGTCTGATGGACATCATGCTGTCGGTGCCATCGCTGGTACTGATCATGGCCTTGGCAGCTGCGTTGGGCGCGAGCCTGTTCAACGCGATGCTGGCGATTACGCTTGTGCGAATTCCTTCCTATGTCCGGCTAGCCCGCGGCCAAGCCTTGAGCATCCGCGAGATGGGGTATGTCAAGGCCGCCCAAACCTTCGGGGCAGGGCGCTGGCACGTCGTGCACTGGCACGTGGCACGCAATGCAATGCCGCCATTGCTGGTCCAACTGAGCCTGGATATCGGCAGCGCGATCCTCATGGCCTCGGCCCTGGGCTTTATCGGCCTGGGGGCGCAGCAGCCTACGGCCGAGTGGGGTGCGATGGTCGCCACCGGGCGCAACTACATTCTCGACAACTGGTGGTACTCGACCTTTCCAGGCCTGGCGATTCTGATCACGGCCACCGGGTTCAACTTGCTGGGCGATGGCGTACGCGATCTGCTCGATCCACGGCAACAGGGGAAATGACCATGCATGCGTCGAGTCCAGTATTGTCCATCGACAACCTGAGCCTGGAATTCCCGGCTTACAAAAACAATGTCAAAGCCCTGAATGGCGTGTCGCTACACGTCAATCCCGGCGAAATCGTCGGTATCGTCGGCGAGTCCGGATCGGGCAAATCGGTCACTGCCATGCTCAGCATGCGATTGCTGCCAGAGCGCAGCTATCGCATCACGGCCGGCAGCCTGAGCATGCTCGGTCGCGACATGCTGGCAGCGCCTGAAAAGGAGTTACTGACGATTCGTGGACGCGATGCCGCGATGATTTTCCAGGAGCCGATGACCGCCTTGAATCCGACGCGGCGGATCGGTAGGCAAATGCTCGATGTGATCATTCATCACCAGAAGATCAGCGTCGCCCAAGCCCGTCTCAAGGCGATCGCACTGTTGCGCGACATGCACATAGCCAGTCCGGAACAAGTATTGGAGAGCTATCCTTTCGAACTGTCTGGCGGTATGCGTCAGCGGGTGATGATCGCGCTGGCGTTCTCCTGCGAACCCCAATTGCTGATCGCCGACGAGCCTACAACAGCCCTCGATGTGACCGTGCAACGCCAGGTGCTGTTGCTGTTACGAGAAAAAGCCAGGCAGCGGGGCACGGCCATCTTGCTCATCACCCATGACATGGCATTGGTTTCACAGTTCTGCGACCGGGTGTACGTCATGTACACAGGGGCTGTGGTCGAGGAGGGGCGCACGGCTGACGTCATGGGGAATCCGCAGCATCCCTATACGCAAGGGTTGCTCAGTGGTCTGCCGGAAATGGTCGAGCCGGGCCAGCCGCTACTGACCATTCCCGGTCAGGTGCCGAACCTGGCCTCTCTGCCCGTGGGCTGCACGTTTCAGGAGCGGTGTACGTACGCCATGCCGGTTTGCACCAAACGCCCGAGTCTCAACGCCATCAACGGTAATGACCAACGTAAAAGCGCGTGCTGGTTACCGGTCAAGGAGCTTTCGTGATGAACAGTGCAGTCTTTCAACCCATCACCCCAATGGCACCCACGATTCTTCAACTGAACGATGTTCACGTGCGTTTCCCCGTAAGTAATGACTGGTTGGGGCGGCCGCGCGGGTATGCCCACGCCCTGAACGGTATTGATCTTCAGGTACGGGCAGGGGAGACCCTGGGTATTGTCGGCGAGTCAGGTTGCGGTAAGAGCACTTTGGCTCAATTGCTGATGGGCCTGGTGCCGCCCAGCAGCGGTGGACTGAACTGGGCCAATCGCAGCGGCGAGGGCAGTAGCAACGTTCAGATTGTTTTCCAGGATCCACAGTCTTCGCTTGATCCGCGCCTGCCTATCTGGAGAATAATCACTGAGCCGTTATACGCCCGAGGCCATGTCAGCCATGCGCAGATGCGCGATGTGGCCGCCAGGGTCGCGGCCCAAGTCGGCATCCGCCCGGAGTACCTGGACCGTTTCCCGCACCAGTTTTCCGGGGGGCAGCGTCAGCGCATCGCCATCGCCCGAGCCCTTTCGTCAGACCCGGATATCATTGTCCTGGACGAACCCACATCGGCGCTGGATATCTCGGTTCAGGCGCAGATTCTCAACTTGCTGGCAGAGCTGCAAAGTGCCCGCAATCTGACGTACATCCTGATTTCTCACAACGTATCAGTGGTGCGTCATATGGCTAATCGGGTAGCGGTCATGTACTTGGGGCAAATCGTTGAACTGGGCAGCGCTGCTCAAGTGCTCGATGAGCCACGTCATCCCTATACTCGCTTATTGCTCGAAGCGGTACCACGACTGGGCGTGCCACTCCACGACGAGCAAGTTGCGGCACCTACCGAATTACCGGGGAACCGTCGACTACCCAGTGGCTGCTTCTTCCGCGAACGCTGCAATCTATGCACCGTTGGCTGCGAGAAGCCGCAGGCCTTGTTGGGCGATGAGCAGCGGAGTGTGCGATGTCATTTACAGGATTGAGTCACTGGTTTCGCCAATCCTCCCACCTTAGAAACGGAAAGAGCCAAAAGACTGAATAAGCGTTGGGGCAGGCAAGGCGAAAATGAACAAGGCCGCAAATGCGGCCTCATTCTGTGCTTATTCCTTACGCAACAGCACCCTGGTCACCCGACGCTCTTCGACCTCCATCACGGTCATGCTCCATCCTTGCCAACTGTGCATGTCTCCAATCATCGGCAAGCGATCCAGCAGGCTCATCACTAACCCAGCAAGCGTCTGGTAATCTTCCGTCGCTTTCGCCTGGAACCCGGTGTGTTCGCGGACCTGACTGAGATTCAGGGCACCGCTGACGAGGAAACCTCCATCCTGGGCGACAATATTCGGTCCTTCGATTTCACTGGCATCCGGCAGCTCACCGGCAATGGATTGCAGGATGTCGGTCATAGTGAGAAGGCCGACGAAGTCACCGAACTCGTTCACCACGAACGCGATGTGGGTCGACTCCTTACGCATCTGCTCCAGTGCATTGAGGATCGTGAAACTGTCGAGCAAGTTGATGGCTTTGCGCGCCATGACTTCCAGATTCGGCTGATTGCCCGCCAGTATTTCCTTGAGCAATTCTTTCTTATGGACAAAGCCTAGCGGCTCATCCACGCGTCCTTCCCGGATCAATGGCAAGCGTGAGTACGAAGAATGCATCAACGCCGTACGGATTTCTTGAGCCGAATCTGCCAAGTCGAGGTGGTCGATTTGTGCACGAGGCGTCATCACGCTGCGTATCGGGCGCTCGGCCAATTGCAGCACGCCACTGATCATGACCCGTTCGCGCCGATGGAAAACCTGCTCCGGTTCGTCGCCTTCCAGCAGGTCGGCGATTTCCTCACCGACCTCATCGGCTCCCAGTTTTTGACCGCCCAGCAGGCGCAACACCGCATGGGCGGTACGCTCGCGCATCGGCCGAAGACCTTGCAGGCTTTTCTTGCGACGGGAGCGCGCCAGCTGGTTGAACAATTCAATCAGAATCGAGAAACCAATCGCGGCGTACAAGTAGCCTTTCGGAATGTGGAAACCCAGGCCTTCAGCCGTGAGGCTGAAGCCGATCATCATCAGGAAACCCAGGCACAGCATGATGACGGTAGGGTGCCCATTGACGAATTTTGTCAGCGGCTTGCTCGCGATCATCATCAAGCCGATCGAGAACATCACCGCGATCATCATGACTGACAGGTGCTCTACCATACCCACGGCCGTGATCACCGCATCCAGGGAAAAGACCGCGTCCAGCACCACAATCTGCGCAACGATCGGCCAGAACATCGCATAGGCGGCATTGCCGGACCGTTGCGCCACGTGGCCCTCGAGTCGCTCATGCAACTCCATGGTTGCCTTGAACAACAGAAACACACCACCGAACAGCATGATCAAATCCCGGCCCGAGAACGTCTTGCCGAAGACCTCGAACAGCGGGTTGGTCAACGTCACCATCCAGGAGATGCTGGCGAGGAGGCCAAGGCGCATCAGCAACGCCAGGGACAGGCCGATGATACGGGCACGGTCGCGCTGCTCGGGCGGAAGTTTGTCAGCCAGGATGGCGATGAATACAAGGTTATCGATGCCGAGCACCAGCTCCAGCACGATCAAGGTCAGCAGGCCCAACCAGGCCGTGGGGTCCACGATCCATTCCATGGGTTATTCGCTCCCTCGGACGATCAATGCGAAGGAAGAAGGCTGCAACAAACGTAGGCAGAGCGCAGGAGCGCTGGAGTGAATTCTGTTCTTTGGAAAGCTACTGGGAGGTTCCTGGAGCGTGTTCATACAGACCTGGAAATAATTGGGGAAGAAATCCTACAACGGTTTCCAACGCTTCATACGAGACGATTTATTACAGGATCTGACAGGATGGCGATTGATCCCGCGCAGCGCGGGCGACACGGATGGGCTTATGCCGAGCTGAGTGCTGCAGATTTCACACAGCGTCGTGGGCAGGTGGTCCGTGAGCAAACTGAACGTGAGACGATAAAGCACCCGTGCAAGATTTTGCCCTTGAGGCCAGGTGTTGCTGGCTTCAAATCTGCTGGATGACTCGGCTGAAATGGAAACATTGTGTTACGTGTAATGTATATTATGTTAAACACGATGTTTATGATCTACACAGATGCTGTCACCTGCACCCTAAAACCGAACTAAGCAGATCCGCCAACTACTACCCCACCACTGGAGTCGCTCATCCGCTAAACAACCAGGTATACATTTGAATCGCTCGTATTTGGCGAACGTTAATCCAGCGGGTGGAAGGAGCGGTTCATGGCTACAACATCGGCATGGGTGGGGTTCGGCCCGAGCTTCATGAAGTGTTGAGGCAGTTCATCGCGCTTCGCCGCAGCCTGCCCCTTAACTGCTAACAGAAGCGCCCTGCGCATGGTCTTGGCGTCGTAGTCACAGCAGTAGCTTGGTGTGGACGGTTGTTGCCTCCAGGACTTTTCAAGAAAACCTCCGTCGACCGGATCGAAGCCAGCCTGGTCAACCAATGACATCACCGTCTCTTTTGCCTCGTGATTATCACCCGCCACCGCTGCCGCCAAGCGACCTTCAGCACCCTTCGGACGACCTAGCTCTGCCAATGTATAGGCTAGGACATTGTTAAAAGCTTTTACTACAGGGCACCCGATCTGCTTCGTAACCCAGACGCTTTCCGTCATCCCTTGATCAATCTCAGCAATTTGTGGGTCACGCAAACCAGGGTAGTAATTACTGGTGTCGACCACCGGTACGCTGTCAGGTACGGCGGTGAACAGGTCGGACGGCAAGGCACTCAATGCAGGTAGCGGTATCGACAGTACGATCACATCCACCCCATCTACCGCTCCTCGAATGTCTACAGGTTCCGCACCGATCTCTTCGGCGAACGCACGGACACCATCGACACCTCCAGAATTGGCTACTCGGATTTCATGCCCCGCAGCTCTGAGCTTACGGGCAATTGTGCCGCCGATGTTACCGGTCCCGATAATGCCTATTTTCATGGCTGAGCCTCTTGAACTGATCGTATTGCACCGACTTTAGAGTGCTCATGAGATAATGGTAAGTACGCACCAAAAGGTGGGTAACTCACTAGAGAGAAAGAAATGGAACGGGAATGGAACTGCAGCGATCCGCGAAATCGGCGTGAGTGGGCTGAGGCGACTACTGAAACTCTTCGCGTTTTGGAAGGAAAATGGAAAATCATCATTTTGTGTCAGCTCTTCGCGGCAAAGGATGCGCTTCGCTTCTCAGATTTGGAGAAGCTTATCGAAGGGATCAATCAGAAGATGTTGATCCAACAGCTAAAGCAGCTAGAGAAGGACGGTATCGTGCTGCGGACGGTGTACCCGCAGGTGCCACCCAGGGTGGAGTACCAACTCACGCCTATCGGCCATGCGCTCGGGCCATCGATCCAAGCGTTGATCGAATGGGCGGAGATGAGGCGTGATCACATCTAACAGCTATTGGGCCTCCGCGCATACCCCTAACCTGCTTGTCGCGACGGGATTGCCGAACTCTTACGATCCGAACACATACATACCGCGATCGACATGAAGGGCGCCATCCCCGACGGCAGCGAAAGACTTTGCCGCGCGATTGGATTCGGTCAGGGTGTTCGCGAAGCGTTTGAACGAGCCGCCACGCAGTATCCCGAGGAAGCCAATATTCCCCAATTGTTCGTAAACCCGGCAGCAACGGAGGCTGATCTGACACTGGTCAAACCATGATGTCTAGATTGGCCAGGGCGCAGTGCAATGTGAGCACAACTTGGTGGATAAATCACTCCGCCGCCCTGCTCAGCCAGGTATCAGCCCTGCATGTTTTACAGTCTGGACTCACCGCTGTAGCTGGACTGGATATGGATGGGATAGGCTTTAAAAAGGGCTGCCCACTCTCATAGGCCGCCCTTAAACACCCGATCTAGCTGCTCCTTATTTCATCAATCCAGCGAATCAACTGGCGAAAGCATTCACGAAAAGCTTCGGATACAGCCAACGCTGCAAGCCAGGAGGCAGTTTTTTTCAGCCAGTCAGGTGCGCCACGGCGAGTGCTCATAGTCGTAATCCTATGCATGAGCTAATAGACGTGGGCGTTTCAGCCGAGATTAATTGCGCACCCATGATAGGTACGGCCGAGGCTCGGCCACGGAAATGGCCGGCGTCAAGCTTGATAACGCTCTTGCCAGTGGCTCATCTTCATCGACGGCCATTGCTAAGAACTCGCATCAGACACCCGATCCTCGAATGCACTGCGCTTCTTCTGCTCTCACATCACGATAGATGAAGAGTTCTTTGGGCTCTCGACTTCGCACGGGGGCACATATCGAGAGCGCTATTTTTTGGCTACAAACCCAGCGCAGCCGAGGCGCGCCGAATCTAGCGGCTACCATGAGACGCGGTTAAGGCGCCCCCGGTGGTTTTTTCCTGATAAGCCGATAAGGGCTATCGGTCCGTCTACGCGATTCAGGTGCGTGACGCGTCTGTGCTCTGCAACTGAATGAACTCCTCAGTTGCAACAGGCCCTGACACCTTGAGCGTGTAGGCACAAGCCGATCCTCGGCAACGCACTACATCATTCTGGGGCGTTGCACTCAACGTGCAACGCTCCGATTTTTCTAGTAGCCCTAATCTAAAGTTCCTTTAGGTAGGGGCACCTAGTAATTTTTAGGCCTGGCCATCAGCAATCGCTTGGTACAGCCTGGCCGGCGTCATCGCTAAACGAAAAGTCTCTCGCTGGCTGATGAGCTATGTTTGGTCTGAAACAGCCCGTTGTTTTGAACATGGAAATCCAGGTTCGCGATGAGCATACAGGCTAGCGAGTGGTGTTTGCCACTATCTTCGCCGTCCTGAGAGATCAGGCATGCGAATTTCGCCGCGCTGCCGGTACGCATCTTCAGAATAATGCCCAAGTATTGTGCAGAGGGGAAAATCGTTAACCCACTCACTCCTTGGTCGATTTGGGTATTGCAATACGGCTACTGGTCTTGACCTCGCGCAACGCCAGGCTCGACTGAATGGATGCAATACCCACCTGACGCCTGAGCACCTGCTCGATAAAATCACTGTAGCTATCAAGATCCTCTGCCAACACTTGCAGCACGTAATCGGCATCCCCGGTGATCTTGTGACAGGACAGCACTTCGGGCAGTTGCGCAATCACCGCCTCGAAGGCGTCGGGAGCGTGATCGGCGTGGGTGGAAAAACGGATGTGCACGAACGCCATGATATCCAACCCCAGCATGCGTCGATCAAGGTTAGCCTGATAGCCCTTGATCACGCCCGCCTCCTCCATTCTCTTTCGCCGCCGCCAGCAAGGCGTGAGGCTTAGCGACAGGCGCTCGCTGAGCTCGGCGTTGGAAATGCTCGCATCATCTTGCAGCAAGGTGAGTATCGCCAAGTCAGTCTCGTCGAGACTGATGCGATTGGATGATTTTTTCCGCATTTCGCAATTCCTGAGTAAAAACGCCCGAAAAATCTAGCAGACCACGAAAATAAAGCAAAGAAAGCGCATCCAGACCGGAAGAGAATATTTGCACTGGTTCAAATTAACGGATGCGCAGAATGTTTACAGTTTTCAGTGATTCCCATCGCTTGCACCACGGCACCGAGTTGAAAGACGGCGTGCTCAAGCCGTCCTTCGAACAGCCCAGCCGAGCCGATACCGTCCATCATCGGATCAAGCAGGTAGGCCTTGGCCAGATCGTCGAGCCACGGGCCTTTGACCGGTCGTGTTACGTCAATGCGCACAGCGAGCGCTACGTCAGCTTTCTTGAAAGCGCATGGTCACAATGGTGTGCGACCGGGCGTACCCACGATGCCTTGCCGCTGGTATGGCCAGTGCGCGATTTGTCCAACGATCAAGTCCCGACGTTCATCGACGGAAAGCTCGGCTTCTTCGCCATGGATGCCGGTTCCCCGATTACCGCGACCACATGGCAAGCCGTAAAGACCAGTGCTGACATCGCCCTCACCGGCCTGGCGCTGATCGATGAAGGCCACGACAGTGCCTTCGCCCTGTGCCGTCCGCCCGGCCATCACGCAGCGCGTGAATACATGGGTGGCTATTGCTATCTCAACAACGCCGCCATTGCCGCACAACAGGCCATTACTCAAGGCGCGAAACGTGTCGCGGTACTGGACGTCGACTTCCATCATGGCAACGGCACCCAGAACATCTTCTACGAACGCAGTGACGTCATGTTCGTGTCGCTGCACGGCGAACCCGCGGTTTCTTATCCGTACTACTCAGGCTTTAGCCACGAAGTCGGCGCCGGCCGCGGCGAAGGTTACAACCTCAACTACCCGTTGCCGAAAAACACGACCTGGGAAAGCTATCGCAATGCCCTGCTCCACGCCTGCAGGAAACTCCAGCAATTCGCCCCTGAAGTGCTGGTCATTTCACTCGGCGTCGACACGTTCAAGGACGACCCTATCAGCCACTTCTTGCTGGAAAGCGAAGATTTCATCGGCATCGGCGAGCTGATAGCGGATGTGGGTTGCCCCACTCTGTTCGTGATGGAAGGCGGCTATATGGTCGATGAAATCGGAATCAATGCGGTCAATGTGCTGCATGGCTTCGAGAGCAAACGCCCCTGAGTCGTCCCCTGCCCCGCAACGTTGTTACTACTGAACCGGAGACTAAAAACATGACTCTTTTTATAGACGTCGATCATGCCGCACGCCTGTTCGCCACAGTGGGCATTCGCCGCGCAATCCGCGAAATGGCAGATTACATCGAAGCTGACTATTCACGTTGGGCGCAGTTTGATAAGTCGCCCCGCACCGCCAATCATTCGGCCAAGGGTGTGATCGAGTTGATGCCGACCGACGATGGCCAGCAGTACTCGTTCAAATACGTCAATGGTCATCCGGACAACGGTCAAAGCAATTTGCTGACGGTCATGGCCTTCGGTGTCCTGGCCGATGTCCACAGCGGCTATCCAACCCTGCTCAGTGAACTGACGCTGACCACCGCTGTGCGCACTGCAGCGACCTCTGCCTTGGTGGCGAAGTCCCTGGCGCGCCCGGATGCAAGCATCATGGCCATCATCGGCAATGGCGCCCAGAGCGAATTTCAGGCCCTCGCCTTCCATGAAATGCTATCGATCAAGGAACTGCGCATATTCGATATCGATCGTGACGCCTCGCTTAAGTTGAAGCACAACCTGTCCGCATTCCCGGATCTTGAGGTGATCCTGGCCGGCTCTGTGCAAGAAGCGGTCAAGGGCGCAGACATCGTCACCACGGTCACCGCAGATAAAGCCTACGCAACGATTTTGACGCCCGAGATGATCGAGCCCGGCATGCATATCAATGCCGTAGGGGGTGACTGTCCGGGGAAAACCGAGCTGCACGCCGAGATCTTGCGCAATGCCCGGGTCATCGTTGAATTTGAACCTCAGACTCGGATTGAAGGTGACATCCAGCAATTGGAAGCCGACTTTCCCGTCGTCGAGTTTTTCCGGATTGTTCAAGGCGAAATTAAGGGCCGCGAGAACGACGCACAGGTCACTGTGTTCGATTCGGTGGGTTTTGCCCTCGAAGACTTTTCGTCACTGCGCTACGTGCTAGACCTGGCCCAGGAGTATGCAATCGGTGAGCACATCCACTTGGTGCCGACGCCTGCCAACATAAAAAACCTCTATCAAATCCTCGATCAGCAGCCAGCAATCGTCCCCTCACGCCTGCGCACAGTGAGCTGAAAACCCTAGGCGATGCCCCTGAGCAAAGTGCCAAGGGGCTACGTACCACTGTGGGTACGCGGCAAATCTCGCTCTGCAAAAACAACCACCGTCAGTAGCCGTTGCATCTCTAACAAATACGCAAGACACCACTTTTCTGCCAAAACTCAAAAACATAAAATCAAGAGGTTTTGTAATGAAATCAACTCCCTCAGGGCTGATTGAACAGCCCGCGCTGCAGCGCACCCTCAGCAATCGTCACATTCAGTTAATGGCCATGGGAGGCGCCATCGGTACAGGCCTGTTCATGGGGTCCGGGAAGATCATCGCCCTCTCGGGCACGTCGATCATCCTCATCTACATGATCATCGGTATGTTCGTTTATTTCGTCATGCGTGCCATGGGCGAAATGCTGCTCTCTAACTTGAACTTCAAAACCTTCGCGGATTTTGCCGGTGCCTACCTCGGCCCGCGCGCGGCATTCTTCCTTGGCTGGTCATATTGGCTGAGCTGGAGCGTCGCGGTGATAGGCGATGCCGTCGTGGTCGGCGGATTTTTTCAGTATTGGTTCCCCGATGTACCCGCCTGGATACCGGCCATCGGTATGCTGATGACACTGTTCGCCTTGAATGTGCTGACGGTCAGGCTTTTTGGTGAAGTGGAGTTCTGGTTCGCGATCATCAAGATCATTGCCGTCATCACCCTGATTGGCGTCAGCATGGTGCTGATTGCCAGCTCCTTTGTCTCACCCAGCGGTGTTACTGCTTCGCTGAACCACTTGCTGGATAAACAAGCCGCGTTCCCCAACGGCCTGTTCGGTTTCTTTGCCGGTTTCCAGATGGCAATCTTCTCATTTGCCGGCACCGAACTGATCGGTACCGCCGCCGCCGAAACCCGCAACCCCGAGAAGACGCTACCGAAAGCCATCAACTCGATTCCGCTGAGAATCATCCTGTTTTATGTGCTGGCACTGGCCTGCATTATTGCAGTGACTTCGTGGCAACAGGTATCGCCCAACAAGAGCCCTTTCGTCGAGCTGTTCCTGGTTGCAGGTTTTCCCGCGGCAGCCGGTATCGTCAACTTTGTGGTGCTGACGTCTGCCGCTTCCTCGGCCAACAGTGGTGTATTTTCGTCTAGCCGCATGCTGTTCGGACTGGCCAACCAGGACAACGCTCCGGGGATTTTCCGACGTCTGTCGAGCAATAGCGTGCCTCTGCTGAGCCTGGCGTTCACCACACTGTTAATGCTCGTGGGGGTGCTGCTGCTTTTCATCGTTCCTGAAGTGATGACCGCATTCACCATTGTTTCCACTGTATCGGCAATCCTGGTGATTTTTACTTGGTCGACCATCCTTGCATCGTATATCGCCTATCGCAAAAAGCGACCTGAGCTGCACGCGAAATCGGCCTATAAAATGCCTGGCGGCGTACCAATGGCCTGGTTTTCCCTGGCGTTTCTGAGCTTTGTTCTTTGTCTGCTGGCATTGAGACCTGACACCCGTATTGCGTTGATGGTCATGCCGGCTTGGTTCATCTGGTTGGCAATTGCTTACCAGTTGACCTGTTCCAGGAAGCCTAAAACCGCTGCCGAAGCTGCCAGTCAATACGGCTGAGATGTTTGGGTGCAGCGTAAACCTCAACTCATCCTTGATAGCTTAAGGCCATCTGTCGATAATCACGCCTTCTAAAAAAGCACATAAGGATTTGCTGTGAAGAAGCTCTACTTGGCTCTACCGTTCTGCGCGCTGCTGCTACAAGGCTGTGGCGTGACCATGACCCGCTATGAACCCAACTTTCAGAACGTTCAGCAGCTCAAGCAAAATGCACCCATGCAGCCCTTGCGCGAGACGCAGGTGAATGCGGATTCAGGTCAAGGGTCGCTGATGGTACGCCTGAACCCGATTTCGTCGCCCGAGGGCAGTGTTCCACTGCACATCCAGGCCGCGATCAACGATGAGCTCCGCCAGGCCGGTCTGTTGGACCCTCGTGCTGACCGGCAGCTGCAGGTTCAGTTGGTCAAGAGCCAGCTCACCGCAGGCATGAGCAGCGGCCATGGCGAAGTGGCTGCGCGCTTCACGCTGCGTAAAGGTGATCAGGTTCTATACGAAACCACTAAGGATGTGCAGCGTGATTGGGACAGCAGTTTCTTCGGTCCGATCGCCATTCCGGCGGCCGCGAACAACTACAACCCTATGCTGCAAGACTTGCTCAAGAGCTTGTACAGCGACCCGCAGTTCACTCAAGCGTTGAAGTGATCAAAAAAAGAGCCGCGATTGCGGCTCTTTTTCTATTGGTGTCAGCCCCGTGGAATATGGGTGTCGACAGCGGAGTATTTTATGCGGTTGTTGTCGACCCAGTTCTTCAACAGCGCATTGACCTGGCGGTTGAAGGTGTCGGTGATGGCCGCCTTGGGCGTATTACCTGCCAGGGGCAGGAACCAGATGCCCATCCAGGTGTTGACCGCATCATGATTGCTGGTCTTGCCCAACGGCTGACCCTGCTCGTCCAGGGTTTCCAGGCTCATGGTGTATTGGTCGGTCGCCAACGCAGGAATGATCGTGAACGTGAAGCCACTGAGGAACGCCAGGACCATTTGCCCTCCGCCTGGCGCATGGTTGTAGACCTTCAATCGAAGACTGTAATCGCCTGGTTGCTTCTGGAATTCGTCAAAGACCACGCGCCCAAAAAGCCCTGATTCATCGAAGGTTCGCTTCAGGTCGGGCTTGAGCATGTCGCGAGCCTGCGGCACCTCGGTGGCCTTGGCATTGTCGGGATCGCCCTGATAGAAATCGAAATCGACATAGACGTTCGGCTTGTTCGAGTAGCTGGCCATTGAAGGCAGATTCACGGGGGCTACTTCATCTTTGGTGAAACTGGCACATCCACTCAGGCTCAAGGCCAAGGCAAGGCCTACGGCTTTTGCAAATTGCATATCGACATCCTTGCGTAATTTTACTAATGCCGCTCATAGAGAGGGGAATGGATTCTAGCGGGATCCGCTTAAAAGCAAAAGGCCATCATTTAGTGGCCTACACTCATTTCCTCGTCCTTGAACAAGCTGGCTTAACCCAGCGCCTGGTAGCGATGAAATAGCCACGCTTTCTGCCAGGTTGGCCATTGCAGCGGTCGATGCCGTGCTCGTCGGGGAATAGGCATCGGATTTTTGTTTTCGGCTTCACGGTTCCAGACCGGCCGATGCATGAGGACACTCAAATCAAGCATGGCCAGCATGGAAGATACTTCGCAGCTACCTTACACGCTCCCAGACGATGTGAACCTTCGCCCCATCCGGGCGCCGAAAATCTTCTACCATCCGGTCGCCGTCGATCTTCAGTTGCAAGTCATCCCGGGTACGCACCGCGCCCACCCAGTTTGGAAATGTAGCCCCTTCGACGGTGTTGCCCATGAACTCGCCATTCGGGTTAACGGTGTATCGTCCAAAGAAACCGATGCTACCGCGCATGGCTGCGCGGTTTTCCTCATCGGTGCCTTCGCCACGCACGTTGGAGCGAAACGGCGGCACACGCGGATCTGTGAGCACTTCAATAAACGTCAACTCTGGGGTGAAAACGAGCCAGCCATGAGGATTGGGTCCATAAGCATCCGAGCTACTGCCCTGGCGCTCAACCGTTGCGCTGATCATGCGCCAGGTGCCGACCAACGAATTTTCCTTGCCCGCAAAAGCTGTGGAGAAAACCGAAAAGGCAATGACCGCACTTACTGCCAGTACCCTGCTTTTTAGAGTCATCCGTATCACCTCTCACTGTAAGGGCGCGATGGAGAATAAAAATCTTCATGCCCTGGCCGAGATAATTGCCAGGCGTAGCTCCCGCGAAGCGGCATCATCGGCCTGCCGTCCCAATTGCCAGCCCAAGTACCCCCACAGCAACGCGCAACACGCGCCAATCATCGCGGCCAGGCCGGCGCCCTGCCCCAGCATGTCAAGCAGGCTCTTGGCCCAGCCGCTCATGGCATCACCGGCGCGATAAACCACGGTGTCGATGAAGTTCTTGGCCTTGTATTTACTCTCGGCATCCAAGGGCGCGAAGAGCATTTCCCTGCCCGGCCGGACGAACGCGTACTCGCCGATTCGTCGCACGATCATCAACGTCGTAAGCAGCGCAAACCCGGGCGCCAACGCCAGGCCAAGGAAGCCGATACACATGAGCAGCGGGACAACGGCCAGCAACGCACGTACCCCCAGCTTCGGCGCGATACGACCGGTGATGAACAACTGGGACAGCAACGCGCCCGCCTGCACGATGATGTCGATGGTGCCAAAGATGCGAACTTGCGATTCGCGATCCGGATAGTGCTCGGCCACCAGGCGCGCCTGCTCGAAATAAAGAAAGGTGCTGACGGTCGCCAACAGCACCACGAACCCGGCGATCCCCAGTAGGTAAGGTGATCTGAGCACGGCCGTCAAACCGCTGAACGGGTTGCCGCGCAATGGCTGCCGAGGACTTTGCGTCGGCGCGGCGCCGGGTCGGCCGGCCCCACCCTTTTCCCGCCATCTCATCAGTGCCCGTTTCAAGACAAGTGTGGCACCGAGCAACAAAGCCGCCAGCAGCATTAACCCAGAGGCACCGAAGATACCGATGAGCAGCGTGCTCAGGGCCGGCCCCAGCAGACCGCCGATGCTGGCACCGGCAGCGATAAAGGCAAATAAACGTTTGGCCTGCTCGCTGTCGAATACATCCGCCATCAAGCTCCAGGCCACGGACACGACAAACAGGTTATAAACCGAGATCCAGACGTAAAAGACCCGGGCCAGCCAGACGCTGTCCGGCTGGAACTGGAAGAATTCGACGAACATCAGCAGGTTGATGCCGAAGAAGCCGTACACCCAGTCGATGAGGCGCAAGCGCGGTACCCGGGAACTGAGCCAGGCAAACATCGGAACCGCTGCCAGCATGACCAGGAAGGTCGCGGTGAACAGCCATTGCAGGTTCTCTACGCCCGCCGCGATGCCCATCGACTCACGGATCGGGCGCAGCATGAAGTAACCGGTGAAGAGGCACAGGAACAGCAGGAATCCGTACAGCGCCGGACGTAGCTCATCGTCGCGGGCGTTAAGGGCGAGGCTCAGCCGGTGCAGATAGGAAGGCGTACTCATGGGAACTCCAGGAAGACGGCAACAGGCCAGAGGGTGGGCACGGGACGAACACCCGCGCCCAAGGTTGCATCAGGGGTAGATGACACCGGTCAGCCGTTCGGAGACCGTCCAAAGCCGATCGGAATCCGCCTCCCTGGTCGCTGCAGTAGGCGTCTTGGCAAAACCCAGCGGACCGCGCTTTTCCTGGTCTCCGGTCGGCCCGTAATAAGCGCCGCCGACGGCCTGCGCAGCGGTGGCGGCATACAGCGTGGGCAGCGCCCCTTGTGCCGCTGAGTGGTAGGCGTCGCGGTCCTGGGCCCAGCGCTGGCCGAATTCACTGTTGAGGCCGGGGCCGCGTTCGACCAACTCGGTTACGGCAACGCCGGGGTGCGCGGCGATGCTACGAATGCCCCAGTTTTCGGCATCGCTGCGCCGCTGCAGCGCGAACGCCCAATGCAGGATGGCCAGTTTCGATTGCGCGTATGTCGCATACGGGTCGTACTTCTGGTTGGCCTGGAGGTCATCGAAGTTTATCGCGCCACGGGTCGCTGCAATGCTTGAAAGGCTCACCACGCGGGCGTCCTGGCTTTGACGCAGGAGTGGCACCAACAGGCCGGTCAGCGCGTAGTGCCCCAGGTAATTGGTTGCTAACTGAAGTTCGAAACCATCGGCTGATGTACCTCGTTCGGACGGCGCCATGATGGCGGCATTGTTGATCAACACGTCGAGGCGCGGCAGCCTCTGATTAAGACGCTGGGCCAGGTCGCGCACGGATGAAAGGTTGGCCAGGTCCACGGCCTCGAACTGCACCTTGGCATCGGGCACCGACTGTTGAATGCGTGCAATGGCCTGCGCGCCGCGCTCTGGATTGCGAGCAGCGATAATCACCTGCGCGCCGGCACGCGCCAGTGCCAGCGCATCCTCATAACCCATGCCGCTGGTGCCACCGGTGATCAGGACGATTCGGCCCTGCTGCGACGGTATGTCGTTGGTCGACCAGTCGGGTTTCGGTGCGACACGAGCCGTCGCTTCGACACTTACGGCACTGAGCAGCGCGACACCGGCGAGAAGCGCTCGGCCCAGTCTCATCAGCGGGTTTATGGTGTTCAGAACGCCGATTGCGGAGGAGGTTGTGTTCCACATGGTTGAATCCTCTATTTGAATAATGAACCGACACGGTCGGCGCTCACTGGATGGAACACGCCTCAGCCTGTTGCAGATAGCTGACTTGGCGGATTTCCCCTTGCGTATCCACGTAGGTCATTTTTGCCCGCACGACCTCACACACTTGCGAGCTCGGGACCTCGATGCGAATGGCGTGGGCGATGTCCAGCGGCATGCCATATTCGTAAGCCGGTGGTTCCTTGTTTTCTTTGGCAAACAGAGGCGAACCGCTCAATGTGATGACGGCCAGCAGACTGGCGATCGACAGGTTTTGGATATTCATGATGGACTCCACGACTGCCTTTACCGGGATGGTCGTAGCACTCTAGGAGGGGGACACTGACGTCAAGGTGACTGCTGACTGACAGGAAGATGTCAAACGCCGATGCTGGGGAAACACCGGCGTTCGCTAAGACGCAACAGCGCTCAGCCAAGGCCTGCGACTAGCGCGCCGCTTGGCTCGTCAGGGAAAATCCGAAGGTATTGAGCCCATTCTTGCTGTGGGCAAACACTCGTCCACCGTGCATGGACGCCACGGCTCGCACAATGGAAAGCCCCAAGCCATGGTGCGCGTCGCTCCGGGCCCTGGCGGCGTCGGCGCGATAGAAGCGTTCGAATAAATGCTCCAGGTGCACGTTGTCGATGGGTTCGCCCGCATTGGAAACGCTCACCTCGGCCTGCATGCCATGACTTTCCAGGCGGACGATGATGACGCTCTGCGGCACCGCGTATCGCGCCGCGTTCTGTATCAGATTGGCGAGGGAACGGTGAAACAGGCGTCGGTCGATGCATACACGCATGTCGCCTTCGATCTCCACGCTCAGCTGTTTGTCGTGCAAGACAGGCTCAAGGTATTCCACGGTCTTCGACGCCTCTTCATAAAGCGAGACATCACTGAGCTCGGTCGCCCGCTGCCCACTTTCGGCACCCGCCAGAAACAGCATGTCATTGACGATAGTGCCCATCCGCTCCAGCTCTTCGAGGTTGGACTGCAACAGATCCTGAAGCTCATTCACGTCCCGCCCGTGGGCCAACGCAACCTGGGTCTGCCCGATCAGGTTGGTCAACGGCGTTCGCAGCTCGTGGGCCACATTGGCATTGAACCCTTCGAGCTGGCACCAGGCCGCTTCCTGGCGAGCCAAGGCGCCGTTGAACGACACCGCCAACTCCTGCAATTCGCTTGGCAGCGCCTCGGTGTCCAGTCGCTGCTTCGAATCCCCCGGCGGCAGGCTGTTGGCCTGACGGCTCAGGCGCCTGACCGGCCCCAGGCCAAAACGCGCAATCCAGTAACCGAGCAATGCAACCAGCACAACGCCCAGCGCCGAAATCAGGATCAGCGTCTTGGTGAACTGGTCCAAGGTCTTCATGAACGGTGTTGAATCGAGTCCCACAATAAAGCGCAACTCCGGCCGGCTACCCATGGCGGCAATGGTCTTGATCAGCAGCACCATGGGACGATCTCGGTCAGGTATCTCGACCGTGGAGAATCCATCCGGGCGCTTCGACCAATCCTGGCCGTCCGGCATGGCCCCGCCATAACTGTAGGCCGGGTCATCAACCAGGACCCAATAACGCACCCGCTCGTCCGTGGGCGTCAGGCCATCCAGCTTCTCACGCAAGCCGACCCAGAACGCCGGTGAATCGTACTTTGCAAGTACCGGATCGAGTACGGAATGGCGCAGGATCAGCTCGTTCTGCATCTGATCTTCGAGCGATTGCTTCAAGGAACAGCGCAACAGCGTCGCACTGACCGCGGTGATCAGCATGACCGAAAGCGCAAACATCAGGCCGAGTCGCCTGGATATCGATCCTTTCATCATGGCGTACCATTTTGCCTGCCATCGGCTTCGCGGCTTTCCAGTACATAGCCCATGCCACGGACGGTATGCAGCAGCTTGCGTGGATAAGGCGCATCCACTTTAGCGCGCACACGCTTGATCGCAACCTCGACTACGTTGGCGTCACTGTCGAAATTCATGTCCCAGACCTGTTCGGCGATCATCAATTTGGGAAGAATCTCGCCCTGGTGCCGCGCCAACAGGCTCAACAGACAGAACTCCTTGGCCGTCAGGTCCAGCCGCACCCCGGCCCGGGTGACCTTACGCGATTGCAGGTCGACCTCGAGGTCATCGATGCGCAAGTGCGTCGGGTCGGCCGTGTCGTCGGCGAAACGCCGGATTAATGCCTGGATACGCGCGACCAGTTCGGCAAATGAAAAAGGTTTGGCCAGGTAATCATCGGCACCCTCTCGCAGCCCACGGACGCGATCATCCACCGTGCCCCTTGCCGACAACATGATGACCGGGGTTTTCTTGTACAGGCGCAAGCCCTGGAGCACGCCGTAGCCGTCCTTGCCCGGCAACATGACATCCAGGATAACGACGTCATAATCCATTTCCAGCGCGTAGTGCAGGCCATCGATGCCATTAGTCGCGACATCAACGATGTAGCCGAGCTCGCTCAAGCCACGGTGCACATAAGAGGACGTCTTTTCTTCGTCCTCGACGATGAGCAAACGCATCGGGTAACTCCTCCGTAGAAGCGGCGCGGGTCGAGACAGACTTTTATCCATCTCACAAGGATCCTGGACAGGCTGTGTGCACCATTCCCCAGACTACAGAACAAAGGTGTCCTGAGCCTGACCGTTTGCTGACATTCTTGTCAGATAGGCCGGGGCTTTGAACCCGAGCTGATAGCAGATTTCCTTCGCGGAACTGCCCAGGGGAGAAAGCTAGCGCACAACTCGCGTCTTCGCGCACGAGGCTCTCTTAGCCCGACGATTTACATTTGTCATTCATGGGGCTGCGTCAGGGTGCTGTCGACGCTGCATATTCCACTCTGAGTCAGATCAATCCCAGACTCATCGCCTTGAGTGTGGCCGCTGCGCGGGTGGTGCATTGCAGCTTGCGGAACATGTTTTCGACGTGAGTGCGCACCGTACTCGGACTGATGCCAAGCTGCCGCGCCACCTCCTTGTTGCTGCCTCCCTCACTGATGCAGCGCAAGATTTGTGCTTCACGCTCGGAGAGCGGGCTGCTGCTTATTCTGGAGGCGGCCATGGCGCGCGTGCCCTCCTCGCTCAAGCTGGGTTGGCTGCGCAATGCCTGTAAGGTCAGTGTTGCAACCTGCAGCCGATAGCCGATCTGTACTGAATCGCCTTCGAAGCCGCGGATGTAGCCGCGGCCATCGAGCCGTTCATAAGACTGAACCGCCCTCTGAGCCGCCAACGAGCGTCCAACAGACTGGCCACAGGCAGGCGACGTCCAATAAGGCACCCCCACTTTCGTTTCAAAACCGTCGTCTGGAAGCGCTCCTGGAATGAGCCAGACATGATGAGCCGCCATGGCATGGCTCTCGGCATTGCTTGATAGGCAACTAAAACCGTTCAGGTCCATCATGCTCAGCTCCTGGTTATTTTATTCAATCTTGTTTGGCAGGTCCGTCGCTTAATCTTAAGTAGATTTGCTAAAAAGCGCGTTGCATCTTTTTGATCAAAATCAAAATAATATTTCTTCGATAATCGAATAAGTTATTTTTGTTTCGAATAAATGATATATCGCGCAATAAACAACTATCGGCGAATTGCGCTTGGTCTCAAATCAACCTTAGCGTCAGGGCTTTAAGGGTCGCAGCCGCACGGGTGGTACATTGAAGTTTACGGAACACGTTTTCCACATGGGTACGGACCGTGCTCGGACTGATGCCCAGTTGACGCGCCACTTCCTTGTTGCTTCCCCCTGCGCTGATGCGCCGTAGAATTTCGGTTTCACGCTCGGAAAGCAGGCCACCGCCAGGCTTGCAGGCCGTCATCGTTGTGTCCCCGCGCGCCGCCGCGATGACCGCCTGACAGGCGCGTCGGTCAAAGCGTCCCTGGTCCGCCTCCTCCAGCAATAGGTGGGCAGCATCACTCTGACTCAGGGCCGGTCGCCACGGTCGCTCGCTCAGCAACGCTTGCCAAGCAAGGGTTGCGGCAAGCAAGAGGTGTTCGCTTTGCAGCGCGTCACCGCTGAGACTGCGAAAGTAACCACTGCCATCCAGTCGCTCGTACGCGTGAGCCGCTATCTGGCCCGACACTGCCAGCGCCGGTATCTGGCCGCAGGCCCGCGACGTCCAGTAAGGCACCAACCGCACTTGCTCAAGATCGCCCTCCAATAACGCTCCCGGAATGTTCCAGACTCGATTGGGCACTGCTGCGCGGCCAATGCCATGGATGAGCGCCGCTTGGCCGAGATGGTCAACGGCTGATGCCGGCAGGCCGGAAAGCCTGGCGGCTTCGCGCACCAGCTCTGAGGAGCGACGCGAATAGCCCGACAGCCACGGGAGCTTGAGATCGATCACATCGCCGACCAGGGTCAGCGGCACCTGTGCGGTGGTTTCCCGTGGATCAACAGATTGTGGCGTGCGCAGTTGCTCCAACCAGTCCGTAGCGTGTTTCAACATTTCGGTGGCAAGCGCTGCTGGATAACGTCGGTCGCGCTTGCTGGTGATCCACTGTAGTGCCACCTCCAGGCCGTGGCTGCGGGACAGAATTTCCAGATCCCCTGCCAGCAACACCTGATAAACCACCTCCGGCACCTGCGGGTGACGCAGGCCGAACGGCCTTCCCTCCCCGTCGTATTGCTCGAACACATGACGCAGCCCGTGTTCGACTTCGGTTCTCAAGCCCAATGTATGGGCGATATCACCGGACACCTCGCAATGAATCTGTGCCAGCGGCGTGGACCTGCGCATCGCCCGCTGGCCCGACGCATTGAGGGTATGCGTCAGCATCGCGTTGCGGCCCTCGACGTCATCGCCCAGCAGCCGGGTGAAGCCCTCGGCATTGGCGGTGCAGCCTGACCAGCGCAGCAAGGCCACTTGGCGTCCGATCTCGGTGTGCTCGCCGGCGCCATTGCACGCCTGCGCGAGCATCTGCACCAATCGGGCGGTACGGCGCGACTGATCGAACGGCTGGCCCATGCTCAGGTCGCCCACCATGGACAACGCCAGAATGGCGTCTTCCAATTCGATACAGTCACCTGCCGACATGTCGTTTCCTCCGGGCATCCGATTGAACATTATTGATGGCCTCGGATAAATGACCGATACCTCAGCCGCCGAGTATCGCTGAAACTGCGCTCACCCCATACAGGAGATCGCATCATGTTCAAACCCAAGGCCCTTGCCCTCACTCTCGCCATGACCTGTTCGTTGTTCGGCGGCGCGGCCCATGCCGCGGCGCAGCAACCTTCTGTCGTCATCGTCCATGGCGCTTTCGCCGACGGGTCCGACTGGGGCAAGGTCGTCCCGCTGCTGCAGGCGGAAGGCATCAAGGTCACCGTAGTACAAAATCCGCTGACCTCGCTGGCTGACGATGTCGCCGCCACGCAGCGTGTACTGAACAACCAGGAGAACGACGTCGTATTGGTCGGCCATTCCTGGGGCGGCACCGTCATCAGCGAGGCTGGCACCGACAAGAAAGTACGCAGCCTGGTGTACGTCGCCGCGTTCGCTCCGGATGCCGGTCAAGCCAGTAAAGACCTGGGCAAGGACTACCCTGCTCCGTCCGGCGTGAAAGACATCGCCGCCGACAAAAACGGTTTCTTGTACATGACCGCCGAGGGCATGGCCACCGGTTTTGCCCAGGATCTTTCCGCCGAGCAAACCGCGGTAATGGCCGCGACGCAAGGGCCGATCCGCGCCTCGGCATTCGATGACAAAACCAGCGTCGCGGCCTGGAAAGGCAAGCCATCCTGGTACGTCGTGGCCAAGGAAGACCGGATGATTCAGCCTGATCTGCAGCGGGCTTTCGCCAAGAAGATCGGTGCCAAGGTCACCGAAATCGAAGCCAGCCATGTGCCGCAACAATCGCGCCCGGCCGATGTTGCAAAAGTCATCATCCAGGCTGTTCAGAAGAGCCAGTAATCCCAGGCCCCTCCTGCGCTGAGGTCGAGGGAAGTGCGCTGCACCTGGATGCTTGCCACCGCTAGCCATAGCGCGAACGGTAGTCGAACAGCCAGACGCAACGTACTTCCCTGCCCTCGCGAGATTCACCGCATGTTCGCCTCTGCACCTGGCTTGCCGCCCTATTTCCAAGGGCTGACGGCCGCTCACCCACTCGATCGACTCATCAACCTGGCGAACGATGACACTCCGCCCAAGGGACCTGCTCATGCCTATGAATTCCGAGCTGAAAAAACATCATTTCGATTTTATCGTCTGTGGAGCGGGCACTGCCGGCTCCGTCGTGGCTGGACGGCTGGCCGAAAACCCCGAGGTCGAGGTATTGCTCATCGAGGCCGGGGGCAGCGATGAACACCCCCACGTCCTGGAGCCGGGGAACTGGCCCCTGAACCTTGGCACCGAGCGCGATTGGAACTTCGTGGGTGCCGCAAACCCTCATCTCAACGACAGGAAAATCCCGCTGAATATGGGCCGCGGGTTGGGTGGTGGGTCCAGCGTCAATGTCATGTTGTGGGCCCGCGGTCATAAAAACGATTGGGAAGACTTCGCGGCGCACAGTGGTGATCCTGCGTGGAGCTACGCGTCGGTCCTGAAGATTTATCAACGCGTGGAAGACTATCGGGGCACCTGCGATCCAGCCCGTCGCGGCCAGGGCGGCCCGGTTCATGTCGCGCCTGTGCGAAACGCCCAACCGATTGCGAACGCCATGATCAGTGCGGCTGCCGGAATGGGTATACCTGCTTTTGACAACCCGAACGGCGCCATGATGGAAGGCCGCGGAGGTGCGGCGCTGAACGATCTCATCGTCAAGGATGGCCGGCGTCATTCCATCTACCGCGCATACGTCGCGCCACGCTGTGGCCAGCCCAACCTCACGGTCTTGACTGATACGCTTGTCAGTCGCGTGCTATTCAGGGACCAACGCGCCATCGGCGTGCAAACCATAAACAATGGCCATACCGAGTGTTTTTACGCCAATCACGAAGTCATTCTGTCACTGGGAGCGGTCAACACGCCTAAGGTCCTGATGCAATCAGGCGTGGGGCCGGAGGAAGAATTGCAGCGCCATGGCATTCCGGTCGTCCAGCCTCTCCCCGGTGTTGGCGCCAATCATCAAGACCACGTGTCCTTTGCCGTTATTTTCGAATACGCGACGCCACAAGCGGTGGGTTACGGCGGCTCGGAGGCGACGCTCTACTGGAGCAGCGAAAGCGCTTTGCACCTCCCGGACATGTTCCACTGCCAGGTCGAATTTCCAGTGCCCAGCGCGGAGACCGCCTCACTCGGCGTTCCCGCACATGGCTGGACAATGTTCGCCGGCCTTGCCCACCCGGAAAGTCGCGGACGGGTCAAGCTCAGCGGCCCGAATGTGACCGATGTCCCCATCATTGAACCCAACACGCTGTCCCATCCGGCCGATCTGCGCAACGCGCTGGAAAACATCCGTTTTGTTCAGGAACTGGGCGCGCAGGCCCCCTTCAAGGGCTTGATAAAAAGTGAAAGCCTGCCTGGAAAACTGACTACCCAATCGCTCGAACACTACGCGCGCAACGCGGCGGTTACTTACTGGCACCAATGCGGTACGGCAAAAATGGGCCAGGACGCGATGTCCGTGGTCGATGGTCAACTGCGGGTCTACGGAGTCCAGGGTCTGCGCATTGCCGATGCTTCCATCATGCCGCATGTGACGAGCGGCAATACGATGGCCCCGTGCGTCGTGATCGGTGAGCGGGCCGTGGAGGCTATACGGTCCACTTACGACATATGAGCTTCGTGCATGCGCCCGTGACCCTGTTCATGCCAACCCGCTAAGGGCTGCTTCCTGCTGCCAATGGTTGAATGTTGGCACGGGCCAAATCGATAAACGCCTTGAGCGCTGCCGAAGGGTTGCGCCGGTTCGGGTAATACAGGCACAAGTTGTCTCGCACAGGCGTCCAGTCCTCCAATACCCGCTCAAACGCTCCGGTCTCGATTTCGGCTTGAACGTCCTGTTCCATGAAAAAACCGAGGGCCACGCCTGTCCCGACTACTGCCTTGGCGAGGCCAGGCTCGTCCAGCGTGAATTGGCCGTTCACATCCAACCGGATGACCTCTCCATCGCGCTCCAGATACCACGGAAAAATGGCGCCGTTGGGTAGGCGGACCCGTAAGCAGTGATGTGTGAGTAGATCGGTTGGAGCCCAAGGTCGGCCGTGCACCTCGAAGTACGCTGGCGAGCCCACGATGGCGTAACGTTGCGGTCGGCCCAGCGGGATGACAATCATGTCGCTGGGCACCAGATTGGCAGATCGCACCCCGAGGTCGAATCCGCCCTCGACAATGTCCACGAGGCGCCCTTCGGTCACCAGATCGATATGCACCTTTGGGTAACGCCGTGAAAACTCCAGCATCAGCGGCATCAGGGGAGTCCGAGCGGCACTTGCAAATGCATTGATGCGCAAGACTCCCGAAGGTCCGACATTGTGAGAGCGCACCGCCTCGAGCGCAGCGCGAACATCCTGTAGCGCCGGCCCGACTTGCTCCATGTACAGCCTGCCGGCCTCGGTAAGAGACACGCTGCGTGTGGTGCGATTGAAGAGCCGCGTTTCAAGGTTCGACTCAACCTTGGCGATGGTATTGCTCAATGCAGTCGTGGAAACGTTCAGGTCGATAGCGGCTTGTCGAAACGAGGCCCGGCGCGCCACGGCCGTTACCGCCTCCAACTCATTGAGCCCTACACGAAGATCCGGCATTTGATTGTCCTGCTTATCGGGATTAGCCATTACGTTTATGCCAGTTGAGCAAACTATCCCGTGGACGGCAAGATCATTGGGTGTCATCAATTCACCCGTCATAGATGGAGATTACGCCATGAATCTTGATTTGAAAGGCAAGCACGTTCTGGTCACCGGCGGCACCAAAGGTGTCGGTAAAGCGGTTGTGGAGCTGCTGCTCGACGAAGGCGCAAGGGTGCTGACCTGCGCTCGCCAGGCAAACATCGAAATGCCGCCAGACCTGTGCGTTCCGGCTGACCTGTCGACCCGGGAGGGTTGTGAGACCTTGGTGGCCGCAACCAAGCGAATATTGGGAGATGTCGACATCATCATCCATGTACTGGGTGGCTCATCGGCACCGGGTGGCGGCTTTGCTGCACTGGACGAGGAACACTGGCAACGCGAGCTCGATCTGAACCTGTTTCCGGCCGTGCGCATCGACCGTGCCTTGTTGCCGGGCATGCTCGAACGGAACGAGGGTGTCATCATCCATGTGACTTCCATTCAGAGCCGGCTGCCTCTGCCTGAAGCAACGACCGCCTACGCGGCTGCCAAGGCTGCGCTCTCGACTTACAGCAAAAGCCTGTCGAAGGAGATCTCGCCAAAAGGCGTGCGTGTTGTCCGGGTATCGCCGGGGTGGGTTGAAACCGAGGCGTCGGTCGCCTTGGCCGAGCGCTTGGCGAAAGAAGCAGGTACCGACTACGAAGGCGGCAAGCATCTGATCATGAAAGCGTTAGGCGGTATTCCACTCGGCCGTCCCTCAAAACCTGCGGAAGTGGCGAACCTCATTGCCTTCCTGGCTTCGCCTCGCGCGGCCTCCATCACGGGCAGCGAATTTGTCATTGATGGCGGCACCATTCCAACGGTTTCATAAGAGGTGTGGGGCGGCTTCGGCTGTCCGCCCCCAGCCTTCAGGCAGCAAATTCATCGCTCATGACGCCAGCTTCTAACGCCAATCCAGATACCGAAACAGCTCCTCCTCCTGGTCAAAGTGCAATCGCACAAGCGTGTCCAGGCGAATCAACTGATGCTGGATCTGATCAGCGGAAGTTACCGTGGGTTGGGTGCCGAAGTCGCTGCTCATGCGCGCCAGCAAATGGATAAGACGAAAGATTTCCCGGTGGACATGACTCATTGTCGACAAGGGATCTTCTCCCTGCATGTTTCGCGTCAGCAGTGGATAGAGAGTGTTTTCATCTTCACGCTCATGCTGCTCCAGTAACGTTTGCAGTTTGTGGACCAGTTCGAACAAATCGCGCTGTGCCTGCTCTAGTGGACGCTGAGAAAAGTCACTGGCCAACCGATGCAGATCACTCAGGACGCTGGCGAGTTGCTGATGTTCGTCTTGCAGGCGATCGATTTGCTCTGCGCCAAGTTTTCTCTGTCTCTTGCCCCGTAATGGGCCTAATGCGCGCAAGGCGTTAATGATGATCACCACGTCGATGCCTTCCTGGACTACGGCGCCAATCAGCGGCGGCAAATAACCGAGGGCCGCCACTGCCATGGCCAGCAACGACAGTCCCATACCGACGAGTACACCTTGGCGGGCGATATAACGGGTCCGCCTGGCGATGTCCAACGCCTCGACGAGGCGATCCAGCCGATCAACCAACAGCACGACACCAGCCGCCTGCGCAGACGCAATGGCCCCCTTCGCGCCCATGGCCACGCCGACATTGGCCGCCGCCAGTGCGGGGGCGTCGTTGATGCCATCGCCAACCATCAGTGTGCTGGCATGCCGGCTACCTTGCTGTACGGCACGCACTTTATCCTCTGGGCTCAACCCGGCGCGCAGTTCGTCAATGCCCGCGGACAGCGCGATCATTTCGGCGGTTTCCAGCCGATCTCCGGTGAGCATGACAATTTTTTCGATCCCCCTGTTGCGCAGTCGACGCAATGTTTGTGGGGTTTCGCGGCGAACGTTGTCCGAAAAAAGCAGCAGGCCAGCGAGCTTCCCATCCACCTCAATGAAGCTTCCACTGCACGCCAGGTAATCCATGTGGCGCAACATGGCGGCGGCCCAATCGGTTTCGGGCGTTTCTTTATGAGCATAAGCCAACGTACCGAAACGTACTTGGACACCATCGATTCGCCCACACAGCCCAGATCCGGGAGTTTCTTCCACGTCCTGCGGGACTGCGAGGGGCAATTGGCGCTGTTGCGCCGCTTCAACAATCGCTTGGGAAACCGGGTGCGTTGAGGCCTGTGCCAGCGAAGCGGCCAGGCCGAGCAGGCGCTGTGGATCTTCCAAGCCGTTGACTTCTATCGACTGCAGGCGGGCATGACCGCTAGTCAGTGTCCCCGTCTTGTCGAGAAACACTTGCTTGATCCCGGCCAACGCCTCCAGGGTTACGCCGTCCTTGATCAGGATGCCCCGTCGCGCAGCCCTTGAAATACCCGACATGATGGAAATGGGGACCGCCAGGATCAAGGGGCAAGGCGTAGCCACCACCAGAACCGCTAAAGTTCGCAAGGGGTCTCCACTCATTAGCCAGGCCGCGACAGCAAACAGCAATGTCAGTGGAATGAAAAACAATGCATAGCGATCGGCCAAACGCACGAACGGTGCACGCGAACGCCGTGCCGTCTCGGCCAGCCGCACGATCCCGGCATAAGTGCTTTGTGCCGCTGTTTGCGTGGCTATGAGCAGGATGGGCGCACCGACATTGGCGATGCCACTGGACACTTGCTCACCTTCCCGACGAGTCACGGGCATCGATTCGCCGTTGAGCGCCGACTCATCCAGCGTGGCGGCAAGGCTCAGCAGGCGTCCATCGACAGGCACTACCTCGCCTAAGCGTACCAACAGGGTCTGATGCGGCTGGATTTGTTCAACGGGGATCTTGCGCAGGCCCCCCTCCTCCTGCAGCCAGGCAAAACGCGGCGCCCGGTCGATGAGTGCACGAAGTTCGCGCTCAGCCCGCTGCCGGGTGAAAAACTCCAGGGTGCGCCCGCTGGCGAGCATCAGGGCAATCACAGCGGCTACCAGCGCCTGTCCAAGCACCAAGGCAGCCGTCATGGACAGCAGTGCTATCAGGTCGACGCCCGCCTCGCGGCGGGCCAGTCGTTGCATGACTTCCACCAGCAGCACCGCGGTCATCACCAACGTTCCGGTGGACCAGCAAAGCGTTGCCCATCCAGGTCTTTGCGCCAGGTGTGCAGCGCCCCCCACCAACAGCGTCAGCGCGGTAAACAGTAATAGAACCGGGCCCAGCCATTTGTCGAGCATTGAAGGGAGTCTCTGGAAAAACGATTCGGGCCTTATTTTCTGACAATGCCCATGTCGATGAGGACAGCGGACTGGGATGGATACCCCGAGGCTATCTCAAGTGATCACTATCTTCTGGGGGGATTGCGCCTTTATTGACAAACCTCAATCAATCCCGTTGGGCGCGGTGTATGAATAATCCAACAACGAATACAGAGACGTTAGCGCACTGAGTCGAGATGCCTGCGCCAACGATTTCGGACGGTTTGGCGCCGGGTATGACACGAGCACCATGCCGTCAGCAGCAATCCACTCTTTTCGAGGATGATGTTCATGAACTCACCTTCGCACAAAATGATGGAGAAGCTTTATGGCAAGCAACATTACGTTGACAGGGAGCATATAGCCCCTCTGTTGCGTCAATACGCTGAGCCACTGCCGGACCTGGACTCCCCCGCTTTTGCCCAGATGTTTGATCGCTACGCTGATGCGCGCGTGGTGATGATCGGCGAGGCGAGTCATGGGACCAGCGACTTCTATCAAGCCCGGGCTGCGATTACCCAAAGACTGATCGAGCGGCACGGGTTCAATATCGTCGCGGTTGAAGCAGACTGGCCGGACGCCGGCCATGTCGACCAATACGTCCGGGGATTTGCGCATACGGCGTGGAAGCGTCACATCTTCAGCCGATTTCCGACCTGGATGTGGCGCAATCGTGAGGTGAAGGCGTTCGCCCACTGGCTACACCGCCACAATCACCAACAAGATCCCGACCGTCGCGTCGAGTTTCGTGGCTTGGACGTCTACAGCTTGCGCAACTCCATCCATGAAGTGCTGGACTATCTGGATCGGGTCGACCCGCATCTGGCTCAAGAAGCCCGGCGGCGTTATGGCTGTTTGACCCCGTGGCAGGATGAACCCTCGCTGTACGGCCACTTCGTCGAACGTGGAGGTGTAATGCCCTGTGAACAGCCGGTGGTCGAGCAGCTCAATGTCATGCTGGCTGAACAATTGGCCGGTCTCATCCGCAACGATGAGTCATTCTTCAATGCGACGCAGAACGCCCGGGTGGTCATGGCGGCGGAACAGTATTACCGCGCGATTTATCGAGGGTCGACGGCCTCCTGGAACCTGCGTGACCGGCACATGTTCGATACATTGCGGGCACTGCTTGAGCACCGGGGCCCACAAGCCAAGGCAGTGGTATGGGCGCACAACTCCCATATCGGCAATGCGGGCGCCACGGAAATGGGTTGGAAGGGGCAGTTCAACATCGGTCAACTGTGTCGAAGCGCCTTTGGGCGCGATGTCGTTCTGATCGGCATGGCCACTGATCGAGGCCAGGTGGCTGCCGCCGATGATTGGGATGGCGAGATGCGGATCAAGGACATCCGCCCCTCGCGACCGGACAGTTGGGAGCATCAGTTCCTCAAGGCCGGTATCGCTGCATCGCTGACCGATTGGCGAGACCCGCAGCGAAAAGAGCTACGCCGAGTCCTGTCTACCCCCTTGCTGGAGCGGGCCATCGGGGTGATATACCGCCCCGAAAGCGAGCGTCTGAGTCATTACTTCGAGTCGGTGCTGGCTGAACAATTCGACGCCATGATCTGGATCGAACAGACCAAGCCGGTCAACGCGCTGCCACTGCCGAAAAACCAGCAACTGGAACCGGAAGACGAAACTTATCCATTTGGCGTGTGACAACGAGTGCAGGTCCTTCGGGAGTGGGGGCCTGCGGGTATTTTCGAACACAACCCATGGAGCGCGGACAGGAGAAGACAATGACGATCCTACTAGCAAGTCAGCGGATGCGCCTGTATGACAGTAATGAGCTCGATGACGTGCTGCAGGCAATGGCGCGCAAGGCTGCGACCATGCTGCCGCCGGCTCACGCCGCACTGATTGGCATCCAGCGTCGGGGCGAACCTTTGGCCCAACGATTGCGCCAGTACATTGCGCATCATACCTGCCAGCCGGAACTCCCTCTTTACCCCCTGCAAGTCAAGCGCTACGCCGACGACCTGCAAGTGCTGCATACCTACACGCAATTGACCGATAACCCGGCCCTGGGCAGGCTGGACCTTGCCAATACCACCTTGCTGGTGGTTGATGATGTGCTCTTCGAAGGCCATTCGCTACTGCGTGCTTGCGCGTACTTGGCGCAACTGGGGGCTCGTCGCGTCTACACTGCCGTACTGGTCGACCGGCATATTTGCCAGCAACCGATCCGGGCCGACATAGTCGGCGTGCATCTGCAAGTCGCCGCCACTGACATCGTCGAATGTAACGTGCCGCCCTTCGAACAGGTGTTTTGCATTGAGGTGGTACGACACGGTGCCGCCCGCTGACAGTGCAACAGATCCGCGGCAACGCGGTAAAACTCACAGGGACACGTGCCATTGAGCTGAGGTGCGTTTTTCGGCTGCCTCTAAGGAGTCCTGCATGTCTACCCTGCCCCCGCTTCTTTTTGCCCTGCGAGGCAGCGAGTCCTATAGTGCCCGGGTTGCGCAATGGCTTGGCTGCGCTTTGGCGCGCCACGAGGAGCGCGACTATGAAGACGGCGAGCATAAATGCCGACCGCTGGATCCGGTAAACGGCCGCGAGGTCGTGGTGTTCCATGGCTTGTATGGTGACGACCAGCAGAGCGCCAATGACAAGCTGTGTCGCCTGCTGTTTTTCTGCGGTGCCCTCAAGGATGCCGGTGCGCGCCGGGTGCAGGTGGTGTCACCTTACCTCTGTTACGGGCGCAAGGACCGCCGCAGCCAGCCTCAGGACCCGACCATCACGCGCTATGTGGCCGCGTTTTTCGAAGCCAGTGGCGTGGATCAGCTGATCACCCTGGAAGTGCATAATCCGGCCGCGTTCGACAACGCGTTTCGCATGCCTGCGTGGAATCTGCAGTGCACGGAACTGTTCGCCGGGCATTTCGCCACACTAGTGGGCAACGATGAAGTGGTTGCCGTTTCCCCGGACTCAGGGGGCGTTAAGCGGGCCGAGTTGTTTCGTCAGGCCTTGGAGCGGCTATTGGGACGTTCGGTCGGCAGTGCGTTGATGGAAAAACATCGTGCCCATGGCTCGTTGACGGGCACCCTCTTGATAGGCGATGTCTGCGGTAAGACAGCCATCGTGTTCGACGATCTGATCAGCACGGGGGATACGCTCAAACATGCTGGCATAGCCTGCCAGAAGGCTGGAGCCGGGCGCTTGTTCGCCGCCGCTACACACGGTTTGTTTACTGCTGGCAGTCAACTGTTCGACCAGCCAATCTTCGAACACATCGCCATCGCTGACACCGTGCCGCCGTTCCGCCTGCCTCCTGACTGTGTGACACGTCACCTACGGATACTCGACAGCACCGCCCTGGTCGCTTCTTTGCTGGCGGAAAACGGAGCATTTGATTGCGCCTGAGCGGACGCCTCCTGGCCGCGCCCCAGTGTACGGCGCAGCGCATTGGCCCCTGCCCTGTCAGCCAATCCAACGGACCTCTGGTGCCTTGTGCGTGACGGGCGCTGGCGCGGACTTCGGATGGCCAACGATACGGCTGTAGATCGCCTGGCCAAGATCCATGGGGGCGGACCTCAAGGGGTTTGCTTCAAAAAATCGTCCAGCCAAGAGGATTTGCTGTTGATTTAGATAAGGTCAGGGCGCCGGGTACTCGAAGGTCATTGTTTCTGGCCCCCAAGTCCCGCCAAGTAACGTGCGGCAGCTACCGCGTCTGCATCAGACAGTGCGTGCTGGGCTGTTTTTTGCAGCACATTGATCTGGTGAATCACGTACTCCGCGTGTTGTCCCGCCACCCGGGGCACCCGGCCTTCGCCCTCGCCGTCAGTACCGTGGCATGAACTGCATCGGGCGACGCCGGAGTCGGGTATACCCCCGCCGTAGATCAATTCACCGCGCGCATCAAACACATCGGTACCAGCCTGCATCGGACGCTGACTGGCAAAATAGTCGGCCAGTTCGGTGATCTGGACCTCAGTCAAATGGGTGAAGCCGCGCATGTACTGAGTCCCGGCCTTATCACTACGTACATGGTTTTTAAAGTCCTTCAGTTGCAGTTGAAGGTATTCTTTTTGCTGACCGGCCAACTTGGGGAACATCGGCGACACGGACTCGCCCGTCAGGCCGTGGCACAAGGAGCAAACCTGATCCGCCATGGCGATACCTGACATGGGCAGCGTTTCTTGCGCCGTCTCCTCGTTCGTACTGGTACAGCCCACGAGCGCAGTCAGGCAGAGGGCAAGAATACGCTTTGATCGGTATGTTTCCATGGTCTGTGCCCCTGGCGTTCAGATGACCAACCACATCGGATCACAACTGGCTGACCAAGGAGGAAGCTTTTCCGTCTGGCCTGAGGGCCGTCACGAGGATTCCATGGACAGATGTTCTGCAAACCAGTCGCCCGCCAGCCTGGCGACCTCCTCAAGGGCTCCGGGCTCTTCAAAAAGATGTGTCGCGCCAGGCACGATATCCAGGCGCTGGACACAGCGCAGTGCTTGACTGCTCTGGCGATTGAGCCTGACCACCAAGGGGTCCTGTGCGCCGACGATCTGCAATGTGGGCGCCCTTACTTGGGACAGTGCCGGCCCGGCCAGATCGGTCCGTCCTCCCCGACTGACCACCGCGTACACCGCATCCGCTCGCTCGACCGCCGCCAACAGCGCGGCGGCGGCCCCGGTGCTCGCCCCGAACAGGCCGATGCGTAGTGATCGCAATGCTGAGTCATGACCAATCCAGTCGATCACCCTGACCAGTCGCTTGGCAAGCAGGGGGATATTGAAACGTAGCTCCCCGGTCAGGTTATCCAGCCGTTGTTCGGAAACCGTAAGCAGATCAAACAGCAGCGACCCCAAGCCTCGCTCGGCCAACGATTCTGCGACATATCGATTACGCGGGCTTGATCGACCGCTGCCGCTACCGTGAACGAAAACCACCAACGCGCTGGCGCCCGGTGGTAGTCGCACATCGGCAGTCAACTCAGCATCATCCAAGTCCAACTGTCGAGATTGAAGTTCAAACATCACCATCCCCTTCAGGGGGAACGCCAGCAGACTCCCGCTGCCAGGCGCGTTGCAGCAATTGAATCACCTCTTCGTCCGATGTCTGGGTGAAACTCAAGTACCAATAGCCGATCGAGATCATCCACTCGGGCATGATCGGGCAGATCACTTCATCGACTTCGCTGCGCAGCGCTTCTACCGTTTCAAGTGGCGCAACCGGTACGGCGACAACGATGCGAGCAGGCGCTTGTCTTCTCACCGCGTGTACCGCCGCCATCATCGAGGCCCCCGTCGCCAGGCCATCGTCGATCAGGATCACCACTTGATCCTTGAGTTGCACCGGTGGGCGGTTTCCCCGATACGCTTGCTCACGACGCAACAACTCTCGGGTTTCCCGCGCGAGCACCGCATCGAAACTGGCTCGATCAATCGGATGGGACCGCAGTGCGTCTTCATTGAGGATCTGAATGCCGCCACTGGCAATGGCGCCCATTGCAAATTCCTCATGGGAAGGAACGCCAAGCTTGCGCACCAGCATCAGGTCCAGGCGAACCTGCAAGGCCGTGGCCACTTCATAGGCCACTGGAACGCCACCACGTGGCAAGGCGAGAACGATAACATCAGCCCGATGTGCATACTTGAGCAATGGCTCAACCAGCCCTCGACCTGCCGCAGCGCGGTCCTGCAAGGTGGTTTGCAATGAGGGACTCTGTGTCATGAAAGCCTCCCCAGGCGATTCGGCCTGTCGTTTCGTTACCCTTTCTTCACCAGACTGCCGGAATGCCGCAAGCGCTACCGGGTCGGGCGCCGACGTTGATTCAGCCTGCGCTGTTGCTTACACCTGGGCGTTGATTTATATCAACTCTGCGCGCAACGCCGTTCAACTCGCAGGGTGCCTGGACAGCGGCTTATTCAATCCGCGTGGCGCTATGCGTTATTGCTGCGCCGCCATGCCAGTCCTTCCAGGTGCTATTCGGGAAACGGCGGCTGGGCAGGTGATTCCTTTTCCGGAATATCGGTCATGGCTGCCTCGGTCAACAACAAGATGCTGGCAACGGAAACGGCATTTTCAAGGGCGATACGCACCACCTTGGTCGGGTCAATGATGCCGGCTTCGTACATGTCCACATAGTCATTGGAGGACGCATCGAAACCAACGTTGCCGGACTCTGCCAGCATGCGCGCCACCACCACGCCGGCGTCCACCGCCGAGTTTTCCGCGATGACCCTGGCCGGCGCCTCCAGCGCCCTGCGCAGAATCTGCAACCCGGTCCTGGTATCGCCCTCATGTCGGGTCTCCTCGGCCGCGATCACTGCAACCGCCTTGAGCAGCGCCAGCCCCCCGCCTGGGACGATGCCTTCGGCGATTGCCGCTCGGGTCGCGCAGATCGCGTCGTCCAACGCATCTTTACGGGCCTTCATTTCCGCCTCCGAAGGCGCCCCGACCCGGATCACCGCGACGCCGCCGGACAACCTCGCGAGCCTTTCCTGAAGCTTTTCGCGGTCGTAATCGCTGCTGGTGTTGTCCATTTGCGCACGGATCTGTTGTGTCCGTGCCTCAATGGCCGCGCGTGTGCCAGCTCCGCCAATCAATGCCGTGCTGTCTTTTTGCACCACGACGCGATGGGCCCGCCCTAGCTGGTTCAACTGCACCTGTTCGAGGGTGATTCCCAACTCGTTGGACACCACCGTAGCACCGGTCAGGACCGCTATGTCCTGGAGCATTTCCCGGCGGCGGTCACCAAAGCCTGGTGCCTTGATCGCCACTGCGCGCAGTACCCCGCGGATCTGGTTGACGACCATGGTGGACAAGGCCTCACCTTCAATGTCGTCGGCGATCAGCACCAGGGGTTGTCCACTTTTGGCAATGAGCTCCAGCAGCGGGAGCAAATCCTTGAGCGCTCCAATCTTATGGTCACAGAGCAGCAAGTAGGCATCATCGAGTTCGACCTGCATCTTCTCGACATCGGTGACGAAATAGGGTGAGACATAACCCCGGTCGAACTGCATCCCTTCCATGACCTCCATCACGGTTTCGGTGGTCTTGGACTCCTCGACACTGACAACACCTTCAACCCCGACCTTTTCCAGCGCATCTGCAACCAGTTGGCCGATGACGGCATCGTTATGCGCCGACAGCGCGGCAACCTGGGCCTTTTCCCTGGGCGTGCTGACCGGGCGCGATCGGGCTGCGAGATTTTCCACAACTAGCGACAGCCCGCGATCCAAGCCACGCTTGAGGTCGATCGCGCTGGCCCCCGCGACAACGTTGCGAATGCCGTCGGCCAGGATGGCATGGGCCAGCACTGTTGAGGTACTGGTCCCATCCCCTACCGCGTCCCCCGTGCGTTCCGCGGCCTGACGCAGCATTTGCGCGCCCAGGTTTTCCCCGGGGTCTTGCAGGTCAACACGTTTGGCAATCGTCACGCCGTCATTGCAGACCGTTGGATTGCCCCACTTATTCTGGATCAACACTGATTTTGATTTCGGACCCAGCGTCACCCGTACGGCATCCGCCAACTGCGTGGCGCCATCCAGGATTTTCTCGCGGGCCGCAGCACGAAATACGATTTTAGTGTGAGCCATCAGCGTGTTCTCCTGAGGCGGGCTTTAACAAAGGTGTTTTTTGCAGTTTCTATGAAGTGGCCGGCTCCACGTTGACTTTTATCAACAAAGACACGATGCCAACGTCCTTCGCCAACTGCCCCTTGGCGCCAGGATGACCGACTGCCTGCTGTTGCCCCGAAGTTGACAAAAATCAACCCGTGAGACGGGAAACCGAGTCCCAATGAACCGGTGTAATCCACGGTCTGTTCACTGGACGAAAATGGTCAGGTATCCCGATCCAAGTCACAGCTGAACGTGGAACCTTTTTTCCATTTCAATGTTCGGGAGAAACGCATGGACAAGTATCAGGAGAGCCAAAAGAACAAGCTATTCAAGACATCCCCCCATGATCCCTACTGCTTGCAAAGGATCGAAGGTTCAGCTGTCTGCTCGCAATGTGGCGCGGTGTACCAAGCCGGCAACTGGACCTGGAGTCGCCCTGAAAATACGGTGGTTCATAGTGCGCAAGAGATGACATGCCCGGCCTGTCGGCGCATCCATGACAATATGCCCGCAGGTACGCTCACGCTATCAGGCAGTTTTTTGCAAAAGCATCGGAATGAAATCATCCACCTGATGGAGCACACCGAGGAGAAGGAAAAAACCGATCACGCCTTGGAACGCATCATCAAGCTGACCGACTCGGCCGGTGAGCTGATCGTGACCACTACCGGTATCCACCTGGCCAGCCGCCTGGGGCATGCACTGGAGAGCGCTTTCAAAGGGAAGTCCGACTACCGGTACAGCGAAAATGAGTATGGAGTGAGCATCCATTGGACACGTAACAAATAGACCCAGGGGCAGTCGCCTCGACACGGAACGTCGAGGCGCGCATCCATGATTCGACCGATCCGAGGCCAGTACTCATCCGTCTGGACGGGGATGCCCTGGTGTGCCAAACGTTGGAGTGAGCATGCACTTTTTAGCCTTGGCGGTGGACTTTGACGGGACCACTGCCGAACACGGTAGCGTTTCACCAGAAGTCTGTGCGTCGCTCACTGCCCTGAAGAACAGCGGCCGCAAGTTATTGCTGGTGACAGGCAGGGAGTTGCAAGCGCTCAAGCATCAGTTTGCGCAACTGGAGCTGTTTGACCTGGTGGTCGTAGAAAACGGCGCGCTCTTGTACGATCCGAAGACAGACACCGAGGAGCTCATCGCCGATCCGGCTTCTACCGATTTGGTTGAGCGCCTACGCGAAAAGGGCGTCTCGCCGTTGTCGATAGGCCGCTCGGTTATCGCCACATGGCACCCGTTTGAGAACGCGGTGAGCGCCAGCATTCGCGAGCTCGGCCTTGAGCTGCAGATGACGTTCAACAAGGATGCGATCATGGTGTTGCCGCCTTGTGTGAACAAAGCGTCGGGCCTTAATGCAGCCTTACGGCGACTGGGTATTTGCGCGCTGAATGTGGTGGGCGTGGGCGATGCAGAAAACGACCACGCCTTCCTATCGATCTGCGGTTGTTCTGCGGCAGTGAGTAATGCCATCGCATCGATAAAGTCCAGCGCTGACCTGTGCCTCAGTCATGATCATGGCCGAGGGGTCTGCGAACTGGTGGACATGCTGCTGGAGAAAGACGCCGCTCTGGTTCCGGTCGAACGCATCGGAATCCAGTTGGGCCAGACCACCCATGCACGCAAGGTATGGCTCGCCCCAGAGTCGGTGATGTTGATTGTTGGAAATTCAGGTTCTGGCAAATCCAGCTACATCACCTGGCTGACAGAACGCATGGTCCAGGCTCATCAGGATTTTTGCATCATTGATCCAGAGGGTGACTACCTGACCCTGGATGATGCGGTCACAGTGGGGGCCTTGAGCGCTCCTCCGACCACAGAAGAATCGGTGCATCACCTTTTGCAGGCGCAACTCAATGTGGTGGTGAGCGCCCTTGCCCTCGATCCGGCGGCACGGGTGCGACTGTTTGGCGAATTGCTGCCTTTTATCCAGCACCTACGCAACGCTTCAGGTCGCCCCTACTGGTTGATCGTGGACGAGGCTCATTACATGCTCCCCCATTGTGCGGATTGGCCCCCCGGTTTCCTCGGGGACATCGGCGCAATCATCGTTGCCCTCGACTTCGACCAGGTATGCCCGGCACTTCTCGAGGAGGTTGACGTGCTAGTGACACTCGGCAGCACCGCTCGGGAATTGGTCGAGCAGTTCGCCAAGCGTATACAGCGCCGCAGTCCCGAGTTCCCGGAGCGCTCACAGAGCCTTGAACATGCCTGCCTCTGGAACCTTCGCGAGGGCGAAGAGGTGGTGCTGCTCGATCAGGTCCAGCCCATTCAAAAGCACCATCGCCACAGCGGCAAGTACGTCGCGGGGGATGTCGGTGCATGGCATTCATTCCACTTCCCTGCACTGGGCCAAAGCGCCGCGAACCTGAATGAATTTCTGTCCTTGTCCACGCAGCTTGCAGACCCGGCGCTTCGCAGGCACATGGATGCCGGGGACTTTTCCAACTGGTTCCGACAAGTGATCCGGGACGATGTGCTTGCTAACAAGACACGTGTGGTTGAAACAGACACAACCCTGACACCCAAGGAGGCGTTGAGCCAGGTCACGTGGCTTGTGCAGTCGCGCTATCACCTCTAATGCCCCCGCAGCCCCCTTTCCAACTCAGATTCGCGCCATTTCTTATACTTTTTTAGAATTATATAAATAGCTAAAGAAACTAATAAAAGACCTTCGGTCACCTATCTTAAAAGCTTGAAACCTCTCAAGTTCCGGTTGAATAGAGAGGATTACGAGGCCGATATGGAGATCACCTTCGTGGTGGATATGCAGCAATTGTTGGACTCGACTTCCCCTGCCCCTTCCTATGGCGACACCTTAGGGTACGTCGCCGTCTTCCCTACGGCTGACTGACGCCCGAACACGAGCCACAGGAAGTCGTTTATGGCAATCACGCAAAACAACCGCTTGGTGCAGGTCGACAGTCCGCTCGGTGGCGATGTCCTGCTGCTACAGAACATGGACGGCAGCGAGGAGCTGGGGCGATTATTCCACTACGAATTGGACCTCACCTCCGAAGACCGGGCGATCACGTTTGACCAGTTGCTGGGCAAGCCGATGGGCCTGACCCTGGAGCTGTATGACGGCGGCAAGCGCTATTTCCACGGCATTATCAGCAGTTGCCGGCAACTGACCGGCCATGGCCAGTTCGCGGGGTACCGCGTCAGTCTAAGGCCCTGGTTCTGGCTGCTCACGCGCACCTCCGACTGCCGGATTTTCCAGAACAAGACGGTGCCGGACATCATCAAGCAGGTGTTTCGCGACCTCGGCTTCTCTGATTTCGAAGACAGCCTCAGCGGCAGCTACCGTGAGTGGGAATATTGCGTGCAGTACCGCGAAACCAGCTTCGATTTTGTCAGCCGGTTGATGGAGCAGGAAGGCATCTATTACTACTTTCGCCATGAAAAGTCGCGGCACGTCCTGGTGCTGGCCGACGCCTATGGCGCTCACTCCACGGCGGCAGACTATGAGTCGGTGCCCTTCTATCCGCCCGATCGACAAATGCGCGAGCGCGATCATTTCTACGATTGGCAACTTGCGCGGGAAGTGCAGCCCGGTTCGCTGGCGCTGAACGACTATGACTTCCTGCGCCCCCGCGCCAGCCTTGAGGTGCGCTCCAGTGTGCCGCGCAACCACAGCAACGCCGACTACCCGCTGTATGACTACCCCGGTGAATACGTCCAGAGCAACGATGGCGATCACTACGCGCGTACCCGCATCGAAGCCATTCACAGCCAGTTCGAGCGTGTGCAGTTGCGCGGCCGCGCCCGCGGGCTGGGCTCCGGGCATTTGTTCAATCTGACTGGCTACGACCGTGCGGACCAGAACCGCGAATACCTGGTGGTGGTCGCGCGTTATCAGATTCGTCAGGAAGCCTATGAAAGCGGGCAGTTGGACCTGGCCGAACAATTCGTCAGCGAGTTGGACTGCATGGATGCCAACCAGACTTTCCGGCCCCTCCCCCTGACCCCCATGCCCATTGTCCGCGGGCCGCAGACCGCCGTAGTGGTGGGCCCCAGTGGCGAGGAAATCTGGACCGATCAATATGGTCGGGTCAAAGTGCATTTCCACTGGGATCGCCATGACCAATCCAACGAAAACAGCTCCTGCTGGATTCGCGTGTCCCAGGCCTGGGCCGGGAAAAACTGGGGCTCGGTGCAGCTCCCGCGCATTGGCCAGGAAGTGATCGTCAGCTTCCTCGAAGGCGACCCGGATCGGCCGATCATCACCGGCCGCGTCTACAACGCCGAACAGACCGTGCCCTACGCGCTGCCGGCCAATGCCACCCAGAGTGGGGTGAAAAGCCGTTCAAGCAAGGGCGGCTCACCGGCCAACTTCAATGAAATCCGCATGGAGGACAAAAAAGGCGCCGAGCAACTGTTTATCCACGCCGAGAAGAACCAGGACATCGAGGTCGAGAACGACGAGACCCACTGGGTCGGTCATGACCGCAGCAAGACCATCGACAACGACGAAACCGTGCACGTCAAACACGACCGCACCGAAACCGTCGATAACAACGAAACCATCACCATCGGTGTGAACCGCAAGGAAAAGGTCGGCAACAACGAAACCATCTCCATTGGCGTGAACCGCACCGAGGATGTCGGCAGCAACGAGAAAATCACCATTGGTGCCAATCGCACCGAGCGCGTGGGCAGTAACGAGACCATCACCATCGGTGCCGACCGCACGGAAAAAGTCGGTGCGAACGAAAAAATCAGCATCGCCAGCAACCGCACCGAGGACGTGGGTGGCAACGAGACCATCGGCATCAGCGGCAACCGCAACGAAACGGTCCAGGGCAACGAAGGCATCGAGATCAACGGCAACCAGAGCACCCAGATCGGCCAGAACGAATCCCGCGACGTTGCCCAGAACCGCAACACCAGCATCAAGCAGAATGACAGCCTGGACGTTGGCAAGCATTTTTCCCTGACCGCCGGCGACTCCATCAGCCTGACCACGGGCGCAGCCAGCATCACCATGAAGAAGGACGGTACCATCGTGATCAGCGGCAAGAACATCACCATCGACGGATCCGGCGCCATCAACATCAAGGCCAACAAAAACGTGGTCGTCAAAGGCCAGAAAATCCTGCAGAACTAGCCACGGAGTGGGCGCCATGACCGTTGAATATCATTTCCCCGTTTCCTCTACCGCCACGCCCGCGCGCGTGGATGGCGTCGTGATTGGGGTGCTGCTGGATGTGCCCGGGGCAGATGCCCCGGTGGTGGCCTTCCCTGGCTGCCCTGGCGATACGGGCCTCGCCGCGCGCACCACCACCCCGCTCGCCCGTGAAGACATCGGCGCCCAGGTCGCGCTGATGTTCGAGGCCGGCGACCTGACCCGGCCGCTGGTGATCGGTCGCATCCAGCGCCTGCCGCAAACCGCCACGCCAGCCGTCGCCCACCTGGACGGCGAGCGCTTGGAGTTCACGGCAGAGCGGGAAATCGTCCTGCGCTGCGGTAAGGCGAGCATTACCCTCACGCGTGAGGGCAAGGTGCTGATCCGTGGGACCTATCTTTCGAACCGGTCATCCGGCGTGAACCGCATCAAGGGCGGTTCGGTGCAGATCAACTAGACAGGTAGTCGACTCATGGAGCTGCTCAACGCCAGCAAACTGTTTGCGGCCTACACCCAGGGCCTGGAGCCCGATGGTCGCGAATCCCTGGTGATCGTGGCCAAAGGCACGTTTGATTTACCGCTGGACGGCCGTGCGGCAACCCTCGCCGACACCCAGCAACCGCTGCTGATGGCCGACACCTTCCTCGGCGAGCCGGGCCTCAGCGCCCCGCTGCAGGAAATGGACTTCGCCCCGGTCAAGCCATTCTGCGATGTACTGGTACGCGGCAAGGCCTATGCCCCAGGTGGGCGGCCCGTGACGCAGCTGGCCGCGGGCATTCGCGTCGGGCAGATGAGCAAAGCCTTTTCCGTCTTCGGCCCCCGACAATGGCAACCCGGGGGGCTGGGCGTTTCTCCCGGCTTAGCGCAACCTTTTACCGAGCAGGACATTTCTTATGCCCAGGCCTTTGGCGGCAGCCGTCCGATCGCGAACGAGCCCGACATGCGCCACTGTTACCCGGCCAACCCGACCGGTTGCGGCTGGTACCCGCGCCGCATGAGTGGTGCTGATATCGTTGGCATGCCGATGCCAAACACCGAGGAATTGGGCAAGGCGATCGACAGCCCCTCTGGCGACTTCCGCCCGATGGCCCTCGGCCCCATCGGCCGCAGCTGGCCGCAACGCGCCCGCTTCGCCGGTACTTATGACGATGCCTGGTTGGCTGATTGCTTTCCGTTTTTGCCTGCGGATTTCGATAATCGCTACTTTCAGGCGGCGCCTGATGATCAGCAGATCCCGTACCTGCGCGGCGGCGAGGACGTGCTGCTGCTCAACCTCACGCCCCAGGAACGCGCGGGTTTTCGCATCCCAAAAATGGACGTACCGGTGACCTTCTTTCTGAAAAAAGGCGGACATGAGACGGTGCACGCGGTGATCGACACCCTGTTGATCGACACCGACGCGCGCCAGGTGCAACTGACCTGGCGTGTCTCCCGTGCGCTACGACGCAATATGTTCGAGATCGCTCAGGTGCTGGTCGGTACGATGTCCACGGGCTGGTGGCGCGCCCGTGAACTGGGCAAGGATTACTATCCGTCGCTGTCCTCCCTGGTAAAAGCCAGGCAGTCTCCCGAGGAGACAGACGGATGACCGCGCTTTGCATCATCGGCTCCGGCATGGTCAGCGCTGTCGGCCTCAGCGCACCGGCGAGCTGCGCGGCGATTCGTTGTGCCATCGACAATTTCCAGGAAACCCGTTTCATCGACCAGGCTGGCGAATGGCTGATGGCCGCCAGCGTACCTCTGGAGCAGCCCTGGCGCGGCCGCACCAAGCTGATCAAGATGGCCTCTCGCGCCATCGCCGAAGCGTTACAGAGCACCCCCGGGGTTGACCCGGAAAAGACCCCGTTGCTGCTGGGGTTGGCGGAGGTCGAGCGCCCCGGCCGCCTCGCCGGTCTCGACAAGGGGCTGCTGCAGGCTATCGAAACCGAACTGGGCCTGCGTTTTCATCCGGACTCTTACATCATCGCCCGTGGTCGGGTCAGCGCCGCCGTGGCCCTGCTGAATGCGCGCACGCTGATCTACCAGAGCGGCCATCGCCACGTACTGATTGCCGGCGTCGACTCTTTCCTGAACGCATCGACGTTGGCCGCCTTCGAAGAACGCGAGCGCCTGCTCACCAGCCAGAACTCCAACGGCTTTATCCCCGGCGAAGGCGCCGCCGCCGTGGTGCTGGCGGCCCCCGTCGCCCGCGAAGAGCCGCAATTGGCCTGCATGGGCCTGGGGTTCGGCGTGGAGAAGGCCACCGTGGAGGCCGAAGACATTCCCCTGCGCGCCGATGGTCTGACTCAAGCCGTGCGCGCAGCCCTGAGCGAAGCCGGCTATGGGTTGGAGCAGATGGATTATCGGCTCACCGACATCTCCGGCGAGCAGTACTACTTCAAGGAAGCCTCCCTGGCCCTCAGCCGAACCCTGCGCGTGCGCAAGGAGTTCTTCCATCTCTGGCACCCGGCCGACTGCATTGGCGAAGTCGGCGCCGCCATCGGCCCGGCCATGCTCGCCGTGGCCCTGGCTGCCAGCCGCAAGGGCTATGGCGAAGGACCGAATATCTTCTGCCACCTCGGCAACGACGCTGGCGAACGCGCCGCCGCACTGCTCAGCTATCAGATCGTGAGGGCCGCCTGATGGCCAACGAAGTCTTCGCCAACAATATGGAGGTCTCCTGCAAAGCGGCCGATGGCAAGTCGATCGCCTGCTTCCCGGATGTCTGTTTCACCCCGCCTCAGGCTCCGCCCACCCCGCTCGGTGTGCCCATCCCCTACCCCAACACCGGCATGGCCAAGGACACGACCAAGGGCAGTCGCACGGTGAAGATCAGTGGCAAGGAAGTGATGCTCAAGGACAAGAGCCACTTCAAGACCAGCTATGGGGACGAGGCTGGCAATGCGCCAAAAAAGGGGATCGTCACGAGCAGGAACAAGGGCAAGGTGTATTTCACTTCCTGGTCGATGGACGTGAAATACGAAGGTAAGAACGTTGTCCGGCACATGGACCTGACCACCCATAACCATGCTTCTCAACCTGGCAATACCGTGCCTTGGCCTTATTCCGACCGAATGGCGCTCGCCGAGGACCTGGGCCAATGCGAGGGCGAAAAAAAACGGGTGAACGACGCTTGTGACACCAGCAAAAAAGTGGTCTGCCCAGATATCGACAAGCTAAAAAACGCTCTAAAAGAGCGTAACTCCGCAAAAAAAATAGCAGGCGACGGGTTCGAGTCTGATCCGGCTTATCTAGCGGCACACACCGGAGTCAAAAACGAATATTCGTCATTGGCCAAGACCATCAACGCCGACCCTTGCCAAAAGGCCTTGCGCTGTTTTCTCGCTCCGTACAAGCCCAACAGGTGTTGCCCGGGACAAACCGGGGATCACCTGATCGATTCGGCATCCTTTACCGACGGGCCGGCCTTCCCGGGGCAGCCCAGAAACCAGCACCCGACGAAAGCCGGCTGGAGCAAATACCAGACCGACAAGGCTCCGGTCATGTGCGTAGAAGGCCCCAACCAGACCACCGCCACTCATGGTCAGATGCATACCCGGCGTGGTGTGGTGGCCCTGAAAGAGGCCGACGCGAAAGGTGAGTGGCCCAGGTCCAAGGCCACGGAGACAGGGGCCAAAGCGGCCAAGAAAACCTTTCCGGACTCCGACTGTTCCCAGGAGTGCCTGGAAGCCCAGTTGAACAAGTACCACGACAACGCAAAGGACCCTGGCGATGAGAAACCGATCAATGCTCGCGCATCGATGACCAGCGATCCTCAACAGCGCGCAAGGGCCGTAGTCGAGATGTGCCCTAGCAGCCCTAACCCTTAATTCAGTCACCAAGGAGACAAACATGGACCCTCGAGACCCGCGATTCAGTGGACTCAGCATCAGTACTGGAGTCGTGCGTCATTCGGACCTCGGCTATTTGATCGCCACGCACGACATCGCGATCAGCGAGGGTTACGCGGATTCGATATTGTTCACTCTGTATCAGGGAACCTTGTACGCAGGCACAGTGCCTTGGCTTGCATGCTCTGGAACGGTTTGCCATGTGCCAGCAGAACGTCACTTGATGTTGGGCATCGATGGATCAGTAGAAGCCAGCGGAGGCGGCACCAAAACCGAGGAAGCCATCGCTAGTTGCGGAGTGGATCCGAAAAAGCGCGGCCCTCTGCGCGAAATCCGCGGCATCGCCAAAGGCCGAGCCTACGCCGTAGGCACCTGCCGCCAGGCCTACGTCCGCGATGGCGAAGATCAGTGGCGTTGCATTGACCAGAGCGCCCAAGGCGGCGACACCCCCATCACCGACACAAGCTTCGAGTCCATCGATGGGTTCAGCGAACAGGAAATCTATACGGTCGGCTGGGAAGGCGAAATCTGGAAATACGACGGTTCCGTCTTCACCCAGCAGAACAGCCCGACCAACTTGGCGCTCTATAAGGTCCGCTGCGCGCCGGACGGTTTTGCCTATGCCTGCGGCCAGCTCGGGACCTTGCTGCGCGGGCGCAACGATCGATGGGAAGTGATCGACCATGAAAACACCCGGGAAGACCTCTGGGGCATGGAGTATTTCGATGGCCAGCTATACGTTTCCTCCACGCATTTCGTCTATCGGCTCGAAGACGGTCAGCTCAAACCCGTCGACTTCGGCGATGACGCACCGCGCACGTGTTATCACCTGAGTGCGGCCGATGGGATCATGTGGTCCATCGGGCCCAAGGATCTCATGGAGTTCGATGGTTCGAACTGGAAACGGTGCCTGCAAATTGATTGAGCCGACCAGCCCATGCTTCGGAGTCGACGGTCAATGAATACATTGCCCGTCGTGCTTGATCTACACGTCGAAGAAGCCGGTTTCCTCGCCATCCTGCGCGATCACGCTTTGCGCGCGCCTCACTACGAACTGGACGACCTCGGCAAACTGGACGAACGCATCGACGCCCATCTCGATGGCCTGCGTATCGCCGGCCAAGCGGGCCTGGAAACCCTGCTGGCCCAGCTCGACCCGCACGCCATCGGCGAGATGTTCGCCAGTGCGGTACTGGCCTTCGAGGCGGCCAACGCCAAAGTGCTGTCGCGGCTCAGCGAGCATTTGCGCAGTGCCTTGGAAACCGAACGCGGCTACCTGATGGCTTTGGGGTGGCTCGACTGGGAACGGGTCGCGCCTTGGATCGAACGCATGCTCGCTTCCCCCGAGCCCCTGTTCCGCCGCCTCGGCCTCGCGGCCTGCGGCATGCATCGCCATGACCCAGGCCCCGCCCTGCTGGCCGGACTTTCCGATGCCGACCCCAGCGTGCTGGCGCGTGCCGCACGCACGGCTGGCGAACTGCGCCGGCGTGACCTGCTGCCGGCGATTCGTGCCCACCGCCAGCATGAGGACGCCGCTACGCGCTTCTGGGCCAACTGGGCCACCACCCAAATGGGCGATCAGCAGGCCTTGGAGCCTCTGCGCTCATTCGCCGAGCAGCCGGGCGAGTTCCAGTATCGCGCGCTCTGTGTATTGCTGGCCTGGCAGGAGCGCGAGCCCAGCATCGCCTGGATACGCCAGTGGGTACAGGATCCCCGGGATCGGCGCATCGGCATCCAGGCCCTTGGGCTGCTGGGCGATCCGGTCTGCGTGCCCTGGTTGATCCAACAGATGAGCGACCTGCCCTTTGCCCGGGTCGCCGGCGAAGCCTTCAGCCTGATCACTGGCGCTGACCTGGCGTTGCTTGATCTGGAACTGCAGGCCCTGCCGGATTTCGATGCGGGCCCGAACGACAACCCTGAAGATCCCAATGTCGCGATGGACCCCGATGAGAACCTGCCCTGGCCCGACCCGCAGGCAATCGAAAAATGGTGGCAAGCCAACGGCGGACAATTCCAGGTGGGTACGCGTTATATGCTGGGTTTGGCCCATAGCGAACACAGTTTTCAGCAAGCCCTTGTCCACGGCCAGCAACGCCAGCGCATCGCCGCCGCCTGCGGCCTCGCCCGCTATCGGCCAAACGAAGTGCTGTTTCCCACTAGCGCGCCGGCCTGGCGGCAAAAGAGGTGGTTGGCAGCGGTCAACGCCACATCGAACATCAACGGCACGAAACCACCGAGCTAATCCTGTACCGGCGGGCATTTTTTTGGTCCCGCTCGGCTGCGACTCCGGGGTTTTGTGGCCTGAGGCGCGGCAGGATAGCAACGATTTTTGGTGGAGAAGCCTACAAAATGTAGGACATATGCCAAATAATTGTCCTACGTCTCAGTCGCTAGAACAGCGATATTCCAGGGAATGCGCGCGTCTTCCAGGCCTTTTAGTCCGTGGGTTTTGGGCCTTGACCGATGCTCGCATCGGACATCACATCTCTCTTCGTCTACCGTTTTTCAACGGTTGACCGCTCAGTCATAGCGTCCTAGCCTAAGCGCGCGGCAAAAATGGGAGCAGTCATAGGACGTCACATCAACGAACAGTCCTTCCTGACGCTCCTGTGGCAAGGAAATGTGCCGCGAGCGACTGCCGGCTCCAGTCTCATGGAACCAGCTTTGCACCAGCCCTCACATTACATGGACGTGCCATGATCGAACCGCGATGCTTTTCGTTAAGCTCCACGCAGCAATCCGTCTGGCTCGACCAGTTATTATCGCCCGATATCCCCTCCTACAACATCGGCGTCACGGTGCAGATCCACGGTGCGGTGGACCTTGCGGTATTTGCCGCTGCGGTGCGGGTGGTAGTCGCTCAACACGATGCGTTGCGGCTGATCTTCAGCGAAAGTGACGGGCACGCGCAGCAACGGGTAGCCACCGACTTGGAGGCGCCTTTCGCCTACCATGACTGGCGCGGCGAGCCCGAGGCACGCGCCCAGGCCCTGGCCACTATCACGCAACTGAATCGCACGCCGTTCGCACTTTATGATCAACCGTTGTGGGGCATGGAATGGTTCCAGTTGTCCGACACCGAGGCCCTGTGGAACAGCCGGTATCACCACCTGATCTGTGATGGCACGTCGGTGGGCCTGGTCGGCCAGGCCGTTAGTGCGGCTTACAATCAGTTGCTGCGCGGTGAGCAGCCGGTGCTGGATCCGGAACTGGCGAGAGGCTACCGAACCTTTGCGGCCAGGGACCAGGAGTACCTGCGCTCGTCGCGCTACGACAAGGCCCGTGAATACTGGCTGGAGCAGTTTCCGGCGCTGCCGGAACCGTTGTTCCAGGCCGCCCGGTCACCGAGCGTACAACGCCAGCCACAGCCCAATGCAGCCGCTCATGCTGTCAGCGCCCAGGCGACCTGGCCATTGGGGACACAGCGCCTGGATGCTCTGAGCCAGTTGGCAAAAGCTCAGGGCGCTACGCTGAGCCATTGTCTGAGCGCCTTACTGGCCGCTTACTTCAGCCGGGTGACGGATCAAAGGGAGAACCTGGTCATCGGTCTGCCGGTGCATAACCGCGCCAACGCCTTGCAAAAACGTACCGTGGGCATGTTTTCTTCGGTGTTGCCATTGGCGGTCGCGGTCGATCCTCTAGCCAACTTTACCCAAACCGTGCAACAGGTCGCCGGCCAGACCCTGCGCAGCTATCGGCACCAACGCTACCCATTGCAAGCCTTGCATCGCGAACTACGCGCACGGGCCGGACATCCCGGCCACCTGTTTGAACTGATGCTGTCGGTCGAACAGTACCCCGGCGATGTCAACCTGGGGTCGGCGCGTTGCTCGCTGCGCACCTGGCACAGCGGCTATGAGCGTTATCCGCTGGCCGTCTACCTGCGGGACTATGAGGCCCAAACCGAACCGTTCCTGGAGCTCAACTACGACCCGCGGCTGTTCAACGCCGAGCAGATCGCCGCGCACCTGCGGCGGCTCGAACACTTGACCGAGCAGGTGCTCGCCGCCCCCACCCGGGCGCTGGCCGATTGGCCGTTGCTCGATGACACCGAACGGCATCAGGTCATTGAAAAATTCAATGCGACCACCCGTGACTACCCCGCCAATGAGCCACTGCATGTGTTGTTCGAGGCGCAGGTACAGCGTCGACCCGAGGCGACGGCGGTGCTGGATGGCGACCATTCGCTGAGCTATCGCCAGCTCGATCAGCGCGCTGAACGGTTGGCTCGCCACCTGGCGGCAAGTGGCGTCGAGACCGGCAGCAAGGTCGCGGTGTGTATGGCTCGGGGCGCGTCGCTGATCGTGTCGATCCTGGCGATCTTGAAACGCGGAGCGGCCTATGTGCCCATCGATCGAGATGCCCCGACCGCCCATCAAGCGCGAGTGTTGGTGGATTGCGGCACGGCTTGGCTGCTCAGCGCAGGTGACAGCCCAGCGCCGAAGGATGGCGTCCTGGTCATCGATGTCGAGGCCTTGACCGAAGACCCGACCGCTGGCCCAAGCCGTCTACTGGCGAGTAGCGCAGGCGACGTCGCCTACGTCATGTACACCTCCGGCTCCACTGGCGCGCCCAAGGGTGTGCAAGTACCGCACCGTGCGGTTACCCGGCTGGTGCGCAACAACGGTTTCGCCGAGTTCAACGCCCAGGACCGGATTGCCCTGGCCGCCAACCCGGCGTTCGATGCCTGCACCCTGGAAATCTGGGGCGCATTGCTCAACGGCGGCTGCCTGGTGGTCTGCCCGCGCGACACCCTGCTCGACGCTGCGCGCTTCAATGAACATCTGCTGCACCATGAAGTCAGCGTGCTGTGGCTCACCGCCGGGCTCTTTCATCAGTTTGCCGAACCCTTGGCCCCGGCGTTTCGCAGCCTGCGCTACCTGATGGTCGGCGGCGATGTGCTCGACCCTCGACGTATTGCCCAGGTGCTGCGCCATTCGCCGCCCCAACACCTGCTCAACGGCTACGGGCCGACCGAAAGCACTACTTTTGCCACCACCCACCGCATCACCCTTGAAGACGCCCTGATCGGTGATATTCCGATTGGCAAACCCATCGGCAACACCCAGGTCTACGTGCTCGACGAACAGCGTCGTCCGTTGCCCATTGGCGTCGCTGGCGAGCTGTACATCGGCGGTGACGGGTTGGCCCTGGGTTACTTGAACCAGCCGCAACTGAGCGAACAACGCTTCGTGCCCAACCCGTTCCAGCCGGGCTCGCGTCTGTATCGCACCGGCGATCTGGCTCGCTGGCGCGCCGACGGTGTGCTGATGTTCCTGGGACGTAACGATTTCCAGGTCAAGATCCGTGGCTTTCGCATTGAACTGGGCGAGATCGAAGCGCAGCTCAAGGCCTTGCCCGAGGTGAGCGAAGCCGTGGTCCTGGCCGATGCCCAGCAACGTTTGCTGGCCTATTTCACCGCCACCACGGTCCAGGAGCCGAGCGAGTTGCGCGCGCGCCTGGCCGCCGTGCTGCCGGACTACATGCTGCCAGCGACCTTCGTCCAGGTGGACAGTTTTGCCCTGACCGCCAACGGCAAGCTGGACCGTCGCGCCCTGCCCGAACCCGACGAAACTCATTTTGCCCAGCAACGCTATGAAGCGCCGCAAGGGCCAGTGGAAACCCGCCTGGCCGAGCTTTGGGCCCAGGTCCTTGGTGTGCCGCGGGTGGGACGCCAGGACAACTTCTTTGCCCTCGGTGGGCACTCGTTGATGGCGGTGCAATTGGTCGAACAATTGCGCGTGCAGGGCTGGAGCCTGGATGTCGGGACGTTGTTCAACGCCAGCAACTTGCTCAACCTGGCCCTGGCCCTGGCGCTGGCGCTGGAACACCCCGGCGAGCCGGTCGAGGCCTGCGAACCGGTCGCAGCGTCCATCCCGCCACACTGTGTCCGCATCACCCCAGAAAATGTGCCGCTGGTGAACCTGCCCCAAGCGCAGATCGATCGCATCGTCGCCAGCGTCGACGGCGGCACCGCCAACGTGCAGGACATCTACCCCCTCGCGCCGTTGCAGGAAGGCCTGCTGTTCCAACACTTGCTGCAGCCCACGGACGATGCCTACCTGCTGCGAGCCACCCTCGCCTTCGACAGCCGCGAACGCCTGCAAGGGTTCATCGCAGCGTTCGACCAAGTGATTGCCCGCCATGACATCCTGCGCAGCGCGGTGCTCTGGGAGGGCCTGGACGAGCCGGTGCAAGTGGTCTGGCGCGCTGCCCGTCTGCCCGTGGTCCACCTCGCCGATGGGGAAACCTTTGCCGAGCGCGCGCTGGACATTCGTCGCGCGCCGTTGGCGCAGGCGTTCACCCGCTTCGACGCCCTCCGGCAACAGTGGCAACTGCAATTGGTCCACCACCACCTGGCCATCGACCATGCCACCCTGGGCCTGCTGTTTGCCGAAGTCCGCGCCTTGATGCTCGATCCCGATCATCGGCTGCCGCCTAGCGTGCCATTTCGCCCGTTCGTGGCCCAGGCCCGCGAGCCTCGGCGTCAAGCGAGCGCCGAGGCATATTTCCAGCGCCTGCTTGGCGACGTTGACGAACCGACCCTGCCCTATGGTCTGCACGATATCCAAGGCACGGGCCGTGACAATCGCGAGGCGCAGTGTCAGCTCGAACCGGCCTTGTCCCTGCGCTTGCGGCGCCTGGCCAAGACCCAAGGGGTGGGCGTCGCCAGCCTGTTCCACCTGGCCTGGGCGATGCTGGTCGGCAAGACCAGTGGCCGTGACGACGTAGTCTTCGGCACGGTGCTGTTCGGGCGTTTCACCGGGGGCCAGCAGGTCGACCGGGCCCTGGGCATGTTCATCAATACTCTGCCACTGCGCATCGACCTCGACACACCGCTGCACGCTGCGTTGCGTCAGATCCATACGCGGCTGATCGAATTACTCGCCCATGAACACGCGCCCCTGGCCCTGGCACAACGTTGCAGCGCCTTGCCAGCCCAGGCGCCGCTGTTCACGGCCCTGCTGAACTTCCGCCACAGCCAGGCCCAGCACTCGGCACGCCCGGAGTTCGACCTGCCGGGCATCCAGGTGCTGGGCAGCGAGGAACGCAGCAACTACCCGTTCTGCCTGTCTGTCGATGACTTGGGCGATGGGTTTGCCCTGACCGCGCAAATCCAGCGTTCGGTCTGCGCCGAAGCGGTCCTGGCGCACATGGTCCAAGCCCTGTCGGTGGTTGCGCAGACCTTGGAAACGGCGCCGACGACCCTTGCCTGCACACTCGACAGCTTGCCCGCAGGGCAACGCGAACAGGTACTGGAAGGGTTCAACGCGACCCATCAGCCGCACCCACGTGACACCCTGCTGCAACAACCTTTCGAACAGCAGGCCGCGTTGCGCCCCGACGCCGTGGCCGCGTATGTTGCAACCGCAACCGCCGGTACCACGACGCTCACCTATGGCCAGCTCAACCGCCAGGCCAACCAACTGGCCCATGCCTTGCTGGCGTCCGGATTGCGCCCCGATGATCGGGTGGCGATCTGTCTGGAGCGCGGCCCGCACCTGCTGGTCGCCTTGCTGGCCATCTTGAAGGCCGGCGCCGCCTACGTGCCCCTGGATCCTACTTACCCGCCGGCCCGCCTGCTGCACATGCTCGAAGACAGCGCGCCGCGCCTGGTCCTGAGCAGCCAGTCACTTCGAGGTCGGCTACCGGCCACGACGACGGCCGAACGCTGGGAGCTGGACGCCCCAGCGTTGCAAGCACAGCTGGCCGCCTTGCCGATAGAAAATCCCGACGTCAACGGCCTGCACGCGGCGCACCTGGCCTATGTGATCTACACCTCCGGCTCGACCGGACTGCCCAAGGGCGTGATGATCGAACACCGAAACGCCTGCAACCTGCTGCACTGGGCCCTGCGCAGCTTCGAGGCGGATGAACTGCAACGCAGCCTGTTCGCCACCTCGATCAATTTCGACCTGGCGGTGTTCGAATGCTTTGTCCCCCTGGCCGCCGGCGCAGCCCTGCAACTGGTCGACAATGCCTTGGCCCTGGTTTCGCAGGCCAGCGCCGTAACGCTGATCAACAGCGTACCTTCGGCGGTCGAGGAACTGCTCAGGATCGGCGCCATCCCCGGCGCGACCCGAGTCGTCAACCTGGCCGGCGAACCGCTCAAGGCGCGCCTGGTGGAACAGCTGTTCGCCCAGAGCGCCACGCGTCGAGTGTGCAACCTCTACGGACCGACGGAAACCACCACCTACTCGACCTGGCTGTCGATGCGTCGCGAAGAGGGCTACGTGGCCGGCATTGGCCGACCGCTGGACAACACCCGCGTGTACCTGCTCGATCGCCATCGCCAGCCGGTGCCGCTGGGGGTGGCCGGGGAAATCTACATAGGCGGCGCGGGCGTGGCGCGCGGCTACCTGAACCGGCCGGAGCTGAGCGCCGAGCGGTTTCTGCCCGACCCTTTTGTCACCACGCCCGACGCGCGTATGTACCGCACGGGTGATCTGGGGCGCTGGCGTGCCGATGCTCACCTGGAATACCTGGGGCGTAACGATTTCCAGGTCAAGGTACGCGGCTTTCGCATCGAACTGGGTGAGATCGAAACCCAGTTGCTCGGCATGCCGGGCCTGCGCGAAGCGGTGGTAGTGGCTCAACCCGGCCCTTCCGGCGACTCGCGCCTGGTCGCCTACCTGGTGCCCCATGACCCCGCCAGCCCTGCCCCGGTTCTGGCCGAAGTCCGCGCCCATCTGCAAAGCCGTTTGCCGGACTACATGCTGCCCAGTGCATGCGTCGTCCTGGCCAGCCTGCCGCTGACGCCCAACGGCAAACTCGATCGCCAAGCTTTGCCAGCGCCTGCGGCAGCGTCCGGTGGCCACGCCAAACAGGCGCCACGCGGGGACACCGAACGACGCCTGGCAGCGATCTGGACGCAGGTACTCGGTGAACCGGACATCGGTCGCGAGGATGACTTCTTCAGCCTCGGCGGGCACTCGCTGTTGGCGGTACAACTGCTCGAACAACTGCGGCGCAACGGTTGGGACCTGGACATCCGCAGCGTTTTCGAACGCCCGACCCTTGCTACCTTGGCCCAGCGTCTGGAGACGCTCGGCACTGGCGCCGCGCCTGAAGCCAGTGTCACGCGCATTCCTACCCCTTGCTCACAGATCACCCCGTCGATGCTCGACCTGATCGAGTTGCCCCAGGCCCAGATCGACCTGATCGCTGCCCGGGTCCCCGGCGGTGCCGCCAACATCCAGGATATCTATCCGCTGGGACCCTTGCAGGAAGGCATGCTCTATCACCATCGTGCGCAAAGCGCCGGGGATCGCTACGTGTTGCGCAGCCTGCTGGCGTTTACCGACGAGGCACGCCTGCAAGGCTTCTGCGCCGCACTGGAGCAGGTCATCGCCCGGCACGACGCCTTGCGCACCCTGGTGCTCTGGGAAGACTTGGACGAACCCCTGCAAGTGGTCTTGCGCCAAGTGGCCTTCGTGCCTCGTCGCCTGTTATTCAGCGGTGACGACATCGCCGGGCAATTGCAGGCCAGCGCCGATCCCCGCCATTACCGACTCGACTTGCGCCAGGCACCGCTGATCGAGGCGCGGGAGGCGTTCGATGCCGTCCATGAGCGCTGGTTGCTGTTGCTGCTGCATCATCACGTAGTGGTGGATCACACGTCGCTGGAGCTGATGATCGAGGAGATCGCCCTGATCGAAGGCGCCCGCCAGGCAGACTTGCCGCCACCTACCAGCACCCGTGGGTTGGTGGCCCAGGCGCGACAGGCGCACGTCGTGGCGGCTGCGCGGACATTTTTCAGCGAGCAGTTGGGCGACCTGGAGGAACCCACCCTGCCCTTTGCCATCGATCTGGAAACCGATCCGCGCTGGCAGGCTCTGGAACACCGGCAAGCGCTGCCAACCGAACTGGCTCGGCGCTTGCGTCAACAGGCCAGCGCCCACGGGGTGAGCGCGGCCAGTGTCTGTCACTTGGCCTGGGCGTTGGTCTTGAGTCACCTCAGCGGGCGCGATGACGTGGTTTTCGGCACGGTCCTGTTCGGGCGTCTGCAGGCCGGGGCCCACGCGGACCGGACCGTGGGGCTGTTCATCAACACCTTGCCGTTGCGCGTGCGCCTGGATGACGGTGTGCAGGTAGTGCTGGCCCGCGTGCAGCATGCCTTGAACGGTTTGCTGAGCCACGAGCAGACCCCGCTGGCCTTGGCCCAGCGTTGCAGCGCCATGCCGGCGGGCACCGCGCTGTTCAGCGCGTTGTTCAATTACCGCTACAGCCATGCCGAGCAGGCGAACCTGCGCCAGGCCATGCCGGGAATGAGCTTGTTGCACAGCGAAGAGCGCACCCATTATCCGTTCAACCTGGCGGTGGACGACCTGGGCGAAGGGTTTCAACTGACCGCCCAGACCCACCCCGGGCACGCCCCGGCCCGGCTCGTCGGGTTCATGCAGCAAGCCTTGGGTGCGTTGGTGGAAGCGCTGGAGCAAGCCGGCGATACCTCCGTGCTGCAATTGTGCGTGCTGCCAGCCGAAGAAAAGGCGCAATTGGACCGCCTCAACCCACCGCTCGCCGCGCAGGCCCCCGCCGCGACCCTCCAACAACGCTTTGCCGAACAGGCCGCGCGCAGCCCGGACGCCCTGGCGGTCATCGACGAACACCAAGCCCTGAGCTTTCGTCAGCTCAACCAACAGGCCAATCGCCTGGCCCATCACCTGCTCGCGATGGGTATACAGCGCGGCCAGCGCATCGCGGTCTGCCTGGAACGCGAGGCCCATCTGGCGATCGCCCTGCTGGCAGTGTGGAAAGCCGGTTGCGCCTATGTACCGCTGGATCCGGACTACCCGGTGACACGCCTGGCTTACATGCTCAGTGACAGCGCCCCGGCCGCCCTGCTTACCCAGGAACACGTGCGCGACCGGCTACCGTCTTTCGACGGCGGACCGTTGCTCAGCCTCGATGCACAATCGGAAGGGCTCGCGGCCTGGCAGCAGGCCTGCGCAGACAACCCCGATGGCGCCGCGCTGGGACAGCAGCCCAGCGACCTGGCCTACCTGATCTATACCTCAGGTTCCACCGGACAGCCCAAAGGCGTCATGGTCGAACACCGCTCGGTGCTCAACCTCTGGGCCGGGTTGCGCCAGCGCCTGGACGATCTGCCGCCCGGTACGCGCTGTTCACTCAACGCCTCTGTCGCCTTCGATGCCTCGGTGCAGCAGCTCTGCCAATGGCTGAGCGGCCACTGCCTGGTATTGGTCCCCAAACGCGTGCGTCTGGATGCAGGCGCCTTGCTCGGTTACCTCAGCGCCCAGCAGGTCACTGTATTCGATTGCACCCCAACCCAGATGCAGGCCTTGCTCAAGCACCGACAAACGCTGGCAGCGGCCGAGCCGTTGCCGCGGCGCATCCTGCTTGGCGGCGAAGCGGTGTCCAGCGAGCTGTGGACGCAGTTGGCCGGCGAGGACGAGGTACGCGTGTTGAACGTCTACGGCCCCACCGAATGCACGGTCGACACCACCAGCGCCTGGCTCGATCACCATTCGCAGCCAAGCCTCGGCCAGCCGCTGCCCAACACTCAGGTGCAGGTGCTCGATGGCCATGGCCGACGCGCGCCGTTGGGGGTGGCTGGGGAAATTCATATTGGTGGCTATGGCGTGGCCCGTGGTTACTGGCAACGCGAAGACCTGACCCGCGAGCGTTTCATTGTCGACCCGTTTACCCGCCAGCCGGGCGCGCGGCTCTATCGCACCGGTGACCTCGGCCGCTGGGAGCTGGATGGCAGCCTCAGCTACTTGGGGCGCACGGACTTTCAAGTGAAGATCCATGGGCACCGCATCGAGCTGGGTGAAATTGAAAGCCACCTACTGGCGCTGCCCGGCGTGCGCCAGGCCGTGGTGGTGGGGCGCGCCGACCGCCATGGCGTGACGCGCCTGGTCGCCTACCTGCAAGGCTCGGCCCTGCCAACCCCGAGCCAGGCACGCACCACCCTCGGTGAACGCTTGCCCGATTACATGCTGCCTAGCGCGTATGTGCGCCTGGACAGCCTGCCGTTGACCGCCAACGGCAAGCTCGACCGCAACGCCCTGCCAGAACCTGACGCCCAGGCCTTTGTGCAAACGAACTATGCAGCCCCGCAAGGTGAGGTGGAGATCACTCTGGCGGCGCTCTGGTGCGAGCTGCTGAATGTCGAGCGGGTCGGTCGCCACGACAATTTCTTTGCCCTGGGCGGTCACTCGTTGATCGCCATGAGTCTGGTCGAGCGCATGCGCCAGCAGCGCTTGCGGGTGGATATCAGCCAACTGTTCACCGCCCCGACCCTGGCAGGTCTGGCCGCGGCCACTACCCCTTTGAAGGAGATGCTCCTGTGACTGCGGCTCAACTGCTGGCTCTGCTCAAACAACGTGGTGTGACCCTGTCATTGCGCGGCGATCAATTATCGGTGGTGGCCGACGATCAGGTCCTGGCCGACCAGGAGCTGATCGCGCTGCTGCGCAGCCACAAACCGGCACTGATCGAAGCCTTGCGCCAGCCTGTCGCGCTACCGCCCCTCGAGAGCGGATTGCCCAAGGGAACCACGCACGTTACCCCAGCGATGTTCGACCTCTGCCAGCTGGACGAAGCCCAGGTCGCCAGCATCGTTGCCGGCGTACCGGGCGGCGCCGCCAATATCCAGGACATCTACCCACTGGTGCCCTTGCAAGCGGGCATTCTCTTTCATCACCTGCTCCAACAGCGCGGTGACACCTATCTGCTGAACGTGCTGCTGGCCTTCGACGACGAGCCCTGTTTGCGGCGCTTCATGGACGCGCTCAACCAAGCCATCGCCCGCCATGACATCCTGCGCACCGCCTTGGCCTGGGAGGGCCTCGATGAACCGGTGCAGGTGGTCTGGCGCCAGGCGCCGCTGGCACTGGAGTTGATCAACCCCGCCCAGGCCGATGTCGAGGCTGCATTGCGCGCCCACACCGATCCACGGCAGCAGCGCCTGGACCTGCGCCAGGCGCCCTTGATGCGCGCGGTGGCCGCCGAGGACCCAAGCGCCGGCCGCTGGCTGTTGCAACTGTTGCACCACCACGCGGTAATGGATCACACCTCGCTGGAACGGCTGGTTCGGGAGGTCGCGGCGATCCAGCAAGGTCGGCTGGCCGAACTGCAGCCACCGCAGCCGTTCCGCGATTTCGTACTGCGCGCTCGCCAGGGGCTGAGCGACGCGCAACATGCCGCGTTCTTCACCGAGCTGCTGGGCGATATCGATGAACCCACCGCGCCGTGCGGGCTGCTCGACGTACGCGGCGATGGCAGCCAGGTCCAAACCCTGGAGGCACCGCTGGCGATCGATCTGAGTCGCCGGATCCGTCTGCTCGCACGCAACCTGGGCGTCAGCAGCGCCAGTCTGTTGCACCTGGCCTGGGCCTTGGTCCTGGGCAAGGCCAGCGGCCGCGACGATGTGGTGTTCGGCACGGTGATGTTCGGTCGATTGCTCGGCGCTGGCGAAGCCGCGACCGCCATGGGGCTGTTCATCAATACCCTGCCATTGCGGGTGCGCCTGGCGGTGCCGGTGGAACAGGCGCTGCGCGATACCCACACGTTGCTCAGCCGGCTGATTGCCCACGAGCACGCGCCCCTCGGCCTGGCCCAGCGTTGCAGTGCCTTGCCCAGTGGCACGCCGCTGTTCTCGGCGTTGCTCAACTACCGGCATAGCGCTGCCACCGAGCACGCCCCAGTGCTGGCTGGCATGCGCGTACTGGGTGGCGAGGAACGCACCAACTACCCATTCAATTTATCGGTGGACGATCTGGGCGAAGGTTTTTCGCTGAGCCTGCAAATCGACGCCCAGGTCGGTGCCGAACCGGTGCTCGACTGGCTGAACACAGCGCTGCAGAACCTGCTCGAGGCCCTCGAACGGCACCCACAAACCCTGGCGTACCAGCTTTCAGTGCTGCCTGGTGCGGAACAAGAACGGCTGTTGCGCACCTTCAACGCCACCACTCGCCCCCTTCCTGGCCCGGGCTTGCTGCACCTGGCATTGGAGCAACAGGCCGAGCGGCAACCACAAGCCATCGCCGCACGTTTCGAGGCCGCCGATGGCTCGAGTCCGCTGACCTATGGGCAGCTCAATGCCCAGGCCAACCGGTTGGCGCACCGTCTATTGCAGGCCGGGGTCGAACCCGACAGCCGTGTCGCGATCTGCCTGGAACGCGGCCCGCACCTGCTGATCGCCCTGCTCGGGATTCTCAAGGCCGGCGCCGCCTATGTGCCGTTGGATCCGGCGTATCCACGGGAACGTTTGCTGCACATGCTCGAAGACAGCGCGCCGCGGGCGCTGTTGACGATTCGCGCCCTGCAATCCAGTGTTCCAGCACCCACTGGTTGCGAGCTGCTGTGCCTGGACGACCCCCACACCCAGGCCAGCCTGGCCGAACTCCCCAGCGACAATCCCGATCCAGCTAGCCTGGGCCTGACCAGCGCGCACCTGGCCTACGTGATCTACACCTCGGGGTCCACGGGCACGCCCAAAGGCGTGATGATCGAGCACCGCAACGCCTGCAACTTGCTGAACTGGGCGCTGCACGCATTCGACGCGGTCAGCCTGCGGGACAGCCTGTTTGCCACTTCGATCAACTTTGACCTGGCGGTGTTCGAGTATTTCGTCCCTCTGGCCGCTGGCGCGACCTTGCACGTGGCCCGCAATGCCCTGGCCTTGCTCGACTGCCCGGTGCCGGTGACGCTGATCAACAGCGTGCCTTCGGCGCTTGACGCGCTGGTCGGTGCCCAGGCGATCCCGGCCTCGACGCGTGTGGTCAACCTGGCTGGCGAGCCCCTCAAGCAAAGCCTGGTCGAGCAAGTGTTCGCCCATAGCGCGGTGCAGCGCCTGTGCAACCTGTACGGTCCTTCGGAAACCACCACGTATTCGACCTGGGTGTCGATGAGCCGCGAGCAGGGTTTCGTACCCGGTATCGGGCGACCGCTGGACAACACCCGGGTGTACATCCTCGATGCCCATCGGCAGTTGGTGCCGCTGGGCGTGGTCGGGGAGCTCTATATCGGCGGCGCCGGGGTCGCCCGTGGCTACCTGAATCGACCAGCACTGAGCGCGGAGCGCTTCCTGGAGGACCCGTTCGCTACCCAGCCCGGCGCGAGGATGTACCGCACCGGAGACCTGGGCCGCTGGACCGCCGAGGGTCAGCTTCTCTATCTGGGGCGCAACGACTTCCAGGTCAAGGTGCGTGGCTATCGCATCGAGCTGGGGGAAATCGAAACGGCCCTGGGCCGGGTGTCAGGCGTGCAGCACGCCGTGGTGATCGCTCGGGAAGATGTGGCCGGGGACCCACGCTTGGTGGCGTACTGGGTGGCCCAGCCAGGCGTGTCGGTGTCCGAGGTACAACTGCGCGACGCCCTGGCCGCTGGCCTGCCGGAGTACATGCAGCCCAGCGCTTACGTAGCTCTGTCGGCCCTGCCGCTGACGCCCAATGGCAAACTCGATCGCAGCGCCCTGCCCGCTCCCGAGCATGGCGCGGCCGGGCACTTCGAACCGCCCCAAGGCCCGCTGGAAATCCAGTTGGCGGCCATTTGGAGCCGCTTGTTGGGGGTGCCAAGGGTCGGTCGGGACGAGCACTTTTTCCAAGCCGGCGGCCATTCGCTGCTGGCGGTGCAGTTGATTTCTCAACTGCGTCAGCAATTGCGGGTCGAGCTACCGCTGGCCTGTGTGTTCGACCAGCCAACCCTGCAGCGTCAGGCCCGGGCTATCGAAGCCTTGGCCGCGTCCGGACAATACGGTGCGGCGCCCATCCCGGCCGTTGCGCGGCCGGCACGGCTGCCGCTGTCGTTTGCCCAGCAACGCTTGTGGTTTATCGCCCACCTGGATGCCCAGGCCAGCGCCGCCTACCACATGGCCGGTGGTGTGCATTTGCGCGGAGAGTTAAACGAATCGGCATTGCGCGCGACACTGTCACGCATCGTTGAGCGGCATGAAGCCTTGCGCTCCCGTTTCGTGTCCGAAGGTGGTGAACCGGTCCAGGTCATCGACCCACCGCAGGCTTTCGTCATGCCCAACGAAGACCTGCGCGGCCAGCCACAGGCGATATTCCAGGCCCGCTGCGCCGCCGAAGCGCAGGCGGCGTTCGACCTGGCGCGGGGCCCGTTGATTCGTGCGCGCCTATTGCGCCTGGCCGACCAGGAGCACGTCCTGCTGGTCACCTTGCACCACATCGTCGGCGATGCCTGGTCGCTGGGGGTGCTCACCCGCGAACTGACCGAACTGTACCGGGCCTTTGTCCTGGACCAAGCCGACCCGCTGCCGCCGCTGGCCATCCAGTACGCCGACTACGCCCTGTGGCAACGCTCACCGCGCCAGGCACAACGAATCGCTGAACAACTGGCTTACTGGCGCACCCAGCTCGAAGACGCCCCGCCACTGTTGAACCTGACCTTGGACCGGCCACGTCCAGCGCACCAGGATTTCACCGGCGCCAGCCTGGAAGTCAGCATCGACGCAGGTTTGGTCCAGTCCATCAAACAGCTGAGCGAGCGGCACGGCAGCACCTTGTTCATGACCGTCCTGGCCGCCTGGTCGATCGTGCTGGCGCGGTTGTCCGGGCAGAATGACCTGGTGATCGGCTCGGTGCTGGCGAACCGGACCCGTGTCGAAGTCGAGCCGCTGATCGGCTTTTTCGTCAACACCCAAGCGTTGCGTATACGGCTCGACGAGGTCAGCCAGGTTGCGCAATTGCTCGCCCAGGTGCGGCGCACCGCGCTGGACGCCCAGGCCCATCAGGAGGTCGCCTTCGAGCATCTGGTCGAGGCCTTGAATCCAAACCGTTCGCTGGCCCACAGTCCGATCTTCCAGGTCATGTTCGCTTGGCAGAACGCTCCGCAGCCGAGCCTGGCACTGGGCGCCCTGGAATTGACGCCGCTGAGCACCGACGAAGACAGCGCCAAATTCGACCTGACCCTGAACCTGTACGAACGCGACGGCGTGATTGGCGGTCGATTGACCTATGCCACAGCGCTGTTCAAGGCCAGCACCGTGCAACGGCATTGGCAGGCCCTGTGCGCCACGTTGCAGGCCATGGTCGACGATGACCAGCAACCCCTCGATGGGCTGTCGATTCTCGGCACAGCCGAGCGCGAACAAGTGCTGCATGCCTTCAATGCCAGCGCCCTCGACTACCCGGCAGCCGAGCCGCTGCACGCGTTATTCGAGGCCCAGGCACAGCGTCGACCCGAGGCGACGGCGGTGCAGGATGGCGACCACTCGCTGAGCTATCGTCAGCTCGACCATTACGCCGAACAATTGGCTAACTGGCTGGCCGAACACGGCGTGCAACCGGGTGATCGGGTGGCCCTGTGCCTGGACCGCGGCCCGCGTCTGGTCGCGACAATCCTGGCGATTCTGAAAAACGGCGCGGCCTACGTGCCCATCGACACGGCCACCCCGCTGGAACGGCAACGTGCCCTGCTGCACGATTGCGGCAGTGCCTGGTTGCTCACCGACGAACCGCCCTCCAGCGTGCTCGACCCGACGGTCCGACACCTGGCCTTGGCAACCTGGGAAAACACCCTGGCGCAGGGCTCTCTCGCCACGCCGCGCCAGCATCCTTCGGTGTCTGCCGAAGCGACCGCCTACATCATGTATACCTCCGGTTCCACTGGCGCGCCCAAGGGTGTGCAAGTCCCCCACCGTGCGGTTACCCGGCTGGTGCGCAACAACGGTTTCTCCGAGTTCAACGCCCAGGACCGGATTGCCCTGGCCGCCAACCCGGCGTTCGATGCCTGCACCCTGGAAATCTGGGGCGCATTGCTCAACGGCGGCTGCCTGGTGGTCTGCCCGCGCGACACCCTGCTCGACGCTGCGCGCTTCAATGAACATCTGCTGCACCATGAAGTCAGCGTGCTGTGGCTCACCGCCGGACTCTTTCATCAGTTTGCCGAACCCTTGGCCCCGGCGTTTCGCAGCCTGCGTTACCTGATGGTCGGCGGCGATGTGCTCGACCCTCGACGTATTGCCCAGGTGCTGCGCCATTCGCCGCCCCAACACCTGCTCAACGGCTACGGTCCGACCGAAAGCACCACCTTCGCCACCACCCACCGCATCACCCTTGAAGACGCCCTGAACGGTGATATTCCGATTGGCAAACCCATCGGCAACACCCAGGTCTACGTGCTCGACGAACAGCGTCGTCCGTTGCCCATTGGCGTCGCTGGCGAGCTGTACATCGGCGGTGACGGGTTGGCCCTGGGTTACTTGAACCAGCCGCAACTGAGCGAACAACGCTTCGTGCCCAACCCGTTCCAGCCGGGCTCGCGTCTGTATCGCACCGGCGATCTGGCTCGCTGGCGCGCCGACGGTGTGCTGATGTTCCTGGGACGTAACGATTTCCAGGTCAAGATCCGTGGCTTTCGCATTGAACTGGGCGAGATCGAAGCGCAGCTCAAGGCCTTGCACGAGGTGAGCGAAGCCGTGGTCCTGGCCGATGCCCAGCAACGTTTGCTGGCCTATTTCACCGCCACCACGGTCCAGGAGCCGAGCGAGTTGCGTGCGCGCCTGGCCGCCGTGCTGCCGGACTACATGCTGCCCGCCGCCTTCGTCCAGGTGGACAGTTTTGCCCTGACCGCCAACGGCAAGCTGGACCGTCGCGCCCTGCCCGAACCCGACGAAACTCATTTTGCCCAGCAACGTTATGAAACGCCGCAAGGGCTGGTGGAAACCCGCCTGGCCGAGCTTTGGGCCCAGGTCCTTGGTGTGCCGCGGGTGGGGCGCCAGGACAACTTCTTTGCCCTCGGTGGGCATTCGCTGCTGGCGGTGCAACTGGTCGAGCAGATGCGTACAGAAGGCTGGGGCATCGATGTTCGCACCCTGTTCGGTGCGCCCACCATCGCCGCACTGGCCACGGCGCTGGCGCACCGCGAAACATCCCCCAGTCATGATCCCGCAGCAATGGGAGCATCCCTGCCATTGGGCTGCACCCACATCACGCCTGAGTTGTTGCCGTTGGTGGAATTGACCCAGGCGCAGATCGACCGCATCGTCGCCAGCGTCGAGGGCGGCGCGGCCAACGTGCAGGACATCTATCCCCTGGCGCCGTTGCAGGAAGGCCTGTTCTTTCACTATTTGTTGCAGGACGAAGGCGACACCTACCTGCTGCACACCACCCTGGCCTTCGCCGACGAAGCCCGGCTGGACGCTTTTTGCCTGGCGCTGCAACAAGTCATCGCCCGCCACGACATTTTGCGCACCGCCCTGGCCTGGGAAGACCTGGAGCAACCCGTGCAGGTGGTTTGGCGGGAGGCGCCGCTGCCCATCGAGATCCTGCGCATTACCGAAGTCGATGCGCTCGCTCAACTACAGGCCCACACCAATCCCCGGCAGCGACGCCTGGACATCCGCCAGGCGCCGCTGCTACGGGTGGTGAAGGCGTTCGACGCCGGCCAGCAACGTTGGTTGCTGCAGGTCTTGCACCATCACCTGGTGCTGGACCACACCACCCTGGAACGCATGGTCGAGGAAATCGTGCTGATCCAGCAGGGCCGCGCGGCGCAGTTGCGCGCACCGGTGCCGTTCCGGACCTTCGTCGGGCACGCCCGGCGCGGCCAGGACAGTGCCCGGCAGCAGGCTTTTTTTCAAACCATGCTTGCCGACGTCAGCGAACCCACCGCCCCGTTTGGCCTGCTGGATGTGCAAAATACCGGCGAAATCGACGAGGCCTACGGGTCGCTGGACCCAACGCTGGCGCTCGCCCTGCGCCAGGCGGCGCGGCGCCATCAGGTGAGCGTCGCCAGTCTGTTTCACCTGGCCATGGCGCTGGTGTTGGGCAAGGCCACCGGTCGCGCCGACGTGGTATTCGGCACAGTCTTGCTCGGTCGTTTGCAAGGCGTGCAAGGCGCCGATCAGGCGTTGGGGGTTTTCATCAATACCTTACCGCTGCGCATCGGCTTCGCGCAGACCTCGGTAAGCGACAGTCTGCAACGTACCCATCAGGCCTTGCTGGCGTTGCTCGAACATGAGCACGCACCGTTGACCATGGCCCAACGCTGCAGCGGCGTGCCGGCCAGCACGCCGTTGTTTTCCGCGCTGCTGAATTTTCGCTACAGCCTGGAAGACACGCCACACCAAAGTGTCGAGGGCATGCAGGTGCTGAGCAGCGCCGAACGCACCAACTATCCCTTCACTGTTTCGGTGGACGACCTTGGCCAAGGCTTCGGCGTGACTGCGCAAATTGCCGGTTCGGTGGGGGCGCAACGAGTCTGGTCCTTCCTGCACCGTACCCTCGTTAGCCTGGTCGAAGCCCTGGATCACAACGCGCAACAGCTCGCCCAAACCCTCGACATCCTGCCGGCGGACGAGCATCAGCGCTTGGCCCGCTTCAACGCCACGCAGCGTACGCAGCCCGAACGTGCCTTGCTGCACCAGCGGTTCGAAGCACAGGCTCGCTTGACCCCGGAGGCTGAGGCGGTGCGGTGCAAGGGGCGCGTGCTCAGCTACGGACAGCTCGACCGCCAGGCCAATCGCCTGGCCCGGCAACTGCAAGCACTGGGTGTCGGGCCCGAGACACGGGTCGGTGTTCACTTGCGCCGCTGTCCGGAATTGATCGTCGCGCTGCTTGCCGTGCTCAAGGCGGGCGGCGCGTACGTCCCGCTGGACCCTGCCTACCCGACTCAACGCCTGGCCTACATGCTCGACGACAGTGCCCCCGTGGCGGTGCTGACGATGGGCGACGCGCCGCTGGGCCTCACCCTCGCCGATACCTGCCGGCGGCTCAATGTCGACGAGGCGTTGCACACCGGCGACACGACGCCGTTGGCTGTGGCGTTGGAGGGCAGCCACCTGGCCTACATGATCTACACCTCCGGCTCTACCGGGCAACCCAAGGGGGTGATGATCGAACACCGCAACGCGCGCAATTTCCTCGACTGGGCCCTGCGTAGCTTTAGCGCTGAAACCCTTGCCCACAGCCTGTTCAGCACCTCGATCAACTTCGACTTGTCGGTGTTCGAATGCTTCGCACCGTTGTCCTGCGGCGGCTCCCTCGAACTGGTCGACGACGCCCTTGCCCTGCTCGAGCACCGTCCCGCCCTGAGCCTGCTCAACAGTGTGCCCTCGGCCGTTGACGCCTTGCTGCGCGCCGATGCGCTGCCGGGCTCGCTGGGCACCGTCAACCTCGCCGGCGAAGCGCTGCCACGACACTTGGTCGAGCGGCTGTTCGCCCATGGCGCGGTGCGCCAAGTCAACAACCTCTATGGCCCGACCGAGACCACGGTCTATTCGACCTGGGCCTCGATGGACCGCGCGCGCGGCTTTGTCCCGCACATTGGCCGGCCCATCGACAATACTCAGGTGCACGTGTTGGATGACGCGCGGCAACCACTGCCGGTGGGCGTGACTGGCGAGTTGTATATCGGCGGGGCCGGCGTGGGGCGTGGCTACCATCGGCGCCCCGAACTGACCCGCGAGCGCTTCCTGCCCGACCCGTTCAGTGCCGAGCCGACGGCGCGGCTGTACCGCACTGGCGACTTGGGCTTCTGGGACGCCCACGGCCAGTTGCATTACCTGGGGCGCAACGATTTCCAGGTCAAGATTCGTGGTTTTCGCATCGAACTGGGGGAAATCGAAGCGGCTCTGCTCGCGCTTCCACACGTGGCCGCCGCAGCAGTGCTGGCGGTCCAGCGTAATGGTCGCGAGCCCGCGCTGGTGGCCTATGCCGTGGCGACGGCGGACGCAGCGCCGTTGACCCCAACAGCGCTGCGCGAAGCCCTGGCGAGTCGTTTGCCGGGATACATGGTGCCAGCGCTGGTCATGCCCCTGGACGCGCTGCCCCTGACCCCCAACGGCAAACTCGACCGCGCGGCCTTGCCGGTGCCCGACGAAGACGCCTGGACCGCCCAGGCTTACGAAGCGCCAAGCGGTGAACAGGAAACGCTCATGGCCGAAATCTGGCGCGACCTGCTGGGCGTCGCCCAGGTGGGGCGTCATGATCATTTCTTCGAGCTCGGCGGACACTCGCTGCTGGCGGTGCAATGGGTCTCCCGGGTGCGCCAGCGCCTGGGGCTGGAATTGCCCCTGGCGACCTTGTATGCGCACCCGACCGTGGCCGCCCTGGCCAGCGTCATGGGCAATGCGACGCGCAGCGCCCTGGCGCCGATCACGGTGCTGCCGCAGAGCGTTGCGCGTCCCTTGTCGTTTGCCCAGCAACGTCTATGGTTCATCGCCCGCCTGGATGAGCAGGCGAGCGCCGCCTACCACATCAGCGGCGCCCTGCGCCTGGATGGCGAACTGGACGAAACGGCGCTGCGCAACGCCTTGACGCGCATCGTCGAACGCCACGCCGTGCTGCGTACCCGTTTCATCGAGCAGGACGCAGAAGTCCGCCAGGTCATCGACGCGCAGCCGCGCATGGCGTTCGCCCGCCTGGCGCTGGACGCTAGCGACCCGGCCCGCCTGCAACAAGTCATGGCCAGCGAAGCTGCCCAGCCGTTCTCATTGAGCGAAGGCCCGTTGCTACGGGTGCTGCTGGTGCGGCAGAACCCTTGCTGCCACGTGCTGCACGTGACCTTTCACCACATCATCGCCGACGGCTGGTCCATCGGGGTGCTGATCGACGAACTGTCAACCTTGTACAAAGCGTTCCGCCAGGGCGCGGCGGATCCGCTTCCAGCCCTGGCGATCCAATACGCCGACTATGCCGCCTGGCAACGCGACTGGCTGGCCGGCGAGCGTCGTACCGAGCAGTTGGCCTATTGGCTCGAACACCTGCGCGACGCACCTGAGCGGGTCGACCTGCCCAGCGATCGTCCACGGCCACCCCGCCAGGACTTCGCCGGTGCGCGGCTGACGGTCGCACTCGATGAGCCGACCAGCGCTGCGATCAAGGACTTGAGTCGCCGCCACGGCACGTCGCTGTACATGACCTTGCTGGCGGCCTGGGCGATAGTGGTCGGGCGCCTGGCCGGCCAGGAACGCGTGGTGATCGGCACCCCGGTCGCCAACCGCACACGCAGCGAAGTCGAACCGTTGATTGGCTTTTTCGTCAACACCCAGGCGCTGTGCATCGACCTGGCCGGGCAACCGGACGTCAGCCAGTTGCTGGCCCAGGTGCGTGAGCACGCGCTGCAGGCCCAGGCGCACCAGGACGTGCCGTTCGAGCATGTGGTCGAAGCCCTCAACCCGCCCCGCTCGCTGGCGCACAGCCCGGTGTTCCAGTTGATGTTCGCCTGGCAGAACGCTCCACGCAGCGCGCTGGACCTCGATGGCTTGAGCCTGACCAGTCTGGCCGCCGAGCAGGTCACCGCGCCTTTCGATCTGTCCCTGGAACTTTATGAGGCCGCGGGGCGCATTGTCGGTGGGCTCAACTACGCCACTGCGCTGTTCGATGCCGTCGGCGTGCATCGGCATTGGCGGTACCTGGTCAACGTCCTGCGCCAGCTGTGCGTCGACGACCGCCAACCGCTGGCCAGCCTGTCGTTGGTCGATGCCCAGGAGCGCGAGCACCTGCTGCACGGCCTCAACCCGGCGCCAACCGCCTACCCGCAGGCCGGCTGGGTGCACCAGCCGTTCGAACGCCAGGCGCTTTTGCAGCCCGACGCCATCGCGGTCGAACTGCATGGACGCGGGCTGAGTTACGCTGAGCTCGATCGCCAGGCCAATCACCTGGCCTGGCAGATGATCGAGCTGGGCGCAGGTCCCGGCCAACGCGTGGCGATCCATCTGCCGCGCAGTCTGGAGATGGTGTTGGCACTGGTCGCCACCCTCAAGACCGGTGCGGCCTACGTGCCGCTCGACCCGAGTCAGCCCCTCGCACGCCGGCAAGGCATCATCGAGGATTGCCAGCCGTGCCTGCTGCTGTGGGATGCGCTGGGCGTCGAGGTGTTGCAATGCGGCGACCGTTGCACGCCGCTGTCGGTGCGCTTGGCGGCAACGGCGATGCAGGCACCCTCCTCTCCATCGCTCGGGCAACCGAGCCCCGATGACCTGGCCTATGTCATGTACACCTCCGGCTCCACCGGCCTGCCCAAGGGGGTCGCCATGGGTCATCTGGCGCTGAGCAACCTGCTGGCCTGGCAGGCCGAACAGCCGTTGCCCGGCCCGGCTCGTACCCTGCAATTCGCCGCGCTGGGATTCGATGTCGCGTTTCAGGAGGTTTTCTCCACCCTGGGCAGCGGCGGTACCCTGGTGCTGTTGGACGAAGCCCAGCGCCTGGACCTCGCGAGCCTGCCGCGCTGGCTCGGCCAGGCGCGTATCGAGCGTTTGTTCCTGCCGTATATCGCCCTGGCAGCGATGGCCGACAGCTGGGCCGACGCCCCGCTTGAACTGCCCATGCTGCGCGACGTGATTGTCGCTGGCGAGGCGCTGCGCATCACCGGCGCGTTACGCACATTGTTCAGGCACCATCCCCGCGCGCGCCTGCACAACCACTATGGCCCGACCGAAACCCATGTGGTGTGTACCCACACCCTGCCCGACGATCCGGACCAATGGGCGGACGTACCGGTGATCGGACGGCCGATTGCCAACACCCAGGTGTGCCTGCTCGATGCCCATGGCCAATGGGTGCCCCAAGGCGTTGTCGGCGAACTGCATGTCACCGGCGTGGCCCTGGCCCAAGGCTACTTGAACCGTCCCGAACTGACCGCCGAGCGGTTTATCGAGTCCCCGTTCGACGCCACCCCCGGCGCGCGCCTGTACAAGACCGGCGACCTGGCTCGCTGGACCGCCGAAGGGACGCTGCAGTACCTGGGGCGCAATGACTTCCAAGTGAAGATTCGCGGTTATCGGGTTGAACTGGCCGAAGTGGAAAGCCGCCTCGATCAATTGCCCGGGCTGCGCGAGTCGGTGGTCGTCGTGCTGCCGGCGGACCACGGCGACCCGCGCCTGGTTGCCTATTTCAGCGCCGAGCAGACCTTGTCGCCGCTGGACCTGCGCAGCCAACTGAGTGAGCGCCTGCCCGAGTACATGTTGCCCAGCGCCTTTGTACAACTGCATGTCCTGCCGCTGACCAGCAATGGCAAGGTCGATCGCCAACGTTTGCCGGCGCCAGCCCCCGAGGCGTTTGCGCAAACGGAATATAGCCAGCCCGAGGGCGAGCTGGAAATGACCCTGGCGGCGATCTGGAGCCAATTGCTGGGTGTCGCATCCATCGGTCGCGAAGACGATTTCTTCGCCTTGGGCGGACACTCGCTGCTGGCATTGCGGTTGCTCGCTCAAGTGCGCCATCGACTGGGCCTGGAAGTGCCGCTCTCGACGATCTTCGCCCAACCGCGCCTGCGCGCGTTGGCGGCAGTGCTGGCCGATGCCGGGCGCAGTCGCTTGGAACCGTTGCAGGAAGCCGACCGCAGCCAGCCCCTGCCACTCTCGTTCGCCCAGCAAAACCTCTGGCTGATCCAGCAACTCAACCCGGACTCGACAGCAGCCTTCAACATGCCGGCGGGCTTGCGCCTGCGCGGCAAGCTCGACATCGAGGCGCTGCGCCGCACGCTGGATCGTATCGTGGCGCGCCACGAAAGCCTGCGGACCCGGTTCGTGAGCCTGGCCGGCCAAGCGCGGCAGGTGATCGACCCACCACGGGCGATAGCCCTGCAGGTGCTGGACCTGAGCGCGCCCGGCGCGGCGGATTGGCAGGTGCTGTGCGCCGAGGAAGCTGGCCGGCCGTTCGACTTGACCTGTCAGTGGCCGATCCGCGCACGCCTGTTGCGCCTGGATGTCGACGATCATGTCTTGCTGGTGACAGTGCATCACCTGGTTTCGGACGGCTGGTCCATGGGTGTGCTCACCGACGAGTTCTCCCGTCTCTACCGAGCCTTCAGCCAGGATCAGGTCGATCCCTTGGCGCCCCTGGCACGCCAGTACGGCGATTACACGCTGTGGCAACGCCAATGGCTGCAGGCGGACGAATTGCAACGCCAACGTGCCTATTGGAAGGCCCACCTGGACGGCGCGCCGACCTGCGTGACCCTGCCCACCGACCGCCCGCGTCCGGCTCGACAGGACTACGCCGGGGCGAGCCTGCCGGTGCGCATCGATGCCGAACTGAGCCATGGGATCAAGGCCCTCGGACGGCGCCATGGCACCACCTTGTACATGACCTTGCTGGCGGCCTGGGCCGTGGTGGTCAGCCGGCTGTCGGGCCAGGCCGAGGTGGTGATCGGCTCACCTGTCGCCAACCGCAACCGGGTCGAGCTGGAACCGCTGATCGGCTTCTTCGTGAACTTCCAGGCCCTGCGCATCGACCTGGGCGACGCGCCCCGGGTGAGTGCGCTGCTGGCCCAGGTCAAGAACCTGGCGCTGGCCGCCCAAGAGCATCAGGACCTGCCATTCGAGCAAGTGATCGAAGCGCTCAACCCACCGCGTTCGCTGGCTCATAACGCGATTTTCCAACTGATGCTGGCCTGGCAGAACGCTCCGCAGGGCAACCTCGACCTGGGCAACGGACTGCAATTGCACAGCGTCGGCGCGCCGGTCAGCACAGCCAAGTTCGACCTGGCCTTGGATGTCCATGAAGCGGGCGATGTCATCGAGGGGGGCTTCAACTACGCCACCGCGCTGTTCGATGCCGACACCGTGGCCCGTCACTGGCAGGCGCTGTTGGCCGTGCTGCGGGCCATGGTCGACGACGATCGTCGGGCCGTGACCCGCATCGACCTGCTCAGCCCGGCCGAGCGCGAGCAGTTGCTGCATGGCTTCAATCCGGCGCTGGCGCTGGAGGCCCCGTGCGGCGAACGATTGCACCAACGTTTCGAGGCCCAGGTCGCACGTCGTGGGGACGCCATTGCGCTCCAATACGAGAGCCTGACCCTCAGCTACCGGGCGCTCAACGAGCGGGCCAATCGCCTGGCCCATCGCCTGCGCGACCTGGATGTCGGCCCGGACAGCCGCGTGGCGATCCACGCCGAGCGCGGCATCGAAATGCTCATCGGCATACTCGCGGTCCTCAAGGCCGGAGGCGCCTATGTGCCGCTGGACCCGGTCTACCCGGCGCAGCGCTTGAACTTCATGCTCGACGACAGTACACCACGGGTCCTGCTGACCCTGGATGCGTTGCCTGAGACGCTGCAGGTCCCCGCGTCGTGCGCGGTGATATCCCTGGACCCGGACACCGGTGAATGGGGGCATTTGTCCAGCATTGACCTGGCAGCCGATCCGCGGGCCAGTGACACGGACCTGGCCTACATCATTTACACCTCGGGCTCGACCGGCGTGCCCAAGGGCGTAATGATCGAGCATCGCGCGGTGATGCGGCTGTTCAGCGCTACCGACGCCTGGTTCGGCTTCAACGACCGGGACGTCTGGACCTTGTTCCACTCCTTCGCCTTCGACTTCTCGGTGTGGGAAATCTGGGGTGCGCTGCTGCACGGTGGCCGGTTGGTGGTGGTGCCCTACTTGACCTCGCGCAGCCCGGAGGATTTCTACCACCTGCTCGTGGACGCTGGCGTCACCGTGCTCAACCAGACCCCTAGCGCCTTTTATACCTGGATGAAACAGACCCGCGCCGAACCCCATCGGTTGCGCTGCATCATCTTCGGCGGCGAGGCCCTGGATGCCGCCGCGCTGCGGCCCTGGTTCGAACGGCCAGACAGCCAGGCTACCCGCCTGGTGAACATGTACGGCATCACCGAGACCACTGTGCACGTGACCTACCAGCCGATCGAAGCCGCCGACTGCCACGCCCAGGCCGGACTGGCGCCGATTGGCCGGCCCATCCCGGACTTGCAGGTCTACCTGCTCGATGCCCACGGCGAACTGGTACCACGAGGCGTAGTCGGCGAGCTGCATGTCGCCGGCCCAGGCCTGGCGCGCGGCTATCTGAATCAACCGGCGCTCGATGCCGAGCGCTTCCAGCCGGCGCGCTTCCTCGGAAGCCAAGGCGAGCGTCTCTACAAGACCGGCGATCTGGCACGCTGGACCGCCGACGGCACCTTGCACTACCTGGGCCGTAACGACCAGCAGGTCAAGGTGCGTGGCTTCCGCATCGAACTGGGCGAAATCGAAGCTCGGCTGAGTGTCCTGGACGGCGTGCACTCGGCGGTGGTGCTGGCACGCCAGGACGATCCCGGCGATGCGCGCCTGGTCGCCTATCTGCTGGCCGAGCCGGGCCGGCACCTGGAGCCTGGGCAATTGCGCTCAGCACTGGCCGGGGAATTGCCGGCACACCTGTTGCCCAGCGCCTATGTGCAGCTGGAGCAATGGCCCTTGACCGCCAATGGCAAACTTGACCGGCGCGCCCTGCCGGTTCCCGATCAGCAAGCCTTGCAACAGCGTCCTTATGCGGCGCCACGCGGCACCACGGAAACGCGACTGGCGCAACTGTGGTCACGACTGCTAGGCATCGAGCAGATCGGTCGTGACGACAACTTCTTTGCCCTGGGCGGGCATTCGCTGCTGCTCGTGCAACTGCTCGACGGCTTGCGCGCGCAGGGAATGGACGTGGCCATCGACGCCCTGTTCAGCGCTGAAAGCCTCGCCGCACTGGCCTGCCAGGTGGTTACGCTGGACGTTGCCAACGTCGCAGCCCAAGGCCTGCTGTGCATTCGTGCCGGTTCGCCGGGCCGCGCACCGCTGTTTTTCATTCATGAAGGCACGGGCGAGGCGCTGCCGTATGTCCGGCTAGCGCAGCATCTGGACCCGGAATGGGGGATCTATGCCGTGCAGGCCGCCGCCGAGCTGGACGACGGCGTCGACAACACGACCTTGGCCAGACGCTACATCGAGCTGCTGCGCACGGTCCAACCGCACGGTCCCTATCAGCTCGCCGGCTGGTCGGCGGGCGGCGTGCTGGCCTATGAAATGGCCCGCCAACTGCTGGGCGAGGATTGCCCGGTAGCGTTCCTCGGGTTGATCGACAGCAGCCAGCCGGGCGCCCTGCGCGCCGCACCGTTGGCGCTGACCTTTGACGAAGCCGGCCTGCGCCAACAACTGATCGGGTACTTGGCGCACCACCGGATCGGCGAAAGCGCCGATGACCCTGCCCAGGACACCTGGCATGCCGAGCTCGACCTGAACGCGGTGATCGCTGCGGCCCAGGCACGGGGTTGGCTGCCAGCCGGTTTCGACCGCCAGGAACTGAGCCGCCGGGCCCGTCTCAACCTGAACCTGCGCAATGCCATGGTTCGCTATCGGCCGGCGCCGCTAGGTCTGCCCGTGCACCTGTTCCGTGCCACATCGGCGGGCCCTGCGGGAAGTGACTCGCGAGATCTGGCAGCCGACTGGCGCGCGCTGCTGGGGGCCGAGCTGATCGAGCAGCGCATCGACGGCGATCACTGGTCGATCATGCGCGACCCCGAGCATTTGCAACGGCTGGCGCAGGCCTTGGAGCAGGCGCTGGCGCGAGCCGAGCAGCGCCCTGCCGGTCCGTCGGGCGCGCGCGTCAGCCTGGTCTTGCAAACCGGCGCGCCGAACGCGCCCTGCCTGTTCATGATCCCCGGCGCCGGCGCGAATGTCGCCAGCTTCGTGCCCCTGGTCCGGCAACTGGACCCGCGACTGACGGTGATCGGCCTGCAAGCCCGTGGTTCCGACGGCCAGCGCGAGCCGCATGCCTCGGTGCAGGCTGCGGCCAGCGCTTATGTACGGGAAATCCGCGCGCAGGTTCCGAACGGTCCCTACTACCTGCTCGGGCATTCATTTGGCGGCTGGCTGGCCTTTGAAGTCGCCCGCCAATTGCACGCTGAGGGTACTCCGGTGGCACCGGTGCTGGTGCTCGACAGCCGCGCGCCTGGCACGCGGTTGGCCAGTGATCCGCGTGGGGCCCTGGCTCGCTATGTGGCGTTGCTGGAGATGGAGGCCGGGTGTGAGCTGGGCCTCGACGTCGACAGCCTGGCCCAGCTGGAACCGGACGAGCAATGCGCCCGACTGCTGGCGCGGATGCAAGCCGTCGGTTTGATGCCCGCGCAAGCCCGTGCCGATGCGTTGCGTGGCCCTTTGCGGGTGTTTTACGCCAACCTGGCGAAAGACTATCGACCGGCATCGGTCTATCCGGGCTCAGTGGTGGTGTTCAAGGCCGAGCGGGGTCGTGACGAAACCGCGGATGGCTGGGAGGCATTCGCCGGGAACTGTCAGCGCCACGTGCTTAAAGGGTGTGATCACCTGTCGATTCTCAAAGCGCCGGCGGCACAGGCTTTGGCCGAGTACCTAAAACACTATTGGCCCGTGCTGGAGGCGTTTCAAACCCATGAAAATTGAGCATTCGGTGCGGCCCTGGGTATGGGCGTGGGCGGGTCAGGTCGTCTCCACCTTGGGGTCGGCCCTTGCGGCCTTCAGCCTGGGCATCTGGTTGTTGCAGCAGCACGCCAGTGTGACGGATTACGCCCTGGTCATCGCGCTGTCTGCGTTGCCGGGACTGCTCCTGGCACCCGTGGCGGGCTGGTTGGTGGACCGCTGCGAGGCGCGGGCGATCCTGCTCGGCGTCGAGGCCGGCAGCGGTTTCGCGGCGCTGATCCTCTGGTGGCTGTTCGAGCAAGGCGAGCTGGAACGGTGGCAGGTGTATGCCTTTGCCGCCGTCAATTCCAGTGGCCAGGTCATGCGCATGCTCACTTGCCAGGCAGCGATCCCACGAATCTTGAGCAGTGCGCAAGCGATTGGCCGGGCCAACGGCCTGATGCAACTGATGGTCGGCTTGCCGCAACTGATCGCGCCCACCCTGGCGGCTCTGTTGCTGAACAGCGTTGGAGTCCCTGGACTGTTGTTGCTGGATGTCGGTGCGGTGCTGTTTTCCGCCGGCGTGCTCGGTTGGCTCGCCTGGGTGGCGACGGCGGTGCGCGCCACCGGCCAAGGGCGTGTCGTGGCCGTGGGAGGGTTGGCACCCGTCTTGGCGGTGCTGCGCGGGCGTCCGGCGTTTTGGGCGTTGCTTGCCTACCTGGGCGTCGAGCATTTGATGCTCGGGCTGGCCTCGGTCCTGTTGGCGCCCCTGGTTTTGGAGCGTTACTCGGTATTGGTGCTGGGCACGCTGATGACCTGCGGCGGCCTGGGCATGCTGGGCGGCTCATTGTGGGTGGTCGCCCGTCCACCACAGCGATTGATCCGCACGGTATTGCTCGCGGACCTGATGCTCGGCGTCAGCATCCTGGGCATAGGTGTCAGTACCTCGCCGGTGGTTTTGTATGCGGCGGCATTCGTAGCCTTTGGCTGCTTTTCACTGAGCACCAGCAGCGACCAGAGCTTTTGGCAACGCAGCCTGCCCAACGCCATCCTCGGTCGGGTACTGTCAGCCCGGCAGATGGTGTGCCTGCTGGCCCTGCCGCTCGGTGCGCTGGGCGCGGGCGCGTTGGCCGACGGTTGGGCGATTCCGTTAATGAGCCAAAGCAGCGAGCTGCAAGCCAGGCTGGGCCCCGTGCTCGGTATCGGCAAGGTCGGCGGCTTGAGCTTGCTCTTCGCAGTCGCCGGCCTGCTGTATGTGCTGCTGGCCGGCCTGGGATTGAGCATCACACCGTTTCGTCGGCTAGAGCCTGGGTGGGTTGCGTCCACCCAGGTCGTGGCCGAACCCGGGTGAACCGGCCAAGCCCCACAAGCCCGTGAGGCCATCGCCTCACGGGCTTGAACGCCTGGAACTCTGGATTGCAAAACCTTCACCCCGCTCACGACAGCAAGGCCGGGACCCGGGGCAATGCGCGTTTGTGGGCAGTCTTGAGGTAAGCGCGTTCGATGATCAGGCGCGCGTGCGCCGACACTTCTTCGCCCATCAGGTACGCATCGATTTCCTCGTAACTGCACCCATACGCCACTTCATCCAACTTGCCGGGTGCCAGGTCTTCCAAATCAGCGGTTGGGGCCTTGCGCACCAGGTGCGCGGGAGCGCCCATGGCGTCGGCCAGTAACCGCACCTGGGTCTTCGTCAGCCCGGACAGTGGTGCCAGGTCGCAAGCGCCGTCGCCGAATTTGGTGAAGAAGCCCATCAGCGCCTCAGCTGCATGATCGGTGCCGACCACCAACCCGTTGCTTATATTGGCAATGGCGTATTGCGCCAGCATCCGTGCCCGGGCCTTGACGTTGCCTTTGACAAAGTCGCTGAGTTCGGCCGAAGGCTGCAAGCCGTCGACTGCGATATTGGCCATCAGCCCGTCAACACACGCGGCGATGTTGCTGGTGGTGATCAAGTCCGGCTGAATGAAGTCCAGGGATGCCTGGGCATCTTGCTCATCTGCCTGGGTCTTGTACGGCAATCGGACTGCGATAAAACGCGCCAGGTAGTCTTCTCCCCGCAGTTGCTCCACCGCCAACTGGCACAGGCGGCCGGCTGTGAGCGAGTCGACGCCACCACTGATGCCGAGGACCAGAGACTTGCAACCCGACTCACGCAAAATCTGCTTGATAAACCCGACCCGACGGGCAATTTCAGTTTCTTCGCCACCCCGTGCGAGTTGGCGGTCGATGCCCAGTTCCCGGGCGATGCTTTCTTGCTCGAGCGAAGTCATATCAGGCTCCCAGCTGTGGATTGATCAGGGCGACGTTGAACACTTGGGCGGCGTAGCGCAGGAACGAGGCGTCTTCGCAAACGTTCTTGATGGGGTCATCGGAGAACTTCACCACCGGCTCGCCATGGACCCGGACCAACTTCATGACGATGCTCAGCGGTTCGACACCGTCCACATCGCAGGCCAGGCTGGTGCCCATGCCAAACCCGAATTTGGCCTTGCCGCGTACGTGACGCAGGATCGGCAGGCATTTTTCGAAATTGAGGCCATCGGAGAACATCAGGTCCTTGGTGCGCGGATCGACCCCCAGTTCCTTGTAACGCCCCAGCACCTTGTCAGCCCAGACGATCGGATCACCGGAATCCTGGCGCAGGCCGTCATAGAGTTTGGCGAAGTACAGGTCGAAATCCTTGAGGAAGAAGTCGGTGCTGATGCAGTCCGTAAGCGCGATACCGAGCCTGCCGCGATACTCGCGCACCCAGTTTTCCAACGCGGCGTTCTGGCTCTCGCGTAACCGTCCCAGTTGCTGATGCACCATCAGCCATTGGTGGGCCATGGTGCCAATCAGCGGCAGATCGAACTCATAAGCCAAGTGCGCGTTGCTGGTGCCGACAAAGACCCCAGGAAAATCGCTGCGCATGACATTCACCACTTCACGCTGGGCCCTGAACGACAGGCGCCGGCGGGTGGAGAAGTCGGAAACACGAAATTCGGCGAGTTCTTCACGGCTGGCATTTTTCTCCAGCCATTCGAACTTCTGGTACAGCTTGCGAGTCACATCGGCCAGCTCGACTTCGGGATACTTTTCGCGGTTGCGCAGTTCGCTGACCATCGCCAGTACCGGTTGCTCGAACATGATGCAATGCAACATCGGACCACGGACGCGGATGTGCAGTTGGCCGTCGACCTCCGAAACGTGGATGTAGCGCAGATTGAAGCGGAACAGGCCGAGAAACTGTTCAAAGTCCGGTGTCAGGTACTCACGGAAACGCTTGTTGAACAGAAACCGTTGCTCCCCTTCGCGTAGCTGCAATCCGGCGAGCTTTTCCAGCTCGACACGAATGTCCGGGATCAGGTGAGCGAGTCGCTCTTTGGAGCGCACGATGAACTGGTATTCCACCTCTACATTCGGGTGCTGGTGCAAGACCGCCTGCATCATGGTGAAGGTGTAGTAATCGGTATCCAGAAGACTCCGGATGACGCCATTGCTTGAATCGTATGCACTGTCCATGTTTCTTCCTTATGCACTTGCCAGGCGGATAGTTTCTTCGCGGGTCGCGGCAATCGAGACCCCCACTTGCTGCATGTCTTGAACGGCTTGGAGGGCGCCCTCCTCACTGATGGCCCGGCAGGCTGGGAGGTGGATGATCACCTTGAAGCCGGCGGCAGCCAGTTGCAGCGCGGTGGTCTTGACGCAGAAATCCAGCGCCAGCCCGCCGACAATGACTTGCTCCACGCCCAGACCTTTCAAGTACTCGATCACCCCGGTGGAAAGCTTGCCGTGCAGGTCGTGATAGCAGGCGCCGTAAGGGTGCAAGTCCGGCTCGACGCCCTTCCAGACGAAGTAGTCGTAGTCGTATGGGGTCGGCAACTCGTCCAACAGGGTGAAACCTTCGGTGCCAGGGACACAGTGGCTGACCCAGGTGATGTCGGCGTGCTCGAGCCCGGTCGGCACGAACATCTGTGAATGATCGGCGACCACCCATGGGGCCTGAGGCGAATGGGCGTCCTTGCTGCCGATGCGGAGGCTGGCCAGAGACGCGATGAAATTCAGCTCGCTGCCAATTTGATCGCCGCCAGCCACTGGCAGCTCATCAGGGCACAACGGTGTGAAGCTCTTTTGCGCATCAACATCGAAGGAAGCGGTTTTGCGGGTCAGGCTGTTCATCATGGCTCTCTCCTCTTCATGACCATAAAGTACATGACATGTACTTTTGAGACAAGCCTCGCTGACATGATTTTTTAGACATAGCATTTTTTGTTAAATAAATCGGTGGCGAACCAGGTACAGTTCCATCGAATGGCTTTTGATGCTAGGGTACATGTCGTGTACTAACAGGAGATAAGCCATGTTCGAAATAGCCCTCTATGGCGGCGCCTTCAATCCTCCTCACGCCGGTCATGCCCATGTGATGATCGAGGCCTCAACCCAGGCCAGACGGGTGCTGGTGGCCCCAAGCTTCAGGCATCCGTACGGCAAGCGAATGGTCGACTATGAAGTTCGCCTGAACTGGCTGGAATCGATCGTCGAGAACCTCCAGCCGCTGTGCTGCGCACCAGTGCGTGCAAGTCGGGTGGAGCAGGTGGTGGCGCGCGGGGTTGAAGGCCCGATTTACAGCTACACCCTCCTCGCCCACCTCGCTGACAGCCTGGCCCTGGACGGCAAGCAGATAGCCTTGGTGGTGGGTCAGGACGTCGCGGACCGGTTGCCGACCTTCTATCGCGGCCAAGCGTTGCTGGAGCGTTTTTCCATCCTTTGCATGGAGGAAAAGCTGCCTGTGCGCAGTACGGTGGTTCGCGAACGAATGGCTCTGGGCAAGCCGCTACCCATCCACTGGATGGCACCCGGCATGGATCCGTTAAACTATGACCTTTACGCTGCCCACGGAAACTGACATGCCGAATCCCACCGCCCCTGCGCGAGATTATTTGCACACCATCGACCTCTGTGTGCTGCGCTTCTGCCGGGAAACCCAGGCGCTTGAAATCCTCCTGAACCGACGGGAAGCCGAGCCGTTCGCCGGCCATTGGGCGCTGCCCGGGATCGTGGTCAATGGAGGGGTCGAAGACCTCACGCTGAGCGACGCGGTGGAACGCCTGCGTAACTCAAGCAAGGTAGGCATGCCGTTAGCCTGGATCGAACAAGTCGGCACCGTCGGCGACGCGTTCCGCGATCCGCGCTGCTGGTCATCGTCGACTTTCTATCTTGCCATTGTCAGCGATGCGGTCCAGCTCGCCGAACACCAAGGGTTTTTTCCCCTCAAAGGCGTAGCGGATGCCTCGATAAAACTCCCTTTCGATCACAACAGTCTGGTGGCGGCTGTCCAGGAGCGGTTGTTGTCCAAAGCCCTCTACAGCAGCCTGCCGCTGATGTTCCTGGGAACTGAGTTCAGCGCGCCGCAAGCCGTGGATATTTTCTCCCTGGTGCTTGAGCGCCCGGTGCTCAAGACCAGTATTCGCCAGCGTTTGCTGAAGATGACCGAAGCGGGTTACCTGCGGGAAACCGGCCGCAAAAAAAGCGGCCACGGCGGCCGCCCGCAAAGCACTGTGGAAAATCTCAAACCTGCCAGCCTGTACCTTTTCGATCGCTGCTTTCTGGAGTAATGCCCAGCATGAAGCGCGATCTGACGAGCCTCATCCGGGCAGCAGAAAATCCGGAGTCTGATAAAGACCCCGGATTACCCGGATTATTAACTCAATACAACATCGCGCATTGGCGGAATGTAGCCATAGTCATAGGCTTCCTGTACGAATGAGCGATCTCCCTTCAGCAGAATTTTCACCGTGGGTGCCTCCGTGCCGCCGATGCGGTAGTCATCGCCCGTGGTCGGCACACTGTCGATAAACGAGGTCACCAAACCATTGGGCATCACGCAGTGGGAATAGGTCTGGAAAGGCTGCGACGGCGGGTTACCCAGTACAAGGCCGGAAGCGTTCATCGGCGTGTAAGGGCCGAGCAAATGATCGCTGACAAAGCCGTAGACGCCATCGGGACCGGTGACACCGTCAGCGTAAGTAAACTTGTGGCTGATGGTGAACAGGTAATATTTATTATCCTGAAAGACATAATGCGGACGCTCGGTCTGATCATTTACACCGACTGCGGTGACCAAAGGTGGCAGTATTTCCCACTCATCACCCTTGAGGTCTTTGGCCACGGCCAAACCAATACAGCCCACTTGAAACCTTGCCCCACCCACCTCTTCATAACCCGGCGGCACCCGCCCAAGTTCGTCAGGACCAATTTTATGTGTGCCGCGCTCTCCAGCCACATTGCCTTCGAAGACCATATATAACTTGCCGTCATTGGGGTCTATGAATGGACTGGGGTCGCGGAAGTTCCACGTCGCGTTCTGGGCTTCCGTCTGGTAATACACACCATCAGCATCAAATAACGATTGGACTTTATTAAACCCTTGCAATTCAACGCCCTTCTCCGACGTCACGATCTGGCCTCTGACTTTGGCGATGGTGGCACCGGGCGTTACACAGGTGTAATACAGATCAATATCACCGTTGTTATTTAAAAGAACAGGTGTGCCTGCCCATTCACGAGTGGTTGGCGATACCCCTTCGGCCATGACACGGTCGCCGAAGATCCAGTCCTTGCCGGTTCGGGAATACCAGTAACAAATACGTGCGTGGCCATGGCGATCCTCCCAATCGCGCTTGATGTCATAGCGCCCGTTGGCATTGATGAACGCTGGGTCGTGGGGGCGACGATCTGCGGTCAGGGTAAAAATCACCGACCAGCCGTTGACCGATACCACCGTTCCATCCAGTTCACGCAAGGGCATGGTGTCCCAGATAAACACGCTGTCACTCATGACGGGGAAGTCAGGGTTTACTAACGGTTGCGTTGTAGTCGGGTCATTTTCATTAACTTTTAGCGCATCGGCCCGGGTCCAGCGCGTGGGTGATTGATTCGCAGGTTTCATGTTGATGTCCTTTTACTGACGCTTATTTTACAAGCGGGGTTTAGCGAAAGAATGCGACTTTTAAAATTGCAGCAAGGGCATAAAGATGGCCAGGCTCAATTCCAAGAGCACGAACCAAGGTTTAACATGGAAGCGATGATTTGCAAGATGAATATAATTTAATTGATAGAGGCCACTGCTTTGATGTTATTTGCGCATTAAACCAATGGCACACCCAAGGACTGAATCTTGTTAATTGGTCGATTTATAATGTAATAAAATTGAACTTACAGGTCGGTTGCCACCCCGTGCCCGCCTATTCTCCTGAAATAAATACTGCCGATGATGGCATTGGCGTGGTAAATCACTGGCTCGGCTTTGATTGGGAGAACACCATGGCAAACGCTGTAGTGCAGGATCATGTGGCAATCGTCAGTGGCGTTGGAAGTGAGATCGGCATTGGGATGGCAATTGCGCGCAGGCTTGGCGTTGCCGGAACCAAATTGATCATCACCGCCAGCAGCGCTCGCGTCTTTGATCGAGTCGAAGAACTGCGAGCCGAAGGCTTCGAAGTCGAAGGGCGGCCCGTCGACCTGACCGATGAAAACCAGGTGCGAGAGTTTAGTCTTTGGGCAGAGTCGCGCTGGGGGCGGATCGATATCCTGGTGAACAACGCGGGCATGGCCATGCAAGGTTCCCCAGAGGTTCTTTCTGAGCTGGCGATCATGGATCTGCAAGCCTGGAACCTTTCGCTGGCGCGAAATCTGACGACGGCTTTTCTGCTTACACGGGCTGTTCTGCCTGGTATGCAGGCTCGCCGTTACGGGCGCATCGTCAATATCAGTTCCACTACCGGCACTCGGTGCAGTAACCCCGGTGAAGCGGCCTACAGCGCCGCGAAGGCCGCAATGGTAGGCATGAGCATGGGCCTGGCGCTTGAAGTGGCCCGGCAAGGGATTACCGTGAACAGCGTTGCTCCCGGCTGGATCGCTACGGGGTCGAGTTCTCCCGAAGAAGTCGAGGCCGCCCGGTACACGCCGATGGGGCGGGCGGGACGTCCCGAAGAAGTGGCTGCGCTGGTTGCTTTCCTCGCATCGCCAGACGCGAGTTATATGAGCGGCGAAGTCATCGTGGTGGATGGCGGAAACTGTCTGGTCGAGAACAAGGCCCCTTGATCTGAGCACACGTTCTGTTCGCGGAGAGAGGCTATCGGCGCCTCTCTTCGCCACCTATAAACATCACCACTGACATCAAACCGTCATCTCTCCATCGCCAAACCGCCATATCCCCTGAGTAATGTCCTCGCCAATGAGATCGATCTCAAGCGAGTGACAATGACTGATTTGAAAGAAGTGGCACAGTTGGCTGGGGTATCGCGAGCGACTGCGGCGCGTGCCTTTGCTTCCCCCGAAGTGGTCCGTCCGGCCACCCGGGAACAGGTATTCGCCGCTGCGCGCGAGCTGGGTTTTCGGCCTAACCGTCTTGGCCGCCAACTGCGCCTGCAAGTGACCAAGCTGATCGGCGTCGTGGTGCCCAACCTGCTCAACCCGGTGTTTGCCGAGCAATTCCAGGCGATGGAACGCGCTGCGCGTTTGCGCGGTTACAACCTGCTGTTGGCCACCACGGACTACAGCAGCGAGCGCGAAAGCGCAGTGGTCGAAGAGTTGTTGCGCCAGCGTGTCGATGGCCTGGTCCTCACGGTGACCGACGCCGAGAGCAACCGGGTGCTGCAAAGCCTGGACAGCGAGGACACACCGTTTGTGCTGGCCTACCACCAGCCGCGTAATCCGGACTACAGCGCCGTGTCGGTGGATAACCGCGCCGGCATGGCCCTCGCCACCCGTTATCTGCTGGAAGCCGGGCATTGGCGCATTGGCATGGTCGCAGGTCCCGCCCTGCAATCGGACCGTGCTCGCCTGCGCTATGCCGGGTATTGCGACGCCATGCGAGAGGCGGGGCTCGACAGCGTGCCGGTGATTGAAATGCCCGCCCATACCCAAGCCGACTTCGCCGCCATCGAGCCGCTGCTGCAAGGCCCACAGGCGCTCAGTGCGCTGGTCTGCTCCAACGACTTACTCGCCATCAGCCTGATTGCCGAGTTGCGCCGCAACGGCTGGCAGGTACCCAGGCAACTCTCGGTCATCGGCTTTGACGGCATTGCCCTTGGCACTCAGATGCACCCGACGCTGTGCAGTGTCGTCCAGCCCATCGAGGCGCTGGCTTGCACGGTGATCGATCAGTTGTTGGCGCAAATCGCTGGCGCCCCTGCGGTTTCCCATTGCCTGCCCTGCCATATCCGGCCGGGCGAAAGTACTCAACCCTACGAGGAGACACTTGATGATCCGCTTGCGTAAAACCCTGGCGACATTGCTGCTGTGCGGCGTTGCCAGCCTGGCCCAGGCCGCCGAAACGGCGATTTGCTACAACTGCCCGCCGGAATGGGCCGACTGGGGCACTCAGCTCAAGGCGATTGCCGATACCACCGGCGTGCAGGTCCCGCTGGACAACAAGAACTCCGGGCAGGCATTGGCGCAACTGGTTGCCGAACAAGCCGCGCCGGTGGCCGATGTGGTGTATTACGGCGTGACGTTCGGTTTACAGGCGCAAAAAGCCGGAGTGGTTGGCACTTATAAACCCAAGGGCTGGGAGCAGATCCCGGCAGGCTTGAAGGACCCGCAAGGGCACTGGTTTGCCATTCATTCCGGCACCCTGGGCATCATGGTCAATGTCGATGCACTGGGCGGCTTGCCCGTGCCGCAAAGCTGGGCCGATCTGCTCAAGCCAGAATACAAAGGCATGGTCGGCTACCTGGATCCGTCCAGCGCGTTCGTCGGCTACGTCTCTGCGGTCGCGATCAATCAGGCCATGGGCGGTAACCTGGATAACTTCGCCCCGGCTATCGATTACTTCCAGAAGCTGGCGAAAAACTCGCCCATCGTGCCCAAGCAAACGGCTTATGCGCGGGTGCTGTCCGGCGAGCTGCCGATCCTGGTGGATTACGACTTCAACGCCTATCGGGCGCGTTACAAGGACAAGGCCAACGTTGCTTTTGTGATTCCCAAGGAAGGCAGCATCAGCGTGCCTTACGTGATGAGCATCGTCGGCAACGCCCCCCATCGGGCCAACGCCGAGAAAGTTCTGGATTTCGTCCTGTCCGAGCAAGGTCAGGCGCTTTGGGCCAAGGCGTACTTGCGGCCGGTGCGGCCGATGAAGATGCCGGACGACGTCGCCGCGCAGTTCCTGCCGGACAGCGATTACGCCCGGGCTGGCGTGGTCAACTACCAACAGATGGCCGCGGCGCAGGAAGCCTTTTCCGCACGCTATCTGCGTGAGGTCAAATAAGTGACCGCTTCGGTATTAAAGGCCCGGGAGGTTCCCTCGGGCCGGGCCACCGTGCCGCGTTTGCGGCCGACCGCTGCCTGGGCCCTGGCGCCCGCCGCAGCGGTGTTGTTCGCGTTCTGGCTGTTGCCGCTGGCGCATCTGATCCTGCTCGGTGGACAAAGTCGTGACGGCAACGAAAACGGCTACTGGCAGGTGCTGGGCAGCGCGCAGTATCTGGGCAGCCTGGCGCAGACCTGCCTGCTTGCCCTTGCCACCACGCTCGCGGCGCTGTTAGTGGGTGGCATCAGCGGGTTTTTTCTCAGTCGCCAGCGCTTCTTCGGTCGTTCGCTACTGGTTGCCTTGTTGACCTTCCCCCTGGCATTCCCCGGAGTGGTGGTCGGTTTCCTGGTGATTCTGCTGGCTGGGCGCCAAGGGCTGTTCGCCAGCCTAGGCCTCGAACTGGCGGGTGAGCGCTGGATCTTTGCCTACTCGCTGATGGGCCTGTGCATCGGTTACCTGTACTTCTCGATCCCTCGGGTGATCCTCACGGTGATGGCCGCTTGCGAAAGCCTCGACCGCAGCCTGGAAGAAGCGGCTCACTCGCTGGGGGCCGGTCATTGGCGAGTGGTCTGCGACGTCATCGTCCCCGGCCTGGCGCCGGCATTGGTCTCGTGCGGGGCCATCTGCTTTGCGACGTCCATGGGCGCGTTCGGTACGGCGTTCACCCTGGGCACGCGGCTCAACGTGACCCCGGTGGCGATCTACAACGTGTTTACCAACTACGCCAATTTCACCGTGGCCGCTGCGCTGTCGGTGATATTGGGGGCGCTGACCTGGGCGGTGTTGCTAATGGCCCGGCGATTGGCGAACAGTTCGAGGACAGTCTTGTGAAACGCTCAACGCTGTTTGTCGGGCAACTGGCGTTCACCTTGTTGGTCTGCGCCTTCATGTTGGTGCCCGTGCTGATGTCGCTGCTGGCCGGGCTGACCCGCAATTATTTCCAGGGCGTCTCCAGCGGCCTGACGTTCGATTGGCTGGTGCAAGTCTGGCAGGCCTATTCGCCGACGGTCTGGCTGTCCCTGCAACTGGCCGCCGCCTGTGCGCTGTGTGTCTGCGTGATCGGCGTGCCGGCGGCTTACGCGCTGGTACGGATGAACAACCGCTTCAGTCGCGCGTTCGAGGAGTTGATGGTGCTGCCGGTGGCGATGCCGGGCCTGGCCAGCGCCTTGGCGTTGCTGCTCACCTACGGTGAGTTCGGCGGGTTTCGCAGCAGTTGGCTGTTCATTCTCGTCGGCCACGTGCTGTTCACCCTGCCGTTTCTGGTGCGTCCGGTGATGGCGGTGATGCAACGCCAGCACCTGCCGGTCCTGGAAGAAGCCGCAGCCAGCCTGGGCGCCGGGCCGCTGCGGCGGTTCTTCAGTGTGGTGGTGCCTAACTGCCGGGCGGGGATTCTCGCCGGGGTCTTGATGGTCGTCACCCTGTCGCTGGGTGAGTTCAACCTGACCTGGATGCTCCACACCCCGATGACCAAGACCTTGCCGGTTGGCCTGGCTGACAGCTATGCCTCGGCCAGGCTGGAAGTCGCCAGCGCCTACACCCTGATATTCCTGTTGATGATCGTGCCGTTGCTGATTGCGTTGCAGGCCATCAGCGCGCGCCTTTCCCGTGGAGAAAAACGATGAGCGGAACCACTATTCGCCTGGCGGGTTGCCGCAAGGCGTTCTCGGACGGCACCGTTGCCGTACACGACCTGGACCTGAGCATCGAGGCCGGGGAAACCCTGGCGATCCTCGGCCCGTCCGGTTGCGGCAAAACCACCACTTTGCGGCTGATTGCCGGGCTTGAACGCCCGGATGTGGGGCAGGTATTTTTTGGCGACACCGACGTCACCCGCTTGCCCATCGAGCGTCGTGACGTGGGCATGGTGTTCCAGAACTATGCGTTGTTTCCCAACCTGGATGTGGCCGGCAATATCGTCTACGGCCTGAAGATTCGCGGCATGGCGCCCGCTGAGCGGAACAAGCGTTGCTCGGAGTTGCTGGAACTGGTCGGTCTGCAGGATCACGGCAAGCGCGGCATTCACGAGTTGTCCGGCGGCCAGCGCCAGCGAGTCGCCCTCGCCCGCGCCCTGGCACCCAAGCCCCGGGTATTGCTGCTCGATGAACCCTTGGCGGCGTTGGATGCACAGCTGCGTGAACGCTTGCGCAGCGAGTTGGATCAGTTGCTCCGCCATCTGGGCATTACCGCGGTATTCGTCACCCACGATCAGGGCGAAGCCATGGCGCTGGGCGATCGGATCCTGGTCATGGAACACGGCCGCGTTGCGCAATTGGCCAGCCCACGGGAAATCTATCAGCAACCCGCCAATGCTTTCGTCGCCAGTTTCGTCGGCAACCTCAACGCTTTTCCAGTGCTCGAACATACGCCCCTTGGCTTGAAAGTCAGTGGCGGTGAGTTGCCATGGCGGGGTGCCGGCCTGCCCGCCACCGTCTATTGCCGGCCCGAGCATTTGCGGGTGATGGACAGCGAGGGGCATCTGCGTGGACGCCTGGTGGGCCAGTTTTTCCAGGGTGCCCAAAGCCGCCTGTTGGTGGACGTCGGCGCCGCTCAGCCACTGCTGGTGGACAGCACCGACAGCGTCATCCACGCCCCCGGCGCGCTGATCGCCTTGGCCGTCGAGCCGCAAGTGCTGTTCACCCTGTCATCGTGATATTCGTGTTTTCAGAGGTTTATTTTGAATCGTCCGTTTCTCATTGCGCAGATCAGTGACCTGCATCTTAAAGCCGGGGAAAAACTGACCTATGGCGTCGTTGATACCCTCGCCGCGCTGCGTCGTGCCATCGATCATTTGAATACCCAGGTGCCGCGTCCCGACATCGTGGTGATCAGTGGCGACCTGGTGGACTTTGGGCGCCCTGATGAATACGCCGTGCTGCATCCGGAACTGGCGCGCCTGCACATGCCTTGCTACCTGGTGCCAGGCAACCACGATAACCGCGAGCATTTGCAAGCCGCCTTTGCCGATCACGGCTACCTGCCGAGGTTGGCCGGTGCCCCTCTGGACTGGGTGGTGGAAGAGCATCCGCTGCGCCTGATCGGCCTGGACAGCACGATTCCCGGTGGCCATGGCGGCCAGTTGCTGGACAGCCAACTGCGCTGGCTCGATGAGCAGTTGGCCTGTCGTCCCGAGGCGCCGACGCTATTGATTTTGCATCATCCGCCGTTTGTCAGCGGCATTGGCCATATGGACCGCGAACCGTTCATCAATGCATCGGCGCTGGAGCAGGTCATCGCCCGCCATCCGCAGGTGGAGCGCTTGCTGTGCGGGCACTTGCATCGGCCGATGCAGCGGCGCTTCGGCGGTAGCCTGAGCTGCGTGTGCCCCGGTACCTCGCATCAGATCGTCCTGGATCTACAACCAACCGCTCCCGCGCATTTCAATCTGGAACCACCGGGATACCTGCTGCATCACTGGTATGGGCAGGCGTTGGTGACCCATAGCGGCGTGTTTGGCGAGTATCCCGGACCGTATCCGTTTTATGACGCTCATGGATTGATCGACTGATAACCCAGGGACTTTCACTGATGACTTGCTTTGGAGATTTAATCCCTACCCCACTCTATTCATTGAAGATTTTCTAACGAGTTATTGAACGCATCGGCCAATCCTGTGATCGGCCGAGGGCTTCCTGCTGCCTTTTCACTTTGCCCGGAACAGAGGTTCCGCGCTGGAGTTCGTCCCGATGAAAACTATCTTTCAAGTGCTGAGTTTATTGACCGGCGGCGTGAGCATTGTCATGAGTCCGTTGGCCTCTGCTGATTTTATCAACGACAGCAAAGCCAACTTGAACTTGCGCAATTTCTACTTCAACAACGATAACCGTGACGGAGCCGCCGTGCCTTCGAAAACCGAAGAGTGGGGCCAGGCCTTCATGCTCAATTATCAATCCGGCTTTACCGACGGCACCGTCGGGTTCGGCCTGGACGCTATGGGCCTGCTGGGTTTGAAGCTCGACAGCGGCGCAGGCCGACATGTGGGCGGCTCGATGTTTCCCAACGACGGTGACAAGGCCGCCGATCAATGGGCGCGTCTGGGTGCAACGGCAAAGATGCGCGTTTCCAAGACCGAACTGCGCTACGGCACCTTGCAACCCAAATTGCCGATCCTAGTTTCCAACGATGGCCGCCTGCTGCCGCAAACCTTCGAGGGTGGCCAAGTCACCAGCAATGAAATCGACAACCTGACCTTCACCGCTGGCCAACTGGAACACGCCACCGGCCGTGCTTCCAGCGACAGCGCCGGCCTGGCCGTGGCAGGCGGCAGCCAGGAAAGCAACAAATTCACCTTCGCCGGTGGCGATTACAAACTGACCAAGGATCTGACCGCCCAGTATTACTACGCCAATCTTGAAGATTATTATCAGCAGCACTTCGCCGGTTTACTGCACGTCTTGCCACTGGGTGAATACGGTTCGTTGAAAACCGACTTGCGCTATTTCAAGACCACCTCCGATGGCAAGAACAGCAGCGCGGCCGGTCGCGCCAGTGGTTACAAACTCGGCGGCTACACCAAGGACGGCAGTGGTGAGATCGACAACGATACCTGGAGCGCGGCGTTCATTTACTCGCTGGGCGGCCACGCCATTACCGCGGGCTATCAAAGCGTTTCCGAAGACAGCAACTTTACGCAACTCAACCAGGGCGGCCTGGTGGGTAAAGGCGAAGGCGGCGCCAGTCTTTATCTCTACACCGACCGTACCATCCAGACGTTCATCCAGGCCGGCGAGCGCACGGCATTCGCGCAATATGCCTATGACTTCGCAGCGCTCGGAGTTCCGGGCTTGAAGGCATCGGTGATGTACCTCAAGGGCGACAATATCCAGACCACCAGCGGCCAGGACGCCAGTGAATGGGAGCGTGATATTTCCCTGGACTATGTGATCCAGAGCGGCGCGTTGAAGAACGTCGGTTTCGGCTGGCGCAACGGCATGTCCCGCAGCGATATCGCTCGCGACCAGGACCAGAATCGCCTGATTGTGAGCTATAGCATTCCGTTGATGTAAGCGGTCAGTGTTTTCAGGGCCAGGGAGTCGAACCCACACGTGACGCTCTCTTGGCTCTTTGTTATCCGGGACTCGCCTGTCCTGCGGCAACACTCAGCGCATATCCGATTCGCAAGATTAGGCAATCATCCGCCCGGATCGTGCAATCGCTCCCAAGCATAGCTTTCTATAGTTAACCAGAGCCAAACCATCCGGAGCTGGTACCCCTATGAGCGCCCTCAACATCAACGGCCGTGAGTACACGGTTGACGTAGACCCAAGCACCCCGATTCTTTGGACCTTGCGCGACACGCTGGGCATGACCGGCACCAAGTTCGGTTGCGGCGCGGCGTTGTGCGGTGCCTGTACCGTTCACCTGGATGGCCAGGCCATTCGTTCCTGCGTGACGCCCATCGCCGCAGCAGCAGGCAAGAAGATCACCACCATCGAGGCGGCCACCAATGGCAGCGACCCGGTCGGCACAGCCGTGCACGAGGCCTGGGTCAAACACGACGTGGCGCAGTGTGGTTATTGCCAGAGCGGCCAGATCATGAGCGCGACCGCATTCCTCAAAGCCCAGCCCAAGGGCAAGCAACCCACGGCCGCCGAAATCGATTCGGCCATGGCTGGCAACATCTGCCGCTGTGGCACCTACGCCCGTATCCGCGCCGCCGTGGCGGACGCCGCCAAAGCCCTTGCCTGATCGGAGCCCATCATGCTGAACGACATTTTCCCCGACGAGCTGCCCCGCGCCTTGCAGCACATGCTGGAGCGCGATCAGGCCGATGGCCCCGCCACCCTTCCCCGTCGCAGCTTTCTCAAGATCGTTGGCATCGGCGGCTTGGCCCTGGGGGCTTTTCCGCACCTGGCCCTGGCGCAAGAGGCCAACGGTGCTGCAACAGCACCGCTCAAACCGACCCAGCAGCCCTCCGCATTCGTGCAGATCGCGCCTGACGGCGTGGTGACAGTGACCATCAACCGCCTGGAGTTCGGCCAGGGGGTACAAACCGGCTTGCCGATGATCCTCGCCGAAGAACTGGATGCCGACTGGAGCCTGGTGCGCAGTCGCAACGGTAGCAATGACGCCGCCTACCAAGACCCGGCCTTCGGCATTCACCTCACCGGTGGCTCCAATTCGATCAAGAACAGCTTCACCCAATACCGCGAACTTGGCGCACGCGCTCGCGCCATGTTGCTGAGTGCCGCCGCCGCCCGCTGGAACGTGGATGTGGCGAGCCTGAGCACCCAGGCCGGCATGGTACTCGGCCCGGCAGGCCGTAAAGCGAGCTACGGCGAGCTGGCCGAAGCCGCGATGGCCTTGCCCGTACCGGAAAAGATCACACTCAAGGATCCCAAGGACTTCCGAATCATTGGTCACGCCACCACCCGCATTGATGCAAAAGCCAAGAGCAGTGGCCAGCAGGATTTCGGCATCGACATGCACCTGCCCGGCCAGCTCACAGCGGTGGTGGCCCATCCACCCGTGTTCGGCGCCAAAATCGCCTCTTTGGATGACAGCGCGGCGCGCGCAACCAAGGGCGTAAAAGCCGTGCTGCGAGTGCCCTTGGACGGCGGCGCCGAAGGTGTGGCGGTGATCGGGGAGGGCTACTGGCAGGCGAAGCTGGGGCGCGATGCGCTAAAGCTGGAATGGGACCTGGCCAGCGTCGAGAAAGTGGACAGCGAGAAGCAACGGGTCCAATACCGGGAACTGCTAAGTAAGCCTGGGCTGGTCCACTTCGATGCCGACATGACGCCGCTGACCAAGGCGCCGCATCAATTGGACGCCGAGTTCTTTTTCCCTTACCTCGCCCACGCGCCCATGGAACCGCTGAACTGCACGGTGCAGATCTCCGAGGGACGCGCCGAGCTGTGGGTCGGCACACAATTCCCTGGCGGCGACAGCGCTGCCGCGGCAAAGGTGCTGAATCTCAAGCCGGAGCAAATCCGGGTCAACGTACAGACAGCGGGCGGTGGCTTTGGCCGGCGTGGCGTACCCACCAGCGATTTCGTCGTGCAGGCTTGCGAGGTGGCCAAGGCTGCGCAGGCTGCCGGGCTGATGGCACCTATCCGCACACTCTGGAGTCGTGAAGACGACATCAAGGGTGGTTACTATCGCCCGATGCATTTGCACCGCGCGCGTATCGGTTTTGATGATAGCGGCAAAGTGCTGGCCTGGGATCACGCTCTGGTCGGGCAGTCCATCCTTACCGGCACCTTGTTCGGTGGGCAAATGAAGAACGGCATCGACCCTACTGCCACGGAAGGCATGCGCGATCCGTATCCACTGCCGATGCGCCTGACGGTTCATCACCCCAAACTCAACGTCCCCGTCCTGTGGTGGCGCAGCGTGGGCTCCACCCATACGGCCTTTGTGATGGAGACGTTGATCGATGAAATCGCCCGCGCCACCAAGCAGGACCCAGTGGCTTACCGGATGAAGCTGTTTGGCGAGCAAAGTCCTCGCCATCGCGCGGCGTTGCAATTGGCGGTGGACAAGAGCGAATACGGCAAACGCCAGCTACCGGCCGGGCGCGCCTGGGGCGTGGCGGTTCACGAGTCGTTCAGTTCGGTGGTGGCGTACGTCGTGGAAGCCTCGGTGCAGGACGGTCGTCCGGTACTGCACCAGGTGACCGCCGGCGTGCACTGCAACCTGGCCGTCAACCCACGCAGCGTGGAAGCCCAGGTCCAAGGCGCGGCGCTGATGGGCTTGTCGATGTGCCTGCCGGGCGGCGCCATCACCCTGAAGGAGGGCGTCGTGGAGCAGAGCAATTTCGCCGATTTCAGCGTGCCGCGCATCACCGACATGCCAGCGTTCGCCGTCCACATCGTGCCAAGCGCCGAACCACCCACGGGGATGGGTGAGCCCGGGTTGCCAGCGTTGGCCCCGGCTTTTGCCAATGCGGTGGCGAGCCTGACGGGTAAGCCGCTGCGTGAGTTGCCGTTCAAGTTGGCGTGACAGAAACGTGAGGCTGTCTGGTAGTTGCGCTGCCAGACGTGCCTCCCTGTTACAAGCGAATCCGCTTGATATCCCGCTGCGGTGGCTCTCCAAACAGGCGGCTGTACTCGCGGCTGAACTGCGAAGCACTTTCATAGCCAACCTGCCCGCCTGCACTGCTTGCGTCGACATTCTGGGTCAGCATCAAATGCCGAGCGGCTTGTAGCCTCAGCTGTTTCTGGTATTGCAGCGGACTCATTCCGGTCACGGTGCGAAAGTGCTGGCGAAAGGTGGAAGGACTCATGTGCGCCTGAGCCGCCAGATCATCCATGCGCAGCGCCTGGCGAAAATTGAGTTTCAACCAGGCGACGGTCTTGGCGATATGTTGGCTGGGTGAGCCTGCGGCGATGACATGCAGCAACTGCGGCGCATGGGCACCGCTTAACAGACGAGCGATGATCTCTTCCTTGATCAACGGAGCCACAGTCTCAAGCAGTGGCGGCTCCTTCAGCAGGTCGACCAGACGCTTCAGGGCATCCAGTACACCGGCATCCAAAGCCTGCACGGTAATGGGTTTGAACGCATCGTCTCTCATGCGTTGCGACAGTTGCATGCGCTCGGCCACTTGCATCACCGTACTGCTATCGAATCTCAGCATCATGCCCAGGAAAGGTTTGGCGGCGCTGGCCTGGCAAATATGTGAAATGACAGGCAGATCTACACTGGTCACCATGGACTGACCGGGTGAATAGGTCAGGATGTCCTCCCCGACCATGGCTTGCTTACGACCTTGCAAGGTGACGCCGATACCCAGGCCGTAGATGCAGTGCATGGGTGCGGTCACCGCTTTGCGCCGATGCAGGCTCAGGCCGGGTATGGCGGTGATCTGGTCGCCCTCGCTGGGCAGCAGTTGACTGACCGAATCGGCCAGGCGGTCTATGTCGCTGGCGGTGTGGGTGCTTGTAAAAACGGTTGGCACATTCGACTCCTGGAAACATCAGGCCTGGACGACTCACAGCGAACACGGTTCGCCCTGACCGCAAGGCCTCCCATGGCGGAGTATGCTGGGCCAGGGGTTCGGCTCGCTTGCCTGATTGGCGCAATTTCTTGCACGATTCAACGAGCCATCACGGGCAGCAGCCCCTGACACCCAGATATAACAAGATGTTTCAGGAAATCAGGATGCCCAAAGCGATGACGGCTGGAATCTAAAGTCTATGGAAGATGTAGCGGGTGGACGGTTGATCGTCCAACGCTACCCCTGCTTGACCCAGTTGCAGGCGCAAAGCTGGGGTGTCGGCCCGGACTTTCCAATCCGCACGGGCCGGAGCAACTGACCCTCCATCGTAGCGACTGATCGCCTCAGACAGCTGCGTTCGATCCGGCAGGTATACCGCCAGCGCGTCGTTCTTCCACGCCGCGACATTCATTCCCAGGGCTTCACACACCTGGATTTTCGCTTGGGCGTCATCCCTGTCGGCCTGGCGAGAGCGTTCGATCTGATCGGCCAGGACCGGATCGACGACCCGATCCGTGAAGAGAACCTCGCCCGCCTCCCAGACTTCGGGAGGACAAATTTTTTCGGCCGGGCGCAGGGCAATGAACGGATTGATTTCCATCGGGTAAATTCGACAGACCAGCGGCCGCTCTTCATAGATGCCGCAACGGCCGTCGTCGGCCAGGTTCTGACATTGCGCCAGGGCATTGCCGGCCAAGACCGCAACGACCCGAATCTGCGCATCGCCACTGGTCACCTTCACAGCTCGCTGGGCGCTGTGGGTGAATTGCCCAGGCGCAGAAGCCCAGGTCGTTTCATCGAACGCCTCCAGTATGACCGCCACTTCATGCCCCCGTTGGAGCCACTGCCGTGCCTCGTTCAGCGTCAGTGGAATCAGGCGGCCCTTGCAGCAAATCCCGCAACCGTTGCAGGCAAATCGGATAGCGTTGTTTTCCATACCAAGCTCTCACACACATGTTTTCAACCGACCACCGATGTGCCCTCAAGCGAGCACATCAGTGGCAGAGCCCCGGGGGCGCGAAAGTATGTGGAGCGAGGAACGGATCCGTTTGCCGGATTCGCCGGCATGTTTGCCCGATTCAAGGTGAATTCAGCGAGCCGGTCTGTAGGATCGAGAGCCCCGGGGAAACGCGGAGTAAGGCACATCCCAGGCCAGTGCTGTCGTGGCGAGGGAGCTTGCTCCCATTGGGCTGCGCAGCAGCCCCATTTTGTGAGCGCCTCGCACTCGAGCGGGAGCAAGCACCCTCGCCACGGTATTCACCCCTTTAAGTGAACAACATTGCGCTTATCGGCCCACTGTCACTTCAGCACAGCAGCGATTTCAATCAGCCGGGCAAGCGGCTCAGGATTGGAAACCATTCAGTACGGCAATGACTTTTTCACTGGCAACTCCTTGAGCGACAGGGCTATTGGGCGAATCGGGTGAAGACGAAGTCGTGGTTTTGCACGCGCGCCTGATGACAGGCGAAGCACGTCTGGTGCTGTGCCTCATCGGCGGGTTTGCCGTTGATGAAGCGACCAAAGCCCCAGCCGCCGGTGGCGGCATATTTGCGCGAGTCCTTGACCATAACTTGCACGGTGGTCGCCGCGCCGGGAATCGAAGCCGGCTCGAACTCCGGGGACTGGCTGTGCTTCCAGGCCAGCTTGACCAGCACCGTGCCGTCCGGGAATGGCAGTGTTGAATCCTGATAAGCCTTGATCGCCAGGTCATTGCCCAGCACCGCTCTCAGCTCGTTCAGGGGTTCCGCCTCCTGGGCCGGGGCTATCAGCGCCCATTGGCGATACCCATCGGGAAGCTTTACGCCGTAGATCGGTGACGCCTCGCCGCTGCTGGCATCGCCCAAGGCGATGCCGGTCGCGGTCAGTGCAGCCACCGCAATGACAGCGGACACCGCCAGTTGCTTGAGTTTCATCGTTGCTCTCCCGGTGGGCGTCATTGGAGGTGATCGGCGTCGATCACAGCCTGGGCGAACGCTTGCGGGGCCTCTTGCGGCAGGTTGTGGCCGACACCGCCGTCGATCAGGCGATGCTCATATTTGCCGGTGAAACGCTTGGCATAGGCCTCGGCCGGTGGGTGCGGTGCGCCGTTGGCGTCACCCTCGAGGGTGATGGTCGGCACGCCGATGGAGGGAAAGGTCGCGAGTTTCTTCTCCAGCTTGTCGTATTTGGCCTCGCCCTTGACCAGGCCCAGGCGCCAGCGATAGTTGAAGATTGAGACGGCGACATGATCGGGATTCTGCAAAGCGGCGGCGCTGCGGTCATACGTCGCGTCGTCAAAGTTCCACTTCGGCGACGCCAGTTTCCAGATCAGCTTGGCGAAGTCGTGGGTGTTCGTCTCATAACCGAGGCGGCCACGCTCCGTCGCAAAGTAGAACTGATACCACCACTGCAACTCGGCGGCCGGCGGCAGCGGCGTCTTGCCGGCTTCCTGGCTGCCGATCAGGTAGCCACTGACCGCCACCAGGGCTTTCACCCGCTCCGGCCACAGAGCCGCGACGATGTCGGCGGTGCGGGCGCCCCAGTCGTACCCCCCGAGCACGGCCTGCTTGATCTTCAGCGCGTCCATGAAGTCGATCAGATCGCTTGCCAGCGCGGAAGGCTGGCCGTTGCGCAGGGTCTTGGCCGACAGGAAGCGCGTATCACCGTAACCCCGGGCATAGGGAATCAACACCCGATAGCCCTTCTCGGCCAGTGCCGGGGCAACGTCGGCGTAGCTGTGAATGTCATAGGGCCAACCGTGCAGCAGGATGACCACCGGCCCATCGGCAGGACCGACCTCGGCATAAGCCACGTCCAGCAGGCCCGCCTTGACGTGCTTCAACGGGCCGAACGAGGTGTGACTGCCTGGCGTGATGGAGGCGATGGTGCTGGCAGGTACATCCGCGGCGCTCGCCTGTGATGAGGCAAAGCCCAAGGCGCCCAGTTGCATCATGGTGAACATCAGAATGGAGGGCGCGAGCAGACGACGTGGGCGCGGTGCGGATGCCGGGTTCAACAGAGTCTTGTCCATGGTGGATCTCCTTGCGAGCGGTGGGTGAGCCCGTGAGACTGCTTGTGCCGTCTCGATGGGTTCATTTGACGCTGGCGAGGTATCCCGGATGTGTCATCGGTGGCCTTAAAAGAAACAGTCCGTATCTGTACGAGACGTAGATACACGGAGATACATTTGGATGGCGTGGCAAGCCTGTGACATCAATGTTGCCGCACCTACCGCAATCGCGAGCAAGCCCGCTCCCACAGGATTGGTGGTGGTCCTAGGATTCGTGAACGCCGCAAACCCAATGTGGGAGCGAGCCTGCTCGTGATGCCGGTTCAGGCCACCCCACCCTTCCCATGAAACGCCTGCCCCAAGAGCGCCAGCCGTTGCGCCATCGGCGGCAGGCTTTGGCTGCTGCGGGTCAGGATGCCGATGTTGTCCGCGTTGCGCTCAGCCACAGCCTGGACGGTTTGCAACCGCTCATTGATGCCCAGCGATGCCTTGGACTGTTCCTGGGTGGTGCTGGCGATCAGGTCGTTGAAGTGGTTGATCACCGCGATGTCTTCCACCACGGCGTGCAGCAGTTGTGAGGCCAGTTGGCTGGCGGTTACGCAGCGCTCCACTCCGTCGCGACTGTCTTGCATGGCGACGGCGGCCTGGCGGCTGCCTTGTTGCAGCTTGGCGATGATGTGCTGGATTTGCGTGGTGGAAGCCGAGGTTTTTTGTGACAAGGTCCGGACTTCGTCGGCCACCACCGCGAAACCACGGCCCTGCTCACCGGCCCGGGCGGCCTCGATGGCGGCGTTGAGGGCCAGCAGGTTGGTTTGCTCGGCGATGCCGTTGATCACGTCCAGCACTTGGCCAATCTGTTGCGCCTGTTCGACCAGGACTTGTACGGTTTCGTTGGTCAGGTTGATGCGCCCGGCCAGTTCGACGATTTCTTCGCGGGTCTGGTCAACGGTGCTGCGCCCTCGGTTGACCTGCTCGTTGGCCTGTCCGGCGCGTTGCAGCGTCTGATCGACGTGGCCGGCGATGTTTTCCATGGCCTGGACCAGATGGCCGATCGCGCCGCTCATTTGCGCCACTTCGTCCAACTGGTGGCGGGCGCCGTTTTCCAGGGTCTGGCCCACCTGGGACAGATCCTGGCCGAGGTCCGAGAGGTTTCGGGTATCGCGCACCACGCCGTCCACCAGGTTGGTGACCTGTTGCAGAAAGTGGTCGAAACGCTCCCCCGAGGAGACTTTGCCCCCTTGGTTGCGCTGGGCACCGGCATCGCTGCTCAGCTTCGTGGCGGCGGCCAGTACTTTGTCGAGCACCTCCTGGTTGTCCGTGGCATCGGCCAGGCTCTGGTTCGCCAGGTAAATCAGGATCACACTTTCCACCACCACGTAGAACGCGTGAAGCAAGACCATGTTCCAGCCGCCGTGGGTACCCATGACGAACACCGGATAGCCCTGATGCTGAAGCCAGTGGAAACCCAGGTGGTGGACGGCGATGGTGGCGGCGGCCACGACAATCGGAAGCCAGTCCCGGTAGAACGTCAGCACCGCCAACAGCACGAAAATCCCGAAGTGGAACTCGATCACGCCGTGGGTCTGGTTGATGTGCAGCGCCGCCATGACCATCAGCGCCACGGCGATGACGCAGCGCATGACGCGGGTGCCGCCCAGGCCGCGATAAAGGACGGTGGTCAGCACGCAGGTCGTGCCTCCCACCAGCAACGCCTGGGTGAAGGTCGAATGCATGAACGCCAGGCACAGCGAATACAGCAGAGTAAGCCAAAGCAGCCCCAGCATGATGCGATCGGCTTTACGGTGGTGATCGTTAAAGCGCACGGGCGATGTCATGGATGGCTGTCCTTTTCGGATACTTGGGGGGTCCGTTACCAATGCCGGTTTCAGGCCTTATCGGCGTCTCGGAAGGGAACTGTAACTGATTATCATCAGTTAGTGGCACTACGCCACCAACCTTTTGTCAGCGACCTTTGCTTTATGATGTTGGCCATCTCAACTCCCGACCTGATGGAACCCCCATGACTTTCGATTTCGATACGGTGTTCGAGCGCCACGGTACCGGTAGCACCAAATGGAGCCGTTACCCGGCCGATGTGTTGCCGATGTGGGTGGCCGATATGGACTTCCCTGCCCCGTCTGTGATCATCGATGCGCTGCACAAGCGCCTCGAACATACGATGCTCGGCTACAGCGTTGCCCAGGACAACCTGCGGGCAGCTATCGTGGCGGACCTGTGGAACAAGTACGCGTGGCGCGTCGAGCCCCAGCAGATTGTGTTCCTGCCCGGCGTCGAACCGGGTTTCAACATGGCGCTGCACGCGCTCGTGGAGCCCCAGCAGAATGTCGTGGTGCAGGTGCCCAATTACCCGCCGCTGCGCAACGCCCCGGGTCACTGGGGCCTGAACAAGGTGGAACTGCCGTTCGACCCGGTAGATGGCGAGTTTCACACGCCGCTGGCCGCGTTGCGCGAGGCGTTGCAGGGTGGTGGCGCCCTATTGCTGAGCAATCCTCACAACCCGTTGGGCAAGGTGTTTGACCGGCAAGAACTCAAGGCCGTGGCAGACATTTGCCTGGAGCAGAATGCCTGGATCATCTCCGATGAAATCCATGCCGAGCTGTGTTTCGACGCCCGCGTGCACATCCCCACTGCGTCCCTCAGCGCGGAAATTGCCGAGCGCACCATCACCCTGATGTCCGCCAGCAAGGCCTACAACATCGCCGGGTTGAAAACCTCGTTTGCCATCATCCAGAACGCCAAGGTCCGCGAGCGGGTCAACAGCGCCCGGGCCGGCATGGTCGACAGCGTCAATGCCCTGGGCCTTGAAGCCACCCGCGCCGCCTACAGCGAAGCAGGTCCGTGGCTCGAACAACTCAAAGCGTACCTGCAAGCCAACCGTGATTACCTGGTTGAAGCAGTGAACACGCGTCTGCCGGGCGTGACCATGACGGTGCCCCAGGGCACTTACCTGGCCTGGCTGGATTGCTCGGCGTTGGGGTTGGACGACCCGCAGGGGTTCTTCCTGAAAGAAGCCAAGGTAGGCCTGAGCGCCGGGCTGGATTTTGGCGACGATGCCGGGCAGTTCGTGCGCCTGAACTTCGGTTGCCCGCGGGCGTTGCTGGAGGAAGGGATTGCGCGGATGGAGCGGAGTTTGAAGGCCAGGGGCTGATTGCCCTGACAAAGCAGATCCCCTCGCCACAATTGATCCGCGTTTACCCACGCATCTCTGGCGTATACACAAAGCACAACTTGTTCCCCTCCGGATCCCGGCAATACGCCCCGAAGTACCCTGGCGAGTAATGCGGCCTGGGGCCCGGGGCGCCTTCGTCAAAGCCGCCCAGGGCGATGGCCTGCTCCCAGGCAGCGCGCACGGTTTGCGGTGAGTCGGCGGCAAAGCTCACTTGCATGCCATTGCCCCAGGTGGCGGGCAAACCATTGAATGGCAGTTGCACAAAGACCTGTGGCCAAGGCTTTCCTGGTTGATGCCAACCTTCCCCCGGCGGGCCCGAGTCGTTTTCGCTGGCCATGCGCACCAACCCCAGGCAACCGAGAACGGCATCATAAAAAGCGACCATTTTCGGCAAGTCACGCGCGCCGATCTGTATGTGGCTGAACATGTCCTTTTCCTTATATTCCGACGGTGCTAATGCTCAAGACTGCTCCTTGGCAATCACCGAAATTTTCCCGTTGCGCTCGATAATCGCAAACTTGATCTGCTCCAGGGTCTCGATACCCTGGCTCGAACGTGCGGCCTCCATGATGTCTTCTTCCACCAATCGGGCATGGCGCATGCGCCCCTGGAGTATGCGACCGTTCTCGACAATGATGGTCGGGCCGCCGTCGATCAGTTGCGAAACCCGTTTGGAACGCTGCTTGAGCAATGACAACCCGACGTCGATGGCAATCAGGGTGACGATCACCATCAGCGCGTTGGTTAACGAGAAATCATCCCCCAGCAGCGCCTGTTGGGTGGCCTCACCGATGATCATCAACAACACGAAGTCGAAGGTGGTGAGGTCCGCCAGGGAGCGACGCCCGGCGATCTTGAACAACACCATCAATGCTACATACATCGCGGCGGCCCGCAGCACGGAATCCATAGGTCACCTAAGGGAAAATGAACTGATCGAAACTGAGCGAGGCGCCACCGGGCATGGCGAGGCGGCCGTGATAGATCCCCAGCCCCTGACCGAGCAACGACAGGTACAGACTGGCCTGCCCTTGGGCATCGGCCTGGACCCAAAACCGCATGCCTTGGCCGGCACTCGCCGAACGCACCGGTTGGGGTTGCAGCGTCTGTACTTCAAAGCCTTGCAGCCACGCGCCGTCCAACGCCACTTCGAGCACGGCGTTGGGTTGACCCTTCATATGAACGATCATCGGATTGGTGGAGCCATTGCGATTAAACGTCTCGTATTCGACGCCGAGACTGCCATCGCGGCTCTGTAGATCGCGCGAGCTCAAGGGGCCGCGGGAGAACAAGCCAAGCAGGGTCAGGACCACCAGCAGCACCAGGATGTACCAGCCCACGCGCTCGAAACGCCAGACCTTGAGCTGGTAGTCCATGTCTTCACGCACCGGAAACACACGGCTGTGAAAGTCCTCTGGCTCAGTGGAATGGGGCATGGCGACTCCTTATCGGCGCTCTCCGGCCAAAGCCCGTTGGTGAAAATGCCGCAGTTGAAGAAGCGCGTGTTCAGCGGCCCACATTTGCACCTGGCCGCGGCTGCCGAAAAACCGTTCCTGGCGACTGAACAGTGCTCGCTGGCCGTTCACCTCGAACGCCCAGGCAAAACAGACGGTGCCGGCGGGAATGCCGTCCATGTCGTCCGGTCCGAGAATGCCGGTGGTCGCCACCGCCACGTTGGCATTAGCGTCATGCAGCGCGCCGAGGGCCATTTCCTTGGCGACTTCGCGGCTGGTGAGGTTGAAGGTCTCTATGGTGCGCGGGTTTACCCCCAGCAGCCGTTGTTTCGCCTCCGGGGAATACACCACGTAACCGCTTTCGATCAGCGATCCACTGCCCGGCACCTCGGCCAGTAACGTGACGATCTGGCCGGCGGTGCAGGATTCGGCCGTGGTCAGGCGCAGTTCATGTTCACGCAGGTACTCACAAATGGAGCGGGCAACGGTCATGGCAAGTCGTCCTTTCATGGTGCTGATGGGTTGACCCCCGCCGTAATGATTCATTCCCTTTATCGCGCCGCCGCCCGGATGCGGCAAATAAATGAAACCGCGACCCAATCCTGTACCTCAAATTCGTAGGAGCCTCATGCAGAGGCTGTCTTGATCAGGAGGTCGTCATGTCTGCGCCTTTCGTCAAACTGTTCACCCATCCCGAGTTCGCCTGGGCGGATATCCGCGAGCAAGAGCAGGCTCATCCGCGCCATTACCTGAGCCATTTGCTGTTGCTGGCCTTGATTCCCGCAGTGTGTCTGTTCATCGGTACCACCTGGACCGGCTGGAGCCTGGCCGAAAACGAAACGGTACGGCTCAGCAGCGCCAGCGCACTGCAATTATGCGTGCTGCTGTACCTGACCATCGTCGCCGGCGTGGCGCTCATGGGGTTGTTCATTCGCTGGATGTCCCGCACTTTCGACGCCCGGCCGACGGTCAACCAGTGCATCGGGTTCGCGGCGTATACCGCCACGCCGTACTTCCTCGCCGGGATTTTCGGGCTCTACCCCAACCGTTGGCTGACGGTGGCCGTGTTGGCGGTGGCCTCGGCCTACTCGACATTCTTGCTGTTTGTCGGGCTACCCAAGTTCATGAGTCTCAGGAAAGAACAGGGCCTGCTGTACTCGGCCAGCGTCTGGGGCGTCGGGTTGTTGGTGCTGGTGACGATCCTGGTGGAGATGATCCTGCTGTGGTTCAACGTGTTGCAGCCGGAATACCTGCGTTTTCCGGCAAGTTGAGCATCAACTTGTTCACAAGGTTCACGTGTCGCGGGGTCTACTTATCGGGCTTTTTCATGCCAATCCGCCGACGCATGTCGGCGGTGATGCTCTGGCGGGTTTTCTTGAGGCCGGCCCAGGGCTCGTGACCGACTTCCATCAGGCGCTCATGAACGTTGTGCACGTTCCACAGGTTCGCGCCCTTGAGCTCGGCAACTTCCTCGCGAAAGATCGGCACCGACACCGGCAGCCCTTCCCGGGTGCGCGCGGCGTAGGCGCAGATGGTGGTGGCGCCCAGACCGTTGCGCAGGTAATCAATGAAGATCCGCCCTATCCGGTTTTTTGGCCCGGACACCGCCGAGAAACGGTCCGGCAACAGCTTGGCCATGTGGCTGACGATGGCATGGCTGAATCCCTTGACCTCATCCCAACCCAACTTTCGCGTCAACGGCACCACCACATGAATGCCCTTGCCGCCGCTGGTCTTGAGAAACGCCTTGAGTCCCAGCTCATCGAGCACCGACAAGGTCAGTTGCGTGGCCTCCACCATGCGTTTCCAGGGCAATGCCGGATCCGGGTCAAGGTCGAGGACAAAGCGGTCGGGCTTGTCCAGGTTCACCGTCGTGGCGTTCCAGGTGTGCAGCTCCACCGTGCTCATCTGCACCGCGCCGATCAGCGCCTCGGCGTTGTTGATGATCATCACCGGCTGCCCCGTCAGCGCCTTGTCCAGGCAGGTTATGCCGGGGATCGCCAGGTGTTCGGCGTTTTTTTGGAAGAACAGCTCACCGGCGATCCCATCGGGTGCGCGCACCAGCGCCACCGGGCGATCAGCCAATTCCGGCAGAATGAATTCGGCGACGCTGGCGTAATACTCGGCCAGTTGCAGCTTGGTGGTGCCACTGCTGACGTCGATGACTCGGTCCGGATGCGTGATACGCACCTTTGCGTCCATGGCCGGCGCCTGGGTGGCTTTCGCCTTGGATTTGGCCGGTTTTTTTTCAGCTTTGCCTGTCGCTGAGGATTTCTTCGTAGAAGCGGGCTTTTTCACGGGTTTGGCAAGCTCCTGAGTGATTGCCTCGGCCGGTTTGTCGTTGCGCAAACCATGGAACACGGCATGACGCACCGAGCCTTCCTTGGTCATTTCGGCAAACGCCACCTCGGCCAGCAGCGTCGGTTTCAGCCAATGCACGCCTTTGGCTTCGTAGCCGGTAGGCGGATTGACCACGGCGGCCTTCTTCGTTTCCAAGGGCAACAGCTGTTGGTGGATGCTTTTAAGGGTGGTTTCATTAAACCCGGTGCCGACCTTGCCGGCGTAGCGCAACTCACCGCTGTCAGCATCATGCAGCCCCAGCAGCAAGGCGCCAAAGGCGTTGCGGGCACCCTTGGGGTCGCTGAACCCAACCACCACGAACTCCTGGCGATTCTTGCATTTGAGCTTGATCCAATCATTGCTGCGCCGGGAAACATAGGCGCTGCCCAGCCGTTTGCCGATCAGCCCCTCCATCTGCATCTGGCAGGCGCTATTGAGCAACGCTTCAGGGGTTTCTTCGAAGGCATCGGAAAACCGCAGCAGTGGATCTTCGTTGCGTTCGAGCACCGCCGCCAGCGCGGCCCGTCGCGCCTCCACGGGCACTTTGCGCAGATCCATGCCGTTGAGATAAGGCAAGTCGAACAGGTAATAAGCGATCTTGGCGCTGCTGCCGACCTCGAAGGCGTTCTGCAAGGCCTGGAAGTCCGGCACACCCTGGTCGTTGGCCACCACCATTTCGCCGTCGAGCCAGGCCGACTCCAACCCCAAGCCGGCCAAAGCCTCGGCTTGCTTGGGCAGTTTGTGGGTCCAGTCATGGCCGTTGCGGGTGATCAGCCGTACATCGCCGTGTTCAATGCGCGCCATGACCCGGTAACCGTCAAACTTGATTTCGTAGAGCCATTCGCCGTCGGGCGCAGTCTCCACCAAGGTGGCCAGCTCAGGTTTGAGTGTTGCGGGGATCGGCCCGACCACGGCGCCGTTGAGGGTGGTTTTCGAGGCTTTTTTTGACGGTTTCGCCTTGGCGGCTTTTTCAGGTGCTTTTGCGGCTTTGGCTGCGGCGGTGCCCCGCCGCTTGGGCACCAGGGTGCGATCGCTGAGCACGCTGTCCGGCTCCGCTTGCACCACGTCATATTCGCTTGCCGGGCGGGCCGCCTCGTCCTGATGTTTGATCAAGAACCACTGTTCCTGCTTGCCGGGCATGTGGGTGCGCACCAGGTTCCACAGGCCGGCGAGCTTTTCGCCTTGCAGCTCGAACTTGAGCCGGCCTTTTTCATAAGCTTCGTGGGCATCGCCCTGGGGAATCCACACGCCTCGGTCCCAGACAATGACATCGCCGGCACCATAATGCCCTTCGGGAATGCTGCCCTCAAACGTCGCGTAATCCAACGGATGGTCTTCAACATGGACCGCCAGGCGCTTGACCTTAGGGTCCAGGGACGGCCCCTTGGGCACCGCCCAGCTCTTGAGCGCACCGTCCAGCTCCAGGCGGAAGTCGTAATGCAGCCGCGAGGCATCGTGCTTTTGAATGCAGAACTGCAAGGCATGGGCGGCTTTTGCTGATTTGCGCGAGCGTTTCGCCGCCGGCTCCGGGGTGGCGGCGAAATCGCGCATGCGGTTGTAGTCCTCAAGGGTCTTGCTGCTCATGGACCGCCTGCCACCTGCAGCAAGGCCGGATCGGCGGCAGGCATCCCGGCGGTTTCCGCCAACAATTGATCGACGACTCGGCTCAAGGCCTGTTCGGTGGTGTCACCCAGTAGCAGCCCCTGCTCATAGAGAACGATCTGCCGGTCGGCACTGATGCCTTCCTGGACGATGCGGCGTGCTTGTTTGAATACATCCTGGACGCCAAGCTCTGCGGCAGTGTCACCGAAGGTTTCCTCCGCCAGAGTGAGCCACTCGCCGATGAGCATGGGTTGTTCCTGCCCCTGGACAATGAATTCCGCCAGAATCCCATAGCGCTTGGCCCGCCAGCGGTTTTCCTTGAGGATCCACTGGGACATCAGGCTGTAATGGGCGCCGGGGCGCGGCTGGGCGATGGCATGGGCCACCATCAGGCGAAACAGCGAGACGATACACAGCACGTCTTCGACTCGAGGGCAGGCATCGCAAATTCGCAATTCCAGCGTCGGGTAACGCGACGAAGGTCGTATCACCCACCAGCAGTCGCTGGGTTGGCGAATGGAGCCGGTGCGCATGAGCATGTCGACATAACCGGCGAACGCCGACTCATCCTCGAAAAACTCCGGCACGCCCATGCGCGGCCATTCATCGCAGGCGACTTGCCGATAGCTGCTGAAACCACTGTAGGCGCCGTTCCAGAAGGGTGACGAAGCGCTCAGCGCGAGGAACATGGGCAGCCACGGCAACACCTCATTCATGACCCGCACGCGGTCCTGATTGGCGGGCACCTCGACGTGTACATGCAGGCCCGACAGCACGCTGCGCCGAGCCACCCGTTGATAATCGTCGAACAGTTGCTGGAAGTGCAATTCATCAGTGGGTTGCAGGACCTGGGTGGCCTTGGGGTGTGAGCCTGCGCTCAGCAGCCCCAGGCCATAGGGCGCCAACCGCTGGTTCAGGCCCCTACGCACCCCGGTCAAGTAGTCTGCGGCCTCGGCCAGGCTGCGAAAAATGGGCGAGGCCATCTCGACCTGGCACTGGAACATCTCATGGGCGAAATGCTTGCCCAACTGTTCCCGGCACGCCGCGACGGCGCCCTCGGGCGGCTCACCGGGCATGCAGCGGGTTTGCAGGTCGGTGATGAAATACTCCTCTTCAATGCCGAACTTCATGCGCCTGTTCATCGATAATCCCTCCGATACCCGCGCCGATGCGGGTTACAACCAACGCCACCACGGCGATCCTTTCCACGTCCTGATAACCCGGTGTGAGCAATTCCTCGCCAAACACATCCGGGTCCAATTCTCGATACGTCCAGCCAAAATCCGCCGAGTCGCGCCAAGGTCCCAGGGCCTCCAGAAACGGATCGCGACCATCGACCATTGCCACACCCGTGTAGAGCACCAGCGAGCCGCCCGGCGTGAGGCGAGGCAACGCCTGTTCGACGATGCGCAGTGACAGACCGGCACCCAGTACCCCGCCACCATGGCGATAGGCGCGCTCGGACGGATCAGCCATGTAGGGCGGATTGGCAACAATCAGGTCGAAGTTGCCCTCCACGTCCTCAAGGACGTCGCTGCGGGCGATCTCAACGTTGGCGACTTCGGCCAGCGCTGCGTTCACCGCACTCAGGCGCAGGGCCAATGGGTTGATGTCCAAGGCCAGCACTTGCGCCTCACGCCGGGCCCGGGCAATCACAATGGCGCCGACACCCGCGCCGCAACCGATGTCCACGGCGCGATGCACCGCAGTGAAATTCTGTTGTAGATGAGTATGGATCAGCTGGGCGAAGCGGTAGCTGTCAGGGCCGAAAAACACGGCATCGGCGGCCTGGGTGGGGAATTGCGAATGGGCGAACAGCAAGCCGTCCAGGCTCGACCAGCGCACCCGACTGCGCAATAGACCCTCGCGCTCCTCCAGCACTTGGGCTTCCTGCAATTGCCGCTGCTCATCGGCACTGATCAGCCCCGGGGCAAAGGGTCGCGACCAGCCAAACACATCCCGCAGGGTCTTGGAATGTTCGTTGCCGGGCCGCTGGTTGACCCGTTCGTGAGTCAGGGGCGTCGGGGTGATAAAACGATAGCCGTCGGCTTGCAGGCGACGGCCCAGTTGCAACAGCGCCAAGTCGGGTTCGGACAGGCGTTCTTCCTGATTCATGCAGGGCTCCTAGCGCAGTACGGATTTGAGTTCGATGAAGCGACGCGTTGCCAGCAACCCGGCCGGATGGCTGTGGCAGCGGGCCGAAAGCCAGGGCATCAGGGTCTGCATCCGCGAATCGGGCGCCTGCCCTTGCAGCGTCTGCTGAAGGTTCTGTACGTCGGGATCTTCAACCGGCATCTGTGGCTCGCAGGCCGCCCCTTGGCTGCGCCGTGGGCTGTTGCGTGCGCCTTCCTTCAACCAGTCGCCGGCGATCCAATCGTGCAGCAACTGTTTTTCATACGGGCTGAACACCCCAAACATCGCCGCGCCCGCGCCTTCAATCAGCGTCCAGAACCGGCTGTTCTGTGGGTCCTCGTGGCGCTTGATCCAGCCCTTGTCCTGCATTGCCGCCAGGAAGCCTTCCAGTTGGCCCGGCGCCGAGAGCCACTGGTTGACGGTCTTGCCTTCGAACTTGCAGTAATCGGAATGCATGTGCTGGCCGAACGGGCGTTTGCGTTCGAGCATGTCCAGCACTTCGCGGTAGAGGTCGAACGACTCGATGATCGTCCGGCTGCCCTGCCCCAGGTCGTTGAGGCGATAGCCCAGGGTGACCCGGCGCCAGAAAGACTCGCGGTCGGCTTCCATCGGCATCAATTGCATCAACGATTGCACGGCCTTGTGGGCATGGCCGGTGCTGGCGTTGTCGATGGTCACATGGAGGGTGAAGTAGTACGGATCGATGTCCAGCTCGCTCAGTTCATAAGCGCTGATCAACAGGTGCAAGGGCAGTTGTTCGTAACCCAGGTTGTAGCCGATGACTTCGGGCAAGTACTCATCGCCGGCGTAACCCAAAGCCAGTTGCACAGCACCTTGCAGGTAGCGTTCGTCGGCGATGTCCGGTGCGTCCTGCAGGCCATGTTCGGCGAGCAGCTTGCGGTAGATCACCACGTGGTTTTGCGCCGGGTTGCCGTCCCCCAGTTCTTCCAGGTAGGTGCACAACAGCCCTTCGAAACGATGGTCGTGCCAGTGCTTGAGTACCCCATATAGCCAGGCGCCGTCGACGAGCTTGGTGGGCGCCACGGCTTGCAGGAAATACAAGGCGTGGGCCTTGCTGCTGAAAAACTCCCGCGGACCACCGCCTTTGCGCCGTTCCAGGTACTCGGCGTATTGCCGAGCCACGCCGGCGCTGTGTTGCTCGACCCAGGTTTGCAGGGCCGTGGGGTCGTCGGGCATTTCTTGAGGCAATGCCTGGGCCTGTTCAACGCACTGCTGAATAAACGCTTGGGCGACAGCTTGTTTGTCAGCATCGTCGGGGCCCTGGAGCAGTCGTTCGTAGCATTGGCGCACTGTCCCGGCATCAGTGACAGGTTGCACGGTGGCAGGCCGGGATTGGAGGGTTGTCAGCGCAGTCATAAGGGCCTCTTGGGTTCTTTGCAGGACGCTGAGTCAGAACGTCTCTTCTTTTGCAGAGCGCTGAGAACGACGAAAAATTCCCTCGGGGTGAAAAGCTGCCGGATAAACGGAGCCACGGTGTTTGGGGGGGAACCCTCGCTTGGCTTCAACCCTCGAATGGATAACACGCTCCACCAGCCAGCAGGTGCACACCCTTGTGTCGAGGGGATTTATCCCCGCCGGGTTGCGCAGCAACCCCAACGCCGGCGACGCGCATTATCAGGCTTGGCTTGGTGGCGTGCAGAGGCTGCCGCGCAGCCCGACGGGGATAAATCCCCTCAGTTTTGTGTCGGTCAGCGATTGAGCGGCGAATTCGCTACCCAAGGAGCAGCAATGATTTTCACAGTATGGGTAGCGGTGCTCGGTGCCGTGTTGCTGACCCTGGCCCTGACGTCTTCCTACCTGCGCTGGATGCCGGTCACCACCTCGGCGATGTGCCTGGTGCTGGGTGTCGCCATCGGGCCGTTGGGATTGGAGCTGCTGAAGCTGGACATCACCGACTCGTCGGGCTGGATGGAGCACCTCACGGAAGTGGCGGTGGTGTTTTCGCTGTTCGTCAGCGGCCTCAAGCTGCGCCTGCCCCTCAAGGATCGGACTTGGCGTGTGGCCTATGGTTTGGCCGGGCCGGTGATGATCCTGTCCATCGTCGGCCTGTGCCTGGCGTTGCATTATCTGTTTGGCCTCAGTTGGGGCGCGTCGATGCTGATCGGCGCGATGCTCGCGCCCACCGACCCGGTCCTGGCGGCGTTGGTACAGGTCAACGATGCGCGGGATGACGACCGGGTGCGTTTCGGCCTGTCTGGCGAAGCCGGATTGAACGATGGCTCGGCCTTTCCCTTTGTGATCCTTGGCCTTTTGATGTTGCGCGAAGACGGCAGCGGCTTTCTCGGCGAGTGGGCCCTGCGCAATGTGTTGTGGGCCGTGCCGGCCGGCTTGCTGATCGGCTATTGGATGGGCCGTGGCATTGGCAAGCTGACCTTGTCGATGCGCATCAAGAATGCCGACAGCACCCTGTCACCCAATGACTACCTGGCCCTGGCGTTGATTGCCCTGGCCTATGTCGCCGCCGAGGCGGTCCAGGGCTATGGTTTTCTTTCGGTGTTCGCCGCCGGGCTGGGCCTGCGTCAAGCCGAGGTGCAGTCCACCGACGGCGACGCAACGCCGGCCGAACACCGGGTGCAACCCCTGGTGGGCCACGAAGCCGCGGATCCCCGGCAAGCCGTCCTGGGAGATACCGAGTCCCTGGACGAAGGCCAGGTGGCCGCAGGCGTGATGATGAGCGACATGCTGGCGTTCGGTAGCCTGGTGGAGCGTTCCATGGAAGTGTTCCTGGTCACGCTGCTCGGGGTGGTGCTGGCCAACCATTGGGACTGGCGGGCCTTGGCCATTGGCGCCCTACTGTTTGCCGTCATCCGCCCGTTGAGCGTCCTGGCGATGCCGTGGGGACGGCTGCTGGACGGGCCACAACGGCTGTTGATCGGTTGGTTTGGTATACGCGGTATCGGCAGTCTGTTTTATCTGTTCTATGCCCTGAACCATGATTTGCAGCCGCAGGTCGCGCAGCTGTGCATCAACCTGACGCTGTCGGTGGTGGCCTTGAGCATTCTGGTTCACGGGCTCAGTACACAGCCCACATTGGCATGGTATGAGCGCCATAAGAAATCGAACTGAGCCTTGGCCTCAACCTCCGGGATTGGTCACCTGGATAAAGATCGAATACCCCCCAAGGAGCACCCAGAACGTGGCAAAGATCCACGGTGTGCGCACTGAAAACAGCAGCGACTTGCGATAACCCTTGTGGGTCGACTCCCGCTCGCTGAACAGTGGCGAGTCGTCGTAGGCCAGGCCCATCAGTGGTTCGGCACGCAGCAATTCGCTTTGCTTGAAATGCCAGTGATCAATGATCTCGTAGGCCGCGCGAATGCCCGGCCAGGCATTGAGCGAACTCAAGAACCCCAGCAAGGCCAGGAATGGCGGCACGATCAAGGTGAACAACTTGCCCCACTCCGGGTTCAGGTTGGCCATGCACGAGGCAAAGGCGATCACCAGGAAGGATTGGGCGGCCAGGTAGGCATCGGTGCGATTGGCCAGAATGCTGGTTTCGTACTGGATTTCCCGGCGATAAAAATCCAGCCGCTCCTTGGGGGACCCGAACAGCTTGGCGTTGTGTTCGGTGAGTTCAGCTTCCGGGGTTGGGCCGGTGAGTATTCTGGGCATTGCGTGGGCTGTGCCTCGATGATGATTCGGACTCGTTAGAAGAGCCCGATGCGGGGCAAGTTCAAGCCAATGGACCGGAGGCCGAAACCGCCCCCCTGTGGCGAGGGAGCAAGCGCCCTCGCCACAGGGGGGACATCAGATCCTGTTACTTCATCGTCTGCCCAATAATCTGCACCAGATCAATCTGCTTGAACGGCTTGGTCAGCCGTGGCAGTTGCGTGGCGAAGCCTTCCAGGCGCTCGGCGTAACCGGTGGCGAGGATGATCGGCAGGGTCGGTTGCTTATCACGGAGTAATTTCGCCAACTGCGCGCCGTCCATCTGCGGCATGGCCATGTCGGTGATCACCAGGTCGATGTCCTGATTGTGTTCATACAGCTCCAGCGCCTGTGGCCCCGACGGCGCGCAAAGGACCCGGTGCCCCAGGTCTTCGATCAACAAACGGGTGGAGGTCAGCACCAGGCTGTCATCGTCGACCACCAGTACCAGCAACTCATGCACCGGCTGCGATGCCGGCTCTTGGGTTATTGCTTTGTCTGGCGCCGAACTTTCAGCCACCGGTAGCCACAACTCGGCGATGGTGCCTATACCTTTCTGGCTCTTGAGCGTCAGGCGGCCGCCCAATTGCTCGGCCAGGCCATGCACCATGGACAATCCCAGGCCGGTCCCCTTGCCAACGCCCTTGGTGGTGAAGAACGGGTCCACGGCCGAGGTCAGCGTCTGTTCATCCATGCCCTCGCCTTCATCGGTGATCGACAGGCAAATGTAGCGACCGGGGGCCATTGGCTTGTCCGGCCCGGCCTCGCTACCCAGGCGTTCATCGGCGGCAATCACAATTCGACCGCCGTGGGGCATGGCGTCCCGGGCATTGGTCGCCAGATTGAGGATCGCCAGCTCCAATTGGTTGACATCGGCCCACACCGGCGACAGCGCCTCGGCGAAGTCGGCCTGGATGTGTATCGAAGGGCCCATGGAGCTTTGCAGCAGGCCGCTGAGCCCTCGCACCAGCGCCGACAACTCGACCGATTCGGACGTCAGTTTTTGCCTGCGGGCAAACGCCAGCATGCGCTGGGTCAGCGAAACACCACGCATCGCGCCCTGGGTGGCATTGTCCAGCAATTGGGCAAGTTTAGGGTCACAGGGCATGCGCTTGCGCACGATCTCCAAGTTGCCAAGGATCACCGTCAGCAAGTTATTGAAGTCATGGGCGATGCCGCCGGTGAGTTGGCCGACGGCCTGCAGCTTCTGGGACTGGAACAGCGCTTCACGGGTCTGTTCGAGGGCCTGCTGCGCCTGAGTGGCGTCAGTGATGTCACGGGTGATCTTGGCAAAACCCAGCAGCGTACCGGTATCGCTGCGGATCGCATCGATGACCACGTGCGCCATGAACCGCGTGCCATCCTTGCGCACACGCCAGCCCTTTTTCTCGAAACGCCCGACGCTGGCGGCGATGCTCAGCGCTCGCTGTGGTTCACCGGCGTCGCGATCCTCTGGGGTATAAAACATCGAAAAATGCCGGCCGATGGCCTCTGTCGGAAGATATCCTTTGATCCGCTGCGCGCCCTGGTTCCAGTTGGTCACCTGGCCGTCCGGGTCGAGCATGTAGATCGCGTAATCGGTGACGCTTTGCACCAGCAGGCGAAACTGCTGCTCGCTTTGCTTGAGGGTTTCTTCGGCCATCTTGCGATCGGTCAGGTCGCGGGTGATCTTGGCGAACCCGAGCAGCTCGCCGCTCTGGCTGTCGATGATCGGGTCAATCACCACGTGGGACCAGAACAGCGTGCCGTCCTTGCGAACACGCCAGCCCTCACCCTCGAAACGCCCCTCGCGCACGGCCGTGTCCAGCGCCCGTTGTGGCAGGCCATCGGCGCGATCCTGGTCGGTGTAGAAGCGGGAAAAATGCTGGCCCAGGATCTCGGCCTCTTCATACCCCTTGAACCGTCGCGCCCCAGAGTTCCAGCTGGTGATGATGCCCGTGGGATCGGTCATGTAGATGGCGTAGTCAACCACGGCGTCGATGAGCAGACGAAAGCGCTGTTCCTCATTAGCACGTGTGGTCTTGATGACATTCTCAAGCATTTTGGCCGGGGCATCCGTGTGGATTTTTGCGAAGTATGAGGCAAGCGCTGCATCAGGAAAAACTATTGGTGGGAGGGCGAGTTGTGCGCCTCTTGAGTAACTGACCACCAACTCGGCAACAAGTGCTGCACCCTCGCTTCGCCGAACCGATCATCAATCAGCATCACCACCCCGCGATCCTGCTGGGTGCGGATGACCCGACCTGCCGCCTGCACCACTTTCTGCAAGCCGGGATACAGGTAGGTGTAGTCATAGCCGTCACCGAAAATCGCCGCCATGCGCTGCTTCATCTGCTCATTGACCGGGTTGAACTGCGCCAGCCCCAACGTGGCGATGAACGCACCGATCAGGCGCGCGCCCGGCAAATCAATACCCTCCCCGAACGCCCCGCCCAGCACCGCAAAACCAATGCCCTGGCTGTGCTCCATGAATCGTTCAAGGAAGGCCTGCCGAGGTGCTTCGCCCATGCCGCGAGATTGCGCCCAGGTAGCAATCTGCGGGTGCCGCTCGGCAAACAGTCCGGCCACCTGTTGCAGGTAATCGAAGCTGCTGAAGAAGGCCAGGTAGTTGCCGGGACGCTCGCTGAACTGTCGGGCCATTAAGGCGACGATGGGCTCCAGGGACGCCTGGCGATGGGCAAAACGCGTGGAAATCCGACTGACCACCTGGACATCCAACTGTTCGGCCTGGAACGGCGACTCGACATCGATCCACACCGTATCCGCCGGCGTGCCCAACAGGTCAGCGTAATAATGCCGAGGGCTCAGGGTCGCGGAAAACAGCACGCTGCTGCGGGCCGCCTTCAGCCTCGGTCGCAGGAAACCGGCCGGCACCACGTTGCGCAGGCACAGGGTGGACAGCTTGCGCTGCCGGCCAGATTCGCGGGTATGGATGTCGAACAGAAACTGCTCGTCGAAGGCTTCCGCCACCCGGCCAAACTGCAAGGCTTCGAAGTAAAAACCCTGCAATGCGCTGTCCAGGCCCTGGGGATGGTCATTGAGGTAGTCGCCGATGGCGGTGGTACAAGTGGCCAATGCCTGGAGCAGTTTCTCCGGCGGTTTTTCATACGCCTGATAAACCGCCACCTGCGCCCCATGCAAAGCGTTCCACTGACGATTGACCCGCTCCAGGGATTTCTTCAACGGTTCAGGCGCGGTCTTGCGCACCGCTGCCAGCGTCGACTGGTCAAGCGTCGCGCTGTACATCTGCCGCCCCCGCTCCACCAGATTGTGGGCTTCGTCCACCAGGGTCGCGACGGTCCAGCCATTGGCCTGGGCCAGGCCGAAAAGCAAGGCGCTGAAGTCGAAATAATAGTTGTAGTCAGCCACCACCACGTCCGCCCAACGGGCCATTTCCTGGCTGAGGTAATACGGGCAGACTGAATGGGCCAGGGCGATATCGCGCAACGCCGCCTGATCCAGCAACGTGACCTGGCTCGCGGCCGCCCGGGCACCCGGCAGACGGTCATAGAACCCGCGGGCCAGCGGGCAGGACTCGCCATGGCAGGCTTTGTCCGGATGCTCGCAGGCCTTGTCCCGGGCGATCATCTCCAGCACTCGCAACGGCATCGACGGTGCACTGCGAGTGATGACCTGGGCGGCATCCAAGGCCAACTTGCGCCCCGGGGTTTTCGCCGTAAGGAAGTACACCTTGTCCAATTGTTGTGGCGCCAGGGCCTTGAGCATCGGGAACAGCGTGCCAACGGTCTTGCCGATCCCGGTGGGCGCCTGGGCCATGAGGCAGCGGCCGGTGCTGACCGCCTTGAACACCGACTCGGCCAAGTGCCGTTGCCCTGGCCTGAAGCCGGCATGGGGAAAGACCAGCGCCTGTGCGCCGCGGTTGCGTGCCTGGCGGTGGGTCATTTCCTGTTCGGCCCAGGCCAGGAACAACGCGCACTGCTCTTCAAAAAAAGCCTGGAGTTGCTCCGCTTCGAAGTCTTGGGTGAGGCAGGTTTCCTTTTCGCTGACGATGTCGAAATACACCAAGGCGACATCGATGCGCGGCAACTGTAGTTTTTGGCACATCAGCCAGGCGTAGATTTTCGCCTGGGCCCAATGCAACTGGCGGTGATTGGCCGGTTGCTTGCTCAAGTCACCCCGGTAGGTCTTCACTTCTTCGAGGCAGTGACGGGTCGGATCATAACCGTCGGCCCGGCCTTTGACTTTCAACGTTTGGTAGTGGCCTTCGAGGCTGACTTCAGCCTGGTAACCCTCGCTGCGCCGTGAGGCCACGGTGCGATGGCCAGCAATGCCTTCCAGGGCCGTCGGCGACGGCGTGAAGCGCAGGTCAAGGTCGCCCACCTTGGCGGTGAACTCACACAGCGCCCGCACGGCAATGGTGTAGCTCGGCGTCGGGCTCATGCGCCCTGCTCCGCCCATTGCACGTAGCAAACGGCGACGGGCATCTGGTGTTCCTGGCAGAACTCCAGCCAGCGCAGTTGATTGTCTTGCAGGCGATCGCCGGGGCCTTTGACTTCGATCATCCGGTAGGTCTTGTGCTGCGGCCAGAACTGGATCAGGTCCGGCATGCCGGCGCGGTTGGCCTTGATGTCCAGCAGCAAGCGGCTGAACCAGTGCTTGAGGTGTTCGGCCGGCAGGCAAGCAAGGGCCTGATTCAATAGTTCTTCGGACAACGCGCCCCAGAACACGAAAGGCGACTGCACGCCCCACTTTTCGACGAAACGGCGGCCGATGGTGTCTCGATAGCGGCCATCGTCCAGCTCGGCGAAACAGGCTGCGAACAGCTCGGCGCGGCGGGCATGGAAATCTTCGCTGAGCAAGTCGACCGGTCCGCGCTGGAACGGGTGGAAAAACGCCCCTGGCAACGGCGCAAAAATCGCCGGCCAACACAGCAGGCCGAACAGCGAATTGATCAGGCTGTTCTCGACGTAATGCACCGGTGCGGCTTCGTCGTGCAAATGGGCCTGGACGTGATACTCCACTGACAAGGCCGGATCGACCCGCGGCAGTTGCAGGTCCAGCCGCTCCATCTCCCGGGCCATGGCTCGCGCTACCGGCGGCCCGCCGAGCTTGCGTCGCAGCCGGGGCACAATCCTGAGCAGCGCCTGGGTTTCGGCGGCACTTTGCGGCGATTGCACCGCCGCTTCGCCCAATTCAAGAGCCAGGGCGTACTCGCCAATGCGCTCCAGCACGCGGATCATTCGCAACCGTGCGCCGGGATAACTACAGCCGCGATAGATGCACAAGGCCAAGGTGAAGTCGCCGATACGTTCGCCATGCTGACCGATCTGAAACAACAACTTGCCCCGGCGCCGCTCCAGCCACGGATTGTCCAGGGCCAGGGCATTGACTTGAGCGACGATGTCTTCAAGCGGGTCGCCGGCTTCGAAGCGCTGCTTACATTGGTGCAGGAACAGGTAGGCGTCGACGTCCTCGCGGCTGCGCAAGCCGCGGGACTCAGCACTGAACTCAACGGTTTCGTAGGTGAAAATACCCAGGTCCGCCAGCACGAACTCCGACCAGTCCTGGTAGAGGTTGCCGAAGAACATCAGCCGCAATCGGTCGCAGAGGTTCATGATCGTCAGGCTGTACAAGCGGTCTTCAAGCTGCGGACACCAGGCACGAAACGCCTGGGGTTGACTGAAATGGCCATCGAGGGACTGGAGCCATTCGGTCTTTTTCGCCTTGGGTTGTTCGATCAGATGGCCCAGGCACTGGAGGATTTCCGCCTTGAGCAGCACGTCGAACAGCTCGACAAGCTCCAGGGGCGCCTGTTCCTCGACCCAGCCCAGCGTCAGCAAGGGTTCGACGGCGGTGCCGATGTCACCGATTTCCGGGTAATGCAGCTTGCTATGGCGGAACCTTGATCCCTTGCGCATCACCATCCGCACCAGCAAGCCCTGGGCCGCACGAGGCAACGTCGCGAAGTCATCGATAAACCGCTGCTCTTCAGGGCTGAGTACATCGGCATAGCGTTGCGCCAGCCAGGCGAGCACTCGCTGAAAGTTGTTCAGGTAGTAAAAGGGGTCGTCGAGCGGATTGGCTGTCAAGGAGAGAAGCGCCACGGATGCTGAAGTACTGGTTATGCGTACAGATAACAGCTACGACCGGCCCAGGCAACTGCAAAAGATGAGCGGTCTCCTAAATTTAGAGGTGAAATCCCTCGTTCATCGATGAACTTTCCTACGGCAAGCGAGACCAATGGCGGTTGACTAAGATGATGGCGTGGTCGAATCAGCTGTCCACGTACTTTTGATTGAGAGGTTATGGATATGAACATCAGGTTTTTGGGCTTGCCCCTGGCCGCCGTAGCATTCCTGGCTCTGGCCGGCTGCGCCTCGCCCACCGTGGTGACCTTGCAGAACGGTACCCAGTATTTGACCAAGGACACCCCAAATACCCGCACCGCCGACGGCTTCTACGAATTCGAAGACATTTCCGGCAAGAAAGTCCGGGTCCGCGCCGATGATGTGGCGACGATTCGCCAGGAAGACTGATCCTGTGCGAGCCCTCTCAGAGGCTCGCGTTCAAATCCTGCATTCACCCACCTGTGGGAGCGGGCTTGCTCGCGAAAGCGGTATGTCAGCTTGCATCCATGCTGAATGTGCCGCCGCATTCGCGAGCAAGCCCGCTCCCACACTGGTTCTTGGGGACTCACAGATCCTGGGTTCCCCCCGATGTCAGGCGAACACGATGCCTTCGCCTCCCACCTGCCCCAAACCCACACCCACCAGGGTCACGGAACTGTCGCCGACCTTGAGCAGTGTGTCGCTGCCCACTTGGGTCATGTGCTGGCTGTAGTCGTAACCCGCCCCGGCGCCCTGGACGCCGAGGAACACCAGTTTGTCCCCCGCCTCATAACCGCTGATCCGGTCCTGGCCGAACGCCCCGTTGAAGATGAAGGTGTCGTTGCCGCCGCCTGACTGCATCAGGTCATTGCCCGCGCCGCCGACGAAGGTATCGTGGCCCGCGCCACCCATCAGCACATCGTTGCCGTCATGGCCGAACAACCAATCGCCGGTCGCCCGGGCCTGCAACGTATCGTTCGCCGCGCTGCCATTGACCGAGGTCGCATAGGCCGTCAGCTTGCCGCCGGCCAGCAAGCCATTGGCGGTGACACTGTGGCTCACCTCGTCCTTGAGCAATCCCCAGAACAATCCGGGCTCTTTACTGACAACCGTGCCGATGTCGCGAGTGATGCTGATCCCGCCATGGGCATCGCGCATATACAGCGTGCCAGCCCCATCATTGGCAAAACTGAAGTTTTTCACCGACTGCTGCAGTTGCAAGCTGTTGCTGCCCTGCCCGCCCACTATCACGTTGTAGCCACCGCCATCACGAAAGGTATCGTTGCCAGCGCGGCCTTCCAGGTAGTCGCTGCCTTGGCCACCCTGGATCAGATCATTACTGTCGCTGCCAATGATGAAGGTGCTGCCGGTGTGGCTCTCGGCGTTGCGGTTGAGGTCTTGCACCCACGTATTGCTGCGCGCCGGGTCAGACAGATTGGCGACGATGATAGTGGAATCCTTTTCGGTGAGGTCGTAGAACGCCGAGTCGAGGATCCGGCCCATGCCATCGCCATAACCGGTGGGCAGGTGGGAAATCCAGGTGGGGATGTTGAGGATGGAAAACGGCAGCACGTTCCATGTTGCCGAGGCGTAGTGGTCGTTGAAACTGACGATGTTGTTAGTGGCCGATTCCTGTTGCCCATCGTGCACGCCCACCGACGAGAGATTGAACGTGGAGCCGTCCAGGGCGCGGAATACCGGGTCGTTTTCGTAACCGATGTTCAATACCTTATCGGTGCTGCTCTGGGTTGGCGAGGCATAGGCGATGTAGTTGGCGCTGTCATAGAAGCCTGACCATTTGCTGGCGCTCAAGTCCGCCAGGCTATTTACCGCGAGTCCGCCCAGGCTGTGACCGCTCACCAGCACGTCCTTGCCCGTCAGGCCATTGGCCTGGGCAAACTTGGCGACGTCTGCGAGCAGGTTACCGAAGGCCTCGCCAACGTAGTTCTTTGCGTAATCCTTCGGTCCAAAAGCTGCCAGTAAATCGCTGATCACGTCGCCAATGGAGTCGCCAATCAAGTTTTCCCGTGGGCCACTGGTACCGCGAAACGACACACCGATTTCCTTCAGCTGCCCATCGGCGTCGTACTTGCCAAGGATCTCCACTTGCGCGGTGGTGTAGCCGGCCTTCTCGCCGAAGAACGTCCCACGTCCATCCACCTTGCCGGTGTAGCCCAGTTGCGTGGCACTGATGGGCGTCCAACCGGCCTTCTGCACCGCTTCCAAAGCGAGCTTTTCCGAGTCGGGGTTCCACGGCACGCCGGGAATCACCCCTTGGGAATCGGTGCCGCCAAGCAGCGCGGTGACCAGGGTCGCCGGCAGGCCTGCGCCAAAGCCGTTGTGCTGATACCCAGCGGCAAAACCGTGGTCCAGGTTGTGATAGGAATACAGCATGATCGCCATCGCATCGCTGACCAATGCTTTGGACTCAAGGGTGCCGAGGTTCTTGTAATCGTAGATACCCATGGTTGTTGCTCTCTTTTTGTTGTTGGAATGCTAAAACCAGGTTGTAACCAGCTCCCTTGCCACAAAAGCAATGGATCACTGTGTTCGGGACACAAACGCCTCATCCACTTTCGCCAGGTCCTGGGGCCCCAAGGTGCCTGCGTAGTAATGCAATTTGGTCCAGGCCATGAGGTAGTCGTAGCGGGCCTGGGCCAGGTCGCGGCGGGTGGTGTAGAGCTGTTGTTCGGCATTGAGCGCGTCGAGGTTGACCCGCTCGCCGCCAAGGATGCTTTGCCGGGTCGAGACCACCAGCGCTTCGGCGGAGCTCAGGGCTTTCTGGTAGGCCCGCAGTTTGTTCACGCCTGAAACGCAGGCGCTGAACTGACGGCGCAGTTCGATCAGGGTTTCGCGGGTCTTGGCGTCCAGTTCGTACTCGGCCTGTTCCATGCTGCGGCTGGCCTGGCGGGTCGAGGCCGAAACGCCGCCACCGGCGTACAGCGGCACGCTGACTTCCAGGCCGATGGTGTTGGTGTCGTAGCGTTGGTTATAGGTGTTGCCACTTTCCGACTCGTTCTGGCGCATCGTCGCGTAGGCGCTGACTTTGGGCAGGTGCCCGGCGCGGTTGCGTTCGACCTCGAAGCGCGCCACGTCCACGGCTTGCCGCTGGGACGCCAGGTTCGGGTTGTTGCTCACCGCCAGTTCGTGCCAGGTGTCGAAGTTGGCTGGCTGCAGGGCGAAGGTCTGGAAGGTGTCATTCAGGGGCGCAAGGTCGCCGATGTCCAGGGCCGGGACGCCAATCAGCGCGCCAAGCTCACGCAACGAGGCGTCTTGCTCGTCGCGGGCCTCGATTTCCTCGGCGGTTGCCAATTCATAGCGCGACTCGGCCTCGAGGATGTCGGTGCGCGTGCCCTCGCCTTGGCGAAACATGTGCTCGTTCTGGCGAAACTGCTGTTCGAAAGCTTTTTTCTTGGCCTGGGCGATGTCGATCTGGTCCTGCGCGAAAAGCGCCTGGGTGTAATAGCTAAGCACCCGCACCAGCAGCTCCTGGCTCTTGCCGCGAAAGCTTTCATCGGCGAACAGCGCCTGGGCCACGCCTTTGCGGTAGGCCGCATAGGCTTCGTAGTCCAGCAACGGTTGTTGCAGGGTCAGGCTAGAGCCATAGCTGCTGTAGTTGCGGTCATCATGCTGGCTGGCGCCGCGTTCGTTGAGATAGGTGACCTTGGATTTGTTGCGGCCTTTGTTGTAGCTGTAGCCCAACTGTGGCAACAGCCCGGCGCGGCCAATGGCGCGGTTTTCCAGGCCCGCGTCACGCTCCTTGATCGCTCCCAGATACACCGGGTCATTGCGCAACGCCTGTTCGTAGACCTCGAACGGGCCCATCGCCCAGACGTTATTGCAGACAGCCGCCGTCAACGCGGCGAGCCAGTAAAAGCGCTTCATACCCACAGACATCCTTATTCTTCGGTCAACGCAGAGCCGGCTCGGTCGAGCAACGGTTTGAACAAGTAGTTGAGGAGCGAGCGCTCGCCCGTGCGCACGAACATCTCCGCCGGCATGCCAGGCTTGATCACCAGGCCGTTGAGTTTTTCCATCGCCACGTCGCTGACGCTGCTGCGCAGCACGTAGTACGGCGCGCCGGTTTTCTCATCGAGCATCTGGTCGGCCGACACCAGGCTGACCTCCCCCGACACCCGTGGCGTGCGGTTCTGGTTGAACGCGGTGAACAGGATGTCCACCGGCAAATGGGTGCCGACCTTGTCGATCAGGTGCACTGGCAAGTGCCCTTCGACCTCCAGTCGCGTGCCTTGGGGGACGATTTCCAGCAAGGTATCGCCTTGGCGCACCACCGCGCCTTCGGTGTGTACCCCGAGGTTGACGGCGATGCCGTCGGCGGTGGCGAGGATTTCGCTGTGTTGCAGCTCGAACCCGGCGGACTTCAGTTGCTGTTGCAGGGTTTCACTCTTGAGCTGGGCCTCGGCCAATTGGCTGCGCACTTCTTTCTGGTATTCCTCGTTGTGTTGCTGCAGCTTCAGCCGGGACTCGACGATGCCCTGCTCCACCCGCCCACTTTCGCCGCTGTTCTGCGCCAGTTCCTGCTGCACTTGCGACAGTTGGCGTTGGTAGTCGAGCAAGCGGTTGCGCGGGATGTAACCGTTGTCCGCCAGGGGTTGCAGGTTACCCAGTTGCAGGCGCAGGGAGTCGGCCTGGGCACTGAGGTCACCGCGGGCCCGGCGCATACCCGCCAGTTGTGCCGTGGCACCTTCGATATTGGCGCGCAACGCGGATTGTTCCCGGGCAAACGCTTCGCGGCGGCTGCTGAACAGTTGCCGCTGGCCTTCGAGCACCAGCGCCAGTCGCGGGTCCGGGTCTTGGCTCAGTTGCGTCGGGAAGCTCACTTGCCCAAGGTTGTCCCGCTCGCTTTGCCAGCGCGACAAGCTGGCCCAGGCCATCCGGTACTGGGCTTGCAGCGATTGCACGTCGGCGGCGGCCTGGGTCTGGTCGAGACGAAACAACGGCTGGCCCTGCTTCACCGCCTCGCCTTCACGCACCAGGATCCGGCTGACCACACCGGCACTCATCGACTGCACGGCTTTGCGCTTGCCGGACACCACCACGGTGCCCTGCACGGGTATGCCCTGATCCAACGGCGCCAGGCTGGCCCAGGTGAAAAAACTCCCCGCCCCCACAATCGCCAGTACCCAGCCCAGACGGGTGAAAAACCGCGCGCCGTGTTCGGGACGCTCGAGGATTTGAGAATGTTCGAGGTTCATGTCGCGATCCTTGCTCATGCGCCGCTGGGCTTGTTGGCAGTCTGGTACTGACGGCTCATGCTCAATCCGTTGGGTGTTCGGTCCCGTTGTGGCGTCTCCGATTGGCCAGACAGCGCCCGCAGCACTTCCTGACTCGGGCCGAAGGCCTGCAGCCGGCCTTCGTTGAGCACCAGTAGCTTGTCGGCCTGGGCCAGCGCCGAGGAGCGATGGGTCACCAGCACGACGCTGGTGCCTTGTGCCTTCATTTGCGCGATGGCACTGGCCAGCGCCGCTTCACCGACCGTGTCGAGGTTGGAGTTGGGCTCGTCGAGCACCACCAGGCTCGGTCGGTCGTACATCGCCCGGGCCAGGGCCACCCGTTGCTTCTGTCCGCCCGACAACCCACTGCCGTCCTCCCCCAACACCGTGTCGTAGCCTTGGGGCATGCGCAGGATCAGTTCATGCACACCGGCCTGTTGCGCGGCGGCGACAGTTTTCTGCGGGTCGGCTTCGCGAAAGCGGGCGATGTTCTCGGCGATGCTGCCGCTGAACAGCTCGATGTCCTGGGGCAGATAGCCGATGTGCGGGCCGAGCTGCTCACGACTCCAGCGGTGGATGTCGGCCCCATCGAGCCGCACCGTTCCCCCCAGCGTCGGCCATACGCCGACCAGCACACGGGCCAAGGTGGATTTACCGGAGCCCGAAGCCCCCAGCACCCCGAGCACTTCCCCGGCCGCCAGGCTGAAGCTGACCTGCTGCAACGTCGCGTTGCGTTGCCCCGGCGGGCCGGCGCTCACCTGCTCGAAACTCACCTGGCCCTTGGGCGGCGGCAATGCCATTGCATCATCCTGTGCCGGGTAAGCCTGCAACAGCGCATCGAGACGGCGATAGGCGAGCTTGGCCCCGCTCCACTGCTTCCACACGGCAATCAACTGGTCGATGGGGCTCAGCACCCGGCCCATCAGGATCGAGCCGGCAATCATCATCCCGGCGGTCATCTCGCCCTTGATCACCAACAGCGCGCCCAACCCCAGCACCAGGGATTGCAGACACAGGCGCAGGGTTTTGCTCACGGAGCTGATCACCGCGCCGGTGTCGCTGGCCTGGTTCTGCAGGCCGAGAAACCGCGAGTGCACGGCAAACCAGCGGCTGCGCAGCGCGTCGAGCATGCCCATGGCCTGGATGGTCTCGGCGTTGTGCAAATGGCTGGTGGCCAGTTGGCTGGAGCGTTGCGAGTAGACGCTGGCCTGCCCCAACGGTTTTTTGGTCATGAGTTCATTCAGGCAGGCCAGGCCAATCAACAACAACGTGCCGACGGTGGCGAACACGCCGAGCCAGACGTTGAACAGATAAATCACCAGCAGGTAGATGGGGAACCATGGCGCGTCGAAGAATGCGAACAATGCGGGTCCGGTGACAAACTGGCGGACATGGGTCAGGTCGCCCAGGGACTGCCCGGCATTGCCCTCGCCCTGGAGCAGATTGCGCTCGAACGCCGCCTTGTACACCTGGAGATTGAAACGTCTTTCCAACTGACTGCCGATGCGGATGACAATGAAGCTGCGCACCATTTCCAGCAACCCGATAAACACAAAGAACCCGACGACCATCAATGACAGCATCGCCAGGGTAGTTACGTTTTGTGAGGAAAGCCCTCGGTCATACACCTGCAACATATAAATCGACGGTGCCAACATCAGGACATTAATCAGTGCAGTAAAACAACCGACACTGATCAGAATGTTTTTATAAGCGCCCAGCGCTTTAAATAACGGTATGGCGACAGCGCCCCGATTCTTAGTCATGGATCTTCCTGCTGTTGGCTTCGCCGGATAACCGGCTGTTATGCACTACCAATCTTTAATTATTAAATCGGCCCCGTCCGACGCGCACGCCTGATTGAACATACGCGTCTTGCCTTGCGGCAGATGTAACAATTTGTTAACGGTCTGTCGGGCGCTTATTTTGCTCAAGCCTGAGTATCAGGCCGGATTTCAAAGTGACCTGGTAGTGATGTTCCTTACGCAATCCCAGATGCACTCTCGAGTTCTGCCTGCCAATCAGGGAAAGACCATCGGGTTCGGTAAACCAATGGACCGGTTCATCTCCCAGCCAGTGGCCCAGGCACTCGGTTTGCCCACCCAACGTCTGGTCTGCCCTGAGTTCGATGAGGCAAGTGTTGGACGGTTTGTCCTGCAGCGCCTGGGTTTGCCCGTCGTTCTGCGGGTCCGACAAAATGGCCAGCCACTGACCGGCCAACTGTGAAGGTTCTGCTAACAACAGGCTGCGCGCCATGACGACTTCTCCACAAAACATCATCAATGTAGCGAGTAACCAGGCGGTTGCCTGGGCGCTACCCGACATTAGATATCTATTCATCTCACAATCCTGACCGGTGACCTGCAGGAGCTGGCGAAGCCCGCGATCTTTCCCCTGCCACTTGGGTTCAAGCGAAAGATCAAAAGATCGCAGCCTGCGGCAGCTCCTACAGGGATCGGTTTATCAGGCCACGATATCCGAGACCGCTGCCTGGCCGACGGTGCTGACCAGGAAGTCAGCCACGCCATGCCCGGAGAAGTCCACCGACAGCAGGCTGTTGCCACCGGAGGTCGACAGCACCGCATCGCCTGCCGCACCGGTGAACGCGTTCACGAAGTGCAGGCCGGCGCCCTTGGTGATGCCGGTCAGGTCGATCTTGTCCAGGCCGCTGACAAAGTCGAGGATTTGATCGACAGTACCGGGTCGCGAGTCGGAACTGGCGGCGAACACGAAAGTGTCCGAGCCCGAACCACCCCACAGTTTGTCCGCACCCCCGGCGCCCCAAAGAATATCGTTGCCGGCCCCACCCTTGAGTTCGTTGGCCACCGAGTTGCCGATCAACAAGTCACTGCCCGATCCGCCGATGGCGTTTTCGATGACTGCGCCCTGGGCGATGGAGACATTACCCACCATGCCACCAACGTCGGAGAACGAGGCGCTATTGAGGTTGATTTTCTGGTTCTGGGTGAAACCGGAAAAATCCAGGGTGTCGCGACCACCGGCATCCCAAACCGAGAACACCACTTTGTCCGAGGATGAGGATGCGCTGTAGAAGTCGCGACCGGTGTTGGAGTTGAAGCCGTAGGTCGAATCGCCGGTTCGGGTGGTGGTGTTGGCGCCGTAGAGCTTCTGGATGGCCGCGATGTCATCCATCAGCGGCCCCGACGCATAGGCCTCGACCCCGCCCTTGCTGAAGTTCTGGTCGGTATTGCTTTCACTCCAGTAGCTCATGATGCTGTAGCCACGGGTGTCTTGCCCGTAGGTAGCGTCATCGTAAGTCGGGCTGCCTTCGCCAGCGTTGTAGTCGCCGGGGTGGGCCAGGCCCAGGCTATGGCCAATTTCGTGGGTCAGGGTTTGGCGCCCGTAATTGTTCAGGTCCGGGTTCTTGTTCTGCGTGTAGCTGCTGTTGATCAGGTACCAGGACGTCCCGTCATAACCGGCGCCGGTCCCCGGCAAATAGGCAAACGCCGCTGCACCGTCCTGACCACCGCTGTAGTTACCGAAAGTCATGTGACCGTCGCCGCCGCTGGACTTCTCGGTGAAGGTCACGTTGGCTACGTCTGCCCAGGATTGCATGGCCAAGGCTGCCTGGCCTTTCTGCTGGGCACTGAACTGACTGAAACCGCTGATCCCGTGCTTGTTCATGGTACTCGAGGAGGCAGACGTGAGGAAGGTGTAGGTCAGCTCGATCTTGCCGCTGCCGTCCCGGTCTTGATAAGCCGCGCCGTCGCGCAGCAACTGAGTGGCCGCCTCGTCGACGGAGTACGACGGTTTGCCGTTGACGGTCAGGTCACCGCCGCGGTCGTATTGGTGGCTGAAACTATTGATCTGGTTGAATGCACTGCTGGAGGCCGCCAGGGGTTGCGGCGTCCAGAGCAGTTGTTCGGAAGAATCAATAGCGGTGGTTTTAGCTTTCGACATAAACACACTTCCTTGTTTGCAATGGAACAGCTTTAGTCAGACAGACAATCTCTGGCGAGATCGTCCTATCACTCGCCCAATGAGGACGTAAGAAAGCTGACACAATTGGAAATCAAACGTCTAGCGATTTTTTCCACTCAATTGCAGCACCAGGCCTTTAACGCCTATAAACAATAGGCTTCCCTGTCGTTAGTGCAGGTATTTAAATGACCAGACTGAAGATTGTCGGACAAAACTCTATTTAAATATTAAATATCGATAACTATCAATTTGTGCACGACATCGCACTTCCGCCAACTAAGTGCCAGCGAAATGCTACTAATGAATATCTACTAAATCTCTATGGTTTTGCGTGCACAGACTTCTCGCAAACAACCACGGAACCAACGATGTACCGGGTCGGCCTCCATCCGCGGATGCCAGAGCATGGCTATCGTGAAGGCCGGCACCGCAAACGGCAGCGCAAAACTGTGCATGCCGACGCGCAGGCTGGCGGTGTAGCGCTCGGGTACGCTGGCGATCAGATCGCTGGATCGGGCGAGCCCCAACGCCGAGGAAAAACCTGGGACGGTGGTGACGATTTCCCGTGACAGGCTTAACGACTCCAGGGCCTGGTCGATGGGCCCTTGATCCAGACCGCGCATCGACACGCCGATGTGCCCGCCCGCCGCGTAACGGGCGGCGCTCACCTCGGCCAGGCTTAGCGGGTGACCCGCGCGCACCACGCCAATCAAACGGTCACCAAACAACGCCTGGGTTCGCAACTCCGGGCTGGTGTCCTTGTTTACCACGGCCGTCTCCAGATCCACGCTGCCCTCGCGTAGCGCGGTGCTGTCGTTGTTGGTCTTTTCAACGAAACGCAGCCGTACGCCGGGCGCTTGTTCGTTGATGCGGGCGATCAGGTCGAGCGCGAAATTTTCCACAAAGCCCTCGCGGGTGCGCAGCGTAAAGGTCCGGCTCAACCGCCCAAGATCCGGGGCCTGCACCGGACGCAGCAGCGCCTGGGCATCCTGGACCAGTTGACTGACCTGCTCGCGCAATTCCAGCGCACGCGGCGTGGGCACCAAGCCCCGCCCGGCCCGCACCAACAAGGGGTCGCCAGTGGTTTCACGCAGCCGCGCCAGCGCCCGGCTCATCGCGGACGGGCTGAGGCGCAGGCGCCGAGCGGCCTTGGCCACGCTGCCTTCAGACAACAGCACATCAAGGGTGACAAGCAGATTGAGGTCAGGTGTAGACATTGCCGGGCCCTGGCGTGAATAGGTGGCGTTATATGCAGCTATAACATGCAAATGGTGCGTCTTCCGCCATGTTATGCCCAGGCGTAACGTTCTGATAGCCCCGTTCGGGCGCCGCAGAGAAAGAGGACATGATGAAGCCAGCCGATACGCAACAACACCTGCCGACAGCAATCGGCGAGCAACGGGTCTTTTCAGCACGCTGGGCGCTAGCCAGCCTTTCGCTCTCGACGCTACTGGCGTCCCTGGGCGCCAGTGTCGCCACCGTGGGCTTACCCGCCCTGACCCAAGCTTTCGATGCCTCTTTCCAGCAGGTCCAATGGGTGGTGCTGGCCTATTTACTGGCGATCACCACGTTGATTGTCAGCGTCGGGCGTCTCGCAGACATGCTCGGGCGTCGGCCGCTGCTGTTGGCCGGGATTACCCTGTTCACGCTCGCCTCGGCCTTGTGCGGCCTGGCTCCGTCGCTGGGGTGGTTGATTGCGGGCCGGGCGCTGCAAGGCTTGGGGGCTGCGGTCATGATGACGCTGACCATGGCTCTGGTCGGTGAAACCGTCGACAAGGCAAAGACCGGCAGCGCCATGGGGTTGCTGGCCACGCTGTCGGCAGTCGGCACTGCGCTGGGGCCCTCTTTTGGCGGCGTGTTGATCGCTCAATTCGGCTGGCAAGCCTTGTTTCTGGTCAACCTTCCCCTTGGGGGGCTGACGTTGTTGCTGGCATGGCGTTCATTGCCCGTCCGGCAACCGATGGCGAAGCTGGAGAAAACCCGTTTCGATGTGACAGGCACCCTGCTGTTGGCCGCGACACTGGCCGCCTATGCCCTGGCCATGACCTCGGGGCGCGGGGACTTCGGCTGGTCAAATATTGCGTTGTTGCTGGTGGCGATCCTCACCGCGGGGCTGTTCATCCTGGCGCAGAACCGGGTTGCTTCGCCGCTGATTCCCTTGGCCTTGTTTCGAGACCGGCTGCTGGTCTCGGGTCTGGCCACGAGTGCCTTGGTCGCGGCGGTCATGATGGCGACGTTGCTGGTCGGGCCTTTTTACCTGTCCATCGCCCTTGGGCTACCTGCGGCGCTGGTTGGGCTGGCACTGGCGGCCGGACCCTCCGTTGCCGCGATCGCCGGCATGCCTGCCGGGCGCCTGGCAGACCGGTTCGGCGTGCGCCCCATGCGGCTTGTCGGGCTGGCGATCATGGCGCTCGGCTGCCTGCTGCTGTCGCTGATGTCTCCGGCCCTTGGCGTAGGCGGCTATGTCGCCGCTATCGTGGTAACAACCCTCGGCTACGCGTTGTTCCAGACGGCCAACAACACGGCAGTCATGACGGAGGTTCCCGCCCACCGACGCGGCGTGATTGCCGGACTGCTCAATCTGTCGCGCAACCTGGGTTTCTTTACCGGTGCCTCGGTGCTCGGCGCGATATTTGCGATTGCCCTACCGACGAATGGCATCACTTACGCCACTCCGCAAGCGGTGGCAGACGGCTTGCAAATCACCTTCGCCGCGGCCCTGGCGCTGACGATTTTCGCAGCTGCCATTGCCTTGAAATACCGTGAGCCAGAGCCCTCGAATGAACAGCGGGACACCGCCTGCGAAGGATGATGGCATTCTGAGCACAGTTGCTTAGGTCGTGATGCAGATCAAAAAAACTGAACCAATCGCAAAACAGACTGAAAAAAGCCACATGACATTCATTATCAGGTGCTACTTTTAGTTCTCACTGGTAGAGCCATGATGGCTCTTCCTTCCTGACATGAGCAAAAGGAAGCGCTTGATTGAAGAAGGCGGGCAACATATGAATAAAGGATCTTTCAGCAAGGTTACGTTCCCCAACGCCTGCCAGCTGATGCGCTGGCACTTCCATCCCATGGGATTTGAAGCGAGCATGGACGCGCCAGGCAGCATGGTCGCCCGATTGTTTGACCGTGCCAGCGGCGAGACCATGATCGCCATTGCAGGCATCCCCTGCGCTACCGTGATGAACGCTCCGGATGTGGAACGCATAATCGAAGCAGTGGAGGCCGAGCTGGAAGCTTTTGTGCCACCGGTGGGTTTGCGACGGTTTGCCTCCTGACGCCCACATCGGTGTGATGCTGTTCATTTAAGGAAACGGCGCTTTTCCCATAGGGTAAGCGCCGTTTTTTTTTGGGGGGGTGGGTTGGGTGCATATCTGTTGCTGCGCTAAAGCAAGGCGGCCTGACAGCCGACCTTTTCTGAAGCGAACGCGTTCATTCTGTGGGAGCACCCGCAACCCGGTTACCTACGTGCGTGAACAGATTTGTAACCCATGTGGCTGAGTCATACCCGCGCACGGCGCTGGTCAGCAAAGAACGGCTTGCCCACCCCAATACGATCCGAAGCCTTGGGCACGTTAGCGCCCTGGCTGTCCTGACTATCGACATACCAATAGCAATGCTGCACCGCTCGGGTAATGCCCACGTACGCCAAGCGCAGAACTTCGTCTTTCTGTGCCGTGTCGTAGGGCTCAGCATCACCATCCTGCCCCAGCCCGGCCATGCGATAAACCTGATTTTTGTAGGGAGAACTGGTCATATGCTGGCAATCGCCGAGCAAAAACACCGCATCGGCCTGCAGCCCCTTGGCACTGTGATAGGTCATCTGCCTGAGGCGCCGTGCTTGGTATGGCAAGCTGGAATCTACATTAACTGTTGAGCTTATATGCTGTTGTATCAATAACTTATCACTACTTTTTCGATACAACATTAGGATCGAATCGCCCTTGCGGTAGTGCTCATCCAGCCGCTGCGCCAAGCCCTCGTCGTCGCGATCCAGTACGTTGACTGGGCTCAGCGAGCGGGGCTTGCCACTGGCCTTCGCCTTCTTGCCCGGAATCGCTGCTGCCGAACGGACGACATGCTCGGCGGCATCAATGATGTGCTGGTGGCTGCGGTAGTTGTCGGTGAGCATCACCCGGGTGCTCGTCGGCGACGGAAATTGCTTGTTGAACCCCATGAAATAGCTTGGGGAACTGCCGCGCCAGCCATAGATCGATTGCCAATCGTCCCCCACGCACAGCAAGGAGGAGCGCTGGGCAGCGCGCCCCACATGCATGGCCGGGCCACGGCTGCGCACCTCGCGAAGACTTGCGCGAAGCCAGGAGACAATCTGCGGCGACACGTCCTGGAATTCGTCGATCATCAAGTGAGACAAGGGGCGCAGCAGTGAATCGCTGAGCAATTTGAAGTTTTCCGGCGAGTGCTCGCTGAACAGCGCGAACATCCGGTTGTAAGTCATGACCGGTGGCGACTGATCGAGCAAATGATCTTCGAATGCTCGCCAGTAGCGGCTCAAGGCCTCGAAGAAATAGCGATCCGGGTCGTCCTGGGAAAAACACATCCGGCCCACCGCATCCGGCACGTCCAGGCCAAGGTTCTCGATAAAACCGGCGGCGGCAACAAAGCAATCGAGCAAGGGCGCCGAACCGAGCTCCCCCTTGACCTTGTAATCGAAGCCGGGACCCGCGCTGGCATCTCCGGCCAGCGATGCCAGTACACGCTTTGAGGCTTCATAACTTTCCAGCCATATCAGTGGCTTGCGACAGAAAGCTTGAAACAGGGTGCGCTTTACGGCCCATTCCGCACGAATGCTCAACTTGGCGCCCGGGCGGCTGATGCGGGCGTCTTCCCGCGGGTCGAAGCCCAGGATTACCCAGGCGTCCAGGGATGGGATGTAGCCGTGGCAATGGAATGTCGAACCATTGACATCGAACCGCTGGCGCTTCGGCTCGATGCCTTTAATCGGCCAGGCCCCGGCACGAAACCACAGGTCTTCGACGGCATCGCATAACGCTTCATCGCGTTGGGCGGCCAGCTCGGTCACGGCCACTCGCTTCTGCACATCCGGGTGGTCGCGTTCCAATTCCTTGAGCTGCAATGCATGCCGGGACAATGGCTTGATCAGCTCGCGAAAACGCTCATCACGCTGGTAGAGATTGTGATAACACGCGTTGAGCTGCTGGCGCTGGGCATCGTTGATGCGCAAGTCGAAGGGGTTGTCCTGAGCGTCATCATCAGCCGGGCCGGCCCGATGGCTCAGGGTCTCGAAGGCCTGCAGACGCTCAAATCCGGGCAGGCTACGGACCATGGGCAAGATGCGTGAATGGAAGGTTCGCACCAGGTCGCGAGCCTCCTTGAGACCGATGGTTCGTCCCCACAGGGCAAACACTTCTATCAGCTTCTGGATGAAGTCCTTTCGCGACTCGCGGGTAAAGGTCACCACGGTCATCGAGTCCAACTCGAAACCCAGGTAATGAGACAGCAGGACAATGCGCAGCACCAGGGTCGTGGACTTGCCCGCACCCGCTCCGGCCACCACCGAGGTCGCTGGCGTATCACTGAAAATCATCTTCCACTGCGCCGCGCTCGGCTGGGCCTGTGCCGGCAGCAATCGAGCAACGTCTGCCTTGATGCGTTTTTTCAGTTCAGCGGACAACGGCAGGCGCCAGTCGTCGAACAGCAGATCATCGACCTTCGGGGCCGGGTGCTCGGTACTGCGCGAGTCGCGAATCAACAGGACTTGGCGACCCTCTTCCAATCCTTCGGTTCTGCCTTCTTGGTAGCCATAATCAAAACCGGCGGTATGCCCACTGCGAAAGCCATCTGCCTGGCCGTGAAGCCAGGACGCTCGGTGCTGGGCGCGCAGGCGCGTCAGGCCATGACCAAAAAAACGCGCGGCCAGGCGCTTTAACAATGGCATCTGGGCCAGCGGCAACAGGTCGGGGGGAAGATCGGGAGTGTGTTGCGACACGCTAGGAGACTCCGGTGTTCTGAATCATGACGGCTATGGTGTCTGGATTTTCCGTCAGGTTCTACCAAAAATCTTTTAAGTCAGGGATTTAGGCGATGAAGTGAAAGTGATGTCGCACATTGACATCATCGCAACTTGCTCCCGAAGGGATACTCGCAGGAGTAATCACTGATAAATCAATAAGTTATATTCACTACTTCGAGAAAATTCTGCGACACGGATGAAAAGTAATTGCAGGGCCAGTGGCGAGGAAACAAATTTCCTCGCCACAAGCGCTTGTCACTTCTCGGTGATAGCAGCATCCACCAGGGTCTGCGCCTCAACCACCAGTTGCTTGAGGTGCGCATCGCCAATAAAGCTTTCGGCGTAGATCTTGTAGATGTCTTCGGTCCCGGATGGACGCGCCGCGAACCAGCCATTTTCGGTCATCACTTTCAAGCCGCCAATGGCCTGGTCGTTGCCCGGCGCATGGCTGAGGATGCTTTGGATCGTCTCCCCGGCCAATTCGGTTGACGCGACCTGATCCGGCGACAGTTTGCTGAGCAACGCCTTCTGCTGCGGGCTGGCCTTGGCATCCACGCGTACCGAGAACGGTTCGCCCAACTCAGCGGTCAGGGCGCGGTAGGCCTGGCTTGGATCGCGACCGGTACGGGCGGTCATTTCAGCGGCCAGCAGTGCCGGGATCAAGCCATCCTTGTCGGTACTCCACACGCCACCGTCCTTGCGCAAGAACGAAGCACCGGCGCTTTCCTCCCCACCAAAGCCGAGGGAGCCGTCGAACAGCCCATCGGCAAACCACTTGAAACCTACCGGCACTTCATAGAGGCGGCGTCCCAGGCGCTTGGCCACGCGATCGATCAGGCCGCTGCTGACCACCGTCTTGCCCACCGCGGCATCGGCGCGCCATTGCGGGCGATTCTGGAACAGGTAATCGATAGACACCGCCAGGTAGTTGTTCGGCGCAAGCAAGCCACCGGACGGCGTCACGATGCCATGGCGGTCATGGTCCGGATCACAGGCGAAAGCGACGTCGAAACGCTCCTTCAGGCCAATCAGCCCTTGCATGGCGTGGCTGGAGGACGGGTCCATGCGGATCTGCCCGTCCCAGTCGACGGTCATGAAGCGGAAGGTCGAGTCCACTTGGGTGTTGACCACTTCCAGGTCCAACCGGTAATGCTCGGCAATGGCTGGCCAGTAGCGCACTCCGGCGCCGCCCAGCGGATCGACGCCCAAGTGCAACCCGGCACCGCGAATGGCATCGAAATCAATGACATTGATCAGGTCCGCCACGTAAGTGTTGAGGTAATCGTGACGGTGGGTGGTGTCGGCCTTCAGCGCCTGCTCGTAGCTGATGCGTTTGACGCCGGCCAACTGGTTGGCCAGCAGCTCGTTGGCCTTGGCTTCGATCCACTTGGTGATGTGGGTGTCGGCCGGGCCGCCGTTGGTGGGGTTGTACTTGTAGCCGCCGCTTTGTGGCGGGTTGTGGGACGGCGTGATGACAATACCGTCCGCCAGGCCCGAAGTACGGCCACGGTTGTAGCAGAGGATGGCGTGGGAAATCGCGGGTGTCGGGGTGTATTCGTCGCCCTCGGCGATCATCACGGTAACGCCGTTGGCCGCGAACACTTCCAGGGCGCTGGTACCCGCCGGGGTCGACAGCGCATGGGTGTCGATACCCACGAATAGCGGTCCGTTGATGCCCTGGGCCTCACGGTACAGGCAGATCGCCTGACTGATTGCCAACACGTGCCACTCGTTGAACCCCAGGTCGAAGGAACTGCCACGGTGACCGGAGGTGCCGAACGCCACACGCTGGGTCGCTACCGAAGCATCGGGTCGGCCGGTGTAATAGGCCGTCACCAGTCGCGGGATATCGATCAACAACTCTGCCGGTGCCGGCTTGCCCGCAAATGGACTGACTGTCATGCAAAACCTCTGGATAGAGTGGCTCGGGAAATAGGATGCAGTTTACTGACAGTTCGACCATGGCGCGATGGGTTCGATCCATCCCCACCTACCCGGATTGCTCAAGTCTCAAGGCATCGGCCAGCGCGCAGAGCGCTGTGCCCAGGTCATTCGACCCGCTCAAGGCGTGGGTCAGGCGCATATGTTGCGCATACAACCCCTGGATACTGAACAGTTCTCCCGGGGCGATAACGATTCGCTGGGCCAGCAGCCGCTGAAAAACCCGCCGCAGGTCGACCGGGCGCGCCGGGCGCATCCAGATCGTTGCGCCACCTTCGGGCGCGACCCATTGCAGGCTGTCCCCTAGCCGCTCGCGCAGCAGTTGCGTTGTCGAGGCCGCGCTTTCGCGCAGCAATCGCCGCAAAACCAGCAGATGCTGATCGATCCGGCCGTTGCTGTACAAGCGGGCGATGGCCTTCTGGCGGATCGGCGACAACCGAAAGGCGCGCAGCAGGAAATGTCGCTGCAATTGCAAGGTCAACTGGCGCGACAATACATAGCCGTAGGGCGCCTCGGGGCCAATGGTTTTCTCGAACGATGAATAGACGATCAACCGATCCGGGTCGAGCAAATCGCGCAAAGGCGCAACCCCAGTCTCGAATGCCAGGTCGGTGTAGCTGTCGTTCTCCAACACCCACGTGCCGTGCAGCGCCAACAGGTGAGCCACGTCGTGGCGGTTGCGCTCAAGCATGAGCGTGCCCCTTGGCATGCTCAAGACCGAAGACAGCACCACCAGACGCACCGTTTCGCTGACCAGCAGTTGCTCCAGATGCTCGGTATCGATCACCCCGCCTGCCCGCAACGGCAGCTCGATGACCCGGATCTCGGCGGCCTGCAACAGGCGCAAGACGCTCCAGTCGCTGGGCGACTCGATCAATACCGTGGCGCCCTTCAGTGCCAGCACCGCGATGAGAATTTCCAGGACGCCGCGCAGATCGGCGCCAATATAGACGTCGTCGGCACTCCAGCAGCGGGCTGCAGATGAGGTGTAGCGGGCTGCCAGCGCTGCCCGCAGCTCCAACTCGCCCCAAGGTTGCGAGGGCGCCTGGGAGGAGCGCGGATACTGGCGCAGCAGCTCGCGCTCAAGCAGCAACAATGGGCTGTCCAGTGGCTGCATCGACGCTGGTTCATCCGCACTGAGCACCAGCATGCCCGGTCGCCGTGCATTGACGTACAGGGTCTCGAGCAAATCATCACCACCGTCCAGGTTGGCAACGCAGGGCACCGGCAGCGCGTAATAACCGGACTTGGCGATCGAGTAGACCCGACCTTCCTTTTCCAGCAACGAATAGGCGTACTGGATGGTAGAAATCGACACGTCCAGACGCTCGGCCAGTTGTCGCAGCGAAGGCAGGCGCACTCGCGCATCGGCCCCCAGTTCGTTGATCAAGGTCGTCAGGTATCGATAAACCGCCTGATAGGCGAAGTCTGTTTCCCGGCTGCCCTTCATAAGGCCGCCCCCAAGAAACCGGCCGTAACCGACCCTGTTGGAACACCGGTCACCACCGCCGGATACGGGCTGGTTGAATCCGCCAAACCTGGCTCCTCAGTGCCTTGCCGAACGTTCGCACAGACCATCGGCGCCCTGCCCGGCTTCTTCACTGTCTACGGCTTGCGAATCGATACCTGCTGCCGTGTCCTGCTCCGGCAGCGCAATGCTGGATCGGTACAGTTTGCCAAGCAGATCGATGGGCAGGCCGCTGACATCGATCATCCACTGCCCCACCTGATCAGCAATGGTCGCACCCTGCATGGCTTTGTGCAGGTCCGGCATCGCCACCAGCATGCCGGGGTGGCAGCACCGCAGGAAATGCTCCAGGCCCGCCCCTTGTTCCACGAACGGCGCGAACAACATACAGACCAATTGCGTTTCGCTGAGCCCCAGGTTTCTTTGCGCTTCGATGGCCGCCTGGGCACGGCGCTCGGGGATACTCGAAGGCGTGCCGAACAACTCCCGCGTATGCTGGCAGGCATGCTCCGGCAGTTGTTTGCGATGCATGACCATGATCGCCCGTTGCACGTAATCCCCATAACCCGCTTCGTAGCTGCGCCCTTGCAGGTAACAGGCCTGCAGGCCATGCAAATGCGCCGACAGGAGTGGGCTGACGTACTCGTTTTCGGGCGCCGAAGCGATGAAGCTGTCGGTCTGTACCCGCAGGAATTCGTTGAACAGCGGCCAGTTGCTATCTTCCGGACGGTCGACGATCAGGTCGTCGATACTGACATGCCCTACTCGCCGGCAAGCCTCGAAATGGCCCTCGGGCTTCCACGCGCCAAGGCGATCCTGGCCATGGAACTGCCGACAGAGATCGCCGCCCAGGGTATCGAGTTGGGCAAAAAGACTGTCGAAACCGCCATTGTTGTCGGTGGCCAGTCCGATTTTGCGGGCCGCCCGTCGAAGGCCCGACATGAATTGTCTTTGCTGACGCGGCGTATCGCTGCTGACCAACGAATCCACTCCCGATTCCCAGCGAGCCATGTGCCGATAAAACTCCGCCATCGCCAGGTAACTGTCGTCGCCCACCTCCAAGGGGCTGTCCGCCGAGCGAAGATGCCCCAACAGCAGCATGTCCATGCGGCAGGCTTCATGGCCGGCCACCGACAGCGATTGATTGTGATTGAACGGCAGCACCTCACGGTTATCCGCCATCAGCAGCTCGACCCGCGGATCGTCGTAGACAAACAGCGCGCTGTAGCAGTGATGGATGTTTTCCAGGGTCGACTGGGTGGTCTCGCTCAGGCGTGGGGTGGCGACACGCAAGTCGAAGGTCACCGGATGCCTGCCAGCGATGCTTAGTTGCGCGGCTCGCAAGGCCGTCAGCACGTAAAAACCATCCCGACTGCCGTTCTGGACCGTCAGCACGCGATAATCGCCAATCCGCTCGATTCCTCCGGCGGCGATAATTAAACGCTGGATCAAAAGCTGCAACGCGGTACGTTCTGCCCGGGAATAAAAACCCAACAGTCGTTGCAATACCTGTTGATACACGTGAGTCATTGCCTGCTCATGAATTGCACTCATAGCCATTTACCTGGAAATTCGAATATCGGCGTCGCACTCGCACCAACGCGACGGTACGACGTGTAGATCAGGATGAAGTGTTCTAGTACTGCAGAGAGTATTAGCAATACGCACAAGCTTTGCTTGTCGTAATTATTTGATACACACGTTGGGGGCTGGACCGCTCCATTTCTGAATCGCCCTGAAAGCCGCTAAACCATTGGCTTGCGCCGACCCAGCGGTACGTCCTAGGAGAATTCCGACAACGTCCCACAGACAATGAGTACGAGAAATAAAGAACAAGCCGAACTTCAACTTACCTCTTGCCTCGGCCTGTTTTCCCCATAGTCGATAGACAGCCTTATACCAAGTAATGCCCGAAGCACCTTGGACATACAGTGAAGGCTCGAAACCTTCGAAAAAGTTATACCGCGCCACGACTTCTTCCTTGAGATGGAAATCAGCGTTCAATTATCAGGACTTAAACAATGATTAGAAGATACAGATTAGGGACAAAAACCAGTTCAGATGTCGGCGGGCAAACGGATTCGGTTCGGCTTTGCTGCGAACAGCGCCAGCCCATTCCAGGGCTCGTTTGACGGGCACGAGCGCATCACCGTCTGGCGGGAGGCGTCATGCAAAAGAAAGGATGGCCGATCAGGCCGAGAGCAGCGCAAGAGCCGGACGATGACTCTTGCGCAAGACAGGCATCAGGCAGGATCGACTACCTGGAGGGCAACGCGTTCACGGCAAGGGCATTCGCCCATGTAGCGGTGAGCCTCGACAAACTCGGCGAATGGAAATACCCGAGTCTTGAGGGGCAGCAGCACGCGGTCGGCGGTCAGTTGATTGATATCACGCAGTGCCCGCTGCAAAGCCACCTGGTCCTGGACGATGCCCAGTTCCGGCTTGCCGGTGAAATTGCCGATGCAGTGCACAAAGAACTGAATGTTCTTCTGGAACGCCGCACAAGCCGGAAACGGTGTCTGGTTGCCGCCCTGCAGGCCATACAAGACCAGGCTGCCTCGCGGCGCCAACACATCGCCAAGCAGCGACATCTGCGGCCCGCCAAGGCCGTCGAACACCACGTCGACGCCACGGTTGTCAGTGAGCTTGTTGATTTGCATCAGCAAGTCCTGCTCTTCGGTGACGATGACTTTCTCAGCGCCCAGCGACAGCAAGTATTCACGCTCGTCAGCCGTCTTGGTGGCGGCAATCACCCGCACACCCAGGGCCTTGCCCAGTTGCACGAAGGAAGGGCCGGCGCAATGGCTGGCATCGGTCACCAGGGCAAACTGCCCGGGTTTGACCCGCGCCAGGTCCATGTAGGCGAAATATGCGATCAACAGCGGCGTGTAGTGCACCGCCGCTTCGATCGGACTGAGCACGTCGGGATAACGGGTCAGCGCGGTGCGCGGCAGCACGATGACTTCACCGTACACGGGATAATCGTTCGGGCTCTCGGCAGGAAAACTGGCGACCTTGTCGCCCACGGCCAGATCATCGACACCGTCGCCGACGGCAGTGACCACGCCGGCCATTTCATGGCCCAGGCCAGAAGGCAGGCGAGCCTGGGACGACGCCAGGTTCTGGCGCCACAAGGTGTCATACCAACTGATGCCGATCGCCTCGACACGGACCTGCACTTCTCCTGGAGCAGGAAGAGCCGCCGCATGCTCTTCGCATTTGAGCACCTCGGCACCGCCAAACTTGTGAAAACGGATCGTGCGGGACATCGCAAACCTCGTCAAAGTAACCTCTAATGCCATGAACTCTATCCGGGCTTTGTACCCAAGACCATCAGTGGCTATTAATAGTCGACATGCCTGTCATTGATTCCGCAGCAAGAAATCGGATCCGTTCTGTAGGAAAAAGCAATTAGCCGGTGCAGAGTACCAGCCTTTCCCCGTAAGATTCATGCCGGCCATTGTTCTCATATGGCCGCTGACGTCAAGCTTGCTGAACCTGCCAGGACCCCAGATGAATCGTAATGACCTGCGGCGTGTCGACCTGAACCTGTTGATCGTGTTCGAAACACTGATGCATGAACGCAGCGTGACCCGCGCGGCCGAGAAGCTGTTTCTCGGCCAGCCGGCCATCAGCGCCGCGTTGTCGCGCCTGCGCAGCCTGTTCGATGACCCGTTGTTCGTGCGCACCGGCCGCAGCATGGAGCCTTCGGCCCGGGCAGTCGAGATCTTCGCCCTGCTCTCCCCGGCCCTGGACTCGATTTCCACGGCGGTCAGCCGTGCGGCGGAATTCGACCCAGCCACCAGCACCTCGGTGTTCCGCATCGGCTTGTCGGACGACGCCGAGTTCGCCTTGCTGCCGATGCTGCTCAAGCGCCTGCGGGCCGAAGCCCCGGGCATCGTCCTGGTGGTGCGCCGGGTCAACTACATCCTGATGCCGGGCTTGCTGGCGTCCGGTGAGATCTCCATCGGTGTCAGCTACACCGAGGATCTGCCAGCCAACGCCAAGCGCAAAGTCTTGCGGCGCAGCATGCCCAAAGTGCTACGGGCCGACACGGCCCCAGGACGGCTGACCCTGGACGAATTCTGCGCTCGCCCCCATGCACTGGTGTCCTTCGCCGGTGACTTGAGCGGTTTTATCGACGAAGAACTGGGGAAGCTCGATCGCAAGCGCCATGTGGTCTTGGCCGTGCCGCAGTTCAATGGCTTGAGCACGCTGCTGGCGGGCACTGACATCATCGCCATCGTGCCCGACTACACCGCCGACGCCCTCACCGCCGCCGGTGGCGTACGCGCCGAAGACCCACCGCTCCCGGTGCGCAGTTTCGAGCTGCACATGGCTTGGCGCGGGTCCCAGGATAACGATCCGGGCGAGCGCTGGTTGCGTTCGCGGATTCAGATGTTCTTCGGGGATCCGGAAAGCCTGTAACAGAACTCCACCGAGTTTCGAAAAACGTTTAATACGACTGCACCGCAACGCGGTCCTATTTACACAGGTGTTGAGTGGCCTTGACAGCTTCAGTCATTGAAACAGTCATGGCGCACTCAACAACGGATTACGCTCTCGACCTCGCAAAATCCTAGGCTAGAGCTCTGATTTCTTCAGACTAAAACCTGTGTGGCATCACACTCTCCACTCCGCTTTAAGGCTCAAACCAATTCGGCTAAAGACGCCGGATTGAAGCCCTTCAGCTCCGCGTAATCGCCATTTTCCACTTTGGCGACCCAATCCTTGTCACTCAGCAGAACACGTCCTACGGCGATCAGATCAAACTCTTCGCGCTCCATACGCTCGACCAGGCGGTCCAAGCTTGCAGGGGCTGAGCCCTGGCCGGCGAAGGCGTTAGTGACATCGTTATCCAGCCCGACCGAGCCGACGCTAATGGTTGTGGCTCCAGTGACTTTCTTCGCCCAGCCCGCGCAGTTCAGCCCGTTCTCACCATCAATTTCGGGAAACTCAGGATCCCAGAAGCGTCGCTGCGAGCAATGCAGAACATCAACACCCGCCTCAACCAATGGCAGCAACCAGTCTTCCATCAGTGCTGGGGTCTCGGCGAGACGCACCCCAAAGTCCTGCTGCTTCCACTGGCTGACGCGCATGATGATAGGGAATTCGGGGCCGACCGCATGACGAACGGCAGACACAATCTCAGCGGCAAAGCGCGAGCGCTCTTTGATCGTCGGTCCGCCATAACGATCGATGCGCTGATTGGTGCCAGCCCAGAAGAACTGATCGATCAAATAACCATGTGCCCCATGGATCTCGACGGTGTCGAAACCCAGTCGTTTGGCATCCGCTGCTGCCTTGGCAAAAGCAGCAACCGCGTCTGCAATATCCTCTTCGCTCATTGCCACACCGCGCGGGACATTTGGCGAGTCGAGGCCAGATGGGCTTTCAACCGGCGCATCAGGCTCCCAGCCGCTGACGTCACGCACAGCACCGGTGTGCCAGAGTTGCGGCCCCATACGGCCACCCGCGTTGTGAACAGAATCAATCACGTTCTTCCATCCAGCCAGCGCTGCTTCACCGTGGAAAAAAGGAATGCCGGAACCGTTACGTGAAGCGGGTCGATCAACGACGGTCCCTTCTGACAAAATCAATCCGACCCGCCCCTCGGCCCGCCGCCGGTAGTAGGCAGCGCTCCCTTCACCGGGGATGCCCTCTGGCGAAAATTGCCTCGTCATCGGCGACATGACAATCCGGTTTTTCAGTTCAAGCGATCGGATGGAAAAAGGGCGGAATAGAATGCTGGTATCAGGGTTTGACATTGGATGGACTCCGTTTGCTTTTGGAAGCCATATAAGTATATTTTGTAAACCAGATGTCAATTAGGCACTTAGAGTCGCCTAGGTATACATGAGGAAACGTCGATGCTGGAATTAAAGCCGCAATGTTTTTCGTCGGAGTGCCCAAGCCGGGCGCTGTTCGACCAGATCGCAGATAAGTGGTCAATGATGGTACTGGCGGTGCTGGATGATGGCCCGCACCGCTTTAATGCCATCAAGCGCCGCCTGGAGGGCGTCACTCAGAAGGCACTGACACAGTGCTTGCGGCGGCTGGAACGAAATGGCCTCGTCTCGCGCAAGGTCATTTCGTTCTCGCCCGTGGCAGTGCAGTATGAGATCACCCAACTGGGTCGAACACTGCAGCAGCCATTTCGCGAATTGCATAAATGGACACTCGACAAATTGCCTGAGGTTGAAGCGGCCCGTTTGAAGTTTGACGAGACTGCTGAGGTAAACCTACAAATGCCACATTAAGTGCCTGTTTGACCCTAGGCTTACCTGCAACCGCCTGATGAAGTTAGTTGCTGTTCAAGCGATCGCAGAAGCCACGCTGCCAGGTATTGGGCGAGCGGAATTCGTCACAATAACGATATAGGGTAATTAATAAAGATCCGATTTTCATCAAATTCGTTGGTACTGAAGTCCCTGCGAATACTCGAGTTTCGCCATCTAACGCTGAGATTTTTCAGCGCGCCGGACTGCACCACGTAGGCCAGTTCCGATTCTCGGCCCCATTCTTTGCCATCGGTAATCGGACCTGTATGGACATCATCACCGCTGATATATCGGTTCATTAATGTCAGGCCCGGTACGCCGAGTACCACGAAGTTGCGCGGTCTCTGTCTGGATTAAGGTGATTGGGTCGCTTAATTAGTCGAGCCATCCACCATTCTCCCGTGCGTGCTTGATGTCTCTTGAGGGTGGGGCTCCGAAACGCCGGGCATATTCGCGACTGAATTGAGCGACGCTTTCATAGCCGACCCGCAACGCGGCGGTGTTCACGTCTACCCTCTCGGTCAACATCAGGCTGCGCGCGGCTTGCAGCCGTAGCGATTTTTGATACTGAATGGGGCTGGTACCTGTCAGCTTGCGAAAGCGGTGATGCAGGGTAGAGCTGGCCATGCCCGATCGTTCGGCGAGGTCGGCCACTTGCAACGGTTTATCGTAGTGATATTTGAGCCATTCAATGGCTCTCACGATGCCCTTGTCTCGGTAACCCTCGCGAGTGACACTGCGCAACAAATGCCCCGCTTCACTGAGCAGCAGCCTACCGTATATCTCCCGCTTGATAAGGCCCGACATCAAGCCTGCTTCAAGCGGCCGTTCGATCAGCGTGGCGAGTCGAACGAACGCATCGAGCATCTCACTCGTCGCCACACCGGATACGAAGCCCCGCGCCGCAGTAGTCATTTCCTGATTTGGCGGTTCCAGGGTCAGAATCACTTCATTGAGCATGGAAAAATCGAGCTTCAACACAACTGATAAATAAGGGGTTTGCTCGTTAGCCGCGGTAACGCGAGCCAGTGTGGGTATATCGACCGAAGTGACGAAAAACGCCCCTTGCTCAAACTCACAGGCTTGCTCGCCGAACGCGATCTCCTTCGCGCCCTGCACAATGATGGCCACGCAAGGCTCATAAATGCAGTACGTGGGCGTACCTAGCTCGGCTACTCGATAAAAGCTCAAGCCTGGAATCGACGTTGTGCAAGCCTCGTTCAACCCAATCTGCAGGGTGACTTTTTCAATAAGCCGTCTGAGTGCCTGGAGGCGTTCGTTGGGCTGAGCGGGTTCGTGCATGCCCAGGGAACGCACATGGCTGAAACGGAACTGCGAGGAGGAACCGCTCGTCATCACATGTGCCCCTATATAAGGAATGCTCGAGTTTGCTGAGAGTGCGTGACCAGCACAAGTGCATCGGCAGGATTGTGCAAAAGATATGGCGTATTAGGGTCACTCGGCTAACCCTCGTTGCTCTAACTTCTAGTACCAATTACCGGCTTCGATGAGCCCGAGAACCCTCAGTCGCGAAAGGAATGCTGGATGGACAGACGAGATTTTCTTACCTATTCGGCGGCTGGCGCTGTTGCAGCCGCTTTGCTGCCAGCATCGACTGTCGCAAGTTCGCTGGCTACAGCTCCAGCGCCCTCTTCGCTGACAGAACGCGGAAGCGTGATGCCTACGCAAGGGCGGCTCGTGCGCACAGACCTGCCCCTCAATTTGCCCTCGCTTGCCATGAGATACATGACGCCTCAACGCTTTGGTATGGGCGGGACGCAGATTGGCAATATCTTTGCGCCAATCAGCGACGAGCAGGCGGCTTTGGTTCTGCAAGCTGCTTGGGGTGCCGGTGTAAGGCTTTACGACACATCGCCGTTCTACGGGTTTGGCTTGAGTGAATATCGCCTAGGCCGCTTCCTGCACGACAAAAATCCAGACGATTATGTGGTCTCAACCAAGGTCGGCCGCGTATTGACGGCCGCTGGCGGCCGGCGTGCGGACCATGCCATCTGGAAGTCGCCGGCGCCCTTCAACTATCGATATGACTACACCGCAGCAGGCACGCGCCGCTCCGTGGAAGACAGCCTGCAGCGTCTGGGGTTACCCCGTATCGATATCGTCTTTATCCATGACCTCTCGCCAGATAACACTGAGCTGGAGGGCGGATGGGAAGCGGCGTATCAAATTGCGCGCACAGGGGCGATGGTTGAGCTTGAAAAGATGCGTAATGAAGGGCTCATCAAGGCATGGGGCTTCGGAGTCAATACACCGAACGCCGTGGTTCAGGCCCTGACCAGTAATGACCCGACGCCCGACATCGTGTTGCTTGCCTGCCAGTATTCCCTCCTCGACCACAGCGATGCGTTGCGCAACACCTTTCCGGCATTGAGAAGCAAGGGCACCAGTGTCGTGGTTGGAACACCCCTGAATGATGGATTTCTGGGAGGGCGCAGCCGATATAACTTCAGCCTGGATCTACCTGCCGGAGCGGTAGAAAAACGCGCGCGGATCATGACGGTTGCCAGCCGACATGGCATCGACATTCATACTGCCGCCCTGCAGTTCGCCGCGGCACATCCGCAAGTGTCCGCGATCATTCCGGGGGCACGTTCGCCGGGGCAGATAGTTTCCAATGTACAAGCGATGAAGGTCGGTATTCCGTCAGCCTTTTGGGAGGAGCTCAAGAGCCAGGGCTTGATCGATGCGCAAGCACCGGTTCCTTCCTGAATAGGGTCCACGCCCGTGCTACCAGCTGAATAAGAACACTAGCCTGAGGTCGTAACAAATGAAGATACGAACTTCTTTCATGATTTTCGGCGGCCTACTTGCGCTCTCCGGTAGCGGTCACTTACTCGCGGACACACTTGCGCTGAGCGTTCCCTTGCCTGACCCATTCCCACAGCTAAACGTTCTGACACTCCTTGTAGGTATACACCTGCTCGGTATGTGCTTCGGTCTCGGCGGGGCAACGATGCTGGACCTCTGGATTTTGCGGTGGATGCGCAGAGACGCACCTTTCACTTCATCAGCGACGCGGTCACTGCTGGACTATGCCTCCTGTGGCTTTCAGGCCTTGGTTTCCTGGCCCTTTACGCGATGGAGTCGCCGGAAAAGTTGGAAAATCCTAAACTCTGGGCCAAGGTGATTGTGGTGATCGTCCTGACCATCAATGGAATAATCATCCACGCGTTTGTGTTGCCAGCAGCCCTACGCGACTTGAGTCGTCCGCTGCTCTTTGGAGTCTCCCGCAGGAGAGCTGCCTTATTTCTCGCATCAGGTGCAGTTTCGGGTGTGTCTTGGTACACCGCTTTTGCCTTCGGCATTTTCCGTGAGTTGAACAATACTGTCACATTCCCCCTGTTGGTCATCATGTGGCTCACGCTGATAGTAGCCGCCTCTCTCGCAGCCATTCTGCTCTGGCTAAACTCTGTAGCAGGCGCAAGAAAACTTCCTTCGCTCAGCCCTCCCACTTAAGCGGAGCCTGGACCTGACGATTGTGTACGGGACAACCACATGGGTTACAAAAAAAGTGCATTCCCATAGGTGACACTTTGATTGAAACATAGCCGTCCTTTGCCTCCCTGGCGTTGACCTGACCTTGAGGGTATATAGCGGGAGGCCGGGGTTTTCTAGCCAACCGGGCTCAATTCGCTCAGGAAGTTGCAAGCCGACAGGCAGCGGGAATGTCCTATTGGCGGGCCAGTTCTTCAAAGTACGCCCGCAATGTGCGCGGCTCACGACCGAGGATCGTCCGCAGGGCCAGTGCGCTGCCGAGCAGACCCGCATGATCATAGTGCGCGAACATGCTGATCATGTCGCCCGGCGAGTCAGTGAGCATTGCGCGGTCGATCGTACCAACCCCGATATTTCGTCCAAGGACCTCACTCAGTATCGCTGCCACTTCGGAGCGAGACTGGATACCTGGCGCGCACAGTTCGAAGGTACCGTACGCCAGTCGATCCTCAGTCAACGCAATGGCCGCCACTTCGGCAACGTCGTGAAACGGATACTCCGCTGCGAACGAAATATCCTTTTCTGAAAATGTTTAAAGCTTGTGGCTACCCAGGGCCATGAACCGCTCCGGGGACACCTGGCGAAGTCGCGCGGCCAGGAACACGCCAGCCAGCAGGGCCGCGGGAATGATCGCGCAGAGTCCATATGACAAGGCCTTGCTCGCGCCCGTCAGCACATCGAAATGCACCACTGCGATAAACAGGACCGCCAACAGTGCAACGCAAGAGAATCCCGGAAAAATCCGTCCACGCCAGATCCCCAGCTTGAGCTCGGGGTGACGCTGGGCAAAGACCCATACCGCGGCGGAAGTGAGCGCCATCAGCAAGATCACGCAAAGCGTAGCCAGGTTGGACAGCCAGGCAAACAACTGCAGGATCGGATCGGCGTCCATGGCGGCGAAAATCAGCACGACTACGGCGGAGATCAAGCTCTGCAACACCGAGCCCATGTGCGGACTCTGGTGCACACGATGGGTGGTCCCCAGCCGGCTGTGCAGCAAACCGTCACGGCCGATCGCATAGAAGTAACGGGCCGCGGCATTGTGGAACGCCAACAGCCCGGCGTAGATACTGACCATGAACAGCACGCGGATGACCTGGGTCAGGTGCGGGCCGACAAAGTGATCGGACATGCCATAGATGAACGTCGTCGGGTCCTGCAAGGCCTGGAGCGTGGCGACGATTTTGTCCGCCCCTACGCCGATCACCATCGACCAGACCGACAGCGCGTAGAAACCACCGATCAGCAGCACCGAGCAGTAGGTTGCAATCGGGATCGTGCGTTGCGGGTTCTTGGCTTCTTCGCCGTAGATGGTGGTGGCCTCGAAGCCGATGAACGCGGCGAAGCAGAACAGCAAGCCGATTGAGGGAGTGCCGCTAAGTACGTGGCTGCGATCGAATGCGTCGAGATTGATGCCACTGTCACCGCCCGTCCTGAGAATGGCGAAGTCCAGGAGCAGGATTGCCAGGTATTCGGCGATCACGATGACCGACAACACCCGGGCGGACAGGTCGATCTTGCGATAGCCAAGGATCGCAATGCTGGCCATCGCCATCAGCGAATACGTCCACCAGGGCAACACCAGGCCGAACACACTCTCCATCGTGCCGCTGACCACGCCACCGAACATGCCATACAGCCCCACCTGGAGTATGTTGTAGGCAAACATCGCCAACACTCCCGCCGCCCCGCCAGCCAAACCACCCAGGCCACGAGAAGTGAATGCATAGAAACCACCGGCGTTGGTGACATGCCGGGACATGGTGGTGTAGCCCACCGAGAACGCCAGCAACACCAGCAGGGCCAGGATCAGCAAGGCCGGTGTACCGGCGCCGTTGCCCAGCATGATGCCTATGGGGAAGCCGCCGGCGATGACACTCAAGGGACTCGCCGCCGAAACCACGAAGAAGATGATGAAGCCGACACCCAGGGCCCCACGCTTGAGCTCCGTGGAGCTGTTGACCGGGAGAGATACACTCATGTTTTCTTGACCTTATTGTATGAGGCAGTCGCTGTAGGATCGATGCAGTCAACCGCTCACCGCCATCGAATAGCGTTGTCGTTCTCGTTGCACGCTGGATTCGATCCTATGCCTCTCCCTGAACGCTCCACTATCCCAAATCGGTAACCAGAGTCCGCTCCTCGAAAAAAACCGCAGGGCTGTCATCCGGCCCCCGCTATCACCTCATTGCAAGGCGATGCGCGCCGTCAGTTCCGACGCCGCGCCGGTCACCAGATCGCACAGGTAGCCCGGTTGAAACGCACGGAACCGCTCACTGCGTCCAACCAGGGTCATGCTGCCAAGGACGCGCTGCTTTTCGTCGAAGATCGGCGCCGCGACGCCACTGCGTCCCGGATGCAGCTCGCTTTCGCTCATACAGTAGCCCTGCTTGCGGATGGCAAGCAGGCTCTTGCTGAACGGCTTCCACGCCAAGCCCTGCTGCTGGGGTTCGGTTGGGTGCGCGTGAGCGTCATAGATGCGACGGATCTGGCGTGGCAGCAGATACGCCAATACGACCCGTGAAGTCGCGCTGTGGAGCAGATCGATCGGTCGTCCCCTGTCGCCACCAACCGGGCCGACATCGGAGCCCCGCTGGATCAGCACGTTGACCACTGAATCACCATGCCATTCGCTGACCAGCGCATCCAGGCCGGTATCGTCGACCAATTTATCGACCAGGTCCCGGCTGCACGCCAGCAAGGGATCGTACTTCGTCATCTGATGCTCCAGCGTGACGATTCGCGGGCCGAGTGCGTAGCCGCGCGGCAATCGCTTCAAGAAGCCGGCATCGCCGAGTTCGCGCAGATAGCGATAGGCGGTCGCGGGCGTGAAGCCGAGTTCCTGGCAAATGATCTCCACGTCAATGACCGGTTGTTCAGGGCGAAACAAGTCGAAGACCATGAGCAGGCGGCGAAGGCTATTCATCTTTTCTACATCCTTGTGCAGTCGACACCATGCTCGGTAGATGCTCAGGCACGCGCGCAATCGGCGATGGCCGCGCGGGCGGTATGGGAGGGCAATTCTGCGAACAGTTCCTGATACTCCGCCGCAAAATGACTGAGGTGATAGAAGCCCCATTGGGCCGCGACATCACCGATCGAGAGATGCGCGGCCCGGGTGGACATCAAGGTTCGGCGTACACCGTTGAGCCGCACGGAGCGCAAGTAATTGATGGGTGTCGTCTCGGCAACCGAGCGGAAGCTGTTCTGCACGGTACGTCGACTCACCTGGAGTCGCTGGCACAACTCGTCCACGCTGGGCACGTTGTTCAATTCCGCGGTCGCCAGGCGATGGCACTTCTCGACAATAAAGCTGCGTGTGGAGCTTGGAAGACGCTGCTGCTTGTCGCAGGCCGGGTCGGTCATCAGTTGCAGCAACTCGCCGAGCATGGCCTGTTCCAGTTCCAGCTCCCGATCTTGCGTATTGCCAAGATCTTCGTTCGAGAGCGCCTGGGAGAATACGGCCAGCATTCGACGTCGAGCGTCTGCATAGCGTTGCGTGGAGACCCTGATCACCGGCTGACGCAGCAACTGGCTGATTTCCCTGGCCGATGCTGTTTGTGCCAGCGCCTGCTCGAACAGTTCACGTTCGAAGGTAATGGCCAGCAGCTCCATGCCCACCGGCATGTGAAACATGAACTCCTCGCCACCGTGAAGAAAGAACAGGCTGCTGTCGTCCACTTCCCGCCCCTGCATCCGAATCGAACCCGGGACGGTGATGGGCACGGCAAAGCACATCTTGCCTCGGGGGGCCACGCCATGCTGCACCACGCGTTGGTTGATCTGCTCGCGGAATATGTGGCAACGCGCCGTCGTCAACTGTATGAGCGAACTCTCGATCGAGCCAGCGGTTAACTGGCTGTAGTCCTGATTCCACTCCTGGACGGTAGCGGCGTGGACATGGATGTCACGAAAGTGGCTGATGTTCTGAATTTTCATGATGACGAAAGCCTCGGCCAATATTCTTCTTTTTAGGTTGCCTTCCTTGGCGATATTCTCACATTAAGAGAATTCTGCAAATTTCTTTGTGCAAGGGGTCATTCTTCGAAACAAGCGTTCGAGGCGACCCTCCCAATGTGCCGATTCGGGCTACCGGCCAGACAGACGCGACGGGGATGATCGAGACACTGAAAACCGACATCCTGAGAGACCGTCATGAGTGAAACCAAGCTTGAATCCCTCCACTTCGCGGATGCCCCGCGGATCACTTCCACCATTCCTGGCCCCAAGACCACCGAGGCCCTGGCGTTGTCGGCGCGTACCGAGTCGATGGCCCGCGGCGGCGGACGCATGCCCGTGGCCATGGACCGGGCTTTCGGCGCGACCTTCAAGGACGCTGATGGCAACACCTATATCGATTTGTCCGCAGGCGTGGGCGTCAGCAGCGTAGGTCGCTGCCACCCGAAAGTGGTGCAGGCCATCCGCGAACAGTCCGAAGTGCTGATGCACGCCCTGGAAGTCAACAGCACCCGGCGCACCGAACTGGCCGCCAAACTCTCCGAGATCGCACCCGACGGCTTGCGCGGCGATTGCATTACGTTCTTCACGCAAAGCGGCAGCGATGCGCTGGAAGCCGCGATCAAATTCGCCAAACGCGTTACCGGACGGCACCAGATCATCGCCTTCCATGGCGGCTACCACGGCGTGTGGAACGCCTCCGGTGCGCTGACGACCGGTACGGCCTACCGCAAGGGTTACGGCGCCCAGATGGGTGGCGTCATTCACGCCCCCTACCCTTATGCCTACCGCTTCCCCTTCGACACCACGCACAAAAGCGCCGAACAGATCGCCGGCGACTACGTGGATTACCTGCTGAATACCCCTTACACCGCCGCCGATGACGTGGCCGCCGTGATCGTGGAGCCGGTACAGGGTGAAGGCGGCTACGTGCCTCCCTCGCCAGAGTTCCTGCAACTGCTGCGCAAGGCCTGCGACCGCAGCGGCGCGTTGTTGATCGTCGATGAAGTGCAATCCGGGGCGGGACGTACCGGCAAGATGTGGGCGGTCGAGCATTCGGGTGTAAAACCCGACATGCTTACCTTCGGCAAAGGTATCGGCAGCGACCTGCCGATGGCGGGCCTGATCATGCGCTCGGACCTGGCGGCGGCGATTCCTGACGGTTCGATGCCCAATACCTTCGCCGCCAACTCGTTGTCTGCGGCAGTGGCGCTGACCAACATCAGCATCCTGCAGGACCCTGAGCTCGATCTGCTCAATCGCGCTCACACGCTGGGCCTGGAAGCCCAGGAGCGTATCCGTGGCTTCAAGAGCCCCTTCGTCGGCGAGGTTCGCGGGCGTGGCCTGATGATCGGTATCGAGCTGGTCGAAGACCCGGTCACCAAAGCACCGCTGGAGGGTGCCAAGATCGGTCAACTCATGGGTTACCTGCTGAACCACGGCGTGCTGATGATTCCCTGCGGTCGCTACAGCAACGTGATGCGCGTCATGCCCTCGCTGACGATCACACGCTCGCTGTTTTTCAAGGCGCTGGACATCTTTGGCGACGCCCTGGCCTCCCTCGAAGCATGAGGCGCGCAACCCCCGATCACTCACATTACGCAGGGCCCCTAACATGACTCAGCACCTGAATCACTTCATCCAAGGAGCGTCCTTCGAGGCCTCCGACGGTGGGCGCATAACCCTCATCAACCCCGTGACAGAACAGGTGTACGGCAGCTCCGCACGCGGCACGAGCGCGGATGTGGACCGCGCCGTGGAGGCAGCGCGCAGCCAACTCGAGGGTGGCGCCTGGAGCCAGCTCGACGGTGCCCAGCGCGGTCGACTGCTGTCGAAGCTGGCTGACCTGGTGGAACGCGACACCGAGTTGCTGGCCGATCTGGACGCCAACGCCATCGGTCGCTCCCCGATCGAGCCACGCCGGATGGACCTGCCCAACGCGATCGCCAACCTGCGCGCCGCCGCCGGCTGGGCCAACCAACTGGAGGGGCGCACCATTCCCACCGGTGGCTACTTCGGCAGCAAGACCCTCTCGTACACAGTGCGCGAGCCGGTGGGCGTGGTTGGTGCCATCGTGCCCTGGAATTCGCCGCTGATGATCACGGTCTGGAAGCTCGCCGCTTTGCTGGCGGCAGGCTGCACCGTGGTCATCAAGCCTTCGGAAGAAACCCCGCAGTCGGCGCTGCACCTGGCGGCGCTGGCCCAGGAAGCGGGTTTCCCTGATGGTGTGATCAACGTGGTTACCGGCTACGGTGCACAGGTGGGTCGCGCCTTGTGCGAACACCCGCACGTGGCCAAGATCAGTTTCACCGGCAGCCCCGAGGCCGGACGCGAGATCCAGCGCACCGCCGGCGTGCTGTTCAAGCGTGTGGCACTGGAGCTGGGCGGCAAGAGCCCACAGATTGTCTTTGACGACGCGTCCTTCGACGACGCGTTGCGCGGCTGCGCGCTTGGCTTGTTCGTCAACCAGGGCCAGGTCTGTGCCGCTGGCTCGCGTATCCTGGTGCAGCGCAGCATCGCCGATCGCTTCGCCGCAGCGCTTGCCGATGCCGCCCGAGCAGTCAAGGTGGGCGATCCTCGACAGCCCGACGTGCAGATGGGGCCAGTGGCCAAGAAAGCACAGTTCGAGCGGGTCAACCGTTACATCCAGCTGGGCATCGAACAAGGCGCCTCCCTGCTGGCCGGCGGCGTATCGAACCCCGAGCAGGGCTGGTTTGTGCAGCCGACCATCTTCGCCAACGCCCGCAATGACATGGCGATCGCCCGAGACGAGATCTTCGGCCCCGTTGGCACGGTGATCACGTTCGACAGCGAAGATGAGGCGATCGCAATGGCCAACGATTCCACCTACGGCCTGGCGGCCACGATCTGGACGAGCGATCTGGTGCGAGCGCACCGCGTCGCCGCGGCGGTAAAGGCCGGTGCCGTGGGCATCAACTGCTGGAGCCCGCTGGATGCCAACCTGCCCTGGGGCGGCGTCAAGTGCAGTGGCATTGGCCGTGAAGGCGGGTTCAGCGGCGCGTTGGCCTATACCGAAGAAAAGGTCATCACCGTGCTGCTGCCTAACTGAGAACAAAAAAAACCGCACTGACCGGACCACCCTCCAAGCCCCTGTGTCGTAGAGGGTGGCCGTTCAAATGTGCATTGCGATGCCTTGATGATCGATGGAGAGACTGCGATGAATCCGGTAAATCAAACAACAATTGATCGGTATCCTACGTCCCTGCGTATGTTGCACTGGGTGCGCGCCGTGCTCATCGCCGGCCTCCTCTGGGCTGGCTGGCATATGACCGGGATGAATGATGAAGTGGCAAGCAAATACGAACTCTATTACCCGTGGCACAAATCCTTTGGGGTGTTGATGCTGTTGGTGGTTCTGGTCCAGATCGCCCTGCGCTGGCGCACCCCCAAGCTTCCACAACCCCTGGAAACACTGGCTGGACATGAGCGGTTTTTGTCACAGCTTGTGCAGCGTGCCATGTACGTGCTTATCGTGATTGTGCCGTTGATGGGTTACTCGATGTCGAGTACCTACACGATGAGCGACGGGGTATTCTTTTTTGGGGTGAACCTGCCGGAGCTGCTACCGAAAAATGACGACTGGTTCGTCGTCTTCCAGTGGCTGCACAAAGTACTCGCCTATACCCTGCTCGGCCTGATCGTGCTGCATGTCGCCGGCGCCCTCAAGCACCGGTTCTTCGACCCGGACCCTCGCAACGACGTCCTGCGCCGCATGCTGTGACCGTCCCGCCTTAATCACCTCTCCCGCCGGAAAGCGCCACCGCTGGTGGCGCCTGCGCATCTAACTCTCTGCAACAGATGCCGCCAGCGGCGACTCAGATCAGAACGTCACCCACACGATGAACTGCAAGTAAGTGTTGGTTGATGCGCTCCCGCTCTGCAAACCACCGTCCCCGAGCCACTTCCTTGGCTTGTAGAAACCCACCAGCGGCGACAGCGTGACGTTGTCCGTCACCATCCAGTCCAGATACAGGTCGACCTCACGGGCACTGAAGTCTTGAGTGTCCCGGTCGGAGAGTTGGTTATAGTGGAAGTACATCGCGTTGAGTGTCAGTTTGTCGGTCGGCTGAACCGAGAACAGCACATCGTTGATTTGCATGTTCGAGGTCACTGAACCGGCATAGTTCGCGGCGACTTCACCTTGGTATCGTTTGCGGAAACCGCCCTGGAACAGGAAGTCCCAGCCTTCGGAATAACGCGAATAACGGTAACTTACCGCCGGTTGCCATTTGACGTCGGCAAAGGTGTAGCCCGCGTCGAAGAACATCGCCCGTTGCGACCCCGAACGTTTTTCCTGGCGCGCCACCTCGAATGCAAAATCAGCGTTCTCGATGCCGGCATTGCCCTGGCCACGGATGCTGTAGATATCCATGCCCTTGCGCTCACTCCGATCGGCGAAGGTATATCGCTCGTTGACATCCAGCCCGTGCACATAGGTCGAACCAATCGAGCCGATGGACGTCGTGTAGTCGATGGTGGCAGCCGCCACTTCGGTCTCCGACTGTCCTGGATTGTCCGACTTCAACCACATCAGGCTGCCGTGAAGCCCCTGCGTACCGCCCAGCTTTAGAACGGCCGTATTGCCGAAGGCCAATCGCGGCCCCAGGTAAAAGGCGCCGCCGCGATTGAACCGACCGTCCGCGACACCAGGGATGGGGCTGAAGGCCTTGCCGGGTGCGAACCCATCGTCGGTGATCAGGAAACCGTCCACCGTCACGATCTGCCGACCAAAAGAGAAATCAACGCCATCCGTACCCAGGGCGGGAATCAGATCACCTGACTTCCAACCCAGATAGGCATCTTCTACCGCCGTTCTTCTTTCATTCCCGGCAGTGATCGCTCCCGCGTCCCCGTCGCCCCATGAGCCCGTACTGATCAGGCTGAACCCGCCGTAGATCGAGCCGGGACCGATCTTGTCCGTCGTGCCGTTTACACCGTACTTGGCGAAGCCTTCCTGCCATCGCATCCTGCCGGGCTCCTCCTGCGGGTTGGCGAGGTAATTCTTTTCACTGCCGAACCAACCAAACCCCGCCCAGAGGTCGGCATTCAGGACAGTTGCACCATCGTCTTCGTTGTAGAGCTCGTAGGCCTGTGCCTGCGGCTCCAATGTGCAGAGTGCAACCAACGAAAGTAATGGGGCGTAGTGGGGGGTGCGCATGACGTCTCTCCTGTTTTTATATTTATGAGGCGAGTCATGAGTGTTCCGACTCGGGCTGCCCATGCGGTAGCCCAAATCAGCATGTGGACATGGGTTGCCCCTCCATTCCCTTGGTCCCATCGCTGCCCACTGAAAACCTGTCCTGGGATTTGAACGGTTGCCGTTTTGGGCTACGGCCTGCGCAGGTGTCCCCCCTATGCTGGGGCCATAAGAACGCATAAGAACGAGGCATCCGTCATGATCCCATCCCCGCTGTTACGTCAGGGGCTTTGCCTGCTGACCATCGTCGCTTGCAGTGCCCTACCGTCCCTGGCCACCGCCCACCATTCATTCGCGCTTTTCGACCAGACCAAGACGGTCACGGTCCAGGGCGTGGTCGAGCGCTTCGCCTGGACCAATCCGCACATCACGATCTACCTCGATACGCCCGGCCCGCCCTCCCAGCGCTTCAAGATCGAGACCGGCAGTGTCAACGCGCTGCAACGCGCGGGCTGGAGCGCTGACTCGATCAAGGCCGGCGAGAGCGCCGAGGTGTCCTTCAGGCCGCTGAAGAACGGTGACCCGGGAGGACTGCTCGTGGAGATCAAGATCGGTGACGTCGTGCTCACGGGCGGCGGTTAGGCGAAGTCCTTCCCTCCCCCGCTTCATGACCATCGAACTTAACCGAACCAAACAGGCCAGCAGCGTGGAGACGTTTCAATGAAACCGACACGAACCTTGAGCGCAGCAACGATCTTCCTCGGCATCGTCCTCGTGACCGTCGCCGGGATGTGCAACGCGGCAGCGTCGAAGACCCAGCACGACAAGCGCCCGGACATCAGCGGCACCTGGGAAAGGACTCCGGATGACTGGTTCGGAGAGAACCCGGACGAGCCGGTGCACCCGGGCGGACCGATGGACCTGAAGGAACCCTATGCCAGCCAATACGCCGAGTTGAAGAAAAAACAGGCCGTCGCGAACGAAGCCGGGACGCCGCTGGCCACGACGAGCTCCAGATGCCTGCCCGAGGGCATGCCAACGTTGATGGCGGCGCTCTTCCCGATCCAGATCATTCACGACGACAAGCAAGTGGTTGTCCTTGGCGAATACCTCCAGCAGGTACGCCGGATTCTCTTGAACGAGGCAATGCCGCCAAAAGAGAAGCTCGACCCCAAGTACCAGGGCCATTCGCGCGGCCACTGGGAAGGCGACACGCTCGTCGTGGAGACACAACGTGTGCGAACGGACGTGACGTTCTATGACGTTCCCCATGGTGCGGACATGAAGATCACCGAACGCATCAGGCTGCGGGGGCCGGACCACTTGGAGAACCAGGTGGTGATCGAGGACCCGCAGGTGCTCAACACCCCTTATCGCTTCACGTTCGAGTACAAGCGCTCCAACTACGCCATTCAAGAGTATGTCTGCGAGAACAACCAGATCGTGATCGACAGCGAGGGCAAGGCGTCCCTCAGCCGTGAGTGAAGCCCTATCAATGACCCCTTGGAGGTGACCGGATGGAACGACCGATGACCATCAGCATCCTGCGGCCAACGCTACAAGGCGCCCTGCTGTCGCTGATGCTGACCTCGAACACCTTCGCCGAGGTGCCCCGCATGCCCACGGTCATTGCCGTGCCGCCCTCCAGCGTACTGCCGCTGTCGTCGGCGAAGCGACCGGGCACCGAACACAGCGACCTCGACATGTACGACTACATCGAAGAGGAGTTTTACCTGCAAGGCGTCGCCCCGGCCATTACCGCCGCGGGCAAAACCCTACTCGAGGCGCCCTATACCACGCGCATTCTGGTGCGCAAGCCGGCAGACCCCGCGCACTTCAATGGCACGGTGGTAATCGAGCCATTCAGTTGGTTTGGCGAGCGCGGCGCGGGATGGATCCTGACCCGTGATTACTTGCTGCGGCGTGGCTACGCGTACATCGGCTACACGCTGAACATGAACAAGCCGACTGTCGATCCCAAATTCATCTCGGACACCCCGGCTGCCGAGGCCGAGCAGGTCGCCCAATACGGACGGATCGTGAACTTCGAATTCATGCGCCGCTTCGACTACGCACGCTATGCGCCGTTGGGCACCTATTACGATCCGGAGCGTTTCACTCGCGGTGCCGGTCCCGATCCGTTCGTTCCACAATCCCAGGGCATTGGCGCGCAACTGGCGCTGCTGCTCAAGACCAATGCGGCGCAAGGCCCGTTGGCAGGCCTCGACGTGAAGCGAGTCTACGTCAATAGCTGGGCCGTGACCGCGCAAGTCTGGATGGACTACCTCGACCAGGGCCGGCACCAGCAATGGCGCATGCCCGACGCAAGCCCCTTGATCGATGCCTACATGACGGGGCGCATGGCCTATGGCGAGGTGGGCGGCGACGTCATCCGGCTGCCGCGGCAGATGCCCGACGGCGCGCCGTTCGTGACCGTCTACAGCCAGTCCGAACTGATGCACGACGTGATCGAAGGCATCGACCTGCCGCCGGATACCGACAGCCCGCAGCTTCGCTACTACGAAGTGACCGGCATACCGCATCTGCGGCTGGCCGACCTCGGTACGGAGCATACCGAACTGTTAGCTGCCGACATCGGCAAGGGCGACGACCCACGGTGCCGGACGCTGTACGACGAACCGGTGGAGCTGGTCGTCTCGGCGCTCCTCGATGGCATGGACCAATGGGTGCGCGAGGGCAAAGCCATGCCGAAGGCGCCGCGAGTCCTGCGCGAAGGCAAGGCCGTCGCACGCGACCCCGCCACCGGCAACCTGCAAGGAGGCGTGCGCCCGCCGTGGATCCAGGTGCCCAGCGCGACCTACCTCACGGACCAGGAGACCGGTTGCGGCCTGATCTACGACACCAAAGTGCCCTATTCCAAGGAAGTGCTTGGTCAGCGCTACGGCAGTTTCAGCCACTACGAACAGGCATTCGAAGAGGCCAAGGGCCTCTCGATCAGGCAGGGCTATCTCCTCCCGGAGGATGCCAAGGGCCTGCGTCCGATCGCAAAACCCCAAGACTTCTAACCCCATGCGGAAGCAAAGCAAATGTCATCAGAACTCATCATCGCCTGGATCTACGCATCACCGTTGAGCACTGCCATCAGGGACCTGTCCTGGGTCGTGCCCACCATCCAGAGCGTTCATATCATTGCCATCGCGGTGATCTTCGGCGCCGCCGTGATCTCTGACCTGCGGCTGGCCGGCATGCTCGCCACGGACGAACCCTTGCGCGGCGTCATTCGCCGTTACTACCCATGGATGCGCGCCGCACTCATCGTCCTGCTCCTCACCGGGTTGGTGATGATCATCGGCGAGCCAGACCGCGTACTGGTCAACACGACGTTCTGGCTGAAGATGTTCCTGGTCGTTGCCGTGTTCACCCTGGCCTGGACAATTCGACGTCCATTGTTGCGCCCCGCTGCTCAGGCTCAAGGCGATAACGAGAAGCCTCCCATCAAGGCGCTGGCCTGGCTGTCGATCGCCCTGTGGTGCGGCGTGATCTTCTGTGGTCGCTGGATTGCTTACTGATCCCAGCGTGTTCAACGAACGTTTTCTCAGGTATTCGCCATGGACATTCAATCGATACTGCAAGCCCTCGAGGACACCCCGGTCGCCGCCCAGATCAGAGAGTCGGGTTCCATTTTCCCAAACCTGGAGTCGGTGCATGTGATCGGCATCGCCCTCGTGTTCGGGACCATCGCCGTCGTCGACTTGCGCCTGCTCGGCGTCGCCTCCCATCGCCGAAGCGCGCTACGGCTGATCCGGGAACTGCTGCCATTCACCTGGGTTGCCTTCGCAGCCTGCGTGATCACTGGCCTGCTCATGTTCGCCTCCAATGCCACCACCTATGCGCAGAACAGCGTTTTCTGGTGGAAGATGGGGCTGTTGGCGCTGGCCGGCCTCAACATGGGGATATTCCACCTGGGCGCCTATCGCCGGATCGACGAGTGGGACACCACCCTGCCGCCTCCCAGCCAGGCACGTATCGCCGGATTCAGTTCGCTGACACTGTGGGTGAGCGTGATATGCCTTGGCCGCTGGATCGGGTTTGTCTGATGGCTCACCTGTCACGAACCAGCCTCGGCGATAACGTAAACGGAGCGGTCCATGTCGTGCGTCCGGCTTCCAGCCGCTGGGAATCGCTGGCCCTGCTGTTTGCAGCCCTGGCAATCATCGCCAGCGTGACAGGTTATGTGCTGCTGCGCCCACAGCACGCCGGCCCACCGACACCCTTGAGCTGGCAGGTGCGCTCCTTCGATGGCCTCGGTGCAGTCGACCAGGCCATCCACAGCGCCCTGCTGCCCGCCGGTGAAGAAATCATCTGGAACAATAACGACACCGGCGGTTGGATCACCCTGGAGCAAGCCCAGAAGATCTTGCTGCCGCCGTTCTACCGAGACGCCTTCTGGAAGACCAATGGCGAGGTGCATTGGCAGTTGATTTTGCCGGGCACCCACCTGCCTCATGCTGGTTCCGTCGATGATCACGACGACGCCGACGCCCCCGCGCCGCCGAGCCCCAGCGACGTCTCGAAAGCCACCCAGGGCCAGGGCGCCACGGTCTACTACGGCTCCGCCGGTCGCGCGCCCGGCCAGAGCGCCTACCTGCTCGTCATTGGGCACGCCCATGCCGGCGTCATGTGGGCCAACCAGGCCACGATCTGGATCCACCGCGACCCGAACGCACCTTACCCAGGCATCGTCAAGCCCGAATCGCTGGTCGGCCAAGGTTGGCGCCAGGTCATTCCTTACGACGGTGCCAGCGAAGTCGAACGTGTAAAAGGAAACCAGCCATGACCGTTTCTACCAGACGCCGCGCACTGTGGCGCAGCTGCCTTGCGCTGCTGGTGCTGATACCTGCCCTTGCATTCGCCGGCCCGACAGCGCCCTTGGACAAGAAGCTCAAGATCGGCGTCACCCTGCACCCCTACTACAGCTTCGTGGCGAACATCGTCGGCGATCGGGCCGAGGTCGTTGCGCTCATTCCGGCGCAAGCGAACCCGCATAACTATCAGCCGCAGCCCGACGACATCACCCGCGCGATGACCCTCGATGTCTTGGTCGTCAACGGCATCGGCCACGATGAGTGGGCCTTCCAGATCATCAAGGCCGCCGGTCGCGGGACGACGTTGCCGATCATCCAGGCCAATGCCTCGGTGGCCCTCATTCCCATCGGCGGCGACCAGGATGGTGCCAAGGTGGTCAATCCGCATACCTTCGTTTCCACCACAGCGGCGATACAGCAGGTCTTCGAGATCACTCGCAGGCTGGGGGAGCTGGACCCACACAACGCTGCTGCGTATCGACAGAACGCCCTGGCCTATGCCGCGCGCATCCGCGCGCTGCGGGCCGGTTTCATGACCCGCTTCGCCGCGCTGGATTTGTCTTCCTTCCGCTGCGCGACCACGCATGCCGGCTACGACTACATGATGCAGGAGTTCGGCCTGTTCGTGAGCGCTGTGATCGAGCCCCGTCACGGCGTCGCGCCGACCGCGCGGCAACTGGCTAACACCATCGACGCAATCAAGAAGGCCAATGTGAAGGTGTTGTTCGCCGAGAAAAACTTCTCCCTCGATCTCGCCAAGCCTATCGAGGCCGCCACCGGCGTGAAGGTCTTCTCGCTGTCTCATATCACCGGCGATACCTACAGCGCGGACGAATTCGAGGTGGCGATGCGCGAAAACCTCGAGACCTTGGCCGAAGCCGTTGAGTTCATGCAGCGATGAAGGAGAAACAAGCGATGTGCGGTCCCGCCATAGTGTTCGACAACGTCTCCCTGCGACTGGGAGGCACGCAAGTGCTTGAAGACGTCAGTTTTCGGGTGGAAGCCGGGGCGCTGCACTGCCTGGTCGGCCCGAACGGTGGCGGCAAGACTTCACTGGTGCGTGCGCTGCTGGGCCAGATGCCGCATTCGGGAGCGGTCCGCTTCGAGGGCCAGGTCACGACCCCCGTGGGCTATGTCCCGCAATTGCCGGACTTCGACCGCAACGTGCCGATGACGGTCAACGATCTCATGGCCCTTCTCGGTCAACGCCGGCCGGCCTTCCTGGGTGCCAACCGATCCGCCAAGTCGGCCAATGCCGAGGCCCTGTCTCGTACCGGCATGGCCGGAATGGGCACCCACCCCTTTGGCAGCCTGTCCGGTGGCCAGCGCCAGCGAGTATTGCTCGCCCAGGCGATCAGCCCGGCGCCCTGGTTGCTGATCCTCGACGAACCGACTGCCGGCATCGACGAATCGGGGGTGCGACTGGTGGAGGCGCTAGTGGCCGAGTTGCACGGCCGTGGCGTCACCATTCTGTGGATCAACCATGACCTGGAACAAGTCAGGCGCATCGCCCAATCGGTGACGGTTATCAACCGCAGGGTGCTGTTCCATGGCGCCCCCGACCAAGTCGCTTACTCGCTGGAGGGGGCCCAATGAGCGCCCTGTACGACTTCATTCGCAACCACCTGCAGGCGCTCGCCGCGAGTGGCATCCTGCCGCAGCCGTTCGAGTATGAGTTCGTGATCAACGCCCTGCTCTGCGCAGTGCTCATCGGCCCCCTGCTGGGCGTGCTGGGTACGATGGTAATGATCAAACGCATGGCGTTTTTCAGTCAGTCCGTCGGCAATGCGGCGATGACCGGCGTCGCCATTGGCGTGCTGATCGGCGAATCCTATACGTCCCCCTACTTCTCGATGTTCGGCTTCTGCCTGCTGTTCGCGCTGACGCTCAAGTACACGCAGCATCGCACCACGTTGGCCAATGACACGCTGATCGGTGTGTTCCTGTCCATCTCCCTGGCGGTCGGCGCCTCGTTGTTGCTGTTCGTGTCGGCAAAGATCAACACCCACGTGATGGAAAGCGTGCTGTTCGGCTCGATCCTGGCGGTGGACTACACCGACATGAACGTGCTGCTTGGCGTAACGGCGCTGTGTGCCGTGCTCGGACTGCCGCTGTACAACGGCATGTTGTTGGCCAGCCTCAATCCGAGCCTGGCCCATGCTCGCGGTGTGCGGGTGCGAAGCGTCGAGTACCTGTTTGTGGTGCTGGTCACCCTGGTGACGGTCGCTTGCCTGAAAATCATCGGCGCCGTGCTCGTCGAAGCCCTTCTGCTCATACCGGCGGCAGCAGCACGCAACATCAGCCACTCGCTCCCGGGGCTGGTCGCACGCGCCATCCTGATTGCGACCTTTTCCTGCGTGGTGGGGATCCTGGCGCCGATGCAATTCCACATCCCCGTACCAACCGGCGGGGCAATCGTGATAGTCGCCGCCCTGGTGTTCGTCGTCACCACCGTCATGCGCGCTACCGCGTCCCGATTCAGGGGGGCCAGCGTATGAATAGGAAAGGGTTCTACAGGTCCTGGCTGACGATGCTGGCACTGTTGCTGGGCCTCCCTTTTTCGGCCTTTGCCGATAACGCAAGGCAGCAGGTGCTTGTCGCACTGCCTGCCGTGTATGCGCTCACCTCGGCACTCAGCGAGGGCACGACCCTTGAGGTCGTCCGTCTTCCGGCGGAAGCTGCGGTGCCCATGGAAAGCCAGGCCAACGCGCTGTCACGCCTGGACGCCAAGGTGTTCCAGCAAGCCGAAGCCGTGGTCACCCTCAGTAGTCTCTGGCGTGCCGACCCGCTGTATGCGACGGCGCGCCGCCACAATCTGCGGATCATCGAGATCGATGCCTCGCGCTCATGGGACACCGTTAAACCCAGCGTGGCGGTGACCCGCGTACCGTCGAGCGACGTTCCCTGGGCCGCGGCGAGCGATGTCGAAGAGGGCCCGTCGCCGTATGCCTGGCTCGGTCCCGTCAACGCCATGCGCATGTCGGCACTGATCGCCACCGACCTGGAACGCCTGGCCCCCGCCGATGCGCCGCGAATACAGCACAACCTCGCCGCACTTGAAGACCGTTTGCGCCGGCTCAAGGCTGACTACGGTACCCGCCTGACGGCGGTGCCGGATCTGCGCGTGCTGTCGCTGGCCAATGAGTTCATCTACCTGTTCGGCGAATTCGGCGTCTTTGTCGACGGCTGGTTCGTCCGACAGGACATCGACTGGAGCGACCCTGACTACGCCGCGCTGACCCATTACCTGCGCGAGCGCGACATTCGCGTGGTGGTCCACAAGTGGGCACCGGACGCCAAGATCGTCAAAGCCATCGAGGACGGGGGCGCGCGGTTGTTGGTACTCGATACGGGCAACCCGGGAATACTCGCCGACACGGCCAACGGATACGAAGCGCTCCTGGGCTCGAACCTGCAAGCCTTGCTGGCGGCCTTCGCCGCGACGAGCAACGACAACACGAGAGGCGACGGCCAGTCGCCTGCCCAATGATCGATCTTGACGGCGAGGCGTTATGAAACCCATAGGTTCAGCACTGCGAATAGCGATGGCAGGCGCTCTGGCGTTCTGCCAGGCGACCTTCGCCCATGGTCCCGTCTTCGATTGCTACATCGAGGGCGATAACCAGGTGAAGTGCGAGGCGGGCTTCACCGATGGCAGCTCGGCCAACGGCAGAAAAATCCATGTCCAGGACCCAAGCAACAAAGTGTTGCTCGAAGGCGAAGTCGGCAAGGACAACACCTATACGTTCCAGCCCCCCACAGGAAACTACTCCGTGGTGTTCCTCGGTGGCGCCGGCCATGAGCTCACGATTCAGTCTTCCGACATTTCAAGGTGAAAGCGACCATGACGTTCAAACGAAAACTGCTCCAAGCCCTTGCCGCTACGACATTCACTGGCTTGGCCGGCGCTGCGCATGCCCATTTCCAGATGCTCTACGTGGAAGAAACGGCGCTGCAGCGTGCGGAAAATCTCGAGTTCGCGCTGGTGTTCACCCACCCCTTCTCCGGCGGCCCCACCATGGCCATGGGTACACCTCGCGCCTTCAACCACATCAGCTCCCACGGCGGGGAGAAAATCGACCTGCGCAAATACTTGCGTTCCATCGAGTGGCAGAGTCGCGACAACCGGACGCCGGCCTATCGTGCCTCGATTCCACGGGAGTTGGTGCGTTCACTGGGTGACCATATCTTCGTACTCGAACCCGAGCCTTACCTGGAAACTGAAGAAGATGTCTACATCCAACAGTTCACCAAGTTGATCGTGAACGTGGGTGGAGTCCCCGGAAATTGGTCAGAGCCACAAGGGTTGCCGGTGGAGATCCAGCCACTGAACAAGCCTTATGCCAACTGGACGGGAGGTGTGTTCCGCGCGGTGGTGCTGGCCGATGGCAAGCCTGTTCCGTTCGCCGAAATCGAAATCGAATACGTCAACCATTCCGTTGATCTCGAAAAAAACGCTTTCGGCCAGCAAGACTATGTGACGGCACCTCAAGCATCATTCAAAGCCCTGAGCACCTACGCGGACGCCCAAGGCATCGTGACCATTGGCCTGCCCCGGGCCGGCTGGTGGGGCATCGCGGCGCTCGACATCGGTACAACGAAGACCCACATGGGCAAGCCCTTGTCGCAAGACGCAGTGTTGTGGGTGCAGGCCAGAGACATGAAGTGATCAACAGCACCCCAGGGCGCCAGTGTTTACGCTGAGATGCCGTCATGGGAATCGGCTCGCCGAAAGAATCAGGCGTTCACATCCACGACGGTGCGCCCGCGAACCTTCCCTTCCAGCACCCGACCGGCGATTGCCGGAACTTCAGCCAGGCCCACGACTTGGGTGGTGCGGGCAAGCTTGTCCACGTCAAGGTCACGCGCCAGTCGTGACCATGCTTGCACACGGGCACTCTGGGGCGCATTGACAGAATCGATACCGGCCAGGGTTACGTTACGCAGGATGAACGGCAGCACCGACCCTGGCAGATCTGCCCCCTGGGCCAAACCGAAGGCGGCGACAACCCCCCGGTATTGGGTCTGTGCCAATGCATTGACCAGGGTATGACTACCGACAGAATCGATGACGCCCGCCCAGCGTTCCTTGCCGATCGGGGCGCCTGCCTCGGACAGGGTCCGACGATCGATGACCTGCGCCGCACCGAGCTCGTGCAGGTAGTCGGCTTCCTCTTGCCGCCCGGTCGAGGCGATCACGCGATACCCCAGGCCCGACAACAGCGCGATCGCCACCGAGCCGGCACCGCCACTGGCACCAGTCACCAGGATATCGCCGCGCTCGGGGCTCAGGCCGCCATGCTCCAACGCCAGCACGCTGAGCATTGCCGTGTAGCCCGCAGTGCCGATGGCCATGGCTTGCTGGGTTGAAAATGCTTCTGGGACCTTCACTAGCCAGTCGCCACTCACCCGCGCTTTCTGCGCGAAGCCACCATGGTGGGTCTGGCTCAGCCCCCAACCGTTGACCAGCACCCGATCGCCGGCCGCGAAACCGGGATGGCTGGAGGTCTCGACGATACCGGCGAAATCAATGCCCGGGATCAACGGAAACTGGCGAATGACCGGCGAACGACCACTCAGGGCCAAGGCATCCTTGTAGTTCACGGTCGAATACTCAATCACAACGGTCACGTCGCCCGGCATCAGGTCCTCGTCCTGGAAGTCGACCAGGTGGGTCGCGATTGCATCGCCGGGTTTGCTTGCGAGCAGAGCCTTGAATGTCATTGTTTTTCTCCGGTTCGGATGAGCGGGTTATCCGCTCCCGCTTGTAGACGCCTCAGGCAAACAGGTCAGTATGCCTTTTGAGTATCGAGCTGCAGCGACTTACGGATGCCTGCATCCGCTGCGCAGAAGCATCGCATGAATTGCAGCAGACCGGCTGCTTTGCCAGCGGGCGTGAGGTTGCCAGGCCCGAAGGCCCGGCGCCCTTTCAGATGGCCGCGGCCAGATGCTGGAGATGCTCATACCCTGCTGCTTTGGCGAAGAGGGGCAGGCTCCAGATGACGCCATTGGCTCCCCACGCGCCGTCAGCCACGTCGTGCAGCACGATCGAAGTCACCAATTGGCGTTTGTCATCGACAGGCAGCGCTTGCGTGAAAGCGCCGTGCATCAACTCGACATAGCTGGCCCTTGAGACCGCATCCAGTACCCCGGCCGGTACGTAGACCATGGCCATGCAGGGCAGCATTTGCGAGGTCACATCGACGGAGCCACAGGTCCAACCTCCAGGCTCAACCTCCTCGACAACCACCCAACACAAGAATCGCTTCTTCGGATCGTCCGCAATCCGCTCTGCAAGGGCGGCGGCCGCGTTGATGCGGCGGACCAAGGTCGATCGCGCTTCACCAGGGAAAGAACCCTTCGGTATTTTTAAAAGGACATTAGGCATGAACCGCTCCAGTGGTTGAGGTGTACGGCATTAGGCGCTGAGAAGCTGTAGGCTTACAGTGTCCGATATGACTCCTTTCAGGCCTTTTAAGACAATGCACGATTTCACCCTCCTGGTCCTTCCTGGGGCCTATGCGACCAGCGTCGCGGCAACCCTGGATATCTTGAATGCCGCAGTCACGCTAGCGCCACGGCTTAAGGTGACTCGTCCGACCTGGCGCATCGTTTCTGCGCACGGCAAGTCGGTCGCGTTGAGTGGTGGATTGAGCGTCGAAGCGACACCGATACCCCGCGCAGTGCTCACCGATCAGAGCACCTGGATCGTTCCGGGGTTGGGTGTCGAGAGTGCCCATGACCTAGCAGGACGGCTGGCGAGCGACGCTGGGCACCGCGCGATCGAGGCCGTCAAGGCGCATGGAGCTCACGGCGGCTCAGTAGCGGCATCGTGCACGGGGGTTTTTCTGCTGCAGGCTGCGCAGTTGCTCATGAATCGCCGAGTGACAACTTCATGGTGGCTGGCCGCAGAGTTGCGCCAACTCGAGCCACGCTGCGTTGTCGACGTGGATCGGATGGTGTGCGCCGATGGCCCGGTCATAACGGCGGGAGCGGCCTTCGCGCAAACCGATTTGATGCTTCATTTGTTGCGGTCGCGCTTTGGAGCCCCGCTGGCGGACGAAGTGGGTCGTGTGCTCTTGATTGATGGTCGCCAGGCTCAGTCACCGTTCATCGTTCCGATGATGCTTTCCAACGGCAACGAGTTGATTGCTCGCCTGACCCAACGCATCGAATCAGCGTTGCCGAACCTTCCAAGCGTGGCCGCACTGGCGGATGAATTTGCCATGTCTACGCGAACGCTCTCACGGCACGTGCAGGCAGCCACGGGCAAGAGCACGCTGGCGCTTGTGCAAAGCGTGCGGCTCAATCGAGCCCGCATGTTGATCGAGACCAGCCGGATGACGATCGAACAGGTCGCGGCGCAAGTCGGTTACGAGGACCCCACCGCCCTGCGCCGGTTGATGCTGAAAGTGTTCGGGGCCAACCCGAGCAAGTTCCGGTTGGCGCTGATGGAGGGTTGAGCGGCATCCTCTGCTTGCGAAGAAGATGCCCTTCCAGTTAGAACCAGGTTTCCATCTGTATGCCGTATTGCCACACGCCGCCTGCGTTGAAGTCAGACTTGCCGAAGGAATCCGCGGTGCTGTATCTGTCCAGATCCGAGGACCAGTCCATGACACTGGCAAACACACGCAGTTCGGGGCGTGTGAGAAGGTCCCCGAAATCAGGCTTGAAGGTCGGGGCAACCGTGAACTTCCAGAAGTTACCGTTGACCGCATTGCGTTGCATGTAGCCCTTGGGATCGAGGTCCATGGTCTGCCAGCTCATCTCGTAGGCCATCTCGAAATTGCTGTTGATTTCATTGGCCAGGCGCACGTTCAGTGTCATCCAGCGGTAGTCATCGCCTTTGACGTATCGATCCTTGCTCTGTTCGGCCAGTAAACTGGGACCGATGCGCCAGCCGGGAGCGATAGGTGTTTCACCGTAGAGCGCCAGGCGCAGTGCGCGGGCATCGTCGATCAGTTCGCCATCCGCGCCAATGTTCTTGACCTCTGCCCCCAGGCCTTGCCCGTAGAGCAGCGCCGCCTTGGTGAAACCTTCCCTGCCGAAAAAGTTCTTCTGATGGTTGGCCACCATGCTGTGCAAGCCCGAATCGGCAGGCGTCAGGCCCGCTTCATTGCTACGAGTACCGATGTCGTTTTCCTTGGCACCGATGGCGTTGAACATCCACTGCCACTGGCCATTGTCGAAAAACTGGTTGGAGGTCAGGACGTAGCTTTCCACATCGGCATTGACGCCGCCCTCACTGAACTCGCCGTAGTTTCGTCCGATCAACGAGTAATTCGAGCGCCAATTCTTATTCATCTGCACGTCGTAGATTCCGCCCCCGGTGCCAGCCAGGTAGACGACGTCCGAGTCCAGCCAGTGAATATCGAAATTGTCTCGATCGAAACGCTTGCCTGCCCACAGGGTGGCGTTTTCAAACACCGAGTTTCCCTTGAAGGCAGCGATATGATCGAGTTCGGTAAACACCTGGCGCACGTTCAGGTCGCTTTCGTCGGCAGTCCAGTCATTGGAGCTTTCCACGCCATCGGCGATGGATACCGTGAATTTGGAACGGGTGCCGTTCTGCGCGTACATTTCTTTGGACAGATCGATGCGCATGTAGGTGTCGTCCTCGTTACCGAGTCGCCCGACAGCGCCACCGACAGAGCCGGCCGGAGTGGTATAAGGACCGCCGCGACCACCGCCCAAGCCATCATTGACCAACAATCCGGAACGAGCGTAACCCTTGAAGCTGAACCCATCCGTGAGGTGTGCGCTACTGCCCTGCTTTTCCATGCTTTGCTGGCGGGCTTCGAGGTTTGCCAACCGCGTGTCCAGCGTGGGGTTCGTAACAGTCGCCGTGGACGCCACAGGTTGGATGGCAGGCGTGGCGCGTTTGAGTTGCTGCAGCTCCCTGGCCAGCGCCTGGGTTTGCTGTTCGGCTGCGGCGGCGCGCTTTTCCGCTGCGCTGGCACGGGCTTCGAACGCAGCCATACGTTCTTCCAGCGTCGCAGCTTGAGAGGTGGCCGCCGAGGTGCCGAGCACGCCTGCGAGAAGCCAGCTTGATGCTTTCTGCATGTGGATTTCCCTGTTTTGTTTTTATTTTTTTGTCCCGCGACTGTCTTTTCCCTTGGCTTTTGGATTGTCCAAGAACCGCGAAAAAAAGGATGCCTCATCGCAAATACGCTGCTACATTTGGCGATGTTAACGTTAACTTTTCTAAAAACAAAAATAAAGAGGGCTTTATGAAACAGCTCAAAACGCTCCTTCCTGCTGCGCTGCTCGGCCTTTGTGTCGGGCTTCCATCCCTTTCGACTGCCGCCAATCTGACGATCTCCTGCGGTGCGGTGGGGGCTGAATTGCAACTGTGCAAGGAGGCTGTCGAGACATGGTCGAAGCAGACCGGCAACAGCGTCGAAGTGGTGTCCACGCCTAACTCGGCGACCGAGCGGTTGTCGTTCTACCAACAGATCCTCAGCGCCCAGTCCAGCGACATCGACATCATTCAAATCGACATGGTGTGGCCGGGGATGCTGGCCAAACATCTGCTGGACCTGCGCGAGGTGCTTCCCGCCAACGCGACCCAGGGCTACTTCAAGGCCCAGGTGGATAACGCCACGGTAAACGGACGGCTGGTAACCATGCCGTGGTTCACCGATTCGGGCCTGCTGTATTACCGCAAGGACTTGCTTGAGAAGTACCACAAGCCGGTGCCGCAGACCTGGGAGCAAATGACCGCTACGGCCAGGGAAGTTCAACAGGCCGAACGCAGCGCCGGGAACGCCAATGCCTGGGGTTACGTATTTCAAGGTCGGGCCTACGAGGGCCTGACGTGCAATGCGCTGGAGTGGATCAGCAGCCAACCGCAAGGCGGGCTGGTCAATTCGCAAGGCGACATCGTGGTCAACAGCCAGGCCTCAAGAGCGGCGTTGACTCTGGCGAAAAGCTGGGTGGGCGACATTTCCCCACGCGGTGTACTCAATTACACCGAGGAAGAAGGACGTGGCGTATTCCAGTCGGGTAATGCGCTGTTCATGCGTAACTGGCCGTATGTCTGGGCCTTGGTGCAAAGCCCGGACAGCGTCGTAAAAGACAAGGTCGGCGTCGCACCCCTGCCCCGCGGTGGCGAGACGGGCACCCACGCGTCCACCCTCGGTGGCTGGGGCCTGGCGGTGTCGCGCTACAGCGCCAACCCCAAGCTGGCCGCAGAATTGGTGAGCTACCTGAGCAGTGCTCAACAGCAGAAACATCGTGCCCTGGTCGGCGCCTATAACCCGGTGATCGAGTCGCTTTATCAAGATCCCGAGTTACTCGCGGCGATGCCTTACTACAGCCAACTGCACAGCATTCTCAATGACGGGGTCATGCGCCCCGCCGCCATCACCGCCGATCGCTATCCACGGGTCTCCAATGCGTTCTTCGACCAAGTCCACGGCGTGTTGGCGGGCGAGCGGCCTGTCGAGCAGGCGCTGGCCGAACTGGAAAGCGAACTGACGCGCATCAAACGCCGGAACTGGTAAGCCACAAGGAAGGAAATCACCATGTCTGTCTCCACTACCCTGGCCCCCGATGATGAGCTGTTGCTCACCCGGGAAACGCCGGTACAACGCCGCCGGGTTCGCGCCGCCTGGCTGTTTCTGACACCAATGTTGCTGTGTCTGGCCCTGGTGGCGGCGTGGCCGCTGCTGCGCACATTCTGGTTCAGCCTGACCGACGCCAGCCTGGCGGACACCGGTGATGCAACCTTCGTGGGCTTGAGCAATTACCTGTTCCACAGCGGCTCCGGCTGGTCAGGCATCCTGGTCGATCCACAATGGTGGAACGCCGTGCGCAACACCCTGCATTTCACCGTGGTCTCAGTGGGATTGGAAATGGTGCTGGGGCTGTTGGTGGCGCTGCTGCTGAACGTCAAGTTCACCGGACGCGCCCTGGTGCGGGCATTGATTCTGATTCCCTGGGCGATACCCACCATTGTCTCGGCGAAGATCTGGTCATGGATGCTCAACGACCAGTTCGGCATCATCAATCATCTGATGCTGGGCGCCGGCCTGATTGACGCGCCCCTGGCCTGGACGGCAGACGCGGACCTGTCGATGTGGGCAGTGATTATCGTCGACGTCTGGAAGACCGTCCCGTTCGTCACGCTGCTGATGTTGGCGGCCTTGCAGATGTTGCCGGGCGATTGCTACGAAGCCGCCCGCGTCGACGGCATTCATCCGCTGAAGGTGTTCTGGCGGGTCACGCTGCCACTGCTGATGCCGGCGTTGCTGGTGGCGGCGATCTTCCGCATTCTCGACTCCTTGCGGGTGTTCGACGTCATCTATGTGCTGACCTCGAATTCGTCGAGCACCATGAGCATGTCGGTCTACGCCCGCCAGCATCTGGTGGAGTTCCAGGATGTTGGCTACGGCAGCGCGGCCTCGACCCTGCTGTTTCTGGTGGTTGCGGTGATCGCCATGGCTTACCTGTACCTCGGACGCCGTCAAATGGAGGTTCGCTCATGAGCCCGCGCCTATTGAAAAAAGCGCTGCTGCGCGTCGGATTCTGGTGCCTGATCGGGATTTTGCTGCTGTATGCGGTCTTCCCTTTCTACTACGCCATCGTGACTTCACTGAAGTCATCCAGCGCCTTGTTCCAGGTGAGCTACTGGATCGACAACCCCGACTTCTCCAACTATGCCGCCGTGCTCCACCAAGCCTCGTTCCTGCGGGCGATCGGTAACTCTCTGGTGGTTGCGCTGAGTGTGGTCGCGCTGGCGCTGTTCCTCAGCCTGACCGCCGCCTATGCCTTGGGCCGGGTGAAGTTTCGTGGACGTGGCACGGTGCTGATGCTGGTCCTTGGCGTGTCGATGTTTCCCCAGGTCGCGGTGCTGTCGGGGTTGTTCGAGGTGATCCGTGTCCTGGGACTGTACAACACGTCCTGGGCGCTGATCCTGAGCTACACGATTTTTACCCTGCCCTTCACCGTCTGGGTACTGACCACGTTCATGGGCCAACTGCCCCATGAACTGGAAGAGGCGGCGATCATGGATGGTGCCTCACCCTGGGTCACCCTGACCCGCGTGCTGTTGCCGCTGCTCTGGCCCGCGCTGGTCACCACTGGCCTGTTGGCGTTCATTGCCGCGTGGAACGAGTTCCTGTTTGCCCTGACCTTCACCCTCACCGACACGCAACGCACGGTGCCGGTGGCCATCGCCCTGATTTCCGGCGGCAGCTCCCATGAGTTGCCTTGGGGGCTGTTGATGGCCGCTTCGGTGCTGGTCACCGTCCCATTGGTGATTCTGGTGCTGATCTTCCAGCGCCGAATCGTTTCCGGCCTCACTACCGGCGCGTTAAAGGGTTGATGCCCAACAAAGACAAGAAGGAACAGCATCGTGATCAAGTTGAAACTGGACAACGTGAACAAACAACTGGGCGGCATGCGCATTCTTCGCGACGTCAGCCTGGAAATCGCCGCGGGTGAATTCGTGGTGTTCGTCGGTCCTTCGGGCTGCGGAAAGTCGACCCTGTTGCGACTGATCGCCGGACTGGACTCCATTTGCGCCGGCGACCTGCTGATCGATGGACGCCGGGTCAACGACCTGGAACCGCGCGAGCGTGGCGTCGGCATGGTGTTTCAATCGTATGCGCTCTACCCGCACATGAGCGTCTACGACAACATCAGTTTTGGTCTCAAACTGGCCAAGACTGAAAAGACCAGCCTGCGTGAGCGTGTGCTGAAAACCGCGCAAATCCTGCAATTGGATAGACTGCTGCAACGCAAGCCCAAGGAGTTGTCGGGCGGACAGCGCCAGCGCGTGGCCATGGGCCGGGCCATGGCGCGGGAGCCGGACATTTTGCTGTTCGATGAGCCGCTGTCCAACCTGGACGCCTCGTTGCGGGTGCAGATGCGTAACGAAATCGCCCGGCTGCATGCCCGATTGGGCACGACCATGATCTACGTCACCCACGACCAGGTCGAAGCAATGACCCTGGCCGACAAGATTGTCGTGCTCAATGGCGGTCGTATCGAGCAGGTCGGCTCGCCACGTGAGCTCTATGAACGCCCGGCCACGCGCTTTGTCGCCGGTTTCCTGGGGTCGCCCAGAATGAATTTTCTTCCAGCGTTCCTGCACACGCCTGGCGAAACCAGCCTGGTTGAAAGCCTCGTATTGGGGAAGGCTTCCCTGCCCTTCGACAGCTCGGGCCTGGTGGCGGACACGCAACTGAGCCTGGGGATCCGCCCGGAACATGTATCGCTCAAGGCAGCGCAAGGCAGCGCTGGCGTCGCCGTGACCGTTGTCGAATACCTGGGCAGCGAAACCTATGTGCACCTCGATACCGGTCAGCAAGAACCGCTGATCTGTCGTTGTGAGGTCAACGCCGGATGGCGCGTGGGAGATCGGGTCGAATTGCAGCTGGAGACCGATAACCTGCACCTGTTCGATGTCGACGGCAGGGCCTTGAGCCGCCCCCCAAAAGCCACTGAAAACCCGTCGGATGACGCCATCCTGCGCTCGGTACGAGCAGGCGCCCTATGACTGTGTCTGTAAATGCCATGAGTGCTCCAATGTCCGCAGCCCTTGAACTTGCGCAGCAGGCGCTGAAGGATGGCCTGTCTCGCGTCATCGACGCCTATCGCCCCGATTATCATCTGGCCCCACCGGTGGGCTGGATGAACGACCCGAATGGCGTGGTGTACTTCCAGGGCGAGTATCACGTGTTCTATCAACACCACCCCTTCGATGCGAAATGGGGCCCGATGTATTGGGGGCATGCCAAGAGTGCCGACCTGGTCCATTGGCAACACCTGCCCATCGCGCTGGCGCCGGGCGATGACTTTGACCGCGACGGTTGCTTTTCCGGCAGCGCGGTGGTGTGTGGCGATACCCTGGCGTTGATCTACACCGGGCACACCTGGCTGGGGGAAGTGGGTGACGAACGCCAGATCCGTCAAGTCCAGTGCCTGGCCACCAGTGTCGACGGCATCCGGTTCGTCAAGCACGGCGCCGTCATCGAGACTGCGCCGCAAGACGCGATCATGCACTTTCGTGACCCCAAGGTCTGGAAGGAAAATGACCATTGGTACCTGATTGCCGGCGCCCGTCTGGACGATACGCCGCTGCTCCCGCTGTACCGTTCCACGGACCTGCACGCCTGGGAATTCCTTGATTACGTGTCCAGCGGCAACGAGGGCGATGGCTACATGTGGGAGTGCCCGGATCTGTTCCAACTCGATGGCCGCGATGTACTGCTGTACTCCCCCCAGGGCATGCAGCCCGAGGGTTACGACCGGCTCAACAAGTACCACACCGGTTATCGAGTAGGCCAACTCGACAGCGAATGGCATTTCAGCGGCGGGCCGTTTATCGAACTGGATAACGGCCACGATTTCTATGCCGCGCAAACCTTGGTGGCCGCCGATGGTCGGCGCCTGGTGTGGGCCTGGCTCGACATGTGGGAAAGCCCGATGCCAAGCCAGGCTCATCACTGGTGCGGCATGCTCGGACTGCCACGCGAGCTGCAATTGCATGCTGATCGCCTCAGGGTATTCCCGGCCCGGGAACTGACGGCGTTGCGCAAGGCGCCGTTGCCAAGCACGCCTGCGTGGGGTGAATCAGGCAGTCGGTGGGTACCGCAAGTGAATGGCGACAGGCTCGAGATCCATGTGCAGCTGGATTTACTCGACTGCACCGAAGGCACGCTGGGCATCGCCCTGCGCTGCAGTGCCGATGGCGATGAATACACCCTGCTTTACTACGATGCGTCACTGCGGCGCCTGGTGCTCGACCGCAGTCGTTCGGGGGCACAAGTGAGCGGTCAGCGCAGTGTGGCGATCGACCGGGGGCAAGAGCATCTGCAACTGCGTGTGTTTCTGGACCGCTCGTCCATCGAGGTGTTTGAGGAAAGCGGGCGCTTCAGTCTCAGCAGCCGCATCTACCCTCAGCCCGACAGCCTGGGGGTGAAGTTGCTCGCAAGCGGGACTGGCGGGGACGTCTCCATCACCCACGCATGGCCTTTGGCCTCGGGGTGGCTATGAGCATCGTCATTCGAGTCGCGAGAAGCCCGGGCCCTGTGTCATGATTCTGCGTCAACCTGACTGGCCGCACCTCGCATGACTTCAGTGAAAGACGTTGCACAGCTGGCCGGCGTGTCCCTGATGACGGTTTCTCGAGCGCTCAATACCCCGGAAAAACTGAGCCCCGAAACCCTCCAGCGGGTGCGTCGCGCCATTGACGAATTGCAATTCGTACCGAGCCTGTCGGCGCGCAGGATGCGCGGCGACAACCTCCAGGCGCGAACCATTGGTGTGTTCGCACTGGACACCGCGACCACCCCCTTCGCGGTCGAGCTGCTGCTGTCCATCGAACAGACCGCGCAACAAGCGGGCTGGAATGTCTTTATCCTCAACTTGCTGAGCAACCCGCCCACCGACCAGAACATCGACCTGATGCTGTCGCACCGTCCCGACGGGTTGATCTTCAGCGCCATGGGGTTACGCCAGGTGAGCATTCCCGAGCGGTTGAAAAGCAAACCGCTGGTGCTCGCCAATTGCCTGGCCGATGACAGTCGCCTGGTCAGTTACGTGCCCGATGATGAAGCGGGGCAGTATCGAGCCGTGCATCATGCGTTGAGCCAAGGCTATCGGCGCCCGCTGTGCATCAATCTGCCAAAACAGAGTGTGGCCTGGAGCCTGCGCCAGGCAGGCCTGCGGCGTGCCTGTCAGGCATCCGGGCTGGCGCCTGAAGCCCTGCTGCAATACGACCTTTCTGATCACGATGCCTATGGCGAAACCGCTGCCATCCTCGACCGGCACATTATCGAGGGTCGCCCCCAATTCGACATCCTGATCTGCGGCAACGACCGCATTGCCTTTTGTGCCTATCAGCTGTTGTTGGGACGCGGCCTGAAGATTCCCGAGGACGTCGCCGTGCTCGGCTATGACAACATGATCGGTATCGCCGAACTGTTCATCCCGCCACTGACAACGGTACAGCTGCCGTACTACGAGATCGGGCGCCAGGCGGCCCGACACCTGATCGAAAGCCTCGAGGTGTCGGGTGCCCAGCCCGTGGATTGCCCGCTGGTGGTCAGGGCGTCGGTATAAACTCAATGGCTCAGGGGGATCCCTCCCCCATGCCTTGGATTTACCGCAACGGGACGCAAGGCCGCTTTATCAAGCGACCAAGTCATTGGCGGTGAAGGTGTTGACACCCACTAACTGGATCTCGAAATCCGCTCCCAGATCGCCGTTGACGTTGCCGGAAAGCACTTGATCGACGAAGCGCAGTTGCCCTGCACCCGTGAAGTCATTCGAATCGATGAAAGTGAACTTTTCAAACAGCAGCGTCGGGGCATTGGCATCCAGTTTCGACAGGTCAACCTTATCGCCCTGAAGTCTGCTGAAGTCGAAAATAGTGTCGCGGGCACTTCCCAGGCCCAACTCATTCAAGAAGCTGAAAACAAACCGGTCGGCGCCATCGCCACCGGTCATGGTGTCAGTACCCATTCCGCCGTTCAGCGAGTCATTGCCGGCACCGCCGTTGAGTTGATCGTTGCCTGCCCCACCGGTTAATACGTTGTTCCCGGCGTTGCCGGTCAGCACGTTGTCCAAACCGTTGCCGGCGCCATTGAGGTGGGCAGCGCCGGTTAGCGTGAGATTCTCCAGGTTGGCGCCCAGGCTCCAGCTCACCGAAGAGCGCACGGTATCGATTTCGCTGGCCAGGGTGTTGGTTTCGCTGACGATGTCCTTGAGATTGTCGACGATGTAGGTGTCGTTGCCGGTACCACCGATGAGGGTGTCGATACCGGCACCACCGTCCAGGGTGTCCGCACCGTCCAGGCCATTGAGCACGTTGGCGCCGGCGTTGCCGATCAGGCTGTTGTCCGAAGCGTTGCCGACCAGACTGAGGGCGGCGACGCTTAACAGTTGTCCATCTTCGACGTTGGCGGACAAGGTATGGCTCACCGTCGTGCGCACCAGGTCGCGGCCTTCGTTGGCGAGCTCAACGACGCTGTCGCCGAGGTTGTCGAGCATATAAATGTCGTCGCCGGCACCGCCGATCAGCGTGTCCCGCCCGACGCCACCGTTGAGCAGGTTATTGCCGGCGTTACCGGTCAGCACGTTGTTCAGCGCATTGCCGGTGCCATTGAGGTGGGCGATGCCGGTCAGCGTGAGGTTTTCCAGGTTGGCGCCCAGGCTCCAAGTCACCGAGGCGCGCACGGTATCGATTTCGCTGGCCAGGGTGCTGGTTTCGCTGACGAGGTCCTTGAGGTTATCGACCACATAGGTGTCGTTGCCGGCACCACCGATCAGGGTGTCGATACCCACACCGCCGTCCAGAACGTTGGCGCCGGCGTTGCCGGTGATGCGGTTGTTCAGTGCGTTGCCGGTACCGTTGATGCTGCCACTGTCGCTGAGGGTCAGGACCTCAAGATTGCTGCCAAGGGTGTAACTGATCGACGAGATAACGCTGTCGATTTCGGTGAGCGAGGCGCCTCGCTCGATGATCGTATCGCCGAGGTTGTCGACCACATAAGTGTCATTGCCCACGCCACCGTCGAGCTGGTCGCTGCCAGCACCACCATTCAATACGTTGTTCCCGGCGTTGCCGGTCAGCACGTTGTCCAGGGCGTTGCCGGTGCCATTGAGGTGCGCGGTGCCGGTCAGCGTGAGGTTTTCCAGGTTGGCGCCCAAGCTCCAGCTCACCGAGGAGCGTACATTGTCGATTTCGCTAACCAGGGTGCTGGTCTCGCTGACAACATCCTTGAGGTTGTCGACGATGTAGGTGTCGTTACCGGT